>NZ_ASGZ01000028.1 GCF_000495475.1 Candidatus Halobonum tyrrellensis G22 | reverse complement strand
TCGACCTTGCCGTCGGTCCCCTTCAGTCCGACCCGGCCGCCCATGCCCGCGACGGGGTTGAGAACGACGCCGATTCGCACGGGTGGGTCGGGGGGCGGCGGCGACAAAAGCCCGCCGGACGCCGCGACGGCGACCGTGCGGCGACCCGGCGACGCGTCGGCGACGCGGCGACGACCGTTCGGTGACTCGGCGGCGACGCGACGGCAACCCGACGGCGCGCCGACACCGCAGCAGCGACGCGCGAGCGCGCGTGACAGACTTAACATGGTGCGGAGAGAAGTCGACCCAACGCAATGTCACTCCGGGACGTCATCGCGAGCGTGGAGGGCCGCGAGAAGCGGCTGACGGTGTTCGACCCGCCGTCGGAGGCGGTGGTGACGGACCTCCGCGAGTACTTCGCCTCCCAGCAGGTTCGCATCGAGGTGGGCGAGAGCGACAGCGACCTGTCGGGGTACGCGGTGCTGTCCGACGAGGACGACCACGCGGTGCTGGCGGCGGTCGACCTCCGCGACCTCGAAGGGGCGGCGGAGGCGACCGCCGGGGTGGGCGAGCCGCGGACGTTCTCGGGGCTGCTCGAACACCTCGACGACACCACGTTCACCTCCTACGACACTGAGCAGATGCTCGCGGCGACCCGGGAGATGGAGGACCGCGCGTGGCGGAAGGGGACGGGCGAACTCCACGCGGGGTTCCAGCGGGTGGGCGCGCTCCGCCAGCAGAAGGCGGTGTACGAGGACCTCGCGAAGAAGCGCCTCGACATCCACGCCTACTGTACGCCCGCGGCCGACGTGCCGAGCGTCGAGGGCGTCACCGTCCACCAGGCGGACACCCCCGAGATCCGAAGCTCCTGGTTCGTCGTCTTCGACGGCGACGGCGACCCGAACGACGCGTGCGCCCTCCTCGCGGAGGACCGCGGCGACGGCGAGCGCCGCGAGTTCTACGGCTTCTGGACGTACGACCCCTCCATCGTACAACGGGTGCTCGACCACCTCCGCGACCGGTACCTCGTCACGGCGTAGTCGCGGGCGGCGCTCGCGGCGGGTTCACCGTCTCACCGAGAACCCCTCCTCCCCCTCGAGGTCGCCGTACTCGACGTCGACGCCCTCGACGGTCGCGGCGGGGCTGCCGGTGTGACACCACTCGACCATCGCCTCGACGGCGTCGTCCGGCCCCTCGAAGACGGCCTCGACCCGGCCGTCGTCGAGGTTGCGTACCCAGCCGTCGACGCCGCGGTCGCGTGCGGCCTCGCGGGTGTTCGCGCGGTAGTAGACGCCCTGGACGGTGCCGGAGACGAACACGTGCGCGCGGACGCGGTCGGCGTCGCCGTCCGTCCCGCTGTCGCTGTCGTTCACACCTCCCGGGTCGACGCGACGGGAGGAAAAGCCGGCGGCGCGCCGGCGGCCGCCCGTCCGCCGTGCGACCCGCGCTCGGTCCCCCGTCCGCGCGTCCGCGACCGGGGCACTCATGGGCGTCCCCCCGAACGGACGGGTGTGAACCTCTTCGGAACCGCCGGGGTCCGCGGGAGCGCCGAGGAACGGGTCACGCCCGAACTCGCGCTCGACGTCGCGCGGGCGGTCGGAGCGGCCGCGCGCGAGGCGGACGACCGCGAGTTCGTCGTCGGCCGCGACGGGCGCGTCACCGGCCCGGCGCTGGCGTCGGCGGTCGAGGCCGGCCTGGAGTCCGCCGGCGCCGACGTGCTCCGGGTCGGACAGGTGCCGACGCCGGCGCTCGCGTTCGCCTCCCGCGGCCGCCGGGGCGTGATGCTCACCGCCTCGCACAACCCCTCGCCCGACAACGGGATCAAACTGTTCGTCGACGGCGTCGAGTACGGCGGTCCCGCCGAGGACGACGTGGAGGCGCGCGTCGCCGCGGGGACGCCGCCCGCCCGCTGGGACGAGTGGGGCGACGCGACCCGCGACGGCGTGCTCGCCGACTACCGCGACGCGGTCACCGGGTACGCCGCGGGGTTCGGCGCCGACCCCGACGGGGTGCGGGTCGCCGTCGACTGCGGCAACGGGATGGCGTCGGTCGTCACCCCGCAGGTGCTGCGGGAACTCGGCGCGGACGTGGTGACGCTCAACGCCAACGTCGACGGCCACTTCCCCGGCCGGGGGTCGAAGCCGACCGCCGAGACGCTCTCGGACCTCCGGGCGTTCGTCCGCGGCGGCGGCGCCGACCTGGGCGTCGCACACGACGGTGACGCCGACAGGCTGGTCGTGGTCGACGCCGACGGCGAACTCGTCCACGAGGACACCGTCGTGGCGATACTCGCCGAACGGTACGTCCGTTCCGCCGACGCGGACGACCCGGTGGTGGTGACGACGCCGAACGCCTCGGGTCGGATCGACGAACGCGTCGAGGCCGCGGGCGGCCGGGTCGAACGGGTCGCGCTGGGCTACCTCCACGACGGCATCGCCGCCGCTCGCGAGGCCGGCGGCGACGTGGTGTTCGCGGCCGAACCGTGGAAGCACGTCCACCCGGCGTTCGGCGGCTGGATCGACGGCGTCGTCAGCGCCGCAGTCGTGACCCGCCTCGTCGCCGAGTCGGGGCTCGCGGCGCTGCGCGACCCGGTCACCGAGCGCCCCTACCGGAAGGAGAGCGTCTCCTGTCCCGACGACGCCAAGGAGGCGGTGATGGCGCGGGTGGGTGACGCCCTGCCGGCGGCGTTCCCCGACGCCGACGTCGACACCGAGTACGGCGTCAGGCTCACCTTCCCGGACGCGTCGTGGACGCTCGTGCGCCCGAGCGGCACCGAGCCGTACGTCCGGGTGTACGCCGAGAGCGACGAGGTTGAGGCGCTCGCCGACGAGGTGTCGGGCGTCGTCGCCGACGCCGTCGCCGACGAGGAGTCGGCGTAACGGCGAGACGGCGGGGCGCCGGGACGGCGCACCCGCGGGACGGCCGACCGCCCGACCCGCGCCCCGATCACGATGCGACGATTTTAAACGGCATAACCGCCCGGGTAAGGTATGGACCGGAACTTCGACAGACGCGCGTTCATCAAAGCCGCCAGCGCCGCCGGCATCGTCGGTCTCGCGGGCTGTGCGGGCGGCCCGAGCGAGGGCGAGTCGACCGCGACGACCGCCGGCGAAGACACCACCGAGGGCGACGAGGAGACGACCGCCGCGGGGACCGGAAGCGGCACCGACGAGGAGACGACCGCGACCGACGGATCCGTCGACGGCAGCGACGTCAACATCGCGATGGTGTACGCGACCGGCGGGCTTGGCGACGGGTCGTTCAACGACCAGGCGGAGACGGGGATCGAACGGGCGGTCGACGAGTTCGGCCTCTCGTATCAGTACTCCGAACCCGACTCGGTGTCGCAGTTCGCCGAGTACCAACAGCAGTACGCCTCCTCGACCGACCCGAACTACGACCTCGTGTCGTGTATCGGCTACCTCCAGTCGGACGCGCTCGCGGAGACCGCCGCGCAGTACCCCGAACAGGACTTCATGATCGTCGACTCGGTGCCGACGACCGAGTCGGGCGACATGTTCGACAACGTCGCCGCCTACACGTTCCAAGAACACGAGGGGTCGTACCTCGTCGGGCAGATGGCGGGGATGCTCACCAACATGGACTTTGCGGCGGGCGCGGGCGAGACGTCGCCCGACGAGTCGGTCGTCGGCTTCGTCGGCGGCGTCGAGGGGTCGCTGATCGGCCGGTTCGAGGCGGGCTACCGCGCGGGCGTCGCGGCGGTCGACTCGGACATCGAGGTGCAGTCGACGTACGTCGGGAGCTACAGCGACCCCAGCGGCGGCCGGGAGGCGGCGCAGGCCATCTACGAGTCGGGCGCCGACGTCGTCTACCACGCCGCGGGCAACACCGGCACGGGCGTGTTCCAGGCGGCCCAGGAGACCAACAAGTTCGCGGTCGGCGTCGACCGCGACCAGTCGGTGACGCTGCCCGACTACGCGAACGTCATCCTCGGCTCGATGGTCAAGCGGGTCGACACCGCGGTGTTCGAGGCGTCCGAGGCGGTCGTCGACGGGAGCTTCGAGGGCGGCACCGCCGTCACGCTCGGTCTGGAGGACGACGGCGTCTCGCTCGTGTACGGTTCGGAACTCGGCTCGGAGATCCCCTCCGAGGTCAAGACGGCCGTCGACGAGGCGCGCCAGTCGATCATCGACGGCGAGGTCACGGTGCCGACCGACCCCGCCGAGGTCTGAGCCGAGCGATACGGCCCGGACGCGTGACGCTCGCCGCCGACACCCGGCCCGGTTCGGCGGGGCGCCTCCACACCCCCCGGTAGACAGGGGGTCCCCCTCTGCGGTGCCAGTTCACTTTTCGGCGGCTCCGACGTACGTCGACGCGTGTCCGTCGCTCCCTCCCCCTCCGACATCTTCGAGCGGGCGGTCGACGAGGGCGAACGCCGCCTCGACCAGTCGCTGGTCGAACTCGTGGCGACGAGCTTCATCGCCGGGTTCACGGTCGTCTTCGGAATGGTCGCGCTCGGCATCGTCGAGGGGCTGGTCGAGCCGGTGTCGGCCGAACTCGCCCCCATCGCCGGCGCGCTCGCGTTCGCCCCTGGCGTCGTCTTCCTGATCGTCGGTCGGTCGGAACTGTTCAACGAGAACTTCTTCGACCCGGTCGCCAAGGCGGTCGAGGCCGACTCGTGGATGCTCCGGCCGCTCGTGCGGCTGTGGGTCGTCACCTTCGTGCTCAACCTCGTCGGCGGCGGGGTGATGGTGGGCGTCTTCTCCATCGAGGGCGCGCTCTCGCCCGCGACGGCCGAGGCGCTGCGGCACACCGCCACGGATATCGCCGGCAAGGCGCCGCTCGCGGCGTTCGCCGACGCCGTCGCGGGCGGCGCGCTCGTCAGCCTGCTGTCGTACCTGCTGTTGGCCGTCGACAGCGTCGGGAGCCGCATCCCCCTCGCGTACGTGGTCGGCTTCCTCCTCGCGCTCGGCTCGTTCGAACACGTCATCGTCTCCGTCCTCCACCTCCTGTTGGGGCTGGCGTTCGACGCCCAGTTCGGGGTGTGGGCGGTCGCCACGACGACCGTCGTCGTCACCGCCGGCAACTTCGTCGGCGGCCTGGGACTGGTCGGGCTCACGCACATCGCGCAGGCGATGGGCGCCGAGGAGGGCTGACGCGACCGGGGTCGGACGCGGGTCAACCCGGTCCACCCGGTCCGCCCCGGCGGAAACGCGGCGTTTATGCCTACCCCGTCGAAAGCGCCACCGATATGTCGGAGGCCGTCCGCCTCGACGGGATCACGAAACGCTTCCCCGGCGTCGTCGCCAACGACGACGTGACGCTCTCCGTCGAGCGAGGGACGGTTCACGCCCTGCTCGGCGAGAACGGCGCGGGGAAGACGACGCTGATGAACGTGCTGTACGGGCTGTTCCCCCCGACCGAGGGCGACGTGTACGTCGACGGCGAGGGGCTGGAACGCGACGACGGGGGCGGCTACGTCGGCTCGCCCGAGCGGTTCGACTCGCCGCGGGACGCAATCGACGCCGGCGTCGGGATGATCCACCAGCACTTCATGCTGGTCGACCCGATGACGGTGGCCGAGAACATCACGCTCGGCAACGAGCCCCGGAAGTGGGGCGGGCTGGCGGTCGACCGCGCCGCCGCCCGCGAGGCGGTCGTCGACCTCTCCGAGCGGTACGGCTTCGACGTCGACCCCGACGCGACGGTGGCGGACGTCTCCGTCGGCGTCCAACAGCGGGTCGAGATCCTGAAGGCGCTCTACCGCGGCGCGGACGTGCTGATCCTCGACGAACCGACCGCCGTGTTGACCCCCCAGGAGGTGGCGGACCTCTTCGAGGTGCTCGAGGAACTCACCGCCCAGGGGAAGACGGTCATCTTCATCACGCACAAACTCGGCGAGGCGCTCGACGCCGCCGACGAGGTGACCGTGCTCCGCGACGGCCGGAACGTCGGCTCCGTCCGGACCGCAGACACCAGCAGGGAGGAGCTCGCCGAGTTGATGGTCGGCCGGGAGGTGATGCTCGAATCCGACTACGAGCCGGCGACGCCGGGCGACCCGGTGTTGCGCGCCGAGGGGGTCACCGCCAGCGACGAGCGCGGCGTGGTGGCCGTCGACGACGTGTCGTTCACCGTCCGCGAAGGCGAGGTGTTCGGCGTCGCCGGCGTCGACGGCAACGGCCAGTCGGAACTGGTCGAGGTGCTCACGGGGCTGCGCGACCACGAGTCGGGCCGGGTCGAACTCCGCGGCCGCGACGTGACCGACGCCTCCCGCCGCGACCGCGCGCGCGCGGGCATGGCGTACGTCCCCGAGGACAGACAGGAGCGCGGGCTGGTGATGGAGTTCGACCTGACCGAAAACGGGATCTTGGGCAGCCAGCACGACGAGCCGTTCGCGCGGAGCGGCCGGGTCGACTGGGACCGCGCGGACGACCACGCCGAACGCGTCGTCGAGGAGTTCGACGTCCGGCCGCCGGACACGGGCGCGGAGGCACGGTCGCTGTCGGGGGGGAACCAGCAGAAGTTCATCGTCGGCCGGGAGTTCGCGCGCGACCCCGCCTGCATCGTCGCCTCCCACCCGACGCGGGGGGTGGACATCGGCTCGACCGAGTTCATCCACGACCGGATCATCGACCTCCGCGACGAGGGGAAGGCGGTGCTGTTGGTGTCGTCGAAACTCGACGAGGTCCGGGGACTCTCCGACCGCCTGGCGGTGATGTACCGCGGGCGGCTGGTCGACGTGGTCGACCCCGACGCGGTCACCGAAGAGCAGTTGGGCCTGCTGATGGCGGGCGAGGAACCCGACGACGTGCCGAGCCTGCGCGGCGGGGCGGACGACGCCGCCGACCCGCCGGAGGAGTCCGGCGGGACCGACGCGGGCCGTACGGACGGTGTCGCCGGCGACGGGGGTGACCGCGAGTGAGCGCGGTCGCGTCACCCCCCGCGCTCGTTCGCCGCGGGAGGTGGCTCGCGTGAGCGACGACGGGACCGGCGGACCCGACGGTCCCGACGGGGGCGACCCGGGCGAGGGGAGCGACGCGGGCGTCCGCGGGAGCGTGGTCGGCTGGCTCTCCCGGTTGGCGCGCGCGTCGGCGGCCGAGCGGCTGTTCATCTCCGGGTCGGCGCTGGTGCTGTCGGTCGTCATCGGCTTCTTCATCGTGCTCGCGGCCGGCCGGATGACGACGTGTGACACCGCCGCGTTCGCGCTGCCGCCGCGGGTGATCAGCCTCGGTCCGGTCAGCCTCGGTCCGTTCTCGTGGCCCGCGTCGATGGGGTTCTGTTACGACCCGATCAACGTGTACGACCGGCTGTTCCTCGGCGCGTTCGGCAACCTCGCGGCGGACCCGCTCAACGGCCAGTTCGCCACGACGCTCTCGGAGACCACCATCCTGGTGTTCACGGGGGTCGCCGTCGCGGTGGCGTTCAAGGCCGGCGTGTTCAACATCGGCGGGCAGGGGCAGTTGGTCGTCGGCGCGCTCTCGACGGCCGTCGTCGTGTTCGCGGTCGCGCCGCTGCTGTCGGGCGTCGTCGGGACGCTCGTGCTCGTCCCGTTCGGGCTGGCGGTCGGTGCGGTCGCGGGCGGGCTGTACGGCGCACTCCCGGGCGCGCTGAAGGCGTACGCCGACGCCAACGAGGTGATCACGACGATCATGTTGAACTTCGTCGCCACCGCCGTCGCGCTGTATCTCACCCAGGACGTGTTCCAAGACCCCGACAGTTTCGCCACCCAGACCCGCGCGCTGCCGTCGTACGCGCGGTTCCCGAGCCTGGTGTTCCCCGACCGCGCGGGCGTGTCGCTGCTGGCGCTCGCGCTCGCGGTGGCGGTCGCCGTCGCGGTGGCGTACACCCTCACGCGCACCTCGTTCGGCTACGACGTGCGGACGAGCGGCCTCCAGCCCGAGGCCGCCGAGTACGGCGGCGTCGACGCCGCCCGGACCGTGGTGGCGAGCATGGCGCTGTCGGGCGCGCTCGCGGGCGTCGGCGGCGCGGTGTACGTGTTGATGGTGCTCGGCAACTTCCAGACGGGCGTCCCCGACTACGGCTTCGACGGCATCACCGTCTCCATCCTCGCGGGCAACAACCCCGTCGGCGCGGTGGGGGCGGCGCTGTTGTTCGGCGTGCTCAAGTCGGGGAGCATCGTCGTCGACGTCGGGACGAACGTACCCCCACAGCTGGTGGGCGTGCTCCGGGGACTGATCGTCCTGTTCGTGGCGATGCCGGAGTTCTTCCGCATGGTCGGCCGCCGGGTGGGCGACGTCGCGCCCGAGCGCGACCGCGGCGCCGTCGCGACCGACGGGGGTGAACGCGAGTGAGCGCCGGGTTCGGAAGCCGGGTCCGCGAGCGGGCGGGCGGCGCCGGCCTGCGGCTGTATCTCGCGTTGGGCGTCGTCGCCGCGCTGGTCGCCCTCCTCGCCGTCCTCCTCGTCGCACCCGACTCGACCGCCGGTCAGTTCGCCGCGGTGCTGTTCGCCAACTCCACGTTCGCGTCGGCGCTCCGGCTGTCGGTCCCCATCGCGTTCGCGGCGCTGGGGGGCATCTTCGCCGAGAAGTCGGGCGTGATCAACATCGGACTCGAGGGGCTGTTGATCATCGCGGCGTTCGCGGGCATCTACGCCGCCGACCTGCTCGGCAGCCCGTGGCTCGGGCTGCTCGGCGGCGTCGCGGCGTCGACGCTGTTCGCGCTGCTGTTCGCGGTGGTGTGTATCGAGTTCCGCGCCGACCAGATCATCGCCGGTCTCGCGGTGTGGCTCATCGCACTCGGGCTGGCGCCGTTCGCCGCGCAGGTGGTGTACGGCAGCACCAACACCCCGCGAGTGGCGACGTTCGCCACGCTCCCGACGATGGGCATCCCCGTGGTCTCGGAGGGCGTGACCGCCGAACTCCTCTTCGGCTACGCGCTGGTCGACCTCCCGTTCTTCGGCGCGCTCTTTAGCGCCACCCCGATGGTGTACGTGATGTTCGCGGCGGTGGTCGCGTCGTGGTGGACCCTCAACCGGACCGCGTTCGGCCGGCACGTCCGCGCGTCGGGCGAGAACCCGAAGGCGCTCGACACCGCGGGCGTGAGCGTCTCGCGGGTGCGGTACGCCGCGGTGCTGCTGTCGGGCGTGCTCTGCGGGTTCGGCGGCGCGGCGCTGTCGCTGTCGCTCGGGCAGTTCATCGGCAACGGACCGACGATGGTCGACGGCAAGGGGTTCATCGCCATCGTCGCGTACCTGCTGGGCAACTACAACGCCGTCGGCGCGCTGCTGTCGACGCTGCTGTTCGCGGGACTCGACGCGCTCCAACTCACTCTCCAGGCGCGCGACGTGATCCAGGTGCCCAACTCGCTCGTGCGGACCATCCCGTACGTGAGCGTCATCGTCGTGCTCACGCTGTTCGGCCGGACGCGGACGCCCGACGCCGCGGGGGACCACTACGAGTCGGGAGAGGAGTAGCGCGAGGCCGACCGGAGGGAGGCCTCGGAGAGACGGCGGCGCGGTCTCCGTGCCGCGCCGCCACCAAGAGAGGAGCGCGGGTGAGGGAGCGAGCGAAGCGAGCGACCGAGACCGCGGCTAGGCGGCGTTCACGAATCGCGGTGCGATTCGTGCGCTCACGAGAACGTCGTTCTCGTGAACGGTGCGATCCCCGTGCCGAACCGCCACCTGAACGTGTCTGAACGACCGACCGAAGGGAACGAGACCCGCGGCCGGCGGCGTCGAACGCGTGGACGACCCCGAGGGAAACAGCGCGGTTCGCGGTGCGTCGCGCCGTGGGTGGCTCCACTGGCCAGCGTCGGGGAGTACGTCTACGAACACGGCCTCCGGTTTCGGGGTCGTCGCGGCCGTCGCTCGGTCGCGGCGGGCCGTGCGTCCCCTCTCCGGGAGTTGCCGTATCCAATAGTGATATAGTCTCCCAAACGGAGAACCGGCCGGACTAAAGAAAATGCGCGACATGGACGTCTTCTTCCAGATGGCGTGCGAGTTCCCCGTGCGCACTACCATCTTCACGTTCGGCCTTCCGGCGTTCGGACTCCTCCAGTTGCTCAACGGGTTCGTTCACGAGGGATCGCTCGTTTACATCGGCATGTTCTCGGTGCTGGCCGTGGCGCTGTCGGTCGTACTCACCCGGTATCACGTGGCTGTGTACCGCCGTAGCCGGGTCGCCGAGTGGTAAGGACGGGACGAACGAAAGACGAAAAGACGGTCCGACGAACCGTGACCCGCTGCCGGCTCAGGCTGCGGTTCTGCGAGCGTCGCTGCGCCGATCACGGCTCTGATAGGCGCTGTACGCACCGGCTGCGAGCGCTATCAGACCGACGACGATGTCGTTCCAGAATCCGAGCTCGTTGGCCGCTTCGGTGAACCCCGCGTCGGCGCCGAATACGAACGGCGCCGCGATCAGCCACAGACCGAGCAGTGCGGCGACTGCGGCGGCGCCGACGTTGCCCACCTGTTCGTCCGACCGGCGATAGTAGTTGTAGGCGCCGACGGCGGCCAGGAGCGCGCCGACGATGACGTCGTTCCACATCTGCGTCGCGACGAGGTCGAACAGGAAGCCCTGAACGATCATCCACAGGCCGAGGAGGCCGATGACCGCCGAGAGCCACTTGCCCTGCTCGCCCGGGTTCGGGTCGTGGTCGGTCCGAGTCTCCACCGATTCGTCGTCGATATCACGGTTGCTCATTGTATCATCCTCACCGACAGTACGCTCTCTGAGTAAAAAAATCGTATGGCAGGCTACATGTGTCGGGGGCGGCGACGGGGGGCGCTCCGTACGCGTTCCCGCGCTCGTTCGGACAGTCCGGGTTCGGGAGCGCGGGGGAGGACGCGACCGGCCGTTCGCGGAACGGTTCCGTGGCGCCGCTCCCCGAACCGCCGTGCGTCCGTTCGAGGCCGGCACGCGCGTCCCGGACGGGTTCGCCGACCGGAGCGACGGCCGAACGGGACCGGGGTTTCTCGACACCGCGACACCGCCGCGACGCCCGCGCGTGGCGCGCGACGGCACGACGGGCCAACCGTCGCGTCCGTTCGGCGACGTGTGGCGGTCGGTCAAGGCGGCATCCCCCGGCTCTCCCCGGGGCTAAATAACGAGCTTTTTGCCCGGCCGGACGCGAACGGGGGTAATGACTACGCACGAACCCGACATCGTCGTCGTCGGCGCGGGGACCGCCGGCTGTTATGCGGCCGCGACGGCCGCCGATGCGGGCCTCGACGTGACCGTCGTCGAACGCAAGACCGAGACCGAGGCGGGCCACATCGCCTGCGGCGACGCGCTCAAGGGAGCGGACGCGTTCCCGTCGGCGATCCCCAAATCCGAGATCCGGTCGGCGTTCACCAACACCGACGTCACCCACGGTCGCTTCGAGATCCCGAGTCACGACACGGTACTTGAGATCCCGATCCCGGGCGAACTCGCGGTGATCGACCGCTGGGAGTTCGGCCGGCTGATCATCGACGGCGCCGAACGGCGCGGCGCGGAGTTCCACTACGACACGGTCGTCCAGGACGTAACCCAAGATGACGACGGGCACGTGACCGGCGTGCGCGCGAAACGGAAGGGCGAGGTCGTCGAGTACGACGCCGGGATGACCGTCGACGCGGCGGGCGCGCTGTCGATCCTCCAAGACCGGGCGGACCTCTCGGGGGCGACGTTCGACACGAACGTCTCGTACTCGCAGTTCTCCTCGGCGTACCGCGAGGTGCTCGAAGTCGAAGAGGAGGTCGAGTGGCAGGACGCGCTCGTCTTCAAGGCGACCGACCGCGCCGCCGGCTACCTCTGGTACTTCCCGCGGACGGGCACGGAGATCAACGCCGGGCTCGGGTTCCAGATGACCGAACCGCCGATGAAACTGGTCGAGGGGCTGAAACGCGACCTGCGCGACCGGGCGGAGTTCCAAGGGGCGAAAGTTCGGGACAAACTCGGCGCGGCGCTGCCGACCCGCCGGCCGTACGACTCCGCCGTCGCCGACGGCTTCCTCGCGGTCGGCGACGCCGCCGCGCACGTCAACCCCACCACGGGCGGCGGCATCGCGGGCGCGGCGTACGCGGGCAAGTACGCCGCCGAGCAGGCCATCGAGGCGCTCGCCGACGGCGACACCAGCGAGGAGGCGCTGTGGCGGTACAACGAGCGGGTGATGGACCACTTCGGCGGGCGCTACGCCGCACTCGACGTGTACAACGTGCTCGCGACGGCCGTCGACGTCGACGACCTGATGAGCCTGCTCGCGGCGCTGCCGGGCGAACAGCTCAGCGAGGCGCTCTACTCGGGGACCACCTCAGTCGGGCCGAAACTCGCTGTCGACGTGGCGCGCAAGAGCTACGGCTACTGGGACCAGATCGTTGAGTTCTACCGGGCCAAGCGCGCGGCCGACGACCTGCTCGCCCACTACCGGCGCTACCCCTCCCGCCCCGGCGCGTTCGACGCGTGGCGCGACCGCCGCGACGACCTGATGGACGAGGTGTACGCGGTGACGGGCGCCGAGCCGAAGTACTAACGCGAGCGGTCGGGCGACGGGGACCGAGAGGTGGAAGGCCACGAGGGCGTGGCGGCGACCGATCCCCCTCGGCGCCCGAGGGACGAACGGCTCCGCCGGTCGGGCGGGTCGTGCGCCCGGGCGGACCGACCGCCCGAGTCTCCGGGTCGAGCGTCGGCGCCGGAGCGCCGTCCGCCACCCGCGCCGTGTTCTCAGGCGTCTGTTCGGTCCGACTGCCCGGGCGGGTCGGCGGCGACCGCGCGTATCGCCGACGCGAGCAGGTCGACCCCCACGTCGAGCGACGCCTCGTCGACGTCGAAGGTGGAGGTGTGGTGGCCGCCGGGGTGGTCGGTGCCGACGCCGACGTAGGCGGCGTAGCCGCCGTTGTCCTGCACCCGTCGCATCAGGTAGGTCGCGTCCTCGCTCCCGCCGAGTTCGTCGCTTTCGGCGACCGAGTCGACGCCGGCCACGTCGCCCGCGACGGCGGCGACCAGGTCGACGAGTTCCGGGTCGCTGGTCGCCGAGGGGGCCATCCCCAGCCGTTCGGTCGTCACGTCGACGTCGTGCATCTCGGCGGCGCTGACGAGCACGTTCTCGGCCTTGTCGTCCATGTACTCCATCAGGTCGGTCGTCTCGCCGCGGACCTCGCCTTCGACGAACGACTCCTCGGGGATGATGTTCGTGGCGGTGCCGCCGCCGACCAGCCCCGCGTTGACCCGGGTCGCGCCGTCGGCGTGCCGCGGGATGGCGTAGAGGTTCTGGATCGCCGCGGCCATCGCTTGGACGGTGTTGCGCCCCTCCTCGGGGTGGCCGCCCGCGTGGGCCGACTCGCCGTCGAACTCCGCGAGGAAGTGCGACACCGCGAGGAACCCGTCGACGCCCGCGACCACCTCGCCGGTCGGGTGGTCGAGACCGACGTGGGCGGCGAGGAGGTACTCCACGTCGTCGAGGAGTTCGGAGTCGGCCATCGGCTTGCCGCCGACGATCTGTTCCTCGCCGGGTTGGAAGAACACCTTCAGCGTCCCCTCGAACTCCGAGGCGAGTATCTCGTCTATCACGCCGACGCCGAACGTGGCGTGGGCGTCGTGGCCGCAGGCGTGCATCCACCCCTCGTTCTCCGAGCGGTAGGCGTCGGCGCCGTCGGCGGGCGCGTGGTTCTCGTTCGCCTCCGTGATCGGGAGCGCGTCGATGTCGACGCGGAGCCCGACCACGGGACCGTCGCCCCGGCGGACCACCGCGACGGCGCCGGTGTAGCCGCCCTCCAACTCCGCGAGGATGTCCTCGCGGGCGCCCGCCGCCTTCGCGCGTTCGAACCACTCGTCGAGCGTCCCCTCGTCGGGCACGTTCATCCGCTCGGACCCGAGGACGGCGGGGCCGTAGTGGAGTTCGTCCACGTCGCGCGTCTCCAGTTCCGAGACGAGCCGTGCGGTGGTGTAGAACTCGCACCACGCGGGTTCGGGGTGGCGGTGGAGGTCCCTGCGCAACGCCACGAGGTCGTCGTGTTCGACCGCGAGACTCATGAACGGGAGTCGGCGCCGCCCGGCATAAATCCGGGCGTCGCGGCGAGGGCGTCGCCTCCCGCGGGGTCGCACCACGTTCGCTCCCCCGAACGAGGTGCGGCGAGCGGCGAGGCGAACCCGAGTCGGGCTCCGTCGGCGGACGCGCCGAGGCCGGCCCGGAGGCGAGGGTCGACCGGGCGGACGGCTATCGACGCGGCGTCGGTACGAAAATTTCCACGATACCGAGGGTGAAACCCCGTGGGAACGGGAGCGCTCCGCCCGACTACGTTCGGCTCCGTACCGGCGGACTCCCTCGGCCCCCGGCATCGGACGACCGGGGCGTCGAGCCGTCGAATTTCGCGCGCCGAACACTCGACTCCCCGACACTCGACCCCCGGTCACTCCTCGTCGGGCATCCTGACGGTCATCACCGCCTGATCGGCGCTCCGGACCACCCGCTCGGTGACGCTCCCGAGCAGGTAGCGGTCGAGTCCCCGCCGGCCGTGCGTCCCCATGACGATCAGGTCGACCTCCTCGTCGTTCGCGTACTCCAGGATCGACCGGTAGGGGCTCCCCGAGACCACGTGCTCCGTGACCGGGACGTCGGCCGCCTCGGCCGCCTCCCGCACCGCGTCGACGGCGGCCTCGCCCTCCTCTTCGAGCGCTTCGACGACGACACCCGTCCCGGCTTCGAGCGTCGTGTACCCCGTCATGTCCACGACGTACAGCGCGTGGATCGTCGCGTCGAACCGCTCGGCGAGCGTCACCGCGTGTTCGATGGCCGCCGCCGCCGCCGGACTGCCGTCGGTCGGGACGAGTATCTCGTCGTACATCGTGCGTCGGAGTACCACACGCGCGGGGGTAAAGCCGGCGACGGCTCCCGACGGCCGGGAAAGCCGCCCGGGTCGACGCGGGCTACCGGTCCGCGTCGTTCGCCGGGTCGTCGCTCGCGTCCCCGTCCGGGTCGGCGTCCCGGCTCGGGTCGTCGCTCGCGTCCGTGTCGTCCCCGTCGCGTTCCGCCCGAACCGCCGTCTCGCACGCCCGGAGCGCGTCGTACCGATCGTCCGCGCCGTCGACCCCGACGGTCTCGACGACCGACCACCCGGCGCCGTCGAACGCGAGCCCCTTCACCCACGCGT
This sequence comes from Candidatus Halobonum tyrrellensis G22, assembly GCF_000495475.1. Lineage (GTDB taxonomy): Archaea > Halobacteriota > Halobacteria > Halobacteriales > Haloferacaceae > Halobonum > Halobonum tyrrellense. Next base: position 189,208 of record NZ_ASGZ01000028.1, on the reverse strand, counting down.
CGGTGGCGAGCAACAGCCCGTCAGCCGGGTCGTCGTCGTCGACGGCGACCGCCAGTTCCACCGCGTCGGCCCGGTTGAGCGCCGCGACCGCCGCCGCCGACAGCGGGCGGTCGGGGAGCGAGGTGAGCAGTGACACCCCCGAGGGGAGCGCCGCCGGGGGAAAGAGGGTGTCGACCCGCGCCGGTCGCCGGCGCTCACCCCGGTACGTCTCCGAGATCGACGGACCGGTTCGGGGACACGAACGACCGGGACGGTAAAGTGTGGGGGGGACTGACACCCCGTGTGAACTGGGTCGCGTTGGGGATGCGGCTCGCCGTCGTCGCGGCGTTCGTCGCGGCCGGCCTGGTCGTGGCCGCGCTCGGTCGCACCGCGTCGGACGACCGGGACGCCGGGGTGGATACGGGGGGGGCGGCAGTCGTGGCGCCGCTCCGCGAGCGGTTCCTGTTCGGCGTGCCGTGGGGGACGCTGACCACCGCGGCGTTCGTCCTCGGGGTGTACCTGTTCGTCCAGGGGGGGTACGACCACTGGTACAACCCGGTCGTCATCCCGTTCCGGGCGTGGTCGTACTTCGAGCCGCTGGGGGTGGTGACCGCGGCGTTCGCCCACAGCGGGCCGGGTCACCTCCTCGGCAACCTGATGGCGACGCTGACGCTCGCGTCCGTCGCCGAGTACGCGTTCGGCCACTTCCCCGACCGGCGGGACGGGGCGGACGGCGACGGCGCGCGCGCCGACGGCGGGAGCGGAGCGGGCGCGGACGGCACGAGCGCGGGGGAGTCGTGGGTCGACCGGCCGCGCGTCCGGGCGTTCGTCCTCTTCCCCGCGGGCGCGGTCGTGGTGGGGTTGGCGACCGCCGCGTTCTCGCTCGGGCCGGTCGTCGGCTTCTCGGGCGTCGTCTTCGCGTTCGCGGGCTTTTCGCTGCTGTACCGGCCGCTGACGACGGTCGTCGCGCTCACGGCGTCGGGCACGCTCTCGCTGGTGTACAACGCGCTCCAGAACCCCGTGGTGGTCGCCTCCGGGCGGGCGGCGTACGTCACGCCGTGGTGGGCGAGCATCGCCGTCCAGGGGCACGCGCTGGGGTTACTCGTCGGCCTGCTCGTGGCGTTCGCGCTCGCCAGCCGGCGGCGCGACGCGCTGCCGCGCCCCGGGCGGCTGTTCGTCGGCGCGCTGCTGTTCTGCGCCGAGCAGTCGCTGTGGGCCGTCTACTGGTACCGCGGCGGCGAGACGTACGTGCTCTACCGCGCGGTCGGGGTGACGCTGGTGGTGGTGCTCGCGCTGTTGGTCGCCGCGCTCGGGACGTACGGCTCCTCGGACGCCTCGTGGGACGTGTTCCGCGACGCGTCGCTCCGCGGAGCGGTCTCGCGGGCCACGCCCGCGATGGGCGCGGTGCTGTGTCTGTCGGTCGTCACCGCGGGGCTGGCGGGCGCGGCGGTACCGGTGAGCCTCTCGACCGTCGACGACGGCTCGCTCCCCGGCGAACCGGTCCACGTCCGCGACTACCAGGTGACGTACGCCGAGGGGGTGGAGAACGGGATGGTGTCGGTCGTCGAGGTGAGCGCGTTCGGCGAGACGACCAGCGTCAACACCTCGGGCGTCATCGTCCGCAACCCCGAGCGCCGCATCTGGACCACCGCAGTGACCAAGGGTCGGTTGGCGTTCGCGGGCCGGTCGACGGTCGTCCTCGGCGGGGTGGGGTGGCGCGAGACGGTGGTCGCGGTCCGGGAGGGGTGGCGCACCACCGGCGGGAACGTCACCTACGTCGTCCGCCTGCGCCACGACGGCGAGGCGCACCTCTCGTACGCCTCGCCGTCCGCGGCCGCCCGCCCGCGTATCGACGGCCGGACGGTGGCGGTCGCGCCGACGAACGGGTCGTTCAGCCTCGCGGTCACGGGGGCGAACGAGACGACGTTCACGCCCGTGCCGGAGGGGAACGAGACGGTGTCGGCGGGCGGGCTGACGTTCCTCAGGGAGGGGCGAACGGTGGTCGCGACGACCGGCGGGAACGCCACGCGCGTGCAAGTGGCGGCGAAAGAGACGTACGGGAGGCGGCGGCAGTGAGGCGGCGGGCGACGGTGGAGCGGCGGACGGTCGGGGCGGCGGGTCGGGTCACTCCTCGCTCGACCCGGACCACTCGACCCGGAACGCCTCCGCGTCGAGGTCGTGTCGCTCGCGGCTCTGATGGTCGTACTGGCGGTCGAGCGTGAGCGTCACCTCGAACGCGTCGGTGACGACCCCGCCGCGGTCGGCGGCGAACGACTCGACGAACGCCCGGCTACCGGCGTTGTGGACCGAGTAGGAGACCGACGCGAGGTCGGCGGCGGCGGCGAGGAACTCGCGGTCGGCGTGTTCGTTGCCCGACTGCGCGCCGAACGGCGGGTTCATCAGGACGGTCGCCGGCTCGTCGGGACACAGCGGCGGGCGGGTCGCGTCGGCGTGGATCCAGTCGACCGCGGTGCGCGCGCCGACGCGGCGCTCGTTGTCGCGCGCGACCGACAGCGCCCCCCGGTCGAGTTCGACGCCGACGGCCCGGTCGGCCCCCCGGAGCGCGGCGCCGAGGGCGAACATGCCGGTCCCGGTCCCCAGGTCGAGGACCGTCCGGCCGGCCACGTCACCCCGGAGGTCCGCGAGGTGGACGACGTGGGCGGCCACGTCCGCGGGTGTCGGGTACTGTTCGAGCGCGGCCGTCGGGTCGGTGAAGCCCGCGACGACCGCGAGCTTGCCTTCGAGCGCCCGTCTGCTCACGTCAGAGATCGACGGGACCCGTCACCGTGAGGGTGACGCCCTCGCGTTCGGCGCGTTCGGCCAGCGCCGACAGCGCCGGCTCCACCTTCGCGGGGGCGGCCACCTCGTCGGCCACCACCTCGACCCGGCTCGCCCCGAGGAACGAGGCGGCGCGGACCAGGTCGCGGAGCCGGTCGGTCTCCGCCTGCGTCTCGATCGAACAGTCCGCCGCGAAACGCGCCTCGGCGCGGAGCCCGGCGGGGAGGTAGCCCGCCTCGTCGAGGTCCGCGCGGAACGCCCGGAGGTACTCCGGGGCGGTCGACTCCAGCGTCGCCGCCTCGACGATGACCGGTTCCACGTCCGCCGGTTCGCTCGCGGCGACCGCGCGCCGTACGTCCCCGCTCGCCGTCGTGCCCGTGCTCATCGACTCCGGATAGAGTGCGGTAATACAAAAGGTTTTGTGAATGCGCGATGGTTATTCGACGGGCCAGCCAACCGGCGGCCGAGACCCGCGTATCCGGGCGTCTCCGGCGTCAGCGAGGCGCGCGGCGACCGACACACGACATGTCCTTCGGTTCGCCTCGGGTCTCCCTACCGCCGAAAACGGCGGGTTCGGCGGGTCGAACCCCGCGTATCCCCGTTCGCGCCCACCCGAAAGTTTAAATAGTAGCCGGGACACAAAACTTATTAATGGAAGGTCCGAGCCGACAGCGACAGCGGGAGCAGGACGAGTCGGAACAACAATCGGACGAGACGGTCAAATGTCCCGAGTGCGGCTCCTCGGAGGTCATCATGGACTCCGACCAGGGCGAACTCGTCTGTGACGACTGCGGGCTGGTCCTCGACGAACGACAGATCGACCGGGGGCCGGAGTGGCGGGCGTTCAACCACTCCGAGCGCCAGTCGAAGTCCCGCGTCGGCGCTCCGGTGACGGAGACGATGCACGACAAGGGGCTGACCACCACCATCGACTGGAAGGACAAGGACGCCTACGGCCGCTCGCTCTCCTCGGAGAAGCGCTCGCAGATGCACCGCCTGCGGAAGTGGCAGGAACGCATCCGCACCAAGGACGCCGGCGAGCGCAACCTCCAGTTCGCGCTCTCGGAGATCGACCGCATGGCGAGCGCTCTCGGCGTCCCCCGCTCCGTACGCGAGGTCGCCTCCGTGATCTACCGACGCGCGCTCAAGGAGGACCTCATCCGCGGCCGCTCCATCGAGGGCGTCGCCACCGCCGCGCTGTACGCCGCCTGCCGCCAGGAGGGGATCCCCCGCTCGCTCGACGAGGTCGCGGAGGTCTCCCGCGTCGAACAGAAGGAGATCGGTCGGACCTACCGCTACATCTCCCAGGAACTCGGGCTCGAACTCAAGCCGGTCGACCCCAAGCAGTTCGTCCCGCGGTTCGCCTCCGCGCTCGGACTCAGCGAGGAGACGCAGGCGAAGGCGACCGAGATCATCGACGTCTCCGCCGAGCAGGGGCTGTTGTCGGGGAAGTCGCCGACGGGGTTCGCCGCGGCGGCCATCTACGCGGCGTCGCTGCTGTGTAACGAGAAGAAGACCCAGCGAGAGGTCGCCGACGTCGCGCAGGTGACCGAGGTCACCATCCGCAACCGGTATCAAGAGCAGATCGAGGCGATGGGCTTCCGCTGAGTCGGTCGCATCCGGCACCCGGTACGACACCCTTCCGGCCTCTTCTCGCCGCCCGCGACGGCCCGTCCGTCGCGGGCGTTCCGCCCGTTTCGAGTACCCGGCGTCGGCTCCCGCCGGGAGCGACGCCGACTCGTCGCCGACCCGACACCGCCTCGGTTCACTCGTCGGGGGCGACGAACACGACGACCGTCCGGTCCCACAGGCCGAGGCGGAGTTCGAACTCGCGGTACCCCTCGAACCGTTCGCCGGCGTCGACCCGCTGGTCGGGCACCGTCACGACGACCGGCGGCGACCCGGAGACGTTCGACAGCCAGCGGACGCTACTGGTGTCGGCGTCCAGTCGCTCGAAGTACCACTGCAGGGGGAGACGCGCCCCCCACGCGTCCCGGTCGGCGCCGAGAACCGGCGGGCTGTCGTACTCGCGGGAGGTGTCGAGGTCGGCGCCGACGTACACCACGTCCGGGCCGTCGTCGTGGCCCGCGGTCGCGGCCGAGGCGGCCGCGACCATCCCGTCGAGGTCGTCGGCGGGCTGAGCGAACTGCGCGAACGCCGTCCCCGACTCCGAGGCGGGGGCGGCGTACACGCCCGCCGTCGTCGCGCCGACCGCCGCGAGACTCGCGGTGACGACGAGGACGACGGCGACGACCCGCGCGGGGCGTCGACCGCCCGAGGTCGCGTCGCTGCGGGTGGCCCGCGTCCACAGCCCCCGGGCGACCCGCGCCAGCCCCACGGCGGCGGGGAGCGCCAGCCACGGGAGGACGTGGACGGCGCTCCACGGCTCGGCACGCATCGACGCGACCGGGAAGACGAACAGGCCGACGCCGCCGGCGTACGCGCCGAACGCGACCACGCCGCGGGTGTCGGGGGCGTAGCGTTCGAGCGCGAACCCGACAAGCCCGAGCAGGACCAGCGGCCACGCCGTCGCCGCGAGCGTGCGGAAGAACGCCGCCAGCGACGACAGCAGCGGGTGGCCGGCCTGCTCGATCCGGTAGACGAACCGCAGCCCCACGAACCGCTCGGGCGCGCCGACGAACGCCTCGGTGACGACCGCCGGGAACGTCGCCGGGTTCCACAGCCCCACCCCCGACCCCGCCGCCCGCGGCGCGAAGAAGAACAGCGCGACCGCGAGGAAGACGAACAGCGCGCGCGCGAGCGGCGTGGCCCGCGAGACGAGCCACGCCCGCCCCCGCCCGAGACGCTCGCGCGCCGCGTCGGGCACGCCGCGGACCCGCGACTCGTCGAGGACGAGGAGGCCGGCGGCGAGCCAGACGACCGGGTACGCGGCCGCGAAGCCCGACGCCGCGAGCGCGAGCGCGAACGCCGCGGCCGCGAGGTAGAGCCCCCACTGCGCCCCCGAGTCGCGGTAGCGGACGACGCCGCCGACCGCGACCAGCCCGAACGCCGCCGCGGGCAGGTCGCCCCGGAGGAACCGCGAGTAGTAGAGCAACAGCGGGTCGGCCGCGAGCAGGCCCGCGAGCGCGACCGTCTCGCCGTCCCGGAGCGACCCCCGGAACAGCAGCGCCGACAGCGGGAGCAGCCCGCCCACCAGCGCGACGACGGCGCGCGCGGAGGCGTCGGTGGGGTCGACGACCGCGAACAGCCACCGATTGACGACGTGGAGGAACGGCCCGCCCGCCGTCGGGTGGTACTCGTAGCCGCCGGTGTCGAGAAAGCGGAGCGTCCAGTAGCCGACGCGACCCTCGGCCCAGTGGAACGGGCGGTCGCCGAGGAGGACGGCCCGCGCGAGCAGCGCGAGCAGCGAGAGCGCGACGACCGCGAGGAGGACGCGGTCGCGCGGGGCGGACGGCCGCTCGGACATACCCCCCGGTGTCGCCGCCGCAGTAGTATGTCTTCGGGTTCGCGTCGGGCGCCCGCCGCGCTACTCGTCGGTCCGGTCGTCGCGTTCGAGTTCGTCGAGCACGGGGCGGACCTTCGGCTGGAGCTCCTCCCACTCCGCCTCGGGGTCGCTGTCGCCGACGATGCCGTTGCCGGCGAACAGCGTGGCGTGGTCGTCGCCCGCGACGCACGACCGGATGCCGACCGCGAACTCGCCGTCGCCGTTCCCGTCGAACCAGCCGACGGGCGAGGCGTACCAGCCGCGGTCGAACGTCTCGGTCCCGCGGATGGTCGCGAGCGCCTCCGCGAGCGGCAGGCCGCCCATCGCCGGCGTCGGGTGGAGCGCCTCGACGAGCGTGAGGACGTGCTCCGGCCCGTCGAGGTCGGCCTCGATGGGCGTCCGGAGGTGCTGGATGTTGGTCAGCTTCCGGACCCCCTGCTCGCCCTCGCGCACGTCGCCGTACGCCGACAGCTGCTCGGCGATGGTGTCGACCACCAGCCGCTGTTCGTGCTGGAGCTTCTCGCTTTCGAGCAGCGAGCGGGCGTTGTCGGCGTCGGTCTCGTGGCTGTCGCCGCGGGGCATCGACCCCGCGAGCGCCTCCGTCTCGACGCGGCGGCCGTCGAGTTTCACCAGCCGTTCGGGCGGCGGGCCGAAGAACGCGTCGCCGCCCGACGGCTGGACCAAGAATCGGTAGCACTCGGGGTACGTCCGGCGGAGGCGTTCGAGCGTGTCGGGGATGTCGACCGGACTCGCCAGGTCGACGTCGAGAGCGGTCGCGAGCACCACCTTCCGGAGGTCGCCCGCGCGGATGCGCTCGCGGACGCGCTCGACCTGTTCGACCCACTCGGCCCGGTCGGTCCGCCACCGGGTCGCCGCGACGCCGGGCTTGCCGCCGCTGGGGCGCATCATCGGCAGGTCGGCGAGCGACTCGCGGGCGGCCGTCAGGTCGTCGTCGACGGCGGCGGCCGTCGCGTCGGCGGCGTAGCGGGTGACCGTGAGGTACGTCCCCTCGTGGTCGCGGGTGAGCTGGACCGCCGGGAGGAGGAACGACGCCGCGGGGAACCCCGCCCACGTCGCGTCGGGTTCGTGGGCGGCGTCGAACGCGACGCCGCCGAGCATTCGGGGGCGCGTCGCCGCCGACCCCGCCTCCGCGCCGACGTCGGTGTCGGCGAACACCGTCGCGGCGTCGGCGCGGAGGCGGTCGAACCGGTCGGCGCCCTCGGCGGTCAGCCGGACGGCCGCGCCGCCGCCGACGAGTTCGAGACCCGCGGGCGACGCCCAGTGGACCCGCGGTTCGCCCCGGTCTCGGGCCGCGAGGAACGCGCGAAAGGAGACGTCCGATACCTCGCAACTCCGGCTGACGAGCGTCGCGTCGGCCGCGGGCCGGGCCGGCGCTCCCCCCCGCTGGTCGCCCTCCGTCCGGGTCATCACCCGGAGTTCGGGGGGGACGCTCTTGACCCCTCTGGTTTCCGAAACCGGGCGCTCGCACCCGCGTCGGCCGGGTCCCCGCGCGCGGCCGGCCGCCGAACCACCCGGGGGCTAGCTGTACCGTTCCTCGTTCCACGGGTTCGCCGTGTTCGAGTAGCCCCGCTTCTCCCAGTACCCCCGCTCGGGGTCGGTGAGGAACTCGACGCCGGTCACCCACTTGGCGCCCTTGTACGCGTACTTGTGGGGCGTGACGACCCGCAGCGGGCCGCCGTGGTCCTCCGCGAGCGGGTCGCCGTCGAACTCGTAGGCGAACAGCACCTCCTCGCGGTCGCAGTCGGCCAGCGGGAGGTTCGTCGTGTAGCCGTCGAGCGCGTGGAACATGACGTGGACCGCGTCGTCGCGGACGCCCGCCCGCTCGACGATGTCGGGGAACGGGACGCCCGTGAACTCGCAGTCGAACTTCGACCAGCCGGTGACGCAGTGGAAGTCCTGCCGCTGGGTGACGCTCGGGAGGTCGGTGAACGCGTCGTAGTCGAGCGAGAACGGCTCGTCGACCGCACCCCACACCTCGAACTCCCACGTCTCGGGCGTCCACCCGGGCGTCCCCGACTTCGAGAGCACCGGGAACCGCTCGGTCTCGCGTTGACCCGGCGGGAGTCGCTCGCCGCCGAACTCCTCGTGGAGACCGGTCACGTCGCTGACCATGCCCGCGCTTTGCGGTGCGTTCACCAAAGGCTACCGACTCCGGCGCGACGAACCCCCGATCACAGGGAACCGAAGCTGATATTCGGAATCGAGGAAATACGAGCTAACGCGCGGTAAACTATCGTTTTTCCCGTCCGAACCGCCCCCGCAGGATTTTTATATGGCGTCGGTAAACTCGGGGGTAGATGCCCAAAGTCGAGATAAACATCCCCGAGCACTTGGAGATGCAGATCGCCCAGATGGTCGAACAGGGCGAGTTCGTCAACCGCGAAGAGGCGATCGAGGACCTCCTGTCGACCGGACTCAAGGCGTACAAGACCAGTGGCCCGCAGGACGACGACGCCGAGCCCGGCGGCTTCGAGGACGACGGCATGATGGGTCACGACGACGAGTACGTCTTCTGACCCGCCCCTCTTTCGAGCCGAACGCCCCCCGCGAGCGACGGCGCCGTCCGCCGGGTCGGTGCCGGTCGGACACCGCGCTCCCGCGTCGCCCGCGTCCCCCAGCGACACCAGCGTCGGGGAGCGGTCGGACACGCCGGGACGGTGTCCGCGACGCCGAGGGGAGCCCGCTCGCGCGGCTCGCCGCCGAACAACGCTTAACTGGCGGTACCGCATAGGCTCGCGCATGCACAAAGACGAACTGCTCGAACTCCACGAGCAGATGGTGACGATCATGGACCACTTCAGCGAGCGGGAGGACGTCGACGAGACCCGCTTCGAGGCGTACCACGGGCTGGGCGTCGACCCCTCGCACGTCCACAAGTCCAAGAGCGAGCACAAACACGCCGTGTTCGTGTTGGGCAACGCGCTCGCGTCGGCCATGTCGGAAGACGAGTTCTCCAACGCCGGCCGCGTCGGCAAGCGGATGGAGGAACTCGCACAGGACGCGGAGAACAAACTGTGAGCCTGCTCTCGCGCGCCTCCGCCGACGCCGACAGCAAGGAGGTCGAACGCCGCGTCGACCGCGTCAAGTGGTTCGCACAACTGCTCGACGAGTCGGTGAAGCTCCCCGTGGTCAACTACCGGGTCGGTCTCGACGCCATCGTGGGGCTGGTCCCCTCGGTCGGCGACCTGATAACGCTGGTCGCGTCGCTCCTCATCGTCGGCGAGGCGTACCGCCTCGGCGCCGGCCCGGTCACCATCTCGCGCATGCTGGTCAACGTCGGCATCGACACCGTCGTCGGCTCGCTCCCGCTGGTCGGCGACCTGTTCGACTTCGCGTGGAAGGCGAACAAGCGGAACGCGCGCCTGCTCGAACGCGCGGTGCTCGACGGCTGACACCGCGTTAGCGGGCGCGACGGGAGAGGAGCCGCCTGATCTGTCTCGCCTTCCGCTCGACGTGCGGTGGCCCCTCCGTCACGTATTCGAGACGCACCCCGGACGGGGCGGACGGGGGCGTCTCCTCTTCCCCTTTCTCTTCGTCTTCCTCGGCGATGGTCGCGACGCGAGTCCCCTCTCCTTTTACCCGGACGACGACTTCGCCGTCCGGGTCGCGCTCCTCGACCGAGATGTCGTCGACCCGTTGTTTGACCAGTTCGGCCGCTCGCTTCTTTCGCATCCGTAGGTGAACCGCGGCGGTGCTAGGCACCGCGAACCCCCCGCTTCGGCCCTCGGGTCTCGCGCATCGGGGCGTTACCGGCGACCCGCCGTGTCCCTTCGAGCGCCTCGTGATACAGCTCCAGGCGCGGCCGGGACGTCTCCTTCGCCCGGTGTCTTCGAGCCGCGTCGAGCGTCTCCTCGATGACGTTCCCGATCCCGTTCATCTCGGCGCTGGGGGACATAGAGGACGGTACGACGGACGAGGTGAAAACGGTCCCGTCCGCGGCGCCGGTCGGGGTCCCGCGGGAGGCGCCCGGCGGGAGCGTTTCGCCGCGGCTATCACCCCGCCCGCCGTAGCCCCGCCGATGACCGGACCCGGACACGGACGCGGACCCGGCGCGGGCGCCGACCCCGAGCGCGCCCCCAACCGAAACGCGCTGTGGGCGCGGACGCTCGTCGACGAACTCGCCGCCGCGGGGGTGCGCGCGGTCTGTCTCTGCCCGGGGTCGCGCTCGACGCCGCTGACGGTGGCGTTCGCCCGCCACGAGGAGGTCAGGACGTTCTCGCACCTCGACGAGCGCTCGGCGGCGTACTTCGCGCTCGGGCGCGCCCGCCGGACCGGCGAGGTGACGCCGCTCGTCTCCACGTCGGGCACCGCGGCCGCCAACTTCCACCCCGCGGTGGTCGAGGCGTCCCAGGGGCGCGTCCCGCTGCTGCTGTTGACCGCCGACCGTCCCCCCGAACTCCGCGACTCGGGCGCGAACCAGACCGTCGACCAGGAGAAACTGTACGGCGACGCGGTCCGGTGGTACAAGGACCTCCCCGAACCCGAAGCCGAGGATCGAAAGCTCCGCTCGCTCCGCACCACCGCCGCCCGCGCCGTCTCCACGGCCGAGGGGACGCCCGCGGGACCGGTCCACCTCAACGTCCCGTTCCGCAAGCCGCTCGAACCGGTCCACGTCGAGGGCGACGTGCCCGACGACCTGCCCGCGCTCGCGGAACGCGGCCGCGACGGCGCGTACGTCTCGACGACGCCCGGCCACCCCGTCCCCGACGACAGGGAGGTCCGCGAGGTGGCGCGCGCGCTGTCGGCCGAGCGGGGGCTGGTCGTCGCGGGTCCCGCCGACCCGCCGGGACCGGACCCCGAGGCGATGACCGCGCTCGCACACGCCACGGGGTTCCCGGTGCTGGCGGACCCGCTGTCGGGACTGCGGTTCGGCTCGGCGACCCGCGTCACGCCCGTCCTCGGCGGCTACGACGGCTTTCTCGCGGGCGAGGCGACGGCCGACTGGCCCGACCCCGAGGTGGTCGTGCGGTTCGGCGCGTCGCCCACCTCCAAACCGCTCCGGAACTACCTCGCGGACACCGACGCCCGGCAGTTCGTGGTCGACCCCGCGGGCGGGTGGCGCGAGGCGGAGTTCGCCGCCACGGACCTGGTGGTCGCGGACCCCTCGCGGCTGGCGGCGACCGTCGCGCGGCACGTCTCCGGACCGGACTCCGCCGACTGGCGCGCGCGCTGGGAAGCGGCCGAGACCGCCCACTGGGACGCCGTGAGCGACGAGGACGCGTTCTTCGAGGGGCGCGTGCTCGCGGACGTGTTCGCCCTCGCGCCGGAGCCGTCGACCGTGTTCGTCTCCAACTCGATGCCGGTCCGCGACGCCGACCGGTTCGCCGCGCCCGCCGCGCGGTCGCTGACCGTCCTCGGCAACCGCGGCGCGTCGGGCATCGACGGCGTCGTCTCGACGGCGCTCGGCGCCGGCTCCGCGACGACGGACGACCTGACGCTCGTGACGGGCGACCTGGCGTACTACCACGACATGAACGGCCTGCTCGCGCTCTCGCGGTGTGACGTGGACGCGACGATAGTCGCCGTGAACAACGACGGCGGCGGCATCTTCCACGCGCTCCCGATCGAGGCGTACGACCCGCCGTTCACCGCGCAGTTCAAGACGCCCCACGGGGTCGACTTCTCGCACACCGAGGGGCTGTACGACCTCGAGTTCGAGCGGGTCGACGGCGACGACCGCGAGGCGTTCCGCGAGTCGTACCGCGAGGCGGTCACGACCGACGGCACGACCGTCGTCGAGGTGACGAGCGACGCGGAAGCGAGCCACCGCGTCCGCGAGCGACTCGCCGCCGAGGTGGCCGAACGGGTCGCCGGTCTCGACGGCGACTGACGAGTCGGCACGGTCGGTACGGTCGGTCCGATCGGCGCCGCCGGTGCGGCCTTCGCGGTCGGAGCGCGGGCGGCGCCGTCGGTGCGGCCCTCCGGGTCGGGAAGTGACCGTCCGTCGCGTACCGGCACGTACTTTCTTCGGGACGCAGTACCCGGGGGCATGTCAGACCGGAGTCTCCTGCCCGGATGGGCACACCGGCGGGTCGCGGGCCGCGAACAGTGGGCCTCGCGGATCGGGTTCGTCATGGCCGCGGTCGGCAGCGCGGTCGGTCTCGGCAACCTCTGGCGGTTCCCGTACGAGGCGGCGACCAACGGCGGCGCGGCGTTCCTCGTCGTCAACGTGGTCGCGGTCGCGCTCATTGGCCTGCCCGCGATGCTCGCGGAGTTCGTCGTCGGGCGGCGCGCACAGCGGAACGTCGTCGACGCCTTCCGCGAGGGGGGACGCGCGTGGGCGACCGCGGGCGTACTCGCCGCCGTCACCGCCTTCTGGATCGTCTCCTACTACAGCGTGGTCGGCGGTTGGGTGGTGCGGTACCTGTTCGCCAGCCCGACCGGCGCGTACTTCGCGGCGCCGTCGTCGTACTTCGAGGCGGCCGCCGTCGGCTTCGACGCCGTGGGGTACGCCGCCGTCTTCCTCGTCGTCACCGTCGTCATCGTCGCCATGGGGATCGAACGCGGGATCGAACTCGCGACGAAGGTGATGGTGCCAGCGATACTCCTGTTGATGGTGGGACTCGCCGCCTTCGCGGCGACGCTCCCCGGGTCGGGCGCCGGCTACGCCTACTTCCTCGAACCCGACTTCGGCTACATCGTCGACAACGCCGCCACGCTGATCCCGGCGGCGGTGGGCGAGGTGCTGTTCACGCTGTCGCTCGGCGCGGGGATCATGATCACCTACGCGTCGTACGTCGACGAGACGGAGAATCTCGTCGCCGACGGCGCGGCGATCGTCGTCGTGAACACGCTGGTCGGCTACCTCGCGGGCCTGATCGTCTTCCCGCTGCTGTTCGCACAGGGCGTCGAACCCGGGTCGGCAGGCCCCGGCGCGATCTTCGTCAGCATCGCCAACGCGTTCCGGACGCTGCCCGCGGGGGAACTGTTCGGCGTCGTCTTCTACTTCGTGGTGCTGGTCGCTGCGCTGTCGTCGGCGATCAGCCTGCTGGAGATCCCGACGGCGTACTTCGTCGACACGACCGACGTGGAACGGCCCGTCGTCGCCGCCGCGCTCGGGGTGGGCGCGTTCGCGCTCGCGGTCCCGTCGGCGCTCGACCAGAGCCTGTTCGGCTTCTTCGACTCGGTCGCGAGCCAGGTGCTGCTCCCGACGGGGCTGTTCCTCGTCACGGTGTTCGTCGGCTGGGTGTACGGCCGCGAGGCGGTGGCCGAACTCGGCGAGGGCGACGGGGGGACGCTCTCGCGGGCGTGGCACTGGTACCTCCGAACCGTCGTGTTCGCCGCCGTCGGGATGACGCTCCTGCTCAGCCTCGCGTCGTTCGCGGGCGTCGAACTGCTCTGACCCGGTCGTCGGCCGACCGGGGGCGCCGGATCCGAACCCCCGGTCGGGACGACGGCGGAACGCGCGACCGTCGCGTCGCTCGTCGCCGGATACGCCGCGCCGGCGTCGAACGCCGGGTTCCGGCTGCGGCCCGGGCGGTCGGACAGCTTTTTGCGCGCCGCCCGCGCGCGTCCGGGCGTGAACGACACCGTCTCCGAGACGTTCGACCCCGACCGCTGGGAGCCCGTCGACGGCAGCGACGCGTTCGACGACGTGACGTACCACCGCGCGGTCGACTCGCCGACGGTCCGGGTCGCGTTCGACCGCCCCGAGGTCAGGAACGCGTTCCGCCCCGGCACCGTCGACGAACTGTACGCCGCCCTCGACGACGCGCGCAAACGCGCCGACGTGGGCTGCGTCCTCCTGACGGGGAACGGGCCGTCGCCGAAGGACGGCGGCTGGGCGTTCTGTGCGGGCGGCGACCAGTCGGTCCGCGGCGAGTCGGGCTACGAGTACCGCGCGGACGACGAGGCCGACGAGGCCGACGACGACCTGGTGCGGGAGGCGAAGGCCGGCCGCCTGCACGTCCTGGAGGTCCAGCGGCTCATCCGGTTCATGCCCAAACCGGTGGTCGCGGTCGTGCCGGGCTGGGCCGTCGGCGGCGGTCACTCGCTACACGTGGTCTGTGACCTCACGCTCGCGAGCGACGAGCACGCGAAGTTCCTCCAGACCGACCCCGACGTGGCGAGCTTCGACGGCGGGTTCGGCTCGGCGTACCTCGCCAAGCAGGTCGGCCAGAAGAAGGCGCGGGAGGTGTTCTTCCGCGGGAAGACCTACTCGGCCGAGGAGGCGGTCGACATGGGGATGGCGAACGAGGCGGTCCCACACGACGACCTGGAGGAGGTCGCCCTGGAGTGGGCCGACGAGATGACCGCCAAGTCGCCGACCGCGATGCGGATGCTCAAGTACGCGTTCAACATGACCGACGACGGTCTCGTGGGCCAACAGGTGTTCGCGGGCGAGGCGACGCGGCTGGCGTACATGACCCCCGAGGCTGGGGAGGGACGGGACGCCTTCCTGGAGGGGCGGGAGCCGGACTTCTCCGAGTACCCCTGGCACTACTAACCCCGCGTCCCGACGCTCAATCGAGAGAGCGTGTCCGCGGTCTCAGTCGTCGCCGACCGACACCTCGCCGCGACCGTCCGCCGCCCACGTGCCGCCGGAGAAGTCGACGGCGTCGTTCCACTTCGCGACGAGCGTCGTCACCGCGAGGTCGCCGCTGATGTTCGTCATCGTCCGCAACCGGTCGAGGAGGGGGTCGACCCCGGCCACGAAGCCGACCACCTCCAGCGGGAGGCCGAGTTGGGTCAACACCAGCGTCAGCATGATGAGTCCCGTCCCGGGGACGCCGGCCGCGCCGACGCTCGCGAGCACCGCGACGGCGACGACGGTGAACTGCTCGCCCAGTCCGAGTTGGACGCCGACGAGGTTCGCCGCGAATATCGCCGCGACGCCCTGATACAGCGCGGTGCCGTCCATGTTGATGGTCGCGCCCAGCGGCAGCGAGAAGCTGTACACCTCCTCTTCGATCCGCAGGTTCTCGTCCGCGTCCGACATCGTCACGGGGAGCGTCCCGCTCGACGAGCGGATGCTGAGCGCGGTGACCAGCGCGTCGCGCCCGCCGCGGAGGAAGTCGACCGGCGACTCGCCCACGAGCAGGACGATGATGCCGCCGAGGTGGACTAGCGCGATGTGGGCCGCGACTGCGAGCGCGAGCGTGAGGATGAGCAGGGCGAACGGCACGATGGCGTCGACGCCCGCCTCGCCGAACACGGCGGCCATCAGCGCGAACACGCCGACGACGCCGTACTCCATCACGCCCCAGACGATCTTGAACATCGCCTCCGCGCCCGCCTCCGCGAGGTCGTAGAACGTCTCGACGCCGGCGCGGATGTCGGAGGCGTCGGTCGACTGCTCGACCAGCGCCAGCGCGATACCGAACAGGACGACGAAGAAGATGGTCGGGAGCACGTCCCCGTTCGCCATCGCGGCGATGGGGTTCTCCGGCACGATGCCGAGCAGCACTTCGAGGAGGTCGGGCGCCTCGGCGGACTGCGCCTCGGCGTTGCCGAGTTCGAGCCCCGTCCCCGGGTTGATCAGGTTCCCGACGCCGAGGCCGATGGCCACGGCGAGCGCGGACGTGATCATGTAGACGCCGACGACCTGTACGCCGAGTTTTCCGAGGTTGCTCGGGCTGAGCCGGCGCGCCCCCATCAGCAGCGTGAAGACGATGATCGGGATGATGAGCATGCTCAACAGCTGAACGAACAGGTCGCCGAGCGGTTGGAGGCGCGTCGCGGGGGTCCCGACGACCAGCCCGAACAGGGACCCGAGGAGGAACGCCACGCCGATCCGGTAGACGATGGGGATCGACCGGTACCGCCGCCAGTAACTCGCCGCGGTGCTTGAAGCCATCTCGTGCCTCCTCCCGACGCCGCATGTAAAAACCCGGAGGATAGCGTCCGGGTCGCTCGACCGGTCGGGGTGGGGCGGCGCTCGGAAGAACACGCCCATTTACCCGGGGGCCGAACGGGCGGGTAATGAGCACGGAGACGAGCGAGGCGGACCTCTCCAAGCGTCAGGCGTGGGTGATCGCGGCCCGTCCCCAGACGATGCCGGCGGCGGTGTCGCCGGTGCTCGTCGGGACGGGGCTGGCGCTCCGCGACGGGGTGTTTCGACCGCTCCCGGCGGTCGTCGCGCTCGTGGGCGCGGTCCTCATCCAGATCGGCACCAACTTCGCCAACGACTACTACGACGCCCAGCAGGGCGCCGACACGGCCGACCGGGAGGGGTTCACCCGGGTGACCGCGGGCGGGCTCATCGCCCCCGCGGAGGTGAAGCGGGCGATGTGGCTCGCGTTCGCAGCCGCCGTCGCCGTCGGCACCTACCTGGTGTGGGTCGGCGGCCTCCCGATCCTCGTCGTCGGCCTGCTGTCGGTCGCGGCGGGCGTCGCGTACACCGGCGGGCCGTACCCGCTGGGCTATCACGGCCTCGGCGACCCGTTCGTCTTCGTCTTCTTCGGGCTGGTGGCGGTCACGGGCACCTACTACGTGCAGGCGGTCGACGCGCTCGGCGCCGCCGGGTTCCCGCTGTGGCTCCCGGCGGGGACGGTGCCGCTCGCGGCGGTGGTGGCGTCGCTCGCCGTCGCGGGCATCTCGACGAACATCCTCGTCGTCAACAACGTCAGGGACCGCGAGGAGGACGCCACGACCGGCAAGCGCACGCTCGCCGTCCGGTTCGGCTACGGCTTCTCGCGCGCCGAGTACCTCCTCATGCTCGGGATGGCGTACACCGTCCCCGCGGTGTTCGCCGTCTCGACGGGCGACTACACCACGCTGTTGCCGTTCCTGACGCTGCCGTACGCCGCGGTGGTCGCGCGGACCGTCCTGACCGAGACGTCGGGCGCGGCGCTCAACCCCGCACTCGAACGGACGGGGAAACTGCTCGTGTCGTTCTCGCTGCTGTTCGCGGTCGGGCTGGCGGTCTGAGATGGACGACGAACTCGCCGACCCCCGCGTCCGACTGCGGGAGGTGTCGCTCCCCCTGCGGTCGCCGCTCGGCACCGCAAACGGCGAGATGACCGAGCGGCGGGTCGTCCTCGTCGGCGTCGCCGGCGAGTGGACCGACGGCACGCCCGCCCGCGGCGTGGGCGAGGCCGCCCCGCTCCCGCCGTGGACCGAGGGGTACGACGACTGTCTCGACGCCCTCCGGAGCGCCCGCGAGACGGTCCACGGCGGCGGCGAACCGCGGCTCGACGACCTGCCCGCGGCCGCCCACCACGCGGTCACGCTGGCGGGTCTCGACGCGGAGGCGCGACGCGAGGGCGTCCCGCTGGCGGGACGGATCGCAGAACGGAGCGGGGTCGTCGCCGACCCCGCGGAGTCGGTTCCGGTCAACGCCACCGTCGGCGACGGCTCCGTCGAGGAAACCGTCGAGGCGGCCGAGACGGCGGTCGCCGACGGCTTCGACTGCCTGAAGTGCAAGGTCGGCGCGCGGGGTCTGGACGCGGACCTCGACCGCCTCCGCGCGGTCCGCGACGCGGTCGGCGACCGCGTGACGCTCCGGGCGGACGCCAACGGCGCGTGGGAGCGACGCGAGGCCGAGCGTGCGGTCGACGCGCTCGCGGACCTGGAGTTCGCGTACGTCGAACAGCCGCTGCCCGCGGACGACTTCGACGGCCTCGCGACCCTCCGCGGCCGCGGTATCGACATCGCGCTCGACGAGTCGCTCAACGGGGGCGCGTGGCCCGACCCGATCGACGAGTACGCCGACGTGGCGGTCATAAAACCGATGGCGCAGGCGGGCGTCGTGCCGACCGCCTCCCTCGCGCGCCATCTCGACTCGCGGGGGGTCGACACCGTCATCACCACCACCGTCGACGCCGCCGTCGCGCGGGCCGCCGCGGTCCACGCCGCCGCGGTGGTCCCCGGCGGCGCCGACCGCGCACAGGGGCTGGCGACCGGCGGAATGCTCGCGGAGGACGTGACCCCGACCGACCCCGCGCCGGTCGTCGACGGCGCGGTTCGGGTGCCCGACGGGCCGGGGCTAGCGGACGACGCGTTCGACGGCGTCGTCTGAGCACCCCGGTGGGCGTCGCGGGCCGCCCGCTCGTCCGCCGGCCGGGCCGTCCCTCGCTCGGGTGTCCCGTTCCGTTCAGCCCTCGCCGCCGTCCCCGCCGCGGACCTCGACGACGCCTTTCATCCCGAGGTTCCGGTGGGGGGTGCAGTAGTACTTCGAGACGCCCGCCTCCTCGAACGTGTGCGAGAACGTCGCGTCCTCGCTCGTGTGGAGGTCGCTCGCGTAGCCGCCGTCCGCCTCGGCCACGTCGTGGCTGGTCGGGCCGCCGGTCCACTCCCAGACGACGGTCGTGCCGGGGCTGACCGCGACCGCCGCGGGCGCGTACGTGTAGTCGCCCTCGGGCGCGACCGTCACCCGGACCTCGGAGTCGCCGGTCCGGTCGGCGGTCTCCCCCTCGTAGTTCGATACGGCCCGCATCCACCCGCCGTACTCGGATTCGCCGGTCGGCGTGTCGCTCCCGCCGGCGCTCGACGCACAGCCCGCGAGCGCCGCCAGTCCGGTCGCGCCGACGCCCGCGAGCACCGCCCGCCGCGTCCGTCCGTTCGGCTCGCTCATCGGTCGAGGTTACGACCGACCGAGTATGACTCCGACGACTCCGCCGCCCGGGAACAGCTTTATCCCCGCCTATCGTCCCCGATCGAGCATGACAAATCTGGTGGAGAACGTGGCGGACGCGGCGGCCGACCACGGCGACGCGCCCGCGGTTCGGTTCCGGGGGGAGACCCACGACTACGCGGGGCTGTGGGGGATGACCGGCGCGTTCGCCGCCGGTCTCGACGACGCCGGCGTGGGGCCGGACGACCGGGTGGGACTGTACCTCCCGAACCTCCCGCAGTTCGTCGTCGGGTTCCACGGCACGCTCCGGGCGGGCGGGGTGGTCGTCCCGATGAACCCCCAGTACAAGGCCCGCGAGATCGAACACCTGCTGTCCGACTCGGGCGCGCGGGTCGTCGTCTGTCTGCCCGACCTGGTGCCGTTCGTCGAGGAGGTGCGCGACGACACCGCGGTCGAGCGTGTCGTCACGGTCGGCGAGACGGACGCGGAGACGGCGGCGGGGACGGAGACGTTCGCGTCGTTCTGCGGCGACCCCGAGTTCGGGACGGCCGACCGCGCGGACGACGACGTGGCGTGTCAGCCGTACACCTCGGGCACGACGGGGACGCCGAAGGGGGTGTTGCTCACCCACGAGAACCTCCGGTCGAACGCGGAGATGGCGGCGACGCTCCCCGTCGGCGGTCTCCGCCCCGACGACCGCCAACTCGGCGTGCTGCCGCTGTTCCACATCTACGGCATGACGGTCGTGATGAACGCGACGCTGTTTTCGGGCGCGTCGTACCACCCGCTCCCCTCGTGGGACCCGCAGGAGGCGATGGACCTGGTCGAGTCGGAGGGGCTGACGATGATGCACGGCGTGCCCGCGATGTACAACGACATCGTCAACCAACCGGACGCGGAGGAGCGGTCGCTCGACTCGCTCCGGATGTGCGGCGTCGGCGGCGCGGGCATCCCCGTGGAGGTGCTCCGGCGGTTCGAGGACCTGTTCGACGTGGAGATATACGAGGGGTACGGGCTGACCGAGACCAGCCCCGTCACCCACTTCAACAGCCCGAGCGAGGGCCGGCGCGTCGGCTCCATCGGCAGGACGCTCCCCGGCGTCTCCGCGACGGTGGTCGACGACGAGTTCCGGGAACTGCCGCCGGTCGAACGCGGTCCCGTCGACGAGGGGGCGGTCGACCTCGACGAGATAACGGGCGAACTCGTCGTCGCCGGGCCGAACGTGATGAAGGGGTACCACGGTCGCGACGCC
The DNA here is from genome assembly GCF_000495475.1 of Candidatus Halobonum tyrrellensis G22. Lineage (GTDB taxonomy): Archaea > Halobacteriota > Halobacteria > Halobacteriales > Haloferacaceae > Halobonum > Halobonum tyrrellense. The sequence continues at coordinate 169,219 of NZ_ASGZ01000028.1, read as the reverse complement.
GACACCCGGGACGTATTCACCGAACGCGACGGGACGCGCTGGTTCCACACCGGCGACATCGGCTACCACGACGAGGACGGCTTCTACTACGTCGTCGACCGCCAGAAGCACACGATCAACACCGCGGGGTACAACGTCTACCCGCGGGAGGTGGAGGAACTCCTGTTCGAACACGAGGCGGTGGCGGACGCCGCCGTCGTCGGCGTCCCCGACGACCGCCGCGGCGAGACCGTGAAGGCGTTCGTCGTGAAGCGACCGGGCGCGGAGGTGACCGCCGACGAGATCAGGGAGTTCTGTCTGACGAGCCTCGCGGAGTACAAACACCCCCGCGAGGTGGTCTTCGTCGACGAACTCCCGCGGACGACGACCGGGAAGGTCCAGAAGTTCGAACTCCGGGGGGAGTAGGCGGCCGGGCCTCGGCGCTCGGTCGTCCCCGCCGGAGGAACGTTCTTGACGGGTCGCGCGTGAGAGCGGGCGTGAACGTCTCCCTCCCGCGGGTCGTCGCGGCGGCGCAGGTGGCGCTCGGGGTCGCGCTGGCGGTGTCGAACGTGCTCGCGGGCGACGCCGCGGGGGCCGCCCCGTGGGCCGTCGTCGCCGCCATCGGCGTCCTCTACGTCCGCCTGTTCCGGGACGCCCAGCCCGAACGGCTCTGAACGACGGTGGTCGGGAGGCCGCGCGCCGCGCTCGCGCCCGCGAGTGATAACAAGAGTTTAGGCGGTCTCGGGGAACTTCGGAGTATGACCGACTACACCGTGGAGTTCGTCGGCACCGGCGAGACGGTGGAGATATCCGACACGCAGACGATCCTCAGCGCCTGTATCGACGCCGGGATCGCCCAGGAGTACTCCTGCCGCGTCGGGATGTGTCTCGCCTGCTCGGCGGAGATAGTCGAAGGCGAGGTTGCACAGCAGGCCGCCGTCGCGCGCGGGCTGACCGAGGAGGAGGCGGAGACGTACGCGCTGACGTGTATGGCCCGCCCGCAGTCGGACCTCAAACTCGACCGCGGGAAGTACCCCCCGAGCATCGAGGACGACGCCGCCGGCGAGACCGGTCCGGCCGCGGCCGACGACTAGCTCACCGGTTCTCCGCCATCCACTCGACCGCGAAGTCGACCAGCGGCCGCATCCGACACAGCGTCGAGTCGGCGGTGCCGACGGTCCCGCGGCGCATTCCGTCCTCGCCGTCGCCGCGTTCGCGCTCGAACGCCGCCTCTATCTCGCGGAAGTCGTCGCGGCTCACGGGTTCCTCGAACGTGACCCACCGGCGCTCGCCCCCGTCCAAGACGGGACCGCCGTTCGACTCGTACGCCTTCCCCTCGTAGTCGGCGCGGTACTCCGCGAGGTGGAGCGACGTGTTCGCCTCGACGCCGACCCGGAGCACGAGCGCGTCCATCTCGTACAGCGCCCCGAGCGGCGACGCCTCGCCCAGCGGCGAGTCGTACGCGTGGTCGGCGACGACCCGGTCGGCGTCGGCGCCCCGCGCCGCAAACGAGTGGGTCGGGTGGCGGCTCCGGACCGCACCCGGGTAGTCGCGGAGACACTCGGGGACGGCACCCATCCCCCGCGACGGCGTGAGTTCCGGGCGGAACGGCGGCGCGGTCTCCCGTATCGCCTCGACCCACTCGTCGGGGACGGGCGGGTTCCCCCAGCCCGCGGGGTCGGACAGTTGCGTGGAGTGGGTCGGCACCGCGACCGTCCCCGACGCGCCGACCGCCGCCAACAGCGCGTCGACCGCCGCGGGCACGCCGCCGGGCATCCAGCCGATGGCCGACAGCGACGAGTGGACGAGCGCCGTCTCGCCCGCCCCGACGCCCAACTCGCGCAGGTCCGCCGCCACCCGGTCGACCGAGAGCGGCGCGTCGGTCCGCTCGACCGTCTCGCGTTCGCCGTCGTGCATGGGTGGAAGGGGAGCCGCGAGCCGAAAACCGCTCCGCCCGCGTGCCACCCGGTCGCACGCCGGGGTCGTCGGTCGCACGCCGGGGTCGTCGGTCGCACGCCGGGGTCGTCGGTCGCACGCCGGAGTCGCGCGTGACTCCCCGACCGGGGCGTCCCGGACCCGCCCGGGCGGCTCACTCCACCGCGCAGTTGTTCGGCCCGAGTTCCGCCTCGAACGCCTCGTCGTCGTCCATCGTCTCGCGGCCGAGGTTGACCGCGACGATGCGCTCGTAGTTGGCGGGCCGCGGCGGGAGCGACCCCGCGACCCGGTCGACGAACGCCTCGCGGTCGAGCGACAGCGCGGGCATCCCGCGCACCTCCGCGAGCGGCGCCGCGTACGTCCCGCGGGTCGCGTCCGCCGGGTCCGCGAAGTGGCCCGGCGCGACCAGCGTCGCGTCGGGGAGCCCGAGCAGGCGGTCGTGGAGCGTGTCGAACGTCGTCCCGGCGTACTCGCGGGCGGCCGCGTCGCCGGATTCGAGGTCGGGCCGCCCGACGCTCCGGAGGAACAGCGCGTCGCCCGTGAACAGCACGCCCGCGTCGGTGTCGGCAGTCGCGTCGTCCGCGTCCTCCGCGGTCCCGTCCTCGCCGCCCCGACTGTCAGTCCCCGTCCCGTCCGCGTTCGCCGCCGTCACGCCGGGGTCGGTGTCGCCGTCGTGGAGCAAGAACGCGGTGAGTTCGCTGGTGTGACCCGGCGCGTGGACCGCGTCGAGCGCACGCTCCCCGAGCGGGAGGCGGTCGCCGCCCGCGAGGAAGCGCGCGTCGAACGAGACGCCGCGCTCGCGCGCGCCCGTCGGGAGCACCGGCACCGCGTCGGTCGCCTCGGCGACCGCGCGCACGCCGCTGACGTGGTCCGCGTGGACGTGGGTGTCCACCGCGTACCGGAGCGTCGCGCCGTACTCCTCGGCGGCGGCGGCGTACCGGCCGGCGAACGCCCGGAGCGGGTCGACGACCGCGGCCTCGCCGTCGGCGACGACGAGGTAGCCCAGACAGCCCGAGGAGGGGCGCTGGAACTGGACGACCGTCGCCCCCGCGGGCGCGTCGAGCGGTTCGGCGAGGTACACCCGCGCCCACGCCGCCATTCCGCCCGCGAGGTTGACCGCGTCGACGCCCGCGTCGGTCAGCATCCCCGCCACGTCGGCGCTGGCCTCGCCGCGGCCGCAGACCGCCACCACCGGCTCCGAGAGGCTCTCGGGCACGAGCTCCGCGGGGTCGCCGGTCGCGCCCGCGGCGACGAACTTCACGTGCGGCACCTGCGCGGCGGTCACCGACCGGCCGTCGACGTGCCACGCCTCGAACTCGTCGCGGTCGCGCACGTCGAGTATCGACACCGGGTCGCCGTCGCGCAGGCGGCGCGCGAGCGCCTCGGGGGCGAGCGGTTCGCCGGCCGCCGCCCACCCGGCGTCGCCGGCGTCCGCGTCGCTTCGACCGCTCTCGCCCATCGCGTCACTCCCGCCGCTCGAACGCGTGACGCACGACGGGCGAGTCGTCGTCCCACTCGAACTCGTCGTGGACCCGTTCGAGCCGTTCCCTGTACGCGTCGAGGTCCTCCGACCCCTCCGCACGGGCGTCCGCGTCGGTCAGGTCGCCGAGCGTGCGCTCCTCGACGGCGGTCACCTCGAACTCCGTCCCCGCTAGCTCGAACGTGTCGCCCTCGTCGGCGTAGCGGTTCCCGCGGTGCATCTGGGTTATCTCGCCGTCGCGCGCCGCCCGACGGACGTGTTCGTTCGGCAGGAGCGTCCCGGCGTCGATGGTCGCCATACCGGACGTACGGTCCGGGGAACCCTTAATCTCCGCCCCGACGACGGGCCGACATGGACGCCGCGACGTTCCGCGACCGACTGGAGACCGAGAAGGCGACCGAACTCGACCGGCTCGGGTCGAACAAGTCGCTCGTCGCGCTCACCGACGCCGCGCTGGAGGCGGGGGTGGTGCTCCGCGCGGCCGCCGACAGCGAACACGCCGCCCACGTCACGTTCTCGGGGTGGGCCGCCGACGCCGACGGCGGCGGCGACGCCGACGGGAGCGGAGACGGCGCGCGCGACCTGTTCGCGTGGGTGGCCGACCGCGAGGCGACCCACCGCGACCGGGTGGTCGACTCGCTCGCCGCCCTCGACGACGGCGCCGACTACGAGCCGTCGGACGGCGGCGACGGCGGGCCGATGCACGCCTACCTCCGCGAGCGGGCGGACCCGATAGAGCGGGTCGCCGCGGGGCTGGTCGGCCGGCCGCTGGTGAGCGTCCGGAGTCACGTCCAAGTCGTCTCCTTCTTCGTCAACGAGGCGGACGAGACCCGCGCGGACCTCTTCCGGGAACTGCGCGCGGAGACCGAGGAGGAACTCGACCGCGGGCTGGCGTACCTCGACGACCACTGCGAGGGCGACGACTGGGAGCGCGCGCGGATGGTCGCCGAGTACACCGTCCAACTCGCGTACGACGACTACGCCGACGCGCTCGGACGGTTGGGCATCGACGTGAAGCCGGTGTGCTAGGCGGGGAGGGAGAACCGGACCCGCGCGCCGCCCGCGGACCACTGCCGCCGGGTCGGGGCGGCGTCGCCCGGCCCCTGCCACGACCGACCCGCCCGCCGGGACACGACGGCGGCGAGTCGTTACGATTCTCGAAGCCGCGCCGACGCGGGGACGCATCGACGTGCAAAACCGCGTGACTGCGCCGGGATCTCTCACCCGAGAGATTGAAGGCTCGGCCCGACCCCCACACGAACGATGCGACACGACAACCTCCTCTCGGCGGGGCAGTTGAGCCGGGAGGACATCGAGGCGGTGTTGGACCGCGCCGCCGAGGTGGCCGCCGACCCGGGGCGCGTCGCGGAGCGACAGGCGGGCCGGCTGCTCGCGCTGTGTTTCTTCGAGCCGAGCACCCGGACCAAGATGTCGTTCGACACCGCGATCAAGCGGCTGGGCGGCGACACCGTCGACATGGGGACGGTGGAGTCCTCCTCCGTGAAGAAGGGCGAGTCGCTCGCCGACACCGTCCGCGTCATCGAGGGGTACGCCGACGGCATCGTGCTCCGCCACCCGAGCGAGGGCGCGGCCAAACTCGCCAGCGAGTTCGTCGACGTGCCCGTCGTCAACGCGGGCGACGGCGCGGGCCAACACCCCAGCCAGACGCTGCTCGACCTGTACACGATGCGCGAGAACGCCGGACTCGACGACCTCACGGTGGGGATCATGGGCGACCTCAAGTACGGCCGGACGGTCCACTCGCTCGCGGAGGCGCTCACCAACTTCGACGCGCGGATGCACTTCGTCAGCCCCGAGTCGCTCAAACTCCCGCGGGGCGTCCAGTTCGACCTCCACGAGGCGGGCGCCAGGTTACGCGAACACACGGACCTGGAGGCGGTGTTGCCCGACCTGGACGTGCTGTACGTCACGCGGATCCAGCGCGAGCGGTTCCCCGACGAGAACGAGTACCAGCAGGTCGCCGGCGAGTACCGCATCGACGCCGACACGCTCGACCGCGCGCGCGACGACTTCACCGTGATGCACCCGCTCCCCCGCGTCGACGAGATAGCGCCCGACGTCGACCCGACCGAGCAGGCGGCGTACTTCGAGCAGGCGCACAACGGCGTCCCCGTGCGGATGGCGCTACTGGACGAACTGCTGGGCGGGGACGACGGGGGGGCCGGGCGGTGAGCGAACACGAACTCCGCGTCGCGAAGATCCGCAACGGCACCGTCATCGACCACGTCACCGCGGGACAGGCGCTCAACGTCCTCGCGGTGCTCGGCATCGACGGCGACGGGGGGTTGGGCGTCTCCATCGGGATGAACGTCCCCTCGGACAAACTCGGGACGAAGGACGTGGTGAAAGTCGAGGGGCGGGAACTGTCGCAAGGCGAGGTGGACATCATCTCGCTTCTGGCGCCGGAGGCGACGGTGAACATCGTCCGCGAGTACGAGGTGGTCGAGAAGAACCGGGTCGAACGCCCCGCCCGCGTCGTCGGCCTGCTGTCGTGTCCTAACCACAACTGCATCACCAACGCCGACGAACCGGTCGACTCCGCGTTCGCCGTCGTCGACGATGGCGTCCGGTGTGAGTACTGCGGCGAGATCGTTCGCGAGGGGATCGGCGACCACCTCGCGGTCGACTAGCCGCCCCGGACCGCGCCGACCGCCGGGCGACCCCCGGACCCGCGGGCGGGCGGGGGCCGCCGCCCCGCCGTCCGCGGTCGAAACCACTTAGTTGGGACCCGTCGTACGCCGGGGTATGTCGAAGCTCAAACTGCTCGTCCTGCTCGGTGTCGTCGCCGCCCTGTACGTCGTCCTCTCCTCGGAGAGCGAACCGGTCGAAGTCGAAGTCGACCAGTAGACTCGACGGCCGCCGGCCGCGCGGCCGGCGGGTCGACGCACCCTCCTCCGAACGACTTACCCCCGCTAGCCCGCTACTCCCGAGTCATGACCGACTACGGGGTCGTCACGCGAAACGCCGAGGAGGTGGCGTGGTCGGCGTTCGACCGCGGCTTCTACGAGGTGAAGGACGTCACCGGCCGCTCGGCCGAACCGCTCGCGGACGCGACCAGCATGGTGTCGTGTTTCGCCGACAACGCCGCCGCGGAGTCGAACCCCGACCTGGTTCCGGTCGACGCCGCGGGCGACCCCGCGACGCGGGACCGCGAGTACTTCGACTGGGCGCACGTCTGCCCGACCAACCCGGACTACCGCGCGGGCCTACTGGAGATCGTCGAAGACTGCGCCGCCGTCGCGCCCGACGTGCGCCTCGACGACGTGGGGTTCCCCCGCGAGGGGTTCTGTCACTGCGACCGGTGTGACCGGCTGTTCGCGGAGAGCGAGTACGACGACCGGGGCGCGTGGCGCGCGTCGGTGATCACCGGGTTCGTCGCCGACGCCGCCGACCGCGTGCCGGGCGACCTCTCGCTTGCGGTCCACCCCGACCCGTACCCGGGGCACCTGTTCGACCGCTCCGGGGTGGACATCGAGGCGCTCGCGGCCCACGTCGACCGGTTCGTCGCCCCGTTGTACGACACCGCCTACGGGACGACCCACTGGCTGGAGACGATCGCCAAGGGGTTCGAGAGCCGGCTGTCGGGCGTCGACGCCGCGCTGTCGGTCGAGTTGTACGCCGTCGACGTCGACGTCGACGCGCTGGTCGGCGCGATAGAGGTGGCGAGCGCGTACGCCGACGAGGTGACGCTCGGCTACGACGCCAGTCAGGCGGCGGCCGCGCTCCGTCGGATGCGCGCCGACGAGCGGGAGGGCGTCACGCACGGCGACGCGAGTGGCGCGGAGTGACGCCCCCGACGGGCGCTCTCGACCGGACTCGTCCGGTCGGGGGCTAGGCTGACCGGGTCGAGTCACACCGAGTCAGGTCGGGTCACGCGAACGGGCCGTACGTCAGCGCCCAGACGACGCAGATTCCGAGCAGGCTGATGAGGAGCGCGAGCGCCGCGAGTCCGACGAGCAGCCGGGCGGTCGCCGCCTCGTCCGAGGCCATACCCGTTCGACGCCGGGCGCACGGATAGCTCCGACGCCCCGCTCGCCGTCCCGACTCGCGGGGCGCACTCGACCGCGTCGCGGGGGTCGACTCTCCGGCGCGGGCGGCGGGCTTCAGAGCCGGGGCGGGCTACGTGTTCGTCGCCGGCGGCGACGAGGCCGTCGGCGCGTTCGAGCGGACGGTCGATGCGTCCCGACGGCGTGACGACGCCCGGTCGGACGCCGCCGACGTAGCCGACGGGCCTCGGGTACACTTATCGTGGTAGCGGAACGTGTTTCCGGTAGCCGTCCGCCGACGGCTCGGAGCACACACATGGACCTCGACGAATTCGTCAACACGCACGCACCGCAGGAGACCGGCGCCCCGTTCGAACTCGAGAACTCGAAACTGCTCGACGTCTCGCTCGACGGGACGGTCATGGCGAAGGCGGGGACGATGGTGAGCTACACCGGCGACATCTCGTTCGAGCGCAAGTCCGCGGGCGGGCTCACCGGCATGCTGAAAAAGCAGGTGACGGGCGAGGGTGCGGTGATGATGGAGGCGACGGGGAGCGGCCACCTGTATCTCGCCGACCACGGCAAGGAGGTGCAGATCCTCGAACTCGACGCCGACGACGAGATCAGCGTCAACGGCAACGACGTACTCGCGTTCGACTCGGGCGTCGAGTGGGACATCAGGATGATGGACTCCATCGCGGGCACCTCCACGGGCGGGCTGTTCAACGTCTACCTCGCGGGTCCCGGCAACGTCGCGATCACCACGCACGGCAAGCCGATCGTCATCCCGACGCCGGTCAGCACCGACCCCAACGCGACCGTCGCGTGGAGCAGCGACGTCTCGCCGTCGACCAAACGGGACCTCGACATCAAGGGGTTCCTCGGCCGGTCGTCCGGCGAGACGTTCCAACTCCACTTCGGCGGCGAGGGCGGCTTCGTGATCGTCCAGCCGTACGAGGAGTCGACGCCCGGCCAGTAGGTCGGAGGCGAGCGGCGTCCCCGCCGCGTCTCGACGGGCATCCGGGCGGACGCGGCCGACACCCGGGCGGACACGGCCGACACCGGGGTCGTCACCGCCGACGCCCGGTCGCTCGCGGCCGAGTCGAATCCGACACCCCCGTCCGGCCGCGCCGCTCGGGGAAACGTATATGTACCCCTACTCATCACCTCGGTGGGGTTTCGGCCGGTGAGGTGAAGCGGTGGTCACCCCCCGGTCCGGTGTGTCATCGAACACCGGCGGAGAGGGGGGATCGGCGAGCGCTGGGAACGGGCCGGGCTGGCGGGTCGACGCGCCCGGGGTCGCGGTCGGTCGCGGGCCGACGGCGGTCGACCCGGACGACGTGTTCGGCGCGGTCCGCGAGCGGCCGCGTCGGTACGTGATACACGCGCTCGCGCAGTCGGACGGGCCGGTCGCGGTCGACGACCTGGCCGACCGCGTCGCCGGGTGGATGGACGGCACGCGCGGGTCGTGGGGGCCCCGCGACACTGCCGAACCGCGCGGCACGCCCGAGGCGCACGGCAGTCCGAAGGCGCTCGAAACGTCCGGAGCGCGCCGGGAAACGGCGAACCCGGCCCCCACGGCGCCGGGGGCCGACGCGGGACCGACCCCGGCGCGGATGCGGCTCGCGCTCCAGCAGGTCCACCTGCCGAAGATGGCGGAGGCGGGCGTCCTCGAGTACGAACCCGACCGCGGCGTCGTCCGGTCGACGGCGGCGACGGCGGCGGTCCGCTCATCGCTGGAGGCGGTCCCGCCCGCGGACGTGCCGTGGCGACTGCACGCGGCGCTCGTCGTCGGGGCGTTCCTCGTCGGGGTCGCGGTGGTGGGCGGGGCGGCGCCGGTCGACTCGCTCCCGTCGCTGGTTGGTGTGTTGCTCCCCGCGGCGGCGGTCACCGTCGTCGGGGCGTCGCTCGGCGCGACGCTCCGCGGGCGGCGCCTCGGCCGGGACGGTCCGCCGCCGAGACAGCTCTGAGCCGCCGTCGTTCCGAAAACGTTACCGGATTTCGAGTGAAGATGCGACCATGAGCAGGGACTACCGGTCGCTCCACGACCCCAACGCGGAGTACACGATGCGGGAGCTGTCGGCGGACACGATGGGCGTGGCGGCCAAGCGCGGCGGCGGGCGCGACGTCGAGATCACGGACGTGCAGTGTACGATGGTCGACGGGAACTTCCCGTGGACGCTCGTGCGCGTGTACACCGACGCGGGCATCGTCGGCACCGGCGAGGCGTACTGGGGCGCGGGCGTCCCCGAACTGATCGAGCGGATGACGCCGTTCGTGGTCGGCGAGAACCCCCTCGACATCGACCGGATCTACGAGCACCTGATCCAGAAGATGTCGGGCGAAGGCTCCATCGAGGGCGTCACCGTCACCGCCATCTCGGGGATCGAGACGGCGCTCCACGACGTGGCGGGGAAGATCGTCGAGCTTCCGGCGTACCAGTTGCTCGGCGGGAAGTACCGCGACCGGATGCGCGTCTACTGCGACTGTCACACCGAACAGGAGGCCAACCCCGAGGCGTGCGCCGACGAGGCCGAACGCGTCGTCGACGAGTTGGGCTACGACGCGCTCAAGTTCGACCTCGACGTGCCGACCGGGTTCGAGAAGGACCGCGCGAACCGCCACCTCCGCCCGGGGCAGATCCGTCACAAGAAGGACATCGTCGAGCAGGTGACCGAGCGCGTCAAAGACGAGGCCGACGTGGCGTTCGACTGCCACTGGTCCTTCTCGCGCAACTCCGCCCAGCGACTGGCGAACGAACTGGAGGAGTACGACGTCTGGTGGCTCGAAGACCCCGTTCCGCCGGAGAACCTCGACGTCCAGCAGGACGTCACCGAGTCGACGGTGCTGCCGATCGCGGTCGGCGAGAACCGCTACCGCGTGACCGAGGCGCGCCGGCTGATCGAGGCGGGCGCCGTCGACATCATCGCGCCCGACCTCCCGAAGGTCGGCGGGATGCGCGAGACACAGAAGATCGCGAACGTCGCCGACCAGTACTACGTCCCCGTCGCGATGCACAACGTCGCCTCCCCCGTCGCGACGATGGCGGCGGTCCACGTCGGCGCCACCATCCCCAACGCGCTCGCCGTCGAGTACCACAGCTACGAACTCGGCTGGTGGAACGACCTCGTCGAGGAGGACGACCTGATCGAGGACGGCTACATCGACGTGCCCGAGGAGCCGGGGCTGGGCGTGACGCCCGACCTCGACGCCGTCGGCGAGCACATGGTCGACGGCGAGGAACTGTTCGACGAGGCGTAGCTTCGTCGAACACGCGGCGCATCGCGTCGAGTCGTTCGACGGGGCGTAGCGACGCGGCGTCGCCCGAACCCGACGCCGCCTACCCGCCGCCGAGCGCGCCCCTGAGCCGGTCGGCTATCTTCCGCCCCTCGCTGCGGGCGTCCTCCTCGACCACTCCGAGTTCGTCGCCCACCGACACCGACCCCGGCTCGCTCACGTCGGCGCAGATGCCGCCCCGGCGGTTCTTGAGCGCGCGGGTGACGCCCTCCTCGTCGGCCACCTCCTCGACGTGCGCACACGGCGGCCGGGGGCGCGTCCCGCGGAAGACGGCGTCGCCGACCCGGAAGGTGGCGCCGAGTAAGTCGTGGAGTTCGTCCGTGCCGACGCCCGAGAGCACGACGTTCCGGCGGTGGCGGCCGTCGGTCAGGTCGATGCCGTACTCGTCGCGGATCGCCTCGACGGCTTCACGCGCGACGAACGTAACCTCGCAGACGTCGTACGGCGAGTAGTACCCCGTCCCCGACTGGTAGCGGTCCCCCTCGATCCCTCCCTCGACGCAGTCGATGCTGTCGTGACTCTCCATCGGCGCGGACCCCTCGCGCGCGGTGAACAGCTGTTCGACCCTGACGCTCACGGCCGTCGGTCGGTGCCACGCGAGGAAAGGTGTTCGGCTCGCGTACGCGGCGTCGCCGGCACCGACCGCGTCGCCGACGCTACGGCCAGTTGCCGCTCTTCCGGTAGGCGTCGACGACCCGCTGGACCGCGACGACGTACGCCGCGGTCCGGAAGTTGGGCAGGTCGCGCCGTTCGAACGCCTCGGTCAGGTCGTCGAACGCCGAGACGATGTGGCGTTCGAGTTCGTCGTTGACGCGCTCTTCGGGCCAGTAGAACCGCTGGCGGTTCTGGACCCACTCGAAGTAGCTGACGGTCACCCCGCCCGCGTTCGCGAGGATGTCCGGGAACACGTACACGTCGGCGTCGGTGAGCACGTCGTCGGCGCCGGGCGTGAGCGGCCCGTTGGCCGCCTCGACGACCACGTCCGCGCGTACGTCCTCCGCGAGGTCGGCGTCGATGGCGTTCTCCAGCGCCGCCGGGATCAGGAGGTCGACGTCGAGGGTGAGCAGTTCCTCGTTGGTCATCGACTCCTCGCTCTCGGCGTAGTCCGACACCGACCCGGTCTCGTTTTTGTGCTGTTTGACGTCCCGCGGGTCGAACCCGTCGGCGTTGTAGATGGCGCCCGACGAGTCCGACACCGCCACCACGTCCGCCCCGAGGTCGTCGACGAGCGAGGCGGCGACGCTGCCCGCGTTGCCGAACCCCTGGACCGCCACGTCCGCCCCCTCCATCTCCTTGTCGAGATACGAGAAGGCCTCGCGGGCGGTCAGCATCACCGACCGGCCGGTCGCCTCGACCCGGCCCTCGCTCCCGCCGGTGTCGAGCGACTTGCCGGTGACGACGCCCGGTTCGGTCCGCCCCTCCAGCGTCTCGTAGGTGTCCTTGATCCAGTTCATCTCCCGCTGGCCCGTGTTCACGTCGGGCGCGGGGATGTCGGTGTCCTCGCCGATGAACGGGCGGAGTTCCTCGGCGAACGCCCGGGTCATCCGTTCGAGTTCCGCCGTCGAGTACTCCGCCGGGTTGACGACGACGCCGCCCTTCCCGCCCCCGTACGGGATGTCGACGACCGCGCACTTGTACACCATCCACCCCGACAGCGCCTTCACCTCGTCGCGCGAGACGTTCGGGTGGTAGCGGATCCCCCCCTTGTACGGCCCGCGGTCGCCGTTGAACTCCGAGCGGAACGCCTCGAACCGCTCGACGGTCCCGTCGTCGCGCTCCACCGACAGGTTGAGTTCGAGCACCCGTTCGGGGTGTTTCAGCCGCTCGATGACGTCGTCGCCCGCGTCGAGATACGCCGCCGCGTCGTCGATCTGCTCTTGGAGGCTCTCGAACGGATTGACTTCCCCTGACATCGGTTTAACGTCCCCGCTCGCGCGGTTAGGTCTGTCGACCGCGTTCTCGGGCGTCTGCCGCGCGGATTCGGCCGATCCCGAGCCGGCGGTGACGAGTGACGACCCGTTTCGGCCGATACTGTACGAGGTAGTAGTATCACGCGTCACGGGATAGCGCGCCCGAGACGCTCCGTCCGCCGCGTCGACCCCGGCATCCTCGCGAGCGCGGGCGGCGTGACCGCGAGCCACGTCGAGCGACTCCAAGACACCACCCGCCGGCGGTGGTCGCTCGCCCGGGCGACCCGGGAACTCGACGGCGGCTACTCGCCGTCGCGGCGCGGCGCGCTACGCTTCGGGCTCCCCCCGGTCGTCGCCGTCCGACTCGTCCCTGTCGTCCTCCGCGGCCCGCGCGTACGCCAGCACCCGTTCGGCGCGCGCCACCAGCGGCGCGTCCACCATCTCGCCGTCGACGGCGAACACCCCCCGGTCGTCCGCGTCGGCCGCCGCGCGCGCGTCGAGCACCTTCCACGCCCACTCGACCTCCTCGGTGGCGGGCGCGAACGCGTCGTGGATCGCGTGAACCTGCGCGGGGTGGATCGCCATCTTGCCGTCGTAGCCGAGACCGGCGGCCGCGCGCGTCTCCGCGCGGAGCCCCGCCTCGTCCTCGAAGTCGGTGTACACCGTGTCGACGGCGTCGACGCCCGCGGCGGCGGCGGCGGTCACGACCCGCTGGCGGGCGTACAGGACCTCGGTCCCCTCGGCGGTCCGGGTCGCGCCCACGTCGGCCGACAGGTCCTCGGCGCCGAACGCGAGCGCGTCGGTCGGAGCCGCGTCGGCTATCTCGACGGCGTTGACGACGCCGCGGGCCGTCTCGACGAGCGCGAGCACCGGAACCGCACAGCCGTGTTCGCGCAACTGCTCGCCCAGATCCTCGACCGCCTCGCCCGACGCCGCCTTCGGGAGCATCACCGCGTCGAAGTTCCCCCCGCCGTCGTCCGCGAGCGCCTCCAGGTCCCGGTACGTCTCGGTCCCGGTGAGGCGCACGCACACCTCCGCGTCGGGGGCGAAGTCGGGGTCGTCGAGCACCGCGCGGACCGCCGCACGCGCCTCGGACTTCCGGGCGGGCGCGACGGCGTCCTCCAGGTCGAACACGAGCGTGTCCGCGCCCGTCCGCGGCGCCTTCCGCATCAGTTCCGGTCGGTCGCCCGGCGAGAACAGGACGCTCCGTCTGACCATGCCGGCGGTTGGGTGGGAGGCGGCTTGAATCCGACCGCCGCCCCGCTCGCCGCCCGCGCCCCGACCCCCGCGCACCGCCGCCGTCCCGCTCCGTCCCGCCGTCCCATCCGTCCCACCGCTCCGCTCGGCCGGCCACAGGGCTTTGTTCTCCCCCACGCACTCCCCTCCATGGCCGGCAAGTACTACGAGGAGTTCACGGTCGGCGAGACGATAGCGCACGAGAAGCGCCGGACGGTGAGCGAGCGGGACAACCAGGCGTTCTGCGACCTCACGATGAACCAGCAGCCGCTCCACCTCGACGCCGCGTTCGCCGCCGATACGGAGTTCGGCGAGCGGGTGGTGAACGGGCTGTACACGATGGCGCTCGCGACCGGTCTCTCCGTCCCCGACACCACCGACGGCACCGTCGTCGCCAACCTGGGATACGACGAGGTGTCCCACCCGAACCCCGTGTTCCACGGCGACACGCTGTACGCCCGCTCGACGGTGACCGACAAGCGCGAGACCGGCGACGGCGAGCGCGGTGTCGTGACGATGCGCGTCGAGGCGTTCAAAGTCGACGGCGAGGACGGGACGAACGGCGACGACGGGGACAGGGACGGCCAGGGGGACACGCTGGTCTGCGAGTTCGAGCGGACGGTGTTGAGCCTGAAGCGCGAACACGCCGAACAGGAAGCCGCCGAGGAGTAGCGGGAGCGGGCGGACGAACGCGAGCGCCGAGCCGTCGGGGACCCCCGCCGGCGGCCGGGGATTTATCCCGCCGGCCGCGACACCCACGGGTGTGCGTTCGCCCTCCACGCCGTCCGACGACCCCGCGGCGAGCGAATCGCCCGGCGGCCCGGACAGCGACGGCCGCGACGACGCCGCCACCGACGACCCGGCGTTCGACGAGTCGCTCCCCGAGGGGTTCGACTGGCTCTCGCTCGACCCCGACGAGCGGGTCGTCTGGACGGGCAAGCCCCACTCGATGAGCCTGCTGCCCGCGCTGCTCGCCGGGATACCCCTCCTCGTGGTCCTGATCGGCGCGCTCGTCATCGCCTCGGAGTACCTCCGCCGCGAGAACACCGAGTACGTCGTCACGACCGACGCGCTGTACAAGAAGCGCGGCGTGTTCTCCCGCGACGTCAAGCGGGTCGGCTTCGAGAAGGTGCAAGACACCTCCTACACCCAGGGCTTCTTCGGCACGCAGTTCGGCTACGGCACCGTCGAGATATCCACCGCCGGCGGCTCCGGCGTCGAACTCAGCTTCGACAACGTCGCCGACCCCCGGCGGGTGCAGGAACTCGTCAACGACCGACTCCGGGCGGGCGAGACGCGCGAGTCGGACAGTGCCGACGTGCTCGACGACATCCTGACCGAGTTGCGCGCCATCCGCGCCGCCGTCGAGGACGGGGAGGACGAAGGCGAGGCGACCGACCGCGCGCCCGGATCCGAGGCGGGGCGCGACCGGCCGGCCGCGACCGACGGCGCCGACCCGGACGCCGACGACTCGGGGCGATGAGCGACCGGTCCGGCGTCCCGCCGTCGCTCCCGCTCGCGCCCGACGAGGACGTGGTCTGGAGCGACCGGCCGCGGCTGTCGGCCGCCGCGCCGGCCGTCGTCGCGGGCGTCCTCGTCGCCGTCGTGAGCGTCGGCGCCGCCCTCGCGCCGGCGGTCCGGCTCCGACTCCCGACGTGGCTCCCGCCGCTGGTCGCCCTCGCGGGGGTGTTCGTCGGCGCGCTCGTCGCCGGGTGGCCGCTGCTGTCGCTGCTCAACACCCGGTACGTCCTCACCGACCGCGCGGCGTACGTGAAACGCGGCGTCGTCGGCCGGTCGGTCTCGCGGGCGCGGCTGTCGATGGTGCAGGACAGCGCCTACGCCCAGTCGCTCTCGGGGTCGGTGTTCGGCTACGGCACGGTCGAACTCCGGACCGCGGGCGGGCAGTTCGACTTCCGGCGGGTCGACGACCCGGCGGGCGTCCGCACGCTGGTGGACCGCCAGCGCGGCTCCGGGGACGCCGACCGACTCCCCGGGACGCCCGACCAATGGCGCGCCGTCCTCGCGGAGGCGCGCGCGCTCCGCCGGACGGTCGAACCCGACCGGTAGCGCCGGGTCGGTCGACGCCGCCCGGGCGGGCCGAGCGCCGACGACCGCCGCGGCTCGGCCGCATCGGTTTTCCCGCCGGCACCCCTGCCGATCCCATGTCACGGTCGATCCGCGGGACGGAGCGCGCGCTCGCCGCCCGCCTCCCGCCGGCGGCGACGCTCGCGCGGTGGGCGCTCGCGGCGTTGCTGCTGCTCGCGGGCGTCCACAAACTCGTCGACCCCGGCGCGTGGACCGACTACGTCGTCGACTGGCTCGAACCGTTCGTCGTCTCGCCGCTCTGGTTCATCCTCGCCAACGCCGCCTTCGAGCTAGCGATCGGCGCGGCGCTGCTCGCAGACCGCTACACGCCCGAGGCGGCGCTCGTGACGGCGGTGTCGCTGTTCGGCACGTCGGGCTACCTCGCGGTCGTGTGGGTCACTGCCGGCCGGTTCGGTCCCTCGATGGTGCGCGACTTCGGGCTGGGCGGGTTGGCGCTCGCGGTGTTCGCGGCGGCCGTCGCCGACGGGTCGCACGACGAGCGAGCGGAGGGAAAGTAGCGGGAGGAGCGGGGTCGAGAACTACGAGACGACGAGGATCAGCCCGGCGTTGACGCCGAGCGCGACCAGCCACGGGAGCGCGAGCGCGACGGGGACGACCCCCCGGTAGAGCGACGGGAGGACGGCCCGCCACCCGAGCGCGAGCGCGGTCGCGGGGAGCTTCAGCGCGGCCATCCCCACCAGCCCGTGGGCGCCGAGCACCGACGCGGCGACCGGGTTCTGCTCGACAAGTCCGATCGACAGCCCGTAGCCCGTCAACAGGAGGTCGCCGACGAGCGCGAACGCCACCACCGCCCACAGCGCCCGCTCGCGCCGCGCGAGCGTGTCGAGCGCCTCCGCGACCCGCCCGCTCGGCTCCTCGGAGTCGTCGGCCGGTTCGAACGCCGTCCGCGTCACGCTTCGTATCGACACCCTGGTCACCTGTCTCGGAGCACGGATCGGGGGGCCATTGTTATCGGCGCGATACTCCGCCGGAACGACCCCGTTCGGCGGGGCGAACGACTCCCTTCGGCCGTCGCGCCCGCTCGGTATGGAGTCGGTACGCCGGCGCGAGCGGTCCCGTGGTCGGGGCGTTACAGCACCGTGCCGTGTTTCTTGTCGGGCAGCGACTTCTCGACGTCGGCGTAGAAGTCGAACCGGCGGACGAGTTCCGTCCGGAGGTCGCTCGGCGGCACGATCTCGTCGATCACCACCTCGCTCGCCATCCGGTGGATGTCGATGTCGCGGCGGTACGCCTCCCGCAGTTCCGCCTCCCGCTCGGCCCGTTCGTCGGGGTCGTCGATGTCGTCCAACCGGTTGGCGTACACCGCGTTGACCGCCGCCTCGGGTCCCATGATCCCGATCTCGCCCGACGGTAGCCCGATCACCGACTCGGGGTCGTACGCCGGTCCGCCCATCGCGTAGATGCCCGCGCCGTACGCCTTCCGCACCACGACGGTCTGTTTGGGCACCGTCGCCGACGAGGTGGCGTAGATGAGCTTCTTCCCCGCCTCCAAGATGCCCTCGCGTTCCACCTCCGAGCCGGCCATGAACCCCGGCGTGTCACAGAGGTACAGCAGGGGTATCTCGTAGGCGTCGCAGGTCCAGACGAACTCCGCGGCCTTCTCGGCGGCGGCCGGGAAGATGGCGCCGGACCGCCGCGCGGGCTGGTTCGCCACCACGCCCACCGGCCGGCCGTCGATGCGGGCGAAGGCCGTGACTATCTCCGCGCCGTACTCGGGTTTGAGTTCGAGCACCGACTCGGCGTCCGCCAGCCGCGCGAGCAGGTCGCGGGCGTCGTACGGGCGGTTCGGCGACGCGGGGACGAGTTCGTCGATCCCCTCGGGCGGGTACTCGGGCGGCTTCGGGTCGCCCCGCGGGGGGCTCTCGCCCGCCTTGTCCGGCAGGTAGCCGATCAGGTCGGCGACGAGTTCGCGGGCGTGTTCCTCGTCGCGCGCGACCAGGTCGGCGCTCCCCGTGTGTTCGGCGTGGACCGCCGGGCCGCCCAACTCCTCCATCTCTATCTCCTCGCCGGTCACCATCTTCACCATCCGCGGGGAGGCGATCGCCATCGCGGACATCCCCTCGACCATGACGGTGAAGTCGGCGAACACCGGGGTGTAGGCGGCGCCCGCGATACACGGGCCGTAGAGGACGCATATCTGCGGGACCCGGCCGGAGAGCATCGAGTGGTTGTAGTAGTACTTCCCGATCCCCTCGCGGTTGGCGAAGAAGCCCGCCTGCTCGTCGATCCGGCCGCCCGACGAGTCCATCAGGTACAGCACGGGCTTGCCCGACTTGAGCGCGCGCTGTTGCATCCGGAGGAACTTCTCGACGCCGCGGCGGGCCATGCTCCCCGCCTTGACCGTGAAGTCGTTCGCCATGAAGTGGACGGACCGCCCCTCGAACGTCGCCGCGCCGGTGATCAGGCCGTCGGCGGGTAGCCGGTCGGAGTCGTCCGCCTCGTCGACCTCGGGACTCGCGGGGTGCCAGTCGTCGAACGCCGCGAACGTGCCGTCCTCGAACTCCAGGCGGTTCCGGGGGTCGCCCCCGCCGGCCCGTTCGCGCTCCCCGCCCTCGCCGTCGCCCGCGCCGCCGAACCAGAGGTCGAGGCGGTCGCGGACGAACAGTTTCCCCTGCTCGGGCAGGCGACGCTTGTACTTCTCGGGACCGCCCGCGAGGATGTCGGCTATCTCCTCGCGGAGCGCCGCCTCGCGGTCGGTCGGCCCGCGGTCGTCCGACCGCGGGTACGCCGTCGCGGGCGCCGCGGCGGTCGCCGCCGGGTCGTCCCCCCCGGCGTACACCTCGATGTCGACCCCGAGGTGCTCCGCGAGCGCCGACGCGATGGCGCTCGCCTCCTCGTCCGTGGCGCCGGACCCGACGTGAACTTTCACGCCGAACGATCCGGCAGAATACCGGAAAGCGTTTTCCCCCGCGGACGCCGCCGGTCGGCCGCCGACCCGGAGCGGGCCGGGCCGGGCCGGGTCAGCCCGCGTCCGCGGGACCGAACCGGTCGACGAGCGTCGGCGCCGCCACCGTCAGCCCGCCGAGGAGCGCGGTCGCGGCGACGACTATCGGGAGCGACAGGGTCAAGAAGTACGTCACCACCCACAGCGCACCCGTCGGGAGCCCCACGATGAGCGCACCCTTCGACGCGAGTTCGCGCGACGGCCGGACCAGGTACCACGCGACCCCGCCGCCGAGCGACGCGCCGAACCACTGACCCACCGGCGGCAGCGCCCCGGCGGGGGGGAGCGCCGTCGCGCCCAGGGCGGCCGCCCCGACCGCGGTGCCGAGTCCGAACACCCGGAGCGGGCGGTGGTCGCCGATCCAGATGGCGGCGCCCAGCAGCGCCGACCCCGCGAGTATCCCGCCGACCACGTCGACCACGAAGTGGACGCCGATGACGACCCGCGACAGCGACACCAGCGCGACGCCGAGCGCCGCGGCCGCCCACCGCCGCCGCTCGCTCCCGACGTTGAGCGTGTACGCGAGCGCGCCAAACACCACGGTCGTCCCGAGGGCGTGCCCGCTGGGGAAGGCGAACCCGTCGCCGACGAGCGTGTTCCGGACCGCGCCGTCGACCACCGGCGGGAGCCACGTCGGGACGGTCGCCTCGGTCGCCCCCGCCGGCCGGGAGTAGCGGAACAGGTGTTTGAGCAGGTCGACGAACGAGAAGCCCGCGAACGTCGCCGCCAGCACGAACGCGCCGCCGGCGGGACTCTCGACCACCGACCGCTCGACGCCGACGAGGAACACCAGCATCGCTACGACCAGCAGGAACCAGGGGTCGCCCAGTTGGGTCAGCGCGCCCATCGCGACGAGCACCGGTTCCGAGGAGGTCAACCCCGAGACCCCGAACCCGCGCGACGGGGAGGGGACCACCCCGACCGAGACGGAGACCCACGCGGCGAACGCGGCGAACACCACCGCGACGAGGGCGGCGACCCACCCCCACCGCTCCCGGCCGTCGACGTTCACGCGACGACCCCCCGCGGACCGCGCTCCGCCGGCGTCGCCGCCGTCGTTCCCGTCGCCCTCGTCGGTCCCCTCACCGCCGGCGGGGCCGACGGCGGCGCCGTTCGCGCCGATGTGGACGACTCGCCCGGCGTGACCGCGACGCTCCCGCCGCGGCCCGCCGGGGCGCCGCTGGAGGCTCGGTCGGAACCCAACCGTTCCATTGGACGCGATATGGAGGCCGACGTATTTGAGCGATCTGGCATCGGGGCCGAGGTGGAGGCGAGCCGTCGTCCGAGCGCCGCCGAAACCCGTCGGGAGCGCTCCGCTCGACCCGCGTTATCCCTCGTTATCCCTCCGGGCGGCTCGGCCCGAAGACCTCGCCGCCGTCGTATCGCGGTTCTCGGTCGCTCGCTCCGCACTCAGTCGCGCAGTATCTCTCTGGGCGGCTCGGCCCGAAGACCTCGCCGCCGTCGTCCCGCGGTTCTCGGTCGCTCGCTCCGCTCGCTTCCTCGAACCGCGCTTCAGTCGAACATCTTGTCGTCGAACTCCGGGATGTCGAACCCGCCGTCGCCGCCCCAGCCGTCCATCACGCGGCTCTGGTACAGCGCCATCGCCACCTGCGGGACCGCCTGTGCGGGGACCGCCGAGGGGTCGTCGAACGCCTTCTCGGCCCACTCGTTGTACGTGTCGACCACGTCCATCCCGTCCTTGAAGCTCCGCAACATCAGCTCCTTGTACTTGTCTCTCATTGCCCGGACGAGGAGGGGGTCGAAAGTAGGTCCGTCGGTTCCGGCTCTCGTCGTCCTCCGGTCTCGGAGCCGGCCTCAGGCCAGCGCCGCTTCCAACCGGTCGACCAGCGCCGCGTTGCCGACGTGGACCGGCGTCCGCTCGTGGAGCGACGCCGCCTCCCGGTCGAGCACCGACCCCTCGCCGTCGGACGAGCGGCCGCCCGCCGCCTCGACGAGGTACCCCACCGGGTTCGCCTCGAACTGGAGTCTGAGCTTCCCCTCCGGCGCCGACTCCAGCGCGGGGTAGCCGAACACGCCGCCGTACGTCAACACCTGGCTCACGTCGGCCACCATCGCGCCGCCGTACCGGAGTTTCAGCTCGTCCTCCTCCAGTTCCTCGACGTACGACGCGAACGCGTCGGGCCAGTCGGGCACCCGCCCGCCGAAGCCGTACACCGTCGGCTCCTCGGGCAAGGAGAGGTCGCCGAGGTCCTCCCGCTCGCCGTCGGCGACGAGGTAGTCGCGCGCCGCGCCGTCGCGCGCACAGACCATCGTCGTCACCGGGCCGTACAGCACGTACGCCGCGCCGAGCAGATCCCGGCCCGACGCGGGCAGGTCGCCGTCGTACACCCCGACGATGGTCCCCATCGGGTTGTTCGACTTGAGGTTCGACGAGCCGTCGAGCGGGTCGCACGCGACCGAGACGCCGCCCGACTCGTCGGCCTCGACGACCGCCTCGCGCTCCTCGCTGGCGTACGCGCCGACGCCGTCGACGCCGGTCAGCCGGTCGGCGAGCAGGTCGTCGGCGTGCGCGTCCGCCGCCAGCATCGACTCGCCCGAGGGGTTCTCGTCGTCGAGGTACGCCCGGCGGCCGGGGAGGCTCGCGCGCACCTCGGGCGCGCTCGCGGCGACGGCGTCGAACACCCGCTCGGCCACGGAGTCGGAACTCACGCCGACCGCTCCCGCGCCGGCGGCCGCGTTCGCGAAGCCGACACCGACCCGCCCGCCCGGTCGCCGGCGGTGCGCTCAGTCATCCGCGGGGGCGGTCCCGCCTTCGAGCGCTTCTTCGGCGCTCTGCTCGTCGAAGATGACCGCTTCGAGCGCGTCGAGGATCTCCTCGGGATTCTCCCGCTGGAACACGTTCCGCCCGACCGCCAGCCCCGAGGCGCCGTTCGCCACCGCGGCCTCGACCGTCGAGAGGAACGCCTCGTCGTCGGTCTTCGACCCGCCCGACATGACCACCTTCGCCGGGCCGGCCATCTCGACGGCGTGTTGCATCGCCTCGGGCGAGCCGGGGTACTTCACCTTCGCGATGTCCGCGCCGAGTTCGAGCCCCAGCCGCGTCGCGTACGCGATGGTGTCGGGGTCGGTGGTGCTCTTCATCCCCTGCCCGCGGGGGTACGACCACATCACGACGCCCATGTCGTTCGCGCGCGCCTTCTCTTGGGCCTCGGCGAACTCCTCGGCCATCTCCACCTCGTGGTTCGACCCGCCGTACAGCGTGAAGCCGATGGCGTCCGCGCCGAGGTCGGCGGCGTAGTCGACCGACCAGTTGACCGCCGAGTCCGGCTCGCCCACCCACATGTTCGACGTGCCGTTGAGTTTGGCGAGCAGCGCCATGTCGTCCTCGTAGGAGGGGTAGTACGCCTCCGCCATCCCCTTGCCCACCGCGACCGACGTCACCGCGTCGTGGGTCGCCAACTCGAATATCTGCTCGGGGTCCGCCGTCTCCGGGTTGGGCTCGAAGTCGACCGGTCCGTGTTCGAGACCGTGGTCGTACGCGAGGATGAGCGTCTTGCCGTCGCGCGTGATGGCGTCGTCCGCTTGGGGGAGCATCTCGTCTGACGACGTGGCGTCGGACACCATAAGTATCGCGGCACTACGCGTCGAAAATTTATTCGTAGCCGAGTTGCGACTCGGCGTCGGACGGCGGTGCGCCGCCAGTGGGTCCGCTACCGGTCGGGCGTCGCCGCCGCCGTCCGCGACCGGTGTCCCGCCCGCCGGCCGGAGGCGGGTCGACCGCACAAGCGTGATGCGTCCGCGGTCCCTCCGGCCGACGATGGCTCACTCCGCGCCGTCGCTCGACGCGGTGCCGTCCGCCGAGTCGCGCGTCCGGGAGGTGAACGGCGTCCGCCTCCACGTCGTCGAAGCCGGCGACCCCGACGGGCCGGCGGTCGTCCTCCTCCACGGCTTCCCCGACTTCTGGTACGGCTGGCACGAACAGCTTCCGCCGCTGGTCGAGGCGGGCTACCGCGTGGTCGTCCCCGACCAGCGGGGGTACAACCGGAGCGACAAGCCGGTCGGCGTCGGGTCGTACACCCTCCCGACGCTGTCGGCCGATATCGCCGCGCTCGTGCGGGCGGTCGACCGCGACGCCGCCCACGTCGTCGGCCACGACTGGGGCGGCATCGTCGCGTGGGACCTCGCGCTCCGCCGCCCGAGCGTCGTCGAGAGTCTCGCGACGCTCAACGCCCCGCACCCGGGCGCGTTCGAGCGACGGCTCCGGCGCGACCCGGGACAGCTGGCCCGGAGCTGGTACGCCGGGCTCTTCCAACTCCCGTGGCTGCCCGAGTGGGCGCTGACCCGCGACGACGCCGCGCTGCTCGCGTGGATGCTCAAGGGGACGGCGGCGCCGGACACGTTCGGCGACGCGGAACTCGCGCGCTACCGCGAGGCGTGGACCCGCGAGCGCGCGGTGGCGTCGATGGTGAACTGGTACCGCGCGTTCCCCCGTTCGCCCCGGCCGACCGGGCGCGCGTCGCCGCCGACGCTCGTCTGCTGGGGCGAGCGCGACCCCGCGCTCCGGCCGCGGCTGGCGCGCGAGAGCGTCGACCGCTGTGCGGACGGCCGGCTCCGGCGGTTCCCGGACGCCTCACACTGGGTCCACCGCGACCGGCCCGACGAGGTGAACGCGGCGCTACTCGACCACCTGCACCGCGAGCGCGAGGAGTAGCGGAGAACCGACCCCGACTCAGAGCGACGCGTCGGCGGCGTCGCGGAGCCGTCGGAGCCAGTCGGCGTCCCGGCCGAGGGCGTCCGCGACGGCCGTTGGGTCGACAGCCGCGAGCGCCCGCACCGAGGTGATGCCCGCCTCCGCGAGCGTCGCGCCCGCCTCGTCGTCCACCCCGTCGAGCGCCGTCACCGGCGTCGGCCGGGAGCGCTCGCGCCACGCCGACTCCGCGGCGATGGGGTCGCCGGAGCCGTCAGCCTCCGCGGCCGCGTCCCCGGAGCCGACGGCGGCCGGCGGCGTCTCGTCCGCCGCGTCGTCGGTCGCCGCCTCGCCGGCGGCCTCCCAGTCGCCCGACGAGGCGGCGACCCACGCCCGTTCGTCGTCACCCAGCCCGCGTATCTGGGCGGACCGGCGCTTCAGGTCGTCGCCGTCCTCCGACTCGAACGACCACGACAGCGAGTGCTCGCGGCGGATGCGCGCGGCGACGCCGGGGTTGACCCCCGCGTCGACGAGCATCCGGAACGACACCGACTTGCCGCGCACGTCGTCGGCATCGAACGACGCCTCCGAGAGGACGGCCGCCGTCGCCGGGCCGACGTGCTTGAGCGCGACCGGGTCGGGGTCCGCCGACTCCGCCGATTCCGCGGGTCGGTCGGACTCCTCGGACTCATCGGGCACGAGCGTTCGCCTCCGGGTAGGTGTCGTCGCGCTGGTTCTTAACGTTTCCCTGCCACCAACCGACGAGTTGCGCCCCGGAGGGCGACCGCGGCGGCATCCTTACGGTCCGCGACGGCCGACGTCGGCGCATGCGCGGACTCGCGGAGGTCGACACGGTGGCGGTCATCGGCGCCGGGACGATGGGCAACGGCATCGCGCAGGTCGCCGCGACCGCCGGCTACGACGTGGTGATGCGCGACGTCGAGACCGACCTGGTCGAACGCGGGGTCGACGCCGTCGAGTCGTCGCTCTCGCGGCTGGCGGAGAAAGGTGAGGTGGACGACCCCGAGGCGGTCCGCGCGCGCATCGAGGGGACGACCGACCTCGCGGCCGTCGCCGACGCCGACCTGGTGGTCGAAGCGGTGGTCGAGGAGGTCGGCGTGAAACGCGACGTGTTCGCCGACCTCGCGAGCGTGACCGACGACGACGTGGTGCTCGCGACCAACACGTCGACGCTGTCGGTGACGGAGATAGCCGCCGCGACCGACCGGCCCGACCTGGTGGTGGGTCTCCACTTCATGAACCCCGTCCCCCTCATGCGCGGCGTCGAGGTGGTGGTCGGCGAGCGGACCGACCCCGAGACCGTCGCGTTCGCCCACGAGTTCGCCGAGCGACTCGGGAAGGAGACGTGGGAGAGCGACGACAAGCCGGGGTTCGTCACCAACCGGATCTTGATGCCGTGGCTCAACGAGGGGGTCCGCGCGTACGACGAGGGTGTCGCCTCGAAGGAGGATATCGACCGGGGGATGAGACTCGGCACGAACGTCCCGATGGGACCGCTCGAACTCGCCGACCACATCGGACTCGACGTCTGTCTGCAGGCGAGTCGGACGCTCCACGACGAACTCGGCGACCGCTACAAGCCCGCCTACCTCCTCGAACGGAAGGTGGCCGCGGGCGACCTGGGCAAGAAGACCGGCGCGGGGTTCTACGAGTACTGACGACGGGTTCCCGACGACCCACCGGCCGGGTCCGTTCCGCCGTCTGATACGCGCGGCGTCAACCCTTTGTTCCCGCGGGCCGGGCATCGGACGACGTTGCCTTCGGCGATCACGAACGCGCTCGCGTTCCTGTTGGTGCTCGCCGCGGTCGGGTCGGTAGCGGTCGCGCTCCGCGTCCGCCGGGGCGACAACGGCGGGCGGTGGCTCGCGGTGGTGATGGTCGGGGCCGCGTGGGTCGGCGTGCTGACGGCCGCCGGCTTCTACGCCGGGTCGGCCGAACGCCTCCTGCTGGCGCGGAAGGTGCGCTACGCGGGCTACGCCGTGATCCCGCCCGCGTGGTTCCTGTTCGCGGCCCGGTTCACCGACGCCGACCGCCTCGCCGGCCGGCGCGCGGTCGCGGCGCTCGCCGGGTTCGTCGCCCTCACCCTCGCGGTAGTCGCGACGACCCACGTCCACGGGCTGTTCTACACGGGCGAGGCGAGCTACCGCCTCGTCGACGGCGTCCCCGACCTCTCGGCGACCCGCGGCGCGTACTTCGACCTGTACATCGGCGTCACGTACGTGCTGATAGCCGTCGGGACCGCCCTCCTCCTGCTACAGGCGGTGCGGACCCGCCGGGCGTTCCGGCGACAGGCGCTGACGCTGGCCGTCGCGGCGCTCGTCCCGTGGACCGCCAACGCGGCGTCGCTGGTGTGGCCGACCGCCTTCCCGTTCGACCCGACGCCGGTCGCGCTCCCCGTCTCGGGGGCGCTGATCGCGACCAGCCTGCGGCGACACCGGCTGTTCGACACCGCGCCGGTCGCCCGCGATATCGTCGTCGACCGCCTCGACGACGGGGTGCTCGTCCTCGACGGCGACGACCGCGTGCTCGACTTCAACCCGGTGATGGAGGCGTTGCTCGTCGCGGGAACCGAGGTCGGCGACCCGCTCGCCGACGCCGCGCCGCCGGGCGTCGTACGCGCCATCGGCGACGCGACCGGCGACGGCGGGGCGAACGGCGACGCGACGGACAACGGCGGGACGGACGACAGCGACGACGGAGACGCGTCGTCGGACCGGGGGGTCACGCTCGCGGTCGGTGGCGACCGGCGAACGTACGACGTCCGGGTCACGCCGCTTTCGGGTCGCGTCGCCGGCGCCGGCCGGGTCGCGCTGTTCCGCGACGTGACGCTCCGCGAGCGGCGCGAGCGGGAGCTGGCGGCGCGCAACGAGCGGCTCGACCGGTTCGCGGGCGTCGTCAGCCACGACCTCCGCAACCCGCTCAACGTCGCCGAGGGCTACCGCGAACTCGCCGCCGCCGACCGCGACTCCCCGTACCTCGACCGGGTCGCCGACGCCCACGAGCGGATGGAGACGATCATCGACGACCTGCTGTTGCTCGCGCGCGGCGATGCGGTGGAGCCGCGGTCGGTGCGGCTGTCGACGCTCGCCCGGGAGGCGTGGGAGACGGTCGACACGCTGGAGGCGACCCTCTCGGTCGAGTCGGACCGCCGCCTGCGCGCGGACCCCACACGCACCCGCCGGCTGTTCGAGAACCTGTTCCGCAACGCGGTCGAACACGGCGGCGACGGCGTCCGGGTCGAGGTCGGCGCCACCGACGACGGGTTCGCCGTGGCCGACGACGGCCCGGGGGTCGACCCCGCCGACGCGGACGACCTCTTCGAGGCCGGCCGGTCGGGCGCCGGCAGCACGGGGTTGGGTCTCGCCATCGTGCGGACGGTCGCCGAGGACCACGGCTGGAGCGTCGGCCTCGACCGCGACGCCGCGGGCGCGCGGTTCGTCGTCTCGGGCGTCGCGGACGCCGCCGATGCGCCGGTCGACGCGGACACGGACGCCGACGACCGCGTGGGTCGCGGCGACCGCCCCGGCACCGGCCGCGACTCCGACCGCGACCCGCCGGGCAGTCGGAACGACTAACCCCCGGCCGGCCCCTCCGGCGGGTATGAAGGCGACCGCGACCGCCCACCCGATCCAGGGGCTGGTCAAGTACCACGGGATGCGCGACCCCGAGATGCGGTTCCCGTATCACGACTCGATCAGCGTCTGTACCGCCCCCTCACGGACCACCACCACCGTCGAGTGGCAGCCCGACGCGAGCGCCGGCGACGACGACCTGACCATCGACGGCGAGTCGGTCGAGGGGCGCGGCGCCGAGCGGGTCGGGATGGTCGCCGACCACGTCCGCGAACTGGCCGACTTCGACCACGGGCTGCGCGTGGTCTCGGAGAACTCCTTCCCCTCGAACGTCGGGTTCGGGTCGTCGTCGTCGGGCTTTGCGGCGCTGGCGGTGGCGCTGGTCGAGGCGGCGGGACTCGACATGAGCCACCCCGAGATGTCGGCGGTCGCCCGCCGCGGCTCCTCCTCCGCGGCCCGGGCGGTGACGGGGGCGTACTCCTGTCTGTACGCCGGGTTGAACGACGAGGACTGCCGCTCCGAGCGGCTGGCGGTCGGGACGGCCGACGGCTCGGCGGGCGGCGCGCCCGAGGGGTTCGACCCCGAGGAGGACCTCCGCGTGGTGACGGCGCTCGTGCCCGCGTACAAGGAGACGGAGGCGGCCCACGAGGAGGCCGAGGCCAGCCACATGTTCGACGCGCGGCTGGCGCACGTCCACGAACAGCTCCAGCGGATGCGCGACGCGCTCCGCGACGGCTCCTTCCCGGGAATCTTCGAACTCGCGGAGCACGACTCGCTGTCGCTGACCGCGACGACGATGACCGGCCCCGCGGGCTGGGTGTACTGGCAGCCCGAGACGCTCGCGGTGTTCAACGCCGTCCGGGAACTCCGCGAGGAGGAGGACGTCCCCGTCTACTTCTCGACGGATACGGGCGCGAGCGTCTACGTCAACACCACCGCCGACGCCGTCGACCGGGTCGAACGACGGGTCGCCGAAACCGGCGTCGACACCGAGGTGTGGGAGGTCGGCGGTCCCGCCGAGGTGCTCGCCGAGTCGAAGGCGCTGTTCTGAGTCGGAACCGGCGGTCCGGACGGGCGAGGTGGCCGAACCTGGTGGTCCGGACGAACCGGCGCGGACTCGGCGCCGTCGCTCCGAGCGCGCGTGGGCGAACTGGCGGTCGAGTACTGGAGGGCGAACGCCGCGGCGGTCGACCGCGCGACCGCGAGCCGCCGCGGGCGAGGGTCAGGGCACGGGGGCCGTGCCCGCCCCATCCGGGATGAACGTTCGGTCCCGGTCGCGGCCGTCCCGCCCCGCCGTCGGTACGCTCTTTTCGCCGCGACCCGTACACCGACCGATGCATGTCGCCGTTCTCGGTGCCGGCTACGCCGGACTGTCGACCGCGCGCCGCCTCGAGTCGAGACTGCCACCGGAGGTCGACCTCACCGTCGTCAACGACGGTCCCGACCACGTCCTCGTCCACGAGGTTCACCGCGCGGTGCGCCGGCCGGCCGTCGCCGACGCCATCACCATCCCCCTGTCGGACGTACTCGACAGGGCGACGGTCGTCGACGCGCGCGTCGAGTCGGTCGACGCCGAGGCGGGCCGGGCCGACCTCGACGCGGGCGAGACGCTGTCGTGGGAGTACGGCGCGCTCTGTCTCGGCTCGGAAACCGCCTACTACGGCATCGACGGGTTGTCCGAACGCGCGACGCCGCTGAAGTCGCTGTCGGACGCGGCGGCGATCCGCGAGCGGTTTCTGGCCCTCTGTGACGCCGGCGGCGGCCAAGTGGTCGTCGGCGGCGCGGGCCTGTCGGGGGTACAGGTCGCCGGCGAGTTGACCGCGCTCGCGGAGGAACGCGGGCTGGCCGTCCCCGACGACATCGAGGTGGTGTTGGTCGAGCAGTTGGAGGAGGTGGCGCCGAACTTCCCCGCGAACTTCCGGCGGGCGGTCCGCGAGGAGTTGACCGACCGCGGCGTCGACGTCAGGACCGGGACGACCGTCGAGCGGGTGACCGACGGCGGTGTCGAGACGGACGCCGGCCCGCTCGCGTACGACCAACTCGTCTGGACCGGCGGCATCACGGGCGACGACGCGACCGGCGGCGACCGACCGACGGTGCGAGCGGACCTCCGGCTGACCGACCGCACGTTCGCGCTCGGCGACGCCGCCCGCGCGGTCGACGCCGACGGCGAACCCGTGCCCGCGAGCGCCTCGGCGGCGATCCGGATGGGCAAGACCGCCGCCGAGAACGTCGGACGGCTGGTCGACCACGAACTGAACGGGTCGGCCGACGAGTTCGACCCCCGGCTGGAGCGCTACCGGTTCGACGTGCCGGGGTGGCTGGTCTCGGTCGGCGACGGCGCGGTGGCACAGATCGGTCCGACCGTCCTCCGCGGGACGGCCGCCCGGGCGAGCAAGACCACGGTCGGCGCGGGCTACCTCACGTCGGTCGGCGCCGTCCACAACGCCGTCAACCTCGCCGAGGAGGAACTCCTGTAGGGCACTCACGCCGGGACGACCGGCCGCGCGCGGAAGTTGCGTCGGGCCGACCGCCGATTCGACCGGCGGCCGCCCGGACGCCGCGGCGCACGCGGACGCACCCCCGATGTGGGCGCTCGATCCGGTTCGCGCCGGGTATCGGTCGAACTATCGATCGTTCGTCAACCCGATGCGTTCTAGGATACTATACGCGTAATATCGATACCCGGGGAACGTTTAACCGTGTCACTAACCCACACGATACTGTGCCAGCCATCCAGATCGACCCCTACGAGACGACGGACGGGCTGTTCGAGTGCGTCGACTGCGGCCACCGCGAGACGGCGGCGACCCACCCCGGGGCGTGTCCCGAGTGTGACGGCGAGGTCCGGAACATCGCGATCAGCCGGGAGTAGCCACCCGTCCGCGGGGCGCGCGAGCCGGCGAGCGGACGGTCGGATCGACCGGGAGCGCGGGGCTTAACAGCCTCGCGCCCCTACTTTGGGTGATGAGTGATACGGCGGAGGCGGCCGGGATGGACGCCTTCGCGGCCCTCGGCGACCCGGTTCGGGCGGCGCTCTCCGAACGCGGATTCACCACGCCCACGGAGCCGCAGCGCCGCGCCATCCCGCCGGTCGCGGACGGGCGGGACGCGCTGGTGATCGCACCGACCGGGACGGGCAAGACGGAGACGGCGATGCTCCCCGTGTTCAGTTCGCTCGCGGAGACGCGGCCCGCGGGGCTGGGCGCGCTGTACGTCACGCCGCTGCGCGCGCTCAACCGCGACATGCGCGAGCGGCTGGAGTGGTGGGGGGAGTACCTCGACCTCGACGTGCAGGTCAGACACGGCGACACCTCCGACTACCAGCGGAGCAAGCAGGCTGACGACCCGCCCGACGTGCTCGTGACGACGCCCGAGACGCTCCAGGCGATGCTGACGGGCGAGAAGCTCCGGAAGGCGCTGTCGGACGTGCGCCACGTCGTCGTCGACGAGGTGCACGAACTCGCGGCGTCCAAGCGGGGCGCGCAGTTGACGGTCGGGTTAGAGCGGGTCCGCGCGCTCGCGGGCGACTTCCAGCGGGTCGGTCTCTCGGCGACCGTCGGCGACCCCGAGGAGGTGGGGAAGTTCCTCACCGGCGACCGGGGCTGTGAGATAGTCGAGGTGGACGCGGGCACGAACGTGGAGTTCACGGTGACGACGCCAGAGGTGACCGAGGCGGACGAGCGGCTGGCGGGCGAACTCGCGACGGACCCCGAGATAGCCAGCCACGTCCGCGCCATCCGCGATATCGTGCGGGAGAACGAGTCGACGCTCGTGTTCGTCAACACCCGCCAGACAGCGGAGGCGCTGGGGTCGCGGTTCAAGACGCTCGAGGAACCGATCGGCGTCCACCACGGCTCGCTGTCGAAGCAGGCGCGGATCGAGGTGGAGGACGCGTTCAAGGCGGGCGAACTCGACGGGTTGGTCTGTACCTCCTCGATGGAACTCGGCATCGACGTGGGTCGGGTCGACCACGTCGTCCAGTACAACTCCCCGCGGGAGGTCGCCCGACTGCTCCAGCGGGTGGGGCGGGCGGGCCACCGGCGCGGCGAGACCAGCCACGGGACGGTCGTCACCGACCACCCAGACGACACGCTCGAAGCGCTCGCCATCGCGCGCCGCGCCATTGCGGGCGACGTGGAGTCGGCGGGCATCCACCACGCCAGCCTCGACGTGGTGGCCAACCAGACGGTCGGGCTGTTGATGGACTTCGGCGAGGTGGATATCCGGAACGCACACGACCTGCTCACGGCCGCGTACCCGTTCCGCGACCTCCCCGAGGAGCAGTTCCGCGCCGTGATCGAGGAGCTGTCGGGCAACCGCCTGCTCTGGCTCGACGAGGAGCGCGACGTGATCGAGAAGTCGGGCGGGACGTGGCAGTACTTCTACGCCAACCTCTCGATGATCCCCGACGAGGAGACGTACGAGGTGTACGACATCTCCTCGCGCAGACAGATCGGCACGCTCGACGAGCGGTTCGTCGTCAACTTCGCCGCCCCGGGCGAGACGTTCATCCAGCGCGGCGAGATGTGGCGGATCAACGACATCGACGACGACGAGAGCGAGGTGAACGTCGCGCCAATCGAGGACCCCGCGGGCGAGGTGCCGTCGTGGACCGGCCAGGAGATACCCGTCCCTCGGGCGGTGGCGAGCGAGGTGGGCGAGATGCGCGGCGTCGCCGAACCCCAGTTCGCGGGCGGCGCCTCCCGCGACTCCGTCGCGCGGGAGTTCGCGAACCGGTACCCGACGGACGTCCACACCGCCGCGGGCGGGCTGGAGGGCGTCGAGCGGCACGTCGAGGCGGGCCACCCGATGCCGACCGACGGCCGGGTCGTCGTCGAGGGTCGCGGGCGGTCGATAACGCTCAACGCGGCGTTCGGCCACGAGGTCAACCGGACGCTCGGCCGCCTGCTGTCGGCGCTGATCGGCCAGCGCACCGGGTCGTCGGTGGGGATGGAGGCGGACCCCTACCGCGTGGAGTTGGAGGTGCCCGCGAAGGTCGACCCCGGAACCGTGATCGAGGTGTTGGAGGGGACCGACCCCGCCCACGTCGAGGCGCTGCTCGAACTCGCGTTGAAGCACTCGGACACGCTGAAGTTCACGCTCGCGCACGTCGCCGCCAAGTTCGGCGCGCTCAAGCGCTACCAGGGGAGCGGCCGGTTCGGCGCCGACCGCCTGATGGCCGCGCTGGAGGGCACCCCGGTGTTCGACGAGGCGGTCCGGGAGGTGTTCCACACCCAACTCGCGGTCGACGAGACGGCGGACCTGCTCGCGAGCATCCAGTCGGGCGAGGTGGAACTCGTCGCCGCGCGCGACCGCACCCCGCTGGGCACGGGCGGGCAGTCGTCCGGCCGGGAACTGCTCGTGCCCGAGAACGCCGACGCGTCGGTCATCGAGACGATCAAAGACCGGATCATGGACGACCGCGTCATCCTGCTGTGCGTGCACTGTCGGGAGTGGGACCACACGACGAAGGTCCGCCGCGTGCGCGACCAGCCGGAGTGTCCGGAGTGCGGGTCGACGCGGATAGCGGCGCTCAACCCGTGGGCCGACGAGGTGGTGAGCGCGGTCCGCGCCGACGAGAAGGACGACGAACAGGAGAAACTGACGCGGAAGGCGTTCCGGTCGTCGAACCTCGTGCAGGCGCACGGCAAGCGCGCGGTGGTCGCGCTCGCGGCCCGCGGCGTCGGCCCGCACAACGCCGCGCGGATCATCGCCAAACTCCGCGAGGACGAGGACGACTTCTACCGCGACATCCTCGCCCAAGAGCGGCAGTACGCGCGGACCCAGAGCTTCTGGGACTGAACTGCCGACGCCGTGCGGTCGCGCCGTCCGGGCGTCCGCGGCGGGCGGGTGTCCCGTGGCGGGCGAGACGCGTTCGGGAAAGCCACTATACCCCTTCGGTCCCCAGCCACGCCCGGACACGATGGCCGACTCGATCTACGCCGATATCGGCGGCAGGGACGCGGTGGAGGCCGTGGTCGACGACTTCTACGACAGGGTGCTCGCGGACGAGCACCTCGTGGACTTCTTCGACGGGATGGACATGGTCGAACTCCGCGCCCACCAGGTCCAGTTCATCAGTTCGGTCGCCGGCGGACCGGTCGACTACTCGGGGGCGGAGATGCGCGAGGCGCACGACCACCTCGACATCGACGACGACGACTTCGACCGGGTGGCGACCCACCTCGAAGCCGCGCTCCGCGAGAACGGCGTCGGCGACGACCACGTCGACGCGATACTCTCGGAGGTGGAGGCGCTCCGGGCGCCGATCGTGGGGCGGTAGCCGAACGGCGTCACCGTCGGCTCAGTTCGACGACTCCGCCTGCCCGCCGCTCTGCCACTCGTCGAGCGTCGAGGCGACCGCGCGCGCGAGTTCGTCGAAGTCGCGGAGTTCGAGGCCGTCGGTGGTGACGACGACGCCCGCGCTGTCGGTGGCGATGCGGACGAGGTAGCCGTTCTCGAACACCCGGAGCGTGTAGCGGTAGTCGCCGAGTTCCGACGCCTGGTAGGTGTCGGTGGTCAGCTTGAAGTCCTGCCACTCGGTGCCGATGAACCCCATCAGGTCGACGTCCTGTTCGAGGTCCTCGCGGAAGTACACCCGCTCGAAGTCGCTGCGCGTGAAGTACGTCACCGAGCGGAGTTGGTCGCCGACGGTGGTCCGGCACGTCGCCGTGAGTCGCTCTTCGGCCTCGTCGGGGAGGATGTCTGCCTCTGGCACGACCGGCGTGTTCGCGCCGGGACCGCTTCATCCCACCGACTGTCGGCGCCCGTGCGGACCGGTGACACGGGTGAGAAAGCGTTACCGTCCGCGAGGCCGGTCGTCCGGCCGTGTCCGACCCGTTCGGCCGAGCCATCCGGGAGTTCGCGCGCGGCGAACAGACGGAACCGCTCCTCCAAGTCGACGGCGAGCGGGAACGCGAACACCCGGTCGAGGAGTTCTACTTCGCGGAGCGCGACCCCGAGAGCGAGTACGCGCGGTGGCTCGAGTCGCACCTCTCGGGGCCGTTGCTCGACCTGGGGGCGGGCGCGGGCCGGGACGCGCTCCACTTCCAAGCGCGGTTCGAGACGGTGGCGCTGGAGGTGTCCGCACACCTCGTCGAAACCATGCGCGACCGCGGCGTCGAGAACGCGGTCCGCGGCGACATGTTCGACCTGCCGGCGACGTTCGGCCGCGACCGGTTCGCCGCGGCGTACGCCCACGGCACCCAGTTGGGGCTGGTCCGCTCGCGCACGCACCTCCGGGAGTTCCTCGGCGACCTCGCGTTCGTGACCTCCGACGACGCCGTCGCGGTCCTCGACAACTACGACCCCGAGGCGGCGACCGCCGGCGAGTTGCTCGGCGCGCGCGCGGATCCGGAACCCGGGATGGGTCTGCGCGCGTTCCACTTCGAGTACGAGCGCGAGCGCGGAGAGACGCTCGTGTTCCGCCCGTTCGCCCCCCGGATACTCGACCGCGCGTGCGTCGGCACCGCGTGGAGGCTCGTCGAGGTGCGGTACACCGACGACCACCACTACGACGCCGTGTTGCGGAAGGAGCACGCGGGCGACCCGAACGGCGGGCCGACCGACGACCCGACCGGGAACGGGGGCGCGAGCGGCGACGCCGAGACGTGACTTCCGGCCGACTCGGGTCGGCGACCCGGCGTCAGTCGTTCGGGTCGACCGCTTCGACGGCCGCCTCGAAGTCGGCCATCGTGACCGACAGCGCCTCCGCGTGGTCGTTGGCCTCGTCGCCGAACTCGTCGGCGACGCGTTCGACCGCGCGCATCGTCGCGTCGCGCGCGACCGCGGTGAGGTCCGCGCCGGAGTAGCCCGCGGTCCGCGCCGCGACCGCGTCGAGGTCGACGTCGTCCGCGAGCGGTTTCTCGCCGGTGTGGACGCGGAGGATGGCGAGCCGCGCCTCCCCGTCGGGTTTGGGTACCTCGACATGGTCCTCCAAGCGCCCGGGTCGCAGCAGCGCCGGGTCGAGCGCGTCCTTCCGGTTCGTGGCCGCGAGCACCGCGAGGCTGGGGTTCTCCGCCGCGCGGTCGAACTCGGTGAGGAGCTGTGAGACCACCCGCTCGCCGACGCCGGAGTCGCCCGCGAAGTCGCGGTCGCCCGCGATGGCGTCTATCTCGTCGAAGAAGACGATCACGGGTGCGGCCTGTCTGGCGCGCTCGAACAGTTCCCGGACCGCCTTCTCGGACTCGCCGACGTAGCGGTCGAGCAGTTCCGGACCCGCCACCTGGATGAAGTTGACCTCCGACTCGCCCGCGATGGCGCGCGCGAGCAGCGTCTTCCCCGTCCCGGGCGGGCCGTGCAACAGCACGCCCGTCGGCGGGGCGGCGTCCGCGGCGGCGAACAGCGGGCCGTACTGGAGCGGCCACGTCACCGCGCGTTCGAGCGCCGCCTTCGCGTCGTGCAGTCCCCCGACGTCGTCGAACGTGGTCGACGGCTGTTCGGCGACGTACTCGCGCATCGCGCTCGGCTCGACCGACGACAGCGCGTCTTCGAAGTCCGCGCGGGTCACCTCCACCGTCCCGAGGTCGGCGTCGGCGTCGTCGTGGCGGGTCCGCCGGAGCGCGGTCAGCGCCGCCTCCGTCGTGAGCGAGTCGACGTCCGCGCCGACGAACCCGTAGGTGCGCGCCGCCAGCCTGTCGAGGTCCACGTCGGCTGCGAGCGGCATCCGTCGGGTGTGGACGTCGAGGATCTCGCGGCGGCCCGCCTCGCCGGGGACGCCGATCTCGATCTCGCGGTCGAACCGGCCGCCGCGGCGCAAGGCGGGGTCGATCGCGTCGACGCGGTTGGTCGCGCCGATCACCACCACGTCCTCGCGGGCGTCGAGGCCGTCCATCAGCGACAGCAGTTGCCCGACCACGCGGTTCTCCATCCCGCCCTCGTCCTCGCGTTGGCCCGCGATCGAGTCGATCTCGTCGAAGAAGATTATGGAGGGTGCCTCCTCGTTCGCGCGGTCGAATATCTCGCGGAGGCGCTCCTCGCTTTCGCCTTTGTACTTCGAGGTGATCTCGGGACCCGACACCGAGATGAACGTCGCGTCCACCTCGTTGGCGACGGCCTTCGCGATCAACGTCTTCCCCGTCCCCGGCGGGCCGTACAACAGCACGCCCTTCGGCGGGTCGATGCCGAGGCGGGTGAACACCTCCGGCTCCGAAAGCGGGAGTTCGATCGTCTCTCGAACCAAGTCGAGTTCCTCGTCCAACCCGCCGATGTCCTCGTAGGTGATGTCGCCCGTCGGCCGGGCCGCGGTCGGCGCGTCCCCGTCGTCGACCCCGCCACTCGCGCCGGGTCCGCTCCGCCCGTCGGCTCCGCCCGTTCCGCTCGCACCCGCTCGGCCGCTCGCCCCGCCCGACCGGTCGGTCGAGGTCGACCCCGACTCGCCCCCGCCGGTCACGTCGATGCTGACCGGGCCGTCGTCGGAGCCGCCGCGGCGTTCGACGGTGACGTCGGTCTCGTCGGTGACGCGGACGGACCCCTCGGGGAGCGTCTCGCGGACGACGAACACGTTGCCGCCGAGATGGGAGAGCCGGACCTGCTCGCCCGCCCGCACCGGCCGGCCGTCGAGGTCGCGCTTCGCCGCCCGCGAGAGCGTCTCGCCGTCGATGTCGACCGAGTCGAGCGCCGCCGGCGCGACGAGCGTGACGGACTCGGCCTCGGCGACCCGCTCCTTTTCGACCCGGACGGTCGTACCGATCTTCACGTCCGCGTTCGCGCGCGTCTCGGCGTCGACCCGGATCTCGCCGGGTTCGGCGTCCGTGCCGGCGGGCCACACCTTCGCGACGGTGTCGCGGCCGCCGCTGATCCGGACCGTCTCGCCCGAGAGCACGCCCAGCGCGCTCATCGCGCGTTCGGGCAGCCGGGCGATCCCCCGCCCCGCGTCCCGCTTGGCCGCGCCCCGGACGGTCAACTCGATGGCGTCCGTGCTCATGCCGGCGCGTTCGGCTGCGGGGGGTTTACCGCTTTCCACCGCGGGGGTGAGCCGCGGTCAAGGCTGCCGTACCCGCCGCGCGGTCCCGTGCGCGAACCGGCCGCGGAAGTCGGAGAGGTCTCCCGTCCCGTTAGACACATATAAGCGTCGGTCGTCGGGAGTCCATCCGGTTCATAAGGATTAATTCCGTTCTGGGAGTACGGCTACCGATGGGATCATCCGCACTCACAGCAGTGCTGGGGACCGCTGTCGCCCAGTACACCGTGCCGGTCCTCGGAACCGAACTGGGACGGACACAGGTCACCCTGGTCGGCGTCGTCATGATCCTGTTGTTGATCATGGGGTCGGGGTTCTTCTCGTCGTCGGAGATCGCGCTGTTCTCGCTGCCCGCCCACCAGGTGGACGCGATGGTCGAGAAGGGCGAACGCGGCGCGCGCCTGGTCAAGTCGCTCAAGGAGGACCCCCACCGCCTGCTCGTGACGATCCTCGTCGGGAACAACATGGTCAACATCACGATGTCCTCCATCTCGACCACCGTCGTCGGCTTCTACTTCGACGCTGGCACGGCGGTCCTCGTCTCGT
Source organism: Candidatus Halobonum tyrrellensis G22 (assembly GCF_000495475.1). Lineage (GTDB taxonomy): Archaea > Halobacteriota > Halobacteria > Halobacteriales > Haloferacaceae > Halobonum > Halobonum tyrrellense. Next base: position 131,574 of record NZ_ASGZ01000028.1, on the reverse strand, counting down.
CGCTCGGGATCACGTCGATGGTCCTGCTGTTCGGCGAGAGCGCGCCCAAGTCGTACGCCGTCGAGAACACCGACTCGTGGGCGCGGACCGTCGCGCCCGGGCTGAAGTTCGTCGGGACCGTGCTGTGGCCGCTCATCACCCTGTTCTACTACCTGACGAGCGCCGTCAACCGGCTCACCGGCGGCAGTTCGTCGATCGAGTCGTCGTACGTCACCCGCGACGAGATCCGGAACATGATCAAGACGGGCGAGCGCGAGGGGATCCTCCACGAGGACGAACGGCAGATACTCCAGCGCACCCTGCGGTTCACCGACGCCACCGCCAAGGAGGTGATGACCCCCCGCCTCGACATCACGGGCATCGCCGCGGACGCGACCGTCGAGGAGGCGATCGAGGAGTGCATCCGGGCGGGCCACGCCCGCCTGCCGGCGTACGAGGGGTCGCTCGACAACGTGACCGGCGTGTTCGACATCCGCGACCTGCGGGAGTCCGACTCCGACGCCTTCGCCGACCTCACGGTGGCGGAGGTCGCCGCCCCGACGCTGCACGTCCCCGAGTCGAAGAACGTCGACGAACTCCTCTCGGAGATGCGCGAAAACCGGATGCACATGGTCGTCGTCATCGACGAGTTCGGCACCACCGAGGGGCTGATCACGATGGAGGACGTGACCGAGGAGATCGTCGGCGAGATACTGGTGGCCGACGAGGACCACCCGATCGAGTTCGTCGACGACGACACGGCCGTGGTGGACGGCTCGGTCAACGTCCACGAGGTGAACGAGGCGCTCGACATCGTCCTGCCCGAGGGGGAGGAGTTCGAGACCATCGCGGGGTTCACCTTCAACCGGGCGGGCCGCCTCGTCGAACAGGGCGAGGAGTTCGACTACGAGAACGTGACGCTGCGGGCCGAACAGGTGGAGAACACCCGCATCCAGAAGGTCCGGCTGACCGTCGACCGCGACGCCGCCGACCCGGTCGGCGGACGGCCGCCGGCGGGCGGAGGCGAGACCGACTGAGCGGCGCTCCCCGGTGGGCGCCGAACGGGGGAGTGGGCCCCGCGGGAGCCTCGGGCGGGGTCGGTGTGCCCCCGCAGCGCCTTCCGGCGGGTGAAGACCCATACGCGTCGCCACCGTACCGCCCCCACCGAGCCATGTACGACACCATCCTCCTCCCGTTCGACGGCAGCGAGGGCGCGGCCGAACTGCTCCACCACGCCGGCGAGATCGCCCACTGGGCCGACGCGACCGTTCGGGTGCTCTACGTCGCCGATACGGCCCGCGACAGCGTCACCGTCGTCGACGGCTCGACCGTCGACGGACTCGTCCAACGGGGAGAAGAGGTCGTCGACGAGGCCGCTGAGACGCTGGAGACGCTCGGGGTCCCACACGAGACCGACGTCGTCCAGGGCGACCCGGCGCCGACGGTCGTCGAGTACGCCGAGCGGTACGACCACGACCTGATCGCGATGCCGACCCGCGGCCGCGAGGGGGTCTCGCGGTACGTCAACGGGAGCGTCACCGAGAAGGTCGTCCGGCTCTCGTCGGTCCCGGTTCTGACGGCCCGCATGCGCCCCGACGAGACGTTCGCGTTCCCGTACGAGGACGTCCTCGTCCCGACGGACGGGAGCGCCGCCGCGGCGTACGCCGCCGAGCACCTCGTCGAGTTCGCGGCGGCGCTCGACGCGACCGTACACGTCCTGTCGGTCGTCGACGACACCGCCCTCGGACTCGCCTCCCGGTCGGCGAGCGCGGGCGAGGAGAACGAGACGGCGGCGGCCGACGCCGTCGAGAGCGTCGTCTCGACGGCCGACGCACACGGGGTCGACACCGTCCGCCACGTCGAACACGGGTCACCCATCGAAGTGATCGCCGACAGCATCGAGTCGAACGACGTGGACGCCGTCGGGATGGGGACGACCGGGAGGCGCGGCACGGACCGTATCCTGCTCGGTAGCGTCGCCGAGGAGACCGTACGCTCCGCGCCCGTCCCCGTCGTGACCGTCGCGGAGCCGGAGTGAGCCGTCCCGCGTCCGCGGGTCAGCCCCTCGGTTCGTCGGCGAGCGCGGCGGCTCGGAGCTCCTCCCCCCGCTCCGTGTCGACGGCGAGGTCCGGGACGGGCGTCGGGGCGCCGTCGGCGTCGACGGCGACGAAGACGAAGTAGGCGTCCGTCGTCCGTTCGCGGTCGCCGGTGGTGGGGTCCTCGTGGAACGCCCGTATCCGGACGCGGATGCTCGTCCTGCCGGTGGCGTACGCGTACGCGCCGATCACGCAGGTGTCGCCCCCCGGAACCGGACGCTTGAAGTCGAGGTCGCCGACGTGTGCGGTCACGCACGTCTCGCCCGCGTGACGCATCGCGGACATCGCGCCGACCTCGTCCATCCAGTGCATGATCTTCCCCCCGTGAGCGCTGCCGTGGTTGTTGGTGTCGTTGGGCTGGATGCGTTCGCGGTTCTCGATGTGCGTCTCGGTGAGACTCGCCACGTTCGCGGTAGCGGCCCCCGACGGAAAACCGACCCGTGTGCGGCTCCGTCGACCCGTCCCCCCCGGGCGGGAGACGGCGAACCCGTACACCGGGAGCGGACGCCGACGGAGGCGGGAGCCGCGAGGGGGAACGACGAGGAGAACGTCCCCGAGCCGCGACCGGCTCAGAAGACGACCCGTTCGACGAGCCGTCGGGCCAGCCCCGGCCGCCGGGACTCGCGGGCGTAGACGGTGACCGTCGTACAGCCGGGGCTGGGGAACGCCGGCCGTTCGTCGAACAGCGCGTCCCGGAGCCGGAGACCGGCCCCGCGGCGCACCAGCAGGTCGGGGGTCGGCGGTCGGCCGCCGTCCGGCCGGACCGGTTCCTCGCGGACGGGAACGGAGAGGAGTTCCGACAGTCCCGACCGGTACTCCGTCGAGGCGCCGTCGCGACCCGTGCCGCCGTCCCGGCCGGGCCGCCACAGCGAGAGCCGTCCCCGGTTCGCGAGGGCGACGGCCTCCGCCACGGAGACCGCGAGCGGCGAGTACGGGGTGCCCCCGGTCGAGACGGCGACCTCTCCGGGCGTCTCGTACCCGAGGTTGTCGACGAGCAGGACGTCACACGGAGCGTGCCGGACCACCCAGTCGATGGGGTCGCCGAACAGCCGCGAGCGGAGCCGCAGCGGCTCGTGTTCCGCGACGACCGTCTCGACGCCCCGGTCGGCGGCGAGGTTGACGACCGCGTGTTTCGTGTCGTGGCTCACGACCTCGTCGGCCTCGATATCGACGTCGAGTTCGGCCGCGAGCGCGTCCATCCGCGTCTCGAAGGAGACGTCCGACGACGACTGGACGGTCGTGTCCCCGGTGAGCGGCATCTGGTCGGGTACCTCCTCGAACCGAACGACGACCACCCGACCGTCGTGCGGGCGGGCCACGTCCGCGGCGAGAGCGACCAGCGAGCGCTCCCGGTCGGCGTCGAGTTCCTTCGTGAGCGCGACGAGCACCTCGTGGCGACCGCTCGCCTCGTCGTTCCCGTCCGACCCGCTCGTCCGTTCGGTGGCGGTCGGGGCGGCGTCGATGGCCGTGAGCGCCTGTCTGCTGGCGCGCTGCCGGATGACCCCCGCGGCCACGCCCTCGCGGTCGACCCGCGGGCGGACGTACGCGAGATACCAGAGCACGCTCCCCGCGACGATGACGGCCGCCCCGACGAGCGCGACGGTCCCCATCTGCGTGAGCAGCAGGACGCCGGTCACGACGCCGAACAGCTGCATCCACGGGTACAGCGGCGACCTGAACTCGGGGTCGTACTCCGCGGTCCCCTCGCGGAACGCGAGGACGGCCGCGTTGATCAGCGCGAACACCATGATCTGGAAGGCGCTCGCGAGTTTGGCGATCTCCAAGATCGGGACGAACGCGATCAGTGCGAGCAGCACCGCGCCCGTGAGCGTGATCGACGCGACGGGCGTCCCGAACCGCTCGCTGACCGACGACAGCGACGGCGGCACCAGCCCGTCGCGGCTCATCGCGAACGGGTAGCGCGACGACGAGAGGATGCCGGCGTTGGCCGTCGAGATCAGCGCGAGGATGGCCGCGAGGATGACCGCGACGACGCCCGCCTCCCCGAGCGTCACCTCGGCGGCGACCGCGACGGGCGTGAGTGACCCGGCGACGCTCCCGGGGTCGGTGATGCCGACGAGCACCGCGACGATGGCGACGTACAGGACGGTCGTGAACACGAGCGACCCGAGGATGCCGAGGGGGATGTTCCGGCCCGGCGACTCGACCTCCTCGGCGACGCTCGCGACCTTCGTCACCCCGGCGTACGAGACGAACACCAGCCCCGTCGCCGCCAGCAGGCCGCCGACGCCCGCGTCGAAGAAGCCGGCGTAGTTGGCCGCCTCGACGCTCGGTGCGCTACCCGCGGCGAACCAGCCGAGCGCCGCGAGCATCACGACGACGATGCCGAGCTGGAGCCGCCCGGTCTGTTTGGCGCCGAACACGTTCACGAGGATGAGCAGCCCGGCGAGTCCGAGCGCGACCGGTTTCAACGGCAGGTCGAACAGCAACAGCAGGTACGGGACGCCGCCGACGAGCGCGAGCGCGCCCTTGAACGACAGCGAGAACCACGTGCCGACGCCGGCGACGGTGCCGAGCAGCGGTCCCATCCCCCGCTCGATGAAGATGTAGGTTCCGCCGGCTTCGGGCATCGCGGTCGCCATCTCGGACTTCGAGAGCGCCGCCGGGACGACGAGCAGGCCCGCGAGGAGGTACGCGACGATGACGGCCGGGCCGGCTATCTCGAGCGCCAGCGCCGGCAGGATGAAGATGCCGCTGCCGATCATCGCGCCGACGCTGATGGCGAGGACGGACGGGAGTCCGAGGTCGCGCTCCAGTTCCTTCATGCCTCGCCCACCACGTCCACCAGCCCGTCCGAGAGCGCGGTCGTCGCGCAGACGGTCTCGTAGTCGGCCGCCGCGAACGCGTCGAGCCGTCCCCGGTCGTTGACGAGGACGACGATCCGCGCGGCGTCGAGGTGGGCGCGGACGAGCTGTGCGATCAGCAGGTTCCGTCGGTCGGAGGCCGTGGCGACGACGACCGTCGCCCCCTCCGGTACGTCCGCCTCGACCAGCGTCCGGGGGTCGGCCGGGTCCCCGCGGACGCCGGTCGTCTCCGAGGGGTCGTGCAGTTCGTCGACGACGCTGACGGCGTGTCCGGCCGCCCGAAGTCGGCGAGCCGCGGTCGCGCCGACGCCGCCGCCGCCGAGGACGTGACAGTCGGCGGTGGCGTCCGCGGGCGGCGGGTCGGGTCGGGTCGAGTCGGCGTTCGGGTTCGAATTCGGATTCGGGTTCATGGGACTGTGGGATGGCACGGCGAGTTGGTCCGGCGACCGAACTTAGATAACGGAACCGCATAAACTAGCCGGTTCGAGTAACAGTTCGTCAAATAAAGTCCTTGATATACCGGTTCCGTCGTCATAGGGCGGCGGGCGGCGGTCGCGGGCCGGCGCGGCGGGGAGGCGAAGAGCAATAGTGGTCCTCCCCCACCTTCGAGGGGATGAAAGACGGCGACCTGGACTCGACCGATCGGCGCATCCTGTACCACCTCCAACAGGACGCCCGTCACACGTCGTCGAGCGACATCGCGGAGCGACTCGACCTCTCGTCGAGCACCGTCCGGATGCGTCTCGGCGAACTCGAACGGAACGGTATCGTCCGCGGCTACCACGTCGACATCGACTACGACCGGGCGGGCTACCCGCTGTACACCAAGATCATCTGTACGGCCCCCGTCTCCGAGCGGGGGGAACTCGCCAAGCGCGCCCGCGACGTCGAGGGCGTCACGGCCGTCCGGGAGGTCATGACCGGCCAGCGCAACGTGTACGTCAACGCCATCGGAACCGACCACGACGACCTGACGCGGATCGGCGAGGACCTCGACGAACTCGGACTGGAGATCATGGACGAGCAGATAATCCGCGACGAGTACGTCTGTCCGTACCACGGCTTCCTCGACGGGGAGGAAGCGGAGTCGGCCGAGGAGTAGCCGAACCGCGTCGGGGCGTGCCCGACCCGGCCACCGTCGCCGGAGCGCACCGCGGGGCGGCACCGCCGCTCAGTCGACGCGTTCCGCCGATCCGGAGCCGCTCCCGAGGGCCGCCCGAGCGGTCGAGGCTGTCCGCCTGCCGAGTCGGCGGAGACTCTCCCGGCGGGTGGCGAACAGCCCGACGCCGAGGAGGACGTACACCGCCGTGTACGCGTAGAGGATGGTCATGCTGACCTCCGTCGCGGCCGGTTCGGCGTACGTCCGGATCACGTAGAACTCGGCGAGGACCTGTGTGAGAAACAGGACGAGGAGTCCGACCGCCTCGCGGACGCTGATCTCGAAGTTCGTCAGGATCGCGACCGCGAAGAGGCTCTGGGCGGCGGTGATCCAGATCTCCGCGGCCTGTTTCGAGTCGAACGGGAGGGTACCGACGGCGCCGGCCGAAATCGAGTAGACGACGGCGAGCGTCCCGACGAGTAGCGTCCACTGGTTGAGCTTCGAGGAGATGAGCGCGTTGAACCCCGCCGTCGACCGCGCCTTGTTCACGAGGTAGGCGACGACGATGAGTTCGGGGCTCTCCGAGGCGAGCGGCGCGAGCCACTGGATCATGAAGAACTGAGGGATGCCGTACTGGAGTCCGAGCCGTTCGAGCCCCTCGGCGAACGGGTGGACGGCAGTGAAGATGACCGCACCCGAGAACGCGAACCCGGCCAAGACGACGGCGATCCGCGGCACCTTCGACCACTGCTGGAAGTACGCGGGGACGCCGACGTGTTCTTCGGACGCCGCCACGTCGCCGCGGATGATGACGAGGAGGTAGAGCACGTACAGCCCCACGAGGACGAACGTGTCGAGCGGTCCGACGCCGCCGCCGAGGGGGACGAAGAACGCGTACGCCGTCGCCGCGAGCAGGAACGCGATCTCCGTGGAGATCTTGCGGTCGAGTCCGACCACGTCCGCGAGAAATCCCGAGCGGTGTTCGACCGCCGCGTCGTCGGTGCGCTTCGCACGGTAGATCGTGAACAGGGCGATCCCCGACCAGCCCAACCCGATGAGGATCCGGTTCGCGCCGGTCATGTTCGCGACCGCGAGGTTGGCCGCCTCCATCGACCCGGTGCCGGCCTCCCACGCGTACAGCGCGTCGACGGCGTACTCGGGCGCCACCGCCAGCACCGCCAGCACCGCGATCGCGAACGCCTGCGGGACGTCCTTCTCGGCGGTCTCGGCCGCCCACGCCAGCAGGAACGCCGCGCCCAAGATGGCGAGTCCCGCGACGACGACGGCCGTGACGGGCGTGACGTTCTCCCCGGGGTGTACCGTTCCGTACCCGCCGTACGAGAGGAACGTCCCGATCCACGGGACGGTCAACACCAGGGCGACGAGAACGGCGACGAGCGGGTGGCGGAAGCGATCAACCGCTGACATCTGAGCTCCTCATTCAGCCACGTACACGATTCTCCGGCGTATAACACACAAGATATTCGCGAGACGTACAGTTCTCGGGGGGACAGCCGCTGCGTGTCCGGGATCGCCGCTCGACCGGGTCACCCGCCGATCCGCGCTTCCCCGGCCCGAGACCGCCGAATTCGCCGGCGGGGGCGCGAACGCGGTGCGCCGCCTGCGAAACGACACCCCGGGGGTCACCCGTCGTCGACGACCCGGACGTCGGCCCCGTCGGCGTTCGCCTTGACGCTCGCTATCCCCCGCTTGGCCCCCTGTTTCGACCGGTACCCCTCGCCGCTGTCCGCGATGATGTTCCCGTTGGCGGCGACGAGTCGCCACCGCCACTCCTCGGCTCTGTCCCGGTACAACTCGAACGTGGCCTTGCTGGACATCTCCACTCGCATCTCCCCCGCCGCACACAATACCGTTCCGGGGCGGGCGCCCGCCGTCGGGAGCGCGGTCGGAGCGGCCGCTCGACCCGGCGAGGGAGTATCGGTATCGCGGTAACCGATTCACGTTCCCCGAGAGCGTCCTCGCCGGAGTCGCGTCCGCCGTCGCGCTCCTCGTGATAGTGGTCGCCCCGTCATACCTGCTCGCCGACCCGGTCCTCGTGGTGTTCGACCGACTGTCGGTCTCCGGGACCGACACCGAGTAGCCCGGCCGCCGGCCGCTCGTCTGCTCGACGCTCGACTCGGTCCCGCCGGTCGCTCGTCCCGGGGACGCACTCTCGGTGGGCGGCGCGGCCTCGGGCCGCGCCGCCGTCGTGCCGTCCGCCTCGTTCGCGTCGCTCACCCGGCAGACGCTCTGCGAGACCACCGACTTGATGTACGCGCGGGGATTTCCCCCGATATGGACGACCAGGAGGTCTCGGACCAGTACGCCCCGGAGGCGGTCGAATCCGCCGTCTCCGAGCGGTGGGACGAGACGGACGCCTACGAGGCGGCGAAGGCGGCACACGCCGACGACCCCTCCTTCTTCTTCGTCGACGGGCCGCCGTACACCACGGGCCAGATGCACCTCGGGACGGCGTGGAACAAGACCCTCAAGGACACCGTCATCCGCCGGACGCGGATGGAGGGCCACGACGTGACCGACCGGCCGGGCTACGACATGCACGGCCTCCCCATCGAGACGAAAGTCGAGCAGGAACTCGGCTTCGAGACGAAGCGTGACATCGAGGAGTTCGGCATGGAGGCGTTCATCGAGGAGTGTCGCGAGTTCGCCGAGCGCAACCGACAGAAGATGGACGAGGACTTCCAGTCCATCGGCGCGTGGATGGACTGGGACGACCCCTACCGCACCGTCTCGCCGGAGTACATGGAGGCGGCGTGGTGGGCGCTCGCGCGCGTCCACGACCGCGGGCTGGTCGAACAGGGCAAGCGCGCCATCTCGCAGTGTCCGCGGTGTGAGACCGCCATCGCGGACAACGAGGTGGAGTACCACGAGATAGAGTCGCCCAGCATCTACGTCAAGTTCCCGCTGCGCGAACGCGAGGGGAACCTCGTCGTCTGGACGACGACGCCGTGGACCGTCCCCGCGAACACGTTCGTCGCCGTCTCGCCCGACCTCACCTACCAGCAGGTCCGCGCCGAACGCGACGGCGAGACGGAGACGCTGTACCTCGCCGAGCAGTGCGTCGAGGGGGCGCTGAAGGAGGGTCGGTACGACGACTACGAGGTGGTCGACGAGTTCTCGGGCGAGGAGTTGGTCGGCTGGGAGTACGAGTTCCCCCTCGCCGAGGAGGTGCCCGACTACCCCGACTTCGAGGGCGCCGGCCAGGTGTACACCGCCGACTACGTCGAGGCCGACCGCACCGGGCTTGTCCACTCCGCGCCCGGCCACGGCCAGGAGGACTTCGAACGCGGGCGGGAACTCGGGCTGGACGTGTTCTCGCCGGTCGGGGGCGACGGCGTCTACACCGACCAAGCGGGCAAGTACGCGGGCACGTTCGTCCGCGACGCCAACGACGACATCATCGCGGACCTCGACGCGAAGGGGCTGCTGCTCGCGTCGGGCACCCACCGCCACCGCTACGGCCAGTGCTGGCGGTGTGACACGGACATCGTCTTCCTCGCGACCGACCAGTGGTTCATCCGGATCACCGACATCAAAGACGAACTCCTCACCAACATCGGGACCAGCGAGTGGCACCCGGAGGGCGCCCGGGACGGCCGCTTCCGCAACTTCGTCGAGGAGGCGCCCGACTGGAACATCTCCCGACAGCGCTACTGGGGGATCCCCCTCCCCATCTGGGTCCCCGAGGGGCAGGAGAACTACGACGCCGCAGACCTGCTCGTCGTCGCGACCAGGGAGGAACTCGCCGAGCGGGTGGACCAGGATATCGACCCCGACAGCATCGACCTCCACCGGCCGTCGGTCGACGACCTCACCATCACCGAAGACGGGACGAGGTACGAGCGCGTGCCCGACGTGTTCGACGTCTGGTTCGACTCGTCGGTGGCGAGTCTGGGCACCATCGGCTACCCCGGCGACGAGGCGGCGTTCGAGGAACTGTGGCCCGCCGACCTGATCATCGAGGCGCACGACCAGACCCGCGGGTGGTTCTGGTCGCAGCTCGGGATGGGGACGGCCGCGCTCGGCGAGGCGCCGTACGACGAGGTGTTGATGCACGGGTTCACCACGCTCGGCGACGGCACCAAGATGAGCAAGTCGCGGGGCAACATCGTCACCCCTCAGGAGGCCATCGAGGAGGTGGGCCGCGACCCGCTCCGGTGTTACCTGCTGAGCCACGAACAGCAGGGACAGGACCTCGCGTTCGAGTGGGCGGGACTCCACGAGACCCAGTCGACGCTCAACATCCTCTGGAACGTGTTCCGGTTCCCGCTGCCGTACATGAACCTCGACGGCTACGACCCCGCCGAGGCGGACCTCGGGGACGGCGAGCTCACGGTGGTCGACGAGTGGGTGCTCTCGCGGCTCCAGAGCGTGAAAGCCGAGATGGACGAGGCGTGGGACGACTACCGCGTCGACGACGCGCTCAACGCGCTGCTCGACTTCGTGACCGCGGACGTGTCGCGCTTCTACGTGAAGGCGATCCGCGAGCGCATGTGGGAGGAGGAGGACTCGCCGAGCAAGCGCGCCGCGTACGCCACGATGTCGACCCTGCTCGACGAGGTGACCCGCCTGCTCGCGCCGTACGCGCCGTACCTCACCGAGCGGATGTACCAGCACCTCGACGGCGCGGCGACGACGGTCCACCAGCTGTCGGTCCCCGAGGTGGACGAGACGCTCCGCGACGAGGAACTGGAGCGCGACATGGCGGTGCTCAGGGGCGTCGAGGAGGCGGCCGCGAACGCGCGCCAGCGCGCCGGCCGGAAGCTCCGGTGGCCCGTCACCCGGGTCGTCGTCGAGAGCGACGACGCCGCGACCCGCGAGTCCGTCGAACACCTCCGCGGCCTGCTCGCCGACCGGGTGAACGCCCGCGAGATCGAGGTGGTCGAGTCGTACGGCGAACTCGTCGAGGTCGCGGAACCCGAGATGTCGAAGCTCGGCCCGGCGTTCGGCGGCGACGCCCAGCGGGTGATGGAGGCGGTCGAGGGAGCCGTCCGCGCGGAGTTGGAGACCGGCGAGGGCCTGTCGGTCGCCGTCGACGGCGAGACGTACGAACTCGACGACGGCATGGTGACGTTCCACTCGCAGGCGCCCGAGGGCGTCGTGAGCGCCGAGTTCGACGGCGCCGCGGTCGACGACGGCGCGCGCCAGCCCGGCGACGGCGGCGGGGCGGTGTACGTCGACACGGAACTCACCGACGACATCGAGTCGGAGGGGTACGCCCGCGACGTGGTGCGGCGGGTCCAGGAGATGCGGAAGGACCTCGACCTGGAGGTGGACGAGACCATCCGCGTGTCGGTCGACGTCGAAGACGACCGGGTCGCCGGCTTCGTCGAGGAGCACCGCGCGTACGTCGCCGAGGAGGTCCGCGCGAGCCACCTCGACACCGACGAGTTCGACCCGGACGCGCCGCAGTTCGACCTCGTCGAGGAGTGGGACGTCGAGGGCGTGAGCGTCACCATCGGCGTGGCACGCACCCCCGCCGGCGAGAGCGAGGAGGGCGAGACCGAGGCGGCCGACGACTGAACCCGGCCGACGTCCGCGTCCGGCCCTCCCCCGGGCCGTCCGCGTCGCTCGCACCGCCCGCGCCGCTCACGCGGGTTCGACGACGAGGTAGACGTACCGCGATCCGGCGCGGCTCACGGCGCCGCTGGCGGTCACGTCGAACCCGCCGTCGGCCAGCAGCGACGCCCAGCGGTCGAGCGGGTCGTCGCCGCCCGTTCCGACGGACGGCCCGCCCCCCTCGACCGGTTCGAGCACGCCGACCCGCCCGTCGTCGCACACGACGCGCCGCGCCTCCGCGACCGCGCGCTCGGCGCCGTCGGTCAGGTCCGAGAGCGCGCCACACATCGTCACCACGTCCTGAGAGTCGGCACGGACCGGGAGGCAGTCGGCGGTTCCGCGGACGGCCGCGGCGTCGAGTCCCGCGGCCGCGGCGTTCCGTTCGGCGAGGCGCGCGGCGTCCCCCCGCAGGGTGGTCCCGAACGCGTCGACGGCGGTGACGCGGACGCCCGCGAGCGCCGCCGCCCGGTCCGTCTCGGGGTCGGGCGGGGTGTCGTCGGGCGGTGCGGCCCCCGCCGTCGCCACCCCGACCAGCGAGCGTCCGGTGTCCGTCCCGACGTCGAGCCAGCGGTCCGCCCCCTCCGGGTCGAGCGCGTGCCGGAGCGGCGCGTACCGCCACGCCTCGGGCTGCCAGGGCGCGGGCACCAGCAGCCGCGCGAGCGCCGGGCGGGCGTACCAGAGACCGACGAAGACCGCGACCAGTCCGACCAGGAAGGCGGGCCGGGTGGCGACGAGCGTCCCCGCCGCCAGCCCGGCGAGCGCGACGCCGACCCCGACGGCGACCCGTCGGCCGTGCCGTCGCGCGTCGGAGACGCCGAAGTAGTAGCTGAACGGGTACGCCACGGTGTGGTCACCCCCACCCGGCCGGCGGCCTTCGGCCTGTCGGTCGGCGGCGGGATGGCGCGACGGCGCGGACCGTACGGTGCGTGGACCCGGCGGCGTGACCCCCGGGCGAGCGCTGGCGGGCGACTGGACGCGCGCCGCGGCGGAGGCGACCCGCCGCGGTGCGCCCGCCGGTGGGTCGGTTATCGGCGCCGAGACGCGGCCCGCATCGGTTATGTGCGGCGGCGGGGAACCGGCGGGCGTGTACCGGACGGGACACCTGGGGGTGTCGCTGCTCGCGTTCGCGCCGGTCGGCTACTGGCTGGTGTCGGCGGGGTTCGTGGCGCTCGCGTTCGTGACCGCCGCGACGATGTGCTACCTCGCGATGCTGCCCGACGTCGACCACCGGCTGCCGGGGATTCCACACCGCGGGCCGACCCACTCGCTGGCGTTCGCGGCGCTCGTCGGCGGCGCGTTCGCGCTGGTCGCCGGCGGACTCTCGCGCGTGCTGTCGGTCGCGACCCCCGCGGGGCTGTCGATGGCGGCGTTCGGCTTCCTCGTCGGGTTCGGCTCCGTGTTCGCCCACCTGCTCGGCGACGTCGTCACGCCGATGGGCGTGCGCTTCCTCTGGCCGAGTTCGCGGTCGTGGAGCCTGCGGCTCACCACCGCCGACAGCCGGGTCTGGAACGGCGGGCTGTTCGCGCTCGGGGTGTTCGCCGTCGCCGCGTCGACGTACCTCGCGCTGTGAGCCGGGCGGGGAGCGGGGGATCGACCCGTCGTCGCCCTGGATCGCTCGCGCTCCTGTCGGCGGGGCGGCTCCCGCGCGACTCGACGGAGGGGTAGCCGACGGCCGCGACGCGGCGGAGCGTAGCGTTAAGTTCCGATCCGACCAACCGCGGCGCGTGAGCGACGAACACGACGACCCCGACGGCGCGGCGGACGGCCCGACCCCGGAACTCGACGCCGACGCACAGCGGCGGTTTCCGGTGCCCGACTACGACGACCTGCCCGCGGACCTGCGCGAGCGTATCGCCGACGAGACCGAGCGCGCGGGCTTTACGCCCAACGTGTTCGCCGCGCTCGCGTACAAGCCGAGCCACTTCCGGGCGTTCGTCGCCTACCACGACGCGCTCGTCGAGGAGACGGACCTCGACCGCGAGGAGGTGGAGATGATCGTGGTCGCGGTGTCGGGGCGGAACCACTGTCTCTACTGTAACGTCGCCCACGGCGCGCTCGCGCGCGTCTACGCGAAGGACCCGCAGTTGGCCGACCAGCTGATATCGAACTACCGCTCGGCGGACGTGAGCGACGAGCGGTTGGCGATGCTAGAGGTGGCGGTGACGTTGACCGAGGAGCCGGACGCGGTGACGACCGCCGACCTCGACCTGCTGTACGAGGCGGGGTACAGCGAGTCGGAGGTGTGGGACATCGGCTCGGTCGCGGCGTTCTTCAACCTGAGCAACCGGCTGGCGACGTTCGCCGACTGGCGGCCCAACGACGAGTTCTACGCAATGGGACGGTAGCGTCGGGTTCGTCGGCAAAAGAACGGGAGAACCCGGGTCGCGGATCGGTTTGTGTGGACGGTTCGACCACGGCGCTCGGTCACACCTCCGGGCGGCTCGGCCCGCAGACCTCGCGGTCGTTTCGAGGCGCTCGGTCGCATCCTCCGGGCGATTCGACCACGGCGATCGGTCGCATGCTCCGGGCGGCTCGGCCCTTCGGACCTCGCCGCCGTGTGCCGAGGCGCTCCCTGCGGTCGCGTTCTCTGGGTGATTCGACCAGGGCGCTCGCTCGTATGCTCCGGGTGGTTCGACCGAGGTGCTCGGTCACACTCTCTGGGCGGCTCGGCCCGCAGACCTCGCCGCCGTGTGCCGAGGCGCTCCCTGCGGTCGCGCCTCGCTTACGCCGAGTCGGCCTCGTAGCCCGCGTCCTCGACGGCCGCGATGAGGTCGAGCGTGTCGGCGTCGCCCTCGACGGTCGCCGTCTCGCTTTCGCGGTCCGCGCTGGCGTCGCGCACGCCGTCGACGCCTTCGAGCGCGTCGGTCACGGTCGCCTCGCAGTCGGCACAACTCATCCCGTGGACGGAGAGCGTCTGACTCACACGGAGAGGTAGACGGCTGCGACTCATGCCCGTTACGGTTACGCGACCGGTCGCGCTCGGAGCCGCCGAGCGGTCCCAGCTCCTCCAACCGAGCGGTCGACCGGATCCGATCCCCGGCATACGGTTTCGATACGATAGTGGGATCCGATCTCGATCCGCGAGATCGAAACTCTCGCAGCGTTCGACCCCCGGACTCACAGCGGAAAGGCCAATGAGTGAGGAGCCCCTACATCCGACAATGAGCGACCCGCGCCGGACGACGGTCGAGATACGCGGGATGAGCTGTGCGAACTGTTCACAGACGATCGAGGAGCGAGTCGGTTCGCTCGACGGTGTCCGGGAGGTGGACGTCAACTACGCCACCGACGAGGGGACCGTCGCGTACGACCCCGAGACGGTCGGTCTGGGCGGGATATACGACGCCATCGAGGACGCCGGCTACGACCCGGTGACGGAGTCGACGACGGTCACCGTCACGGACATGACGTGTGCGAACTGCTCGGGGACCGTCGAGGAGGCGGTCGGCGGCGTGCCGGGCGTCGTCGCGGTGGACGCCAACTTCGCCACCGACGAGGCGCTCGTCCGCTACGCACCCGGGACCGACCGCGGGGCGGTGTACGACGCCATCGAGGACGCCGGCTACACGCCGGTCCGGGAGTCGGGGGACGCCGAGGCGGACGAGGAAGCCCGCGAGTCGGCGCGGGACGCCGAACTCCGCCACCAGCGCCGCCTGCTCGCGGTCGGCGTGCTGCTGTCCGTCCCGCTGTCGCTGTTGATGATGGGCGAGTTGGTCGGCCTGCCGGTGCCCGACACTCCCCTCGGCGTCGGCCGCGAGTGGTGGGCGCTCGCGCTCGCGACGCCCGTGCAGGTCCTCTTGGGCCGCGAGTTCTACGAGAACAGCTACACGGCGCTCGTCCGCAACCGCACCGCCAACATGGACGTACTGATCGCGTTGGGGTCGACCACCGCGTACGTCTACTCGCTGGCGGTGATGGCGGGGCTGGTCGTCGGCGGACTCTACTTCGAGTCGGCCGCGCTCATCCTGACGTTCATCACGCTCGGCAACTACCTCGAAGCCCGCTCGAAGGCGCAAGCGGGGGACGCGATCCGAAGCCTGCTCGAACTCGAAGCCGACGAGGCCCACCTCGTCACGCCCGCCGACGGCCGCGAGGGGTACGGAGACGAACGCGACGTGGAACTCGAAGCGGTCGAGGAGGGCGACACCATGAAGGTGTACCCCGGCGAGAC
This sequence comes from Candidatus Halobonum tyrrellensis G22, assembly GCF_000495475.1. Classification (GTDB taxonomy): domain Archaea; phylum Halobacteriota; class Halobacteria; order Halobacteriales; family Haloferacaceae; genus Halobonum; species Halobonum tyrrellense. Next base: position 115,824 of record NZ_ASGZ01000028.1, on the reverse strand, counting down.
GGTGCCGACCGACGGCGTCGTGGTCGGCGGGGAGTCGGCGGTCGACGAGTCGAACGTCACGGGCGAGTCGGTACCGGTCGACAAACGCGAGGGCGACGAGGTGGTCGGCTCGACGGTGAACCAGGACGGCGTCCTCTACGTCGAGGCGACGAAGGTGGGCGAGGAGACGGCGATCCAGCGGATCGTCCAGACGGTGAAGGAGGCGCAGAGCAGCCAGCCGGAGATCCAGCGGGTCGCCGACCGCGTGTCGGCGTACTTCGTGCCCGCGGTCATCGCCAACGCCCTGCTGTGGGGGACGGTGTGGTACGCGTTCCCCGAGGCGCTCGCCGGCTTCGTCTCGGGGCTGCCGCTGTGGGGACTGGTCGGCGGCGGCCCGGCGAGCGTCGGCGCCTTCGAGTTCGGCGTCGTCGTGTTCGCCTCCGCGGTCCTGATCGCGTGTCCCTGCGCGCTGGGGCTGGCGACGCCCGCGGCGACGATGGTCGGCACCACCATCGGCGCGCGCAACGGGATCCTGTTCCGGCGGGGCGACGTGCTCGAAACCGTCGAGAGCGTCGACGCCGTCGTCTTCGACAAGACCGGGACGCTCACCGAAGGCGAGATGACGCTCACCGACGCGCGGGTCGTCACGCCCGCGACCGACGGCGCGGTCCCGGCCGACGCGGACGGACCCGACGCGGCGGGCGCCACCGACGAGAGCGGCGGGGAGCGCGTGACCGACGAGCGCCTGCTCGCAGTCGCCGCGAGCGCCGAGGCGGGCAGCGACCACCCCATCGCGCAGGCGGTGGTCGCCGGCGCGCGCGAGCGGGGTGTCGAGGTGACGGAACCCGACGTGCTCCAGAGCGTGACCGGGAAGGGCGTCCGCGCGCGGACCGTCCACGGCACGGTCGTGGTCGGCAAGCCCGACCTCCTGGAGGAGGAGGGGGTCGACCCCGAACCCGCCCGCGAGACGATGGAGGCGTGGGAGTCGGAGGGGAAGACCGCGATGCTGGTGGCGCGCGACGGCGAACTCCTCGGCGTCCTCGGGGTCGCCGACGAGGTGAAACCCAGTTCGAAGGAGGCGGTCGCGGCGCTCCGCGACCGCGGGGTGTCGGTGTGGATGCTGACCGGCGACAACGAGCGGACCGCCCGCGCCGTCGCCCGCGAGGTTGGTATCGACGAGTCGAACGTCCGCGCGGGCGTACTCCCCGACGAGAAGTCGGCGGTCGTCGAGGAGTTGGAGAGCGAGGGGAGCGTGATGATGGTCGGCGACGGCGTCAACGACGCGCCGGCGCTGGCGGCCGCGACGGTCGGCGTCGCCATCGGCAGCGGCACGGACGTCGCCATCGAGGCGGCGGACGTGACGCTGATGCGCGACGACCCGACCGACGTGGTGCGGGCGATGAACGTCTCCGCGGGGACGCTCGCGAAGGTGCGCCAGAACCTGTTTTGGGCGCTCGGCTACAACACCGCGATGATCCCGCTGGCGTCGCTCGGACTGCTCCGGCCGTCGTTCGCGGCCGCGGCGATGGCGGTGTCGTCGGTGTCGGTGCTGACGAACAGCCTGCTGTTCCGCCGTTACTCGCCCGACGAGGCGTACCGCCTGCTCGGACGGTTCCGGTAGGGCCGGCGGGGCGGACACCGACGGCGTCGGCGCCGCTGTCGGCGCCGGGTCCACCGCCGACCGCCGGAGGCCACCACCCCTAACCGCCCGCCCGCCCTGTCCGTTCTATGGTCACGACGACAGTCGTCTCCGTCCACCAGATGACGCCCGACGTCAAGCAGTTCCGCCTCCGCCGGTCGGAGGGGACGTTCGAGTACGACCCCGGTCAACACACCACCGTCCAGTTCGAGGACGACGGCGAGGAGGTGGTGCGGCCGTACACGCCGACCAGCCTCCCGGGCACCGACGAGGTGACGCTCGCCATCAAGCGATACGACGACGGCACCGCGTCGGTGTGGATGCACGACCGCGAGCGGGGCGACGAAGTGGAGTTGGGCGAACTGGAGGGGAACCTCCACCTCCGCGACCCCGAGCGGGACGCCGCGTTCGTCGCCACGGGGACGGGCATCACGCCGATGATGGCGATGCTGAAGGAGTACGTCGACCGCGGCGAGGGCGACGCCCACTTCTACTTCGGCGAGAAGGACCAGCGACACCTCGTCTACCGCGAGACGCTCGACCAGTTCGAGGCGAGCTACGAGAACGTCCACGTCACGTTCTCGCTGTCGGACGAGGCGTGGGACGGGCCGACCGGCCACGTCCAACACCACGTCGTCGACGCCGTCGGCGACGAACTCGACCCCGAGGGGACGGACGTCTACGTCTGTGGCGTCCCCGACATGGTGGTCGAGACGCAGGAGGATATCGTGGAGGCGGGCGTCCCCGAGGAGAACGTCTACGCGGAGGGGTGGGAGGACGACGAGGTGTCCGAGGACTCTTGACTACCGGGTCCGGTCACGGCCCGAACCGGTGTCGGTGTCCCTCCGCGCCGCCCGTTCGGCCGACCGGCGGTCGGTGACGTTGTCGGCGTCGCGCTCCCGTTCCCGTTCGACGAGGTACCACAGCGCGAACGGCGCCGCGAGCGCGAACAGGACGAGGACGACGAACAGGAGGCTCCCGGCGGGCATCAGCCGAAGAACACGTCGACCAGGTCGCTCCCGGTCGACCCCGTGTCGCGGTACAGTTCGGAGTAGCCGCAGTTGGTACAGGAGACGACCCTGAAGCTGTTCGTCTGGATGTCGAACATCTTGGAGAGCCCGCCGCCGGTGGTCGACATCTTCCCCACCTCGGCGTCGGTGTGACCGCACTTCGGGCAGCCGTCGTCGTGGTTGGAGGGCGCGTTCGCCATGAACGACGATTTTCCGAGCGACGGCATAAGTTTTGGGCGGAGGGAACGCCGGGGGCGCGGAGGGGGGACGCGGCGGCGGCCGCGACCGGACGTACGCGATGTGGCACACCACGACGGACGCCGGGCCGGGAGCCGTCCGGAGGCTCACGCGGATTCCAAGGCGTCCCCGAAGCCGCCGCGAACCGGCGAGTCGGGACGTGCGAACGCGGCTTTTTGGTCCGGCGCGTCGACGCCTCGCGCATGGAGTACACCACCCTCGGCGGCACCGGGATGGAGGTATCGAAGGTGTGTCTCGGCTGTATGAGCTTCGGCGACCCCGACTGGCGCGACTGGGTGCTCGAACCCGAGGCGGGCGAGGAACTGGTCGAACGCGCCGTCGAACTGGGTGTCAACTTCTTCGACACCGCGAACATGTACTCGAACGGCGAGTCCGAACGGGTGCTCGGCGACGTCCTCTCGGAGTACGACCGCGACGAGCAGGTGGTCGCGACGAAGGGGTACTTCCCGATGCGCGAGGGCGACCCGAACTCGGGCGGCCTCTCGCGGAAGAGTATCGAGCAGGAACTCGACAACTCCTTAGAGCGGCTGGGGATGGACACCGTCGACCTGTATCAGATCCACCGCTGGGACGACGACACGCCCGTCGAGACGACGATGCGAGCGCTCGACGACGCCGTCCGCCGCGGGAAGGCGCGCTACCTCGGCGCGAGTTCGATGTGGACCCGCCAGTTCGCCGAGGCGCTCCACACCAGCGACCGTCTGGGGCTAGAGCGGTTCGCCACCATGCAGAACCACTACAACCTCGTCTACCGCGAGGAGGAACGCGAGATGCTCCCGTTCTGCGAGGAGGAGAACGTCGGCGTCGTCCCGTGGAGTCCGCTCGCGCGGGGCTACCTCGCCCGCCCGCACGAGGAACTCGAAGACACCGCACGCGGGCAGTCCGAGTCCGCCGAGGGTCGACACCCGTACCTGGAGTACGGCGGGCGCGAGGTGAACGAGCGCGTCGAGGAACTCGCCGCCGAGGAGGGGGTGAAGATGGCGCAGATCGGTCTCGCGTGGCTGTTCTCGAAGGACGCCGTCGACGCGCCCATCGTCGGGACGACCAGCGTCGAACACCTCGAAGACGCGGTGGAGGCGCTCGACATCTCGCTGTCCGACAGCGACGTGGAGTACCTGGAGGAGCCGTACGAGCCGAACCCCGTCTCGGGGCACGACTGACCGAGCGCGAAACCACCGGGACGCGGCGGAGCGCGACACCGGCGGCACCCGTCGGCGGTCGTCGGGACGTTCGACCGCGTACCCGCACCGTACCGTCCGGTATCTCGTTCATTACTACCGGCCGGCGTCCCGTCGGCACGCACATGGGATTCATCTGGGTGGGCCAACGCCAGTGTGCGGCGTGCGGTGCGGGCACGCCCGCGAGCGACCGCGTCGGCGACGGCGTCGGATTCGCGGTCTGTCCCGACTGCCGAGGGTACGAGGCGCGCGTCAGGCAGTGAGAGCGAGGCCGAACGAGCGGAGCGAGTGAGGCCTCGGAGCACGGCGGCGAGGTCTGCGGGCCGAGCCGCCCACCGAAAGAGCGAATTCGAGAGCGAAGCGAGTGAGGCCTCGGAAGGACGGCGGTCACGAACCGCGGCGCGAGCCGTGCACCCACCGAGAGAACAAACCCGAGCCAACGGGCTACCGGTCCGGCCGCCAGCGCAGTCCTCGCGGAGGCGGGGCGGGACCGCCGCTCCGGCGCGGTCGGCCAGGGGAGCGCGGTGGGCCGGCCGACCGTCGGCTCGGTCCCCGGTCGCGGTCGGCGGAAACCGGCCGATTCACGGCGGTCGGGCACCGACGGGCGGTATGGGCTGGGAGCGCGCCGAGACGGACGCCGCGGGCGACGAGTGGGAGCGCGAGGACGGTCACGCGACGATACGGCTGCGCGAGCGGACCGACGGCGGGTTCGTCGTCCGCCTCGACAGGCTGACGCAGGCGCCGGAAGGATCGGCCTACCGGCGCGAGACCGCACCCGACCGCGAGGCCGCCGAAGCGCTCGCGGCCGAGTGGCGCGATGCGTTCGACGTCGCCGAGTAGGGACCCGGGTCGGGCCGGCGGTCGCGGACTCAGTAGTCGCCGAGGCTGCCCGCGCGGCGCGCCCGCCGGACGAACAGCCGGAAGACCAGAAAGCCGGCGACGAAGTAGCCCGTTCCCACCCCGACCAGGAGCGCGACGTCGGCGAGCGGGAACCGCCACAGCGGGACGCCCTCGCGCATCGCGCGGCCGAGCATGGCGTTCCCCTGGACGAGCGGCAGGTAGCGGAGCCGGGGGTACGACTCGACCGGCGCGGCCACGAGTCCGATCAGGCCGAACTGGAGCAGGTTGAACACGTTGCCCACGCGCTTGTAGACGATGGCGGCGCCGCCGAAGACGAAGCCGACGCCCATCACCGAAAGCACCGCGAACAGCGCGAGCGGGGCGACCGTGAGCAGGTCCACCGCGAGCGACTCCCCCGTCACGACCAGCATGAGCGGGAGGATCAGGATTCCCCACAGGAAGCTGTAGAGGACGTTCACGACGGCCTGAAACACCATCACGCGGCCGAACCCCAGCGGCGACATGTACAACTGTTCGAGCGTTCCCCACTGCGCCTCGCGGGTGACGCTCCCCGCGAGGCTCTGGTAGGCCGCGATCGCCATCGTGACGACGAAGTAGCCGACGATCAGCCCGCCGAGCGAGTCGTCGAACGCCGCGCCGCCGACCGACCGGCCGCCGAGGAAGATGAGCACGAAGAAGCCGAACGCGCCCGCGACGGCGCCGAGCGTGTCCACCGGGTAGCGCGCGAGCAGGACCGCTCGCTTGCGGAGCAGGGCGGCGAACAGCCGCACGCTGGCGCGGGCCTCCCCGGCGACCGTCTCCTCTCGGTCGTATCGACTCTCTCCCTCCCCGACCGCGGCGGGGGTCGCACTCGCCTCCGCCGTCCCGGTCGCGTCGCCGCCGTCGGTTCCGTCCGCGCTCACGGGTCGTCACCCCGCGTCAGGCGGACGAACGCCTCCTCCAAGTCGGGTTCGGCGGTGTCGACCGAGCGGATCGCACAGCCCGCGTCGACGAGCGTCCGGGTCAGGTCGGCGACCCGGTTGCCCGACGCGAGCGTCACCTCGAAGCGGGTCCGCCCCCCGTCGGTCGTCCACTCGGTCAGGTCGTACTCGGCGGCCAGGCGGTCGCGGAGTCCGTCGGGTGCCCCGTCGACGACGACGCGGTACGTCTGGGTGCGGAACACGTCGAGCAGCGTCTCGACCGAGTCGTCGGCGACGACACGCCCCGCCGAGAGGATCACCACCCGGTCGCAGAGGTCCTCGATGACGTCCATGTCGTGACTCGACAGGACGACCGTCAGCCCCTCCTCGCGGGCGAGCGTCCGGAGCTCCGAGCGGAGGTCGCGGGAGCTCTCCACGTCGAGTCCGAGCGTCGGCTCGTCGAGGAACGCCACGTCGACGTCCCGCGAGAGGGTACACGCCAGCGCCACCTTCTGTTTCATCCCGCGCGAGAGGTTGCGGACGGGCGTGTCGGCCCACTCCGCGAGACCGAACCGGTCGAGCAGCGCGTCGTGTCGCTCGCGGAGCGCGGCCGGCGAACGGCCCGCCAGCCCCGCGAAGAACGCCAGGTTCTCGCGGACCGTCAGCCGCCAGTAGACGTTGCGCGCCCCCTCCAGCATCGCGCCGACGCGGCGGTGCGCCCGCCGGGTGTCGGCGTGCGCGTCGACGCCCGCGAGTTCGACCGACCCCGACGAGGGGAGCACCAGCCCCAGAACGGACTTGATGCAGGTGGTCTTGCCCGCGCCGTTCGGCCCGAGCAGGCCGACCACCTCGCCGCGGTCGACCGTAAACGAGACGCCGTCGAGCGCGCGCACGTCGTCGCCGTACGTCTTCGCCAGGTCGCGGACGACGACCGCCGGGTCCGCGTCGGCCGCCGCGTCGCTCCGAACCGCGCCGGTCCCGGCCGCCGCGCCCGCGGAACCGACACCGTCGGCGTCCGATCCGCGCTCCCCCGCCGCCGCTCGCGTCGGGTCGCTCACGACCGTCACGAGCGGGGCGACCCCAATAACCTCCCCGACGCCCGCGAGACCGAACCGGTCGCGGGTCGCGGCGGGTTTCGATCCCGAAACCGAGCGAGCGGACCGGGGTTCGGGGCCACAACGGAGTAAAAGCCGGGAGCAGTACGGTTCGACGGATGACTGCTGTCGCTACCGACGTCTCGCTCGCCGCGTTACAGGCGGGGAACGGCGGGGTCGTACACGCGGTCGAAGCGGCGTTCACACCGGTCCGGTCGGTGCTCGAACCGGCGCTCGACAGTTGGTGGACGCTCGGACTGTGGCTCGGCCTCAACCTCGTCTCGCTCGGCGTCCTCCGGTGGGACGTCCGGTCGAAAAACGGGAACATCCCCTCGACGATGAAGCTGGTCTGGACGCTGTCGGTCGCCTACTCCGGGCCGCTCGGGTTGGCTATCTACTGGTACGCCGGGCGGACCCAGATGGACCACGACTCGCTGTGGAAGCGGGGGTTCCGCTCGACCTCCCACTGCTACTCGGGCTGTGGGCTGGGCGAGGTAGTCGGCATCACCGCCGCCACCATCATCCTCGGCTTCTCGACGCTGTGGGTCACGGTGACCACGTTCGCGCTCGCGTACGTCGCGGGGTTCGCGCTGACCGTCGCCCCACTGATGCAGGAGGGGACCGGGTTCGGGGAGGCGATGAACGATGCCCTGTGGAGCGAGACGCCGAGCATCACGGTCATGGAGGTAGTCGCCGTCGGCACCGACCTCCTGCTGGCGGGCAGGGCGGGGTGGACCACGCCGCTGTTCTGGACCGCCCTGCTGTTCTCGCTCACGCTGGGGTTCGTCGCCGCCTACCCCGTCAACGCCGCGCTGATCCACGTCGGCGTCAAGGAGGGGATGGGCAACCCCGCCGAGATGGACGGGAGTCCGACGGCGAGCGGCGGCTGAGGCGGCCCCGGAGCGTCGGCGGTCCCTCGACCGCCCGTCGCTCGTCGACCGCCCGTCGCTCGCGAGCCGTCCGTCACTCGTCGTGCTGGAACCGCTTGGTCGTCTCCACCAGCGGGTGGCGGGCGTAGTCGACCACCTCGATGTCGGCGATGGTCTCGAGCCCCTCCTTGCTCGCGGTGCGTTCCATCCCGAGGTCGACCCGGTCGTCGATCACGATGACGTACGCGTCCATCTCGTCGACGTCGAGGCGGTCGGCCGCCTTCACGCGGTGGTGGCCGTCCGCGAGCACGAGTCGCCCGCCGTTGTCGATCACCACGAGCGGCTCCGAGAGCCCGCGGTCGAGTTCGTACCGCCGCCCCTCCAGTTCGTCGGCGTACACCCGCGCCTGCGTCGGCATCAGGTCGACGAGCGCGACGGTCCGCCGCTCCTGGCTCACGTCGATCCCGTGGATCTCTTCGAGCGTGCGCATCAGCTTCCCCACCTTCTCGGGCGTCGCGCGCTCGATCTGGCTGCGGATCACGTCGGTGTTCGAGATGATCCCCACGAGGTTGCTCGCGTCGTCGACGACCGGGAGCTTCTGGATCCCCGACCGGAGGATGACGCGAGCGGCCTCGTTGACGTTCATGTCGGGGTGGGCGACGATGATGTCCTCACTCATCACGGTGAACAGCGGCGCGTCGGCGTCCTCCAACAGCAGGTCGCGCGCGCTCACGAAGCCGACGACCGTCCGGCCGTCGGTGACGGGGAAGCCGTTGTGGTCGCTCTCGGCGATGCGCTCGGCCACCCCGCCGACGGTGTCGTCCGGGGAGACGGTCGTCACGTCGCGGGTCATGTACTCCTTGACCGCCGCCTTCCCGAACGCGTCGCGCGCGTCGCTCATGGCCCGCGGGTTCGCTCCCCGACGGGAAAGCCGTTGTGTGCGCGCTCGCACGCCCGTTCGTCCGTTCGACGGCCCGCCGCGGTCGGTCACTCCTCCGCTCGCTCGGGGGGGAACGCGGCGGGCGACGAGTCGAACGCGGGCGGGCGCGGGGCGGTCTCGAGCGTCTCGAAGAAGCGGCCGGCGATGATGTCCCGGACCACGTCCGTCAGCGTCTCCTTCGACGCCTCGTCCACCTCCGAGAGGATGCCCAGCGGCACCTGCGCGCCCGCCATGTCGGCGTGCCCGCCGGCCGACCCGATCTGGTCGAGGGCGTCGCGCAGCGTCTCCCCGAGGTCGATGTCCGCCCCGCGGGTCCGCCCGGAGACGTAGACGGTGGCGTCGCGGTAGCCGTACACCAGGGTGGTGGTTACCCCCTCCATGTTGAGCAACTGCTCGGCCGCCTGCGCGAGCGCGTCCCGGTCGCGTATCTCGCCGACGCACGACGCCACGGTACTCCCCCGCTGTTCGCGCTCGCCGATCGCACGCGCGAGCGTGTCGAACACCTCCGGGCCGACGGTCGGCGACTCCACCCGGTCGAGCACGCTCGCGTCCGCCCGCGCGAGCAACAGCGCCGCGGCGTCGAAGTCGTCCTCGGACACCTCGCGAGTGAAATCGCGCGTGTCGATCCGGATGCCGTACAGCAGTGCGGTCGCCACCTGCCCGTCGAGTTCGACCCCGAACCCGTGGAGGTAGTCCGTCATGAGCGTCGACGTCGCGCCCACGTCCGACCGCAGGTCGACGAACCGCGCGTCGACCGGCGCCCGCGGGGGGTGGTGGTCGATCACCACCACCGGTTCGATATCGTCGGGCAGGCTGTCGTTGACGCTCGGCCGGGAGTGGTCGACCAGCGCGAACCCGCCGTACTCCTCGCGGGGGTCCTCGCCGGGTTCGAGGTTGCGCATCCGCAGGTCGAGCAGGTTGACCAGCGCGCGGTTCTCCTGGTGGGAGATGTCGCCGAAGTAGCACGCCTCGGCGTCGACGCCCGCGAAGTCGGCGATCCGGACGAGCGCGACCGCCGAGGCGATGGCGTCGGGGTCGGGGTTGTCGTGGGCGACGACCGCGAGCGTCCCCTCGACGCTCCGGAGCGCCCGCAGCAGTCGACCCATCCGCTCGGCGTGGTCGCCGACAGCCGCCCCGAGCACCCGGTCGGCCGCCACGCTCACCGGGTCGATCACCCGGTCGGCGAGCTCCTCCATCGCCCGAATGTCCGCCTCGTCGGCGTTCGTGCCGGCGTACGCCAAGACGAACGCGTCGGGGTAGCGCTCGCGCGCGCGGTCGGCGGCCGTCAGGTTCGTCGTCGCGTCGTCGCCGCCGACGACGACCATGTCGACGAACTCGGGGTAGTTCGAGGGGTCGGTCGGGTCGGCCTCGGTCGCGGTCACGGTGCTATCGCGGAGCGCCGTCACGCGGCCGCTGTCGTCGGTCACGACGAGCAGGTCGCCCGGCCGCCCGACCAGCGACTCGACGATGTCGTGGCCGATGGTCCCGCAACCGAGCACGAGCCGACGCATTACAGCGTTCGTGGGGGACCGCGCGGGAAGAACCTACCGTACTCCGGGCGGACGCGGGGGAAGAACTACGCGTCACCCGTCCGACCCGACACCGTGGCCACCGAACCCGACTCCGAGGCCGACCGCTGGCGGCCGATGGCCGTGGCCGTCGTGACGGGCCTCGTGGGCGTCGTCCAGGCGTATCGGTACGCGTCCGTCCCGGACGCCGGCGTGTACGCGGCGGTGGCGGCGGCCGGACTCCTCGTCGCGTGTCTCCTCTCGGCCGTCCAGTGGTACCGGGCGGGGTGAGGCGACCGACGGACACGAGGACGGTGGACGGGAACACGGAAGCGAGGAGCGGAGAGACGGACGAACGGAACGACGGCCAGCGACGCCGCCTTACGGGACGAGCGCCGCCGCGACCGACTGCGCCGTCTCGATGACCGGCGCGAACCCGGGCAACAACAGCAGGGTGCCGACCGCCGCGAACACCACCGCGACGTACAGCCCCGTGGGCGTCCCGCCGAGTTCGAACTCGCCGACGGGGTCGTCGACCCACAGCGCCTTGACGACCCGGCTGTAGTAGTACAGCGACAGCGTGCTGTTGACGACGCCGACCGCGGCGAGCCACCAGAAGCCGGCGTCGACGGCGCCCGCGAACAGGAACAGCTTCGAGAAGAAGCCGCCGAACGGCGGGACGCCCGCGAGCGAGAACATGAACACGGTCATGGCGACGGACGCCATCGGGGCGCGACTCCCCAGCCCCGCGTAGTCCTCGAAGGTGCGGCCGACGTCCCACTGTTCGGCGAGCGCGACGAACAGGAACGCGCCGGTGTTCATGAACCCGTAGACGAGCAGGTGCGCCATCGACGCGCCCAGCACCGCGCCGTTCTCGACGCTGCCGGGGGCGCCGCCGCTCCACGCGGCGAGTCCGATGAGCGCGTAGCCCGCGTGTCCGATCGAGGAGTACGCCAGCATCCGCTTGACCGTCTCCTGTGTCGCGGCGGCGAAGTTGCCGAGCGTCATCGTGACGACCGCGAGCACCTGAAACAGCAGCATCCAGTCGACGCCCGCCGCGTCCAGCGGGAACGCCGTGGTGAACACGCGGAACAGCACCGCGAACCCGGCGGCTTTCGACGCCGACGAGAGGAACGCGCTGATGGGGGCGGGCGCGCCCTCGTACGCCTCGGGCGCCCAGAAGTGGAACGGGACGGAGGCGGTCTTGAACGCGAACCCGCCCGCGACCATCAGCACGCCGATGGCGGCGACGCCGGTCAGCCCGCCGTCGAGCGCCGACAGCGCCGACGCCACGTCCGCGAGCAGGAGGCTCCCGGTCGCGGCGTACACCAGCGAGATGCCGAACGCGAACACCGCCGACGACAGCGCGCCGATGAGGAAGTACTTCAGGCTGGCCTCGACGCTCCCGCGGTTGTGCTTGAGGAACGCCACCAGCGCGTACGACGGCAGCGACGCGAGTTCGAGCGCGATGAACGCGGTGGCGAGCGAGTTCGCCGTCGCCATCACCGCCATCCCCGTCGCCGCGAACATGACGAGGCTGTAGAACTCGGCCTGGTAGGCGCGCTCCTTGAGGTAGTCGTAGCTCGCGATACACACCAGCGCCGTGACGACCGCGAAGACGGCCTGGAAGAACAGCGCCATGCCGTCGACGACCAGCGCGTCGCGGTACAGCGAGATGGCGCCGGTGCCGCCGTCGACCTGACCGGTGCCCGACGCGAGGAACCAGCCCGCGTAGCCGAGCGACACCAGCGTGCCGACGACGGCGGTGCCGGCGAGCAGGCCGGGCCGGGAGTCGTCGGGGTCGACGCTGTCGATGAGCAGCAGTACCAGACCCGTGACCGCGAGCGCCAGCGCGGGGGCGAGCGCCGCCCAGTCGGGGTAGACGACCATCAGGCACCACCTCCGATGGCGAGGATCGGGGTAACGGCCTCTTTGATCATGGTGAAGAAGATGTCGGGTGCGACACCGAGCGCGATGGTACACAGCAGCAGCACCATCAGCGGGAGCGTGTCGTGGAGTTCAGCCCGTGTCACCTCGTAGTCGGTCTCCAGCCGGAACGGACCGAACAGCGTGCGCTGCATTGCGAGCAGCAGGTAGCCCGCGACGATGACGATACCGAACATGGCGACGGCGGTGAACAGCGGCGCGACCGGGATCACCGACGAGGCGAACGCGCCCTGGAAGATGAAGTACTCCGCCGCGAAGCCGGCCATCAACGGCAGGCCCATGTAGCCGAACGCGCCCGCGACGAGGATGCCCACCGTCACGGGCATCCGGTCGGCCATGCCGGACATGTCGCCGACCATCCGCGTGTGGGTGACGTTGTAGATGACGCCGACCGCCATGAACATCAGCCCCGAGATGAGACCGTGTGCGACCATCTGGAACGTCGCGCCGCCGACGCCGAGTTGGGTGTACGCGACCAGTCCGAGGATGACGTACCCCATCGACGACACCGACGAGTAAGCGACGATCCGCTTGAGGTCCTGTTGGGCGAGCGCCAACAGCGCGCCGTAGATGACCGACACCACGGCGAAGATGGCGATGACCCCAGCGTACTGGGTCGCCACGTCGGGGAGCATCGTGAAGTTGAACCGCAACAGCGCGTACGTCCCCATCTTCAGCAGGACGCCCGCGAGCATCACCGACGCCGGCGTCGGCGCCTCGACGTGGGCGTCGGGCAGCCACGTGTGGAACGGGACGACCGGCACCTTCACCGCGAACCCGAGGAACATCGCGGCGAACGCGGCGGTCTTGAGCGCCGTCGGCGAGAGACCGAACGCGCCCGACAGCCCGCCCGAGCGCAACGCCACCGCGACGGCGGGCAGGCCGAACGTGTTCACGTCGAGGTTGAACACCAGCGCCATGAACCCGATGAACATGATCAGGCTCGCGATGTTCGTGTAGACGAAGAACTTGATCGCGGCGTACTTCCGCCGGGGACCGCCCCAGATGGCGATCAGGAAGTACATCGGGACCAACACCGCCTCCCAGAAGACGAACCAGAGGAAGAAGTCGAGCGCGGTGAACACGCCCAGCAGGTTCGCCTCCATGAACAGCATCAGCCCGAAGAACTGGCTCTGCCGGCTGTCGATCGGCGTCCACGCCGAGAGGATGGCGAGCGACGACAGCACCGTCGCGAGGACGATCAGCGGGAGGCTGATGCCGTCGACGCCGACGAACCACTGGATCTGGTAGCCGGCGGCGGTGAGCCACGGCACCTGCGTCTCGAACGCGAGCGACCCGCCCTCGAGCAGGGCGTTGCCCGTCGCGTCGAACTGCGACCACATGTACAGGCTCCCGACGACCGGGAGCAGGCTGAGGCCGAACGCCAGCCGCCCGGCGTACTCGTCGGGAGCGAGCATGACCACCAGCGCGGCGAGGAACGTGAATCCGATGAGTGCTTCGATTATCACAGTAACCAGCCTCCGTAGATGCCGAACGCCACGAGCAACACCGTCAGCCCGAGCGTCACGAGCGCCGCGTAGTTACTCACGAGACCCGTCTGGACGCGCCTGACGCGCGACCCCGAGAACAGGCTCACGCTGGAGACGCCGTTGACGACGCCGTCGACCCCGCTCTGGTCGAACTTGTCCGCCGCACGCGACAGCGGGAGGACGACCCGCTCGGCGATGGCGACCTGGTACTCGTCCTGGTAGTAGTTGTTGTACAGCAGGTCCTGTACGCCGCCGAGTTTCGCGGTGTACTCCTCGGGTTCGCCGCGGCCGTACAGCGCGTACGCGAGACCGACCCCCGCGAGCGCCAACAGCAGCGAGACGCCGCCGGGGATCAGCGGGTCGAGTTCCGCGGCGTGGATGCCGGTCACGTCACTCTCGAGCAGTTCGAGGTAGTGGTGGGCCGACAGCGCGCTCATGAACTCGACACCCTCCGGTCCTTCCAGCCACCGGTGGAGGTACTCGATGTCGAGGTCGAACAGGTCGGCGACGGGCGTCATGTTGACGAAGCCGGTGACCGCCGCGAGCACGCCCAACACCGCGAGCGGCCCCTTCACGTTCCAGCCGACCCCCTCCGGGTCGCGCGCCTGGCCGGTCCGGGCGTCGCCGTGGAAGGTGAGAAACACCATCCGGAAGGTGTAGAAGCCGGTGAAGAAGACGGCCAGGAGACCGAACGCGTACGCGACGAGGAATATCGTCCCGAGACCGCCGTCGGTCCCCAGGCCGTGGACGAGCGCCTCGTAGAGCACCTCGTCTTTCGACCAGAAGCCCGCGAAGGGGATGATGCCCGCAAGCGCGAGCGACCCCGAGAGGAACGTCCAGTAGGTGACTGGCATCCGGTCTTTCAGCCCGCCCATGTCCCACATGTTCTCGTTGTGGTGCATCGCGATGATCACCGACCCGGCGCCCAAGAACAGCAGCGCCTTGAAGAACGCGTGGGTGAGCAGGTGGAACGTCGCGGCCACGTAGCCGCCCGCGCCGAGTGCGAGCATCATGTAGCCGTACTGCGAGATGGTGGAGTACGCGAGCACCTGCTTGATCTCGCGTTTGACGACGCCCATCGTCGCCGCCACCAGCGCCGTGAACCCGCCGACGAGCGCGATGACCGCGAGCGCGGTCGGCGAGACGGCGTAGAAGCCGTACATCCGCGCGACCAGGTAGACGCCGGCCGCGACCATCGTCGCCGCGTGGATGAGCGCGGAGACGGGCGTCGGACCCTCCATCGCGTCGGGGAGCCACGTGTGCAGCGGGAACTGCGCCGACTTGCCGATGACCCCGCCGAGGACGAGCAGTCCGACGACGGTGAACCACGTCGTCGGGGCGAACCCGAACGTGTTGACCGCGACTTCGCCCGCGAGCACCTCCTCGGCGAGCACCGGGAACGACTCGGCGCCCGCGAACCGACCGGTGCCGAACGTCGCGAAGATGGCCACGACGCCGACGAGGAAGAAGTAGTCCCCGAACCGGGTGACGAGGAACGCCTTCTTCGCCGCCGACGGCGGGCCGGGCTCGCGGAACCAGAAGCCGATGAGGAGGAACGAGCACAGCCCCACCAGTTCGAAGAACATGAACGCCATCAGGATGTTGTGCGCGACGACGAATCCGAGCATCGACGCCGAGAACAGCCCGAGACCGGCGTAGTAGCGCGGCAGTCCGGTCTCGCCCTCGTCGTTCATGTAGCCGAGCGAGAAGACGTGGACGAGGAGCGCGACCAGCGAGACGATGATAAGCATCATCGACGACAGCGGGTCGAGCAGCAGCCCGAACGTGAGTTCGAGCGCCTCCTCGCCCGCGGCACCCGCTCCGGTCGTCCACGTGTAGATGGTTTGGTTGTAGACGTTACCAGCGCTGACGGTGAAGAACACCCACAGCGAGAGGATCAGTGAGCCGGCGGTCGCGACGATGCCCGCGAGGGCGCCGCCCTTCGGGAGCACGTCGTCGCCGTACAGCGCCGCCCCCAACGAGACGAGGAACGACACGAACGGTAGGAGCACGATCGCCGGCGCGTAGTCGAATGCAGCCATACGTTACCACCTCATAGTCGTCGCGTCGGTGACGTCGACGGCGCTGAAGTTACGGTACAGTACCAGGATGATGCCGATGCCGACCGCGACCTCCGCGGCCGCGAGCGCCATCACGAACAGCCCGAACGTCTGGCCCGTCACGTTCCCCCAGTAGTAGGAGAACGCGGCGAGGTTGATGTTCGCGGCGTTCAACATGAGTTCGACCGACATCAGGAACAGCAGGGCGTTCTGCCGCGTGAGCAGGCCGAACACGCCGATGCAGAACACCGCCGCCGCGAGGATCAGGTACCACTCGGCTGGAACCATCAGTCGTCACCCTCCCGGCGGTCGTCGCCCGCGGTTCCGTCCCGCCCGCTGTCGGTCGCCGGGCCGGCCTCGCGGGTCTCGCGGCCGCCGTCGGTGAGTCCGCCCTCACCGGTCAGGCCCCGAGAGACCCGCGTGCCCGGCTCCGACCGGCCGAGCATCACCGCCGCGGCGATGGCCGCGACGAGCACGATGTCGATCAGTTCGAACGCGACCAGGAACCCCTCCGCGTCGATGTGACCGTCGAGGTTGAACATCGCGTACCCCAGACTCGCGGTCACGCTCGTCGGCTCGACGACCTGCGCGATCAACTCGCCGTTCTGTTCGACGAGGCTCACGTTGGCGTTCGGGTCGTCCGAGACCGACACGGTCTCGCTCCCGTCCGTCCCGTTGACGACCGCGACCGTCGCCCCACCCTCTACCGCCATCGAGACGTTCGCGCTCGTGTCCGAGGTCACGGTGACGTTGTCCGCGACGTGGTACGCCTCGAAGCCCGCGGCGGTGCCGAACGAGGCGCCCACGAACACGGCGGCCATCACGACGAACAGCGCGACCGCGACCAGCCCCGGCGCGAGGTGCGAGCCGAGGTCCAGACTGGGCGTCGAAGTCTCCCGGTCGTCGTCAACCACGACAGCCACCCCCCGAGACGCGCGTGTTCGGGGGTGCACCGACGGTGCTCACGTGCGCATCGCCTCCGTGTCCGCGTCCGCACTTTCGGTTCGCACGAGCATGACGGCGAACGTGATGAGGACGATCACCCCGCCCACGTAGACGAGGATCTGCATGGCGGCGAGGAACTCCGCCTGCAGCATCACGTAATGCACCGCGACGCTCAACAGGGCGCCGCCGAGGAGGAGTGCGGAGTGCCACACGTCCTCCATGAGGACGACGCCCAGGCTGCAGCCCACCGTGACGAGGGCGAACAGCGCGAACGCGATAGTCTCTACAACCATTACCCGAACGTCCCGTCGGAGGGCGTTTGAAGGTTTCGAGACTCGCCCGCGCGTCGTCGCGAACGCGGCCCCGGCGCGCGTGCGGCCGGAACTCGGAACCGAATAGTCGTTCGTCCCCCGGGCGGGTCGTCGGACGACCGGCGAGGAACTGCCTCGTCGGACGACCGGAGACGGGAGCAAACGCGGTGGAGACCCGGCTGTGGGGCGAAACCCGGCGAGCCGACTACTGGTAGTCGACTTCGCCCTCGCCCTCGCCGACCCACGCGCCGCGGTCGGGTTCGCGCGCGTTGAGCGGGTCGATCTCCTTGTACCAGGGGACGTTCTTCAACTGCTCTTTGTTGTACACGAACTCGTCTTTCGTGTCGGCGGTGAACTCGAAGTTCTGCGTGAGCAGGATGGCGTCGACCGGACACACCTCCTCGCACAGCCGGCAGTAGATGCACTGGCCGATGTGGAGGTTGTACTGCTCGCCGTTCCGCTGTTCGTCCTGGACGATCTGGATCGTGTCGTTCGGACAGACGTTCTCACACTGGCGACACCAGATGCACCGCTCCTGTGAGAACTTGTGCACCCCGCGGAACCGGGGGCTCACCTCGGGCGCGACGTCGGGGTACTCCACCGTGAACGTCGTCCCGTCCAATGCGTGCTTCATCGTCGTCGCCATGCCTTTGAGTAGTCCGATCATTGTCAGTTACGCGAGCACCCCCACGATGACCGCCGTGAGGACGAGGTTTGCGAACGAGAGCACGAGCATGCCCTTCCAGCCGATCTCGATGAACTGGTCGACCCGGAGCCGGGGGATCGCCGACCGCGCCCACTGGGTGAACAGGTAGAACGCCCAGATCTTCGCGGTGAACCAGACGATGCCGAGCGCCGCCGGGCCGGGCCCCGCGGGACCGCCGAGGAACAGCGTCGCCGCGATCGCGCCGCCGAGGAAGATGTGGATGAACTCGCCGAGGTAGATCAGCACGAAGTACGCCGAACTGTACTCCGTCTGGTACCCCGCGACGAGTTCCGTCGGCGCCTCGGGGATGTCGAACGGGTTGCGGCCGACCTCCGCGAGGTTCGCCACCGTGAACAGCGCGAACGCGAACGGGTTGACGAACGCGAACCACTGCGGGATCGAGACCCCCCACAGCGTCACCAGCGGCTGCGCCTGTTCGGCGACGATGGTGCTCGTCCGGAGCGACCCGGTGAAGAGGATCACCGACACGCCGGTGACGACCAGCGGGATCTCGTAGGCGATGTTCGACGCCACCGCGCGCAGCCCGCCCATGAGCGAGTACTTGTTGTTCGAGGCGTACCCCATCATGATCAGCCCGAGCGACGCGATCGACGAGGCGGCGAACGCGAACGCGATCCCCACCTCGGGGTCGGCCACCTGGATACCGCTCCCCATCGGGATGACCGCGAAGCCGAGCAGCGCCGAAAACGGGATCAGGATCGGCCCCATGTCCCACGCGGGGCGGTCGACGCCCTCGGGGATGATCTGCTCTTTCGACAGCAGGCGGACCGCGTCGGCCGGGATGGTCAAGATCCCCGCGGGGCCCATCCGGTTGACCGAGATGCGGTCGGTGAACGCCGCCGTGATCTTCCGTTTGGCCCACGGTCCCGCGACGGCGGTGTTGAGCAGCAGGAAGTTGGCGACGAGGAACGTGCCGACGAGCGCGCTCAGTACGTCCACCCACAGCCCGCTCCACGGCAGCATCGCCGCGATGGCCTCGGGGAACGTCTGGACCTGGAGCGGCGTCACCGGTCCACCTCACCGAGGACGACGTCGAGGCTGCCGAGCGAGGCGATCATGTCGGGCACGTACTCGCCGGTGGACATCTCCGGGAGCGTCTGGAGGTTGGAGAAACACGGACTGCGGATCTTGAACCGCGCGGGCTTGTCGGTGCCGTCCGCGCGGATGTAGACGCCGAGTTCGCCCTTCGCGTTCTCCACGGCCCGGTACACTTCGGTGTCGTCGTCGGGCTTGAGCGTCCGGGGGACGTTCGACTGGATCGTGCGGTCGTCCTCCGGCCACTCCTCTAAGAGGTCGATACACTGGCCGACGATCTTCGCTGACTCCTCGACCTCGCGCATCCGGACCAGCAGGCGGCTGTAGTTGTCACAGCCGTCCTCGGTGACGACGTCCCAGTCGAGTTCGTCGTAGTAGCCGTACGGGTCGTCCCGGCGGAGGTCGTAGTCGACCCCCGACCCGCGCGCGACCGGCCCGGTCGCACCGTACTCCTTCGCCACTTCCGGCGGCAGGACGCCCGTATCGACCGTCCGCATCTGGAGGATCTCGTTGGCGGAGATCAGGTCGTGGTACTCTTCGAGCGCCTGGGGCAGGTCTTCGAGGAAGTCGCGCGTCTTCTCGAAGAACTCCTCGCGGGGTTCCGGGAGGTCCCAGACGACCCCGCCGAGCCGGAAGTAGTTGTACATCATCCGCTGGCCCGTGAGGTCCTCGAGGATGTTCTGTGCTTTCTCCCGGTCGCGCATCCCGTACATGAAGATGGCGGAGAAGTCGCCGTACACGTCGAGCGCGAACGTAGAGAGCGCGAGGAAGTGGCCCGTCATCCGGCTGAGCTCCGACCCCATCGTCCGGAGCACCTGCGCGTACTCGGGCACGTCGATGTCGGCGAGCGCCTCCGCCGCGCGCGCGTACGCCCACTCGTTGGGCATGTTGGCCGTGTAGTCCCAGCGGTCGGGGTACGGCATGATCTGGTGGCGGTAGGTGCCGTTCTGACACATCTGCTCTTCACACCGGTGGAGGTAGCCGATGTCCGGGTCGATGTTGGCGACCTGCTCGCCGTCGAGCACCGTCTCGACGTGGAGGACGCCGTGGGTCGCCGGGTGGTGCGGCCCGATGTTGAGCAGCATCGTGTCGCTGTCCTGCCCGCCCGCCTTGTAGTCCTCCTGTAGCGGGTTGGCGTGCTCGCGGAGCGTGACGACCTGGGGTCGGTTCTGGTCGTAGTCGCGCGACAGCGGGTGTCCCTGCCAGGTGTCGGGGAGGAGGATCCGTCGGAGGTCGGGGTGGTCGTCGTACTCGATGCCGACCAGGTCGTACGCCTCCCGTTCGTGCCAGTCGGCCGTGCGGAACACCGGTTCGGCGGATTCGGAGACGGGGTTCTCGCGGTCGGTGGGGACGACGACGCTCACCTCCTGGGTGGGGTCGTCGTACTTCTTGAGGTGGTAGATCGACTCGTACCGGTCTTCGTACTCCTGGGCGGTCACACACGAGAGGTGGTCGTACCCCGCCTCGCTCTTCAGCGTCGAGAGCGTCTCTTGGACCGCGTCCGGCCGGATCACGTACGCCGGCGCGTTGATGTGCTCCTCCCGACCGATCACGTTGTCGCCGAGCAACTCGCCGATCTCGTCCGCCGAGCGCTCCTCGACGGCGGTCTCCTCCTCGCGTTCGTCCGGGCGTTCGAGGCTCATGGCGAATCAGACCAGTTGTACCGCATGACGAGGTCGTCCTCGTCGATCTGGTCGGCGAGCTTCTGGACCACCTCGTCGCGGTCGAGGTCGGAGAACTGCTCCAGTTCGTACGGCTTCACCGTCACCGGCGACGACTCGCCGTTGGCGATCCGCTCTTGGAGTTTGGCGACGCCGTACACCAGCGCCTCCGGCCGCGGCGGGCAGCCGGGGACGTGGATGTCGACGGGGATGACCTCCTCGGCGCCCTTGACGACGTTGTACCCCTCCTGGAACGGCCCGCCGGAGATGGTGCACGACCCCATGCCGACGACGAACTTGGGTTCGGGCATCTGGTCGTACACGCGCTTCATCCGCGGGGCGAACTTCGAGACGATGGTGCCCGGCACGATGATCACGTCGGCCTGTCGCGGCGACGCGCGGGGGACGCCCGCGTGGAACCGGTCGAGGTCGTGTTTCACCGAGTAGGTGTGCATCATCTCGATGCTGCAACACGCGATGCCGAACTGCAGCATGAACATCGACGACCCCCGCACCCAGTTCATGAACTTGTCGAACTTGGTGAGGATGAACGGCGACGACCCGAACGCCTCACGGAGCTTCGAGTTGAAACGGTCGCCCTGCCCGGCCATCCGGGCGTCGCGCGTGTCGGTCAGTACCTTCGAGTCGTCCGTGATGAACGGCCTGTTGTCGCTACTCATGAGTTGTGTTCGGTCTTCCGCCGGGTCGCGGCCTCGCTCCGCGCCCACTTGACGGCGCCCTGCCGCCACGCCCACACGAGTCCGATCACCAGCACCCCGATGAAGACGAGCATCGGGAACAGCAGCGTCATCAGTCCCACGCCGGATTCGAGCGCTGGCTGGTAGATGACCGTCCACGGGAACAGCAGGACGGTCTCGATGTCGAAGACGACGAACAGCAACGCCACCATGTAGTACTGAATGTTGAACTGGATGCCGATCGCCGACTTCGTGGGGATCTCACCGGACTCGTAGGTGGAACTCTTCCCCTGTTCGGGCACGCTCGGTCGGATGAGCGAGGAGACCGCTATCATCCCCAGCGGGATGCCCACGCCCATCAGCGCCAAGGCGCCGACTGCTATCCATTGATTCATGCCGGGTCTCCGTATCGTCCGTGGGTTTGAGACCCCGCTACATAAGCGCTTCACTTACGCGTCCGCGCGTACGCACCGGGGTCCGCCGGCCGGCCCGCCGGGTGGACACCCGCTCGCTCGGGCGGGACCCTCCGCGGCCGCCGTCTCACTCGCGGGCGTCGCGGAAGCCGTCGACGCCGCGGTCGTGGAGCGCCAGGGAGGTGTCGGCCACGCCCGCCCGGAGGTCGTCGTGGTAGTCGACGAGTCGGTCGCGCAACTCGCCGTGTTCGCGCGCGAGCACCTGCACGGCGGAGAGCGCCGCGTTGAACGACTTGCCCGCGTCGACCGCGACGATGGGCGCGCCCGTCGGCATCCCGATCACCGAGTCGACCGACTTCTCCTGGACCGGGACGCCGATCACCGGCAGCGGGTAGGCGATGCTCGCGGTCATGTTGGGCAGGTCCGCGGACTTGCCGCCCGCGCCCGCGATCACCACGTCGAGTCCCCGCGCCTCGGCGGTCTCGCCGTACGCGTACATCAGGTCGGGCGTCCGGTGGGCGCTCACCACGTACGTCTCGTACGTGTACCGCGCGTCGGGGGGCGCGTGGAAGTCGGTCTGCTCGGCGAACCCGAGTTCCGCGAGCGCGTCGAACGCCCCCTGCATCGTGTCCAGGTCCGAGTCCGACCCCATGATCACGCCAACGTCGGGCGTCGTCTCCGCGTCGGCGTCGGCGGTTGCCTCGGATTCGAGGCGGTCGATCAACTCCGCGACGTCGGTCACCGGTCCGCCTCCCCGTCGGTCGCCGCGGTCGCGTCGGCACCGTCGGCCGTCTCCTCGACGCGCCCGAACGAGAGGTCGTCGCGCAGGTCTCGCGCCCGCGCGAGCAGGTCGTCGGTCGCCGCGGTCGCGTCGCCGTCACCCGCGTCCGCAGCCTCGTCCGCGGCGGTCGCGTCGGCCGACCCGCACAGCGTCAGGTGGCCCATCTTCCGGAGCGGGCGCACCTCCCGTTTGCCGTACCAGTGGAGGTGGGCGTCGCCCGCGGCGAGGGTCGACCCCACGCCCTCCAGGCGCGCGGGGCGCGACTCGTCGACGGTGCCGAGGACGTTCGCGCTCACGGTCGGCGCGCGCGCGTCGGTCGCGCCGAGCGGCCAGCCGAGGACCGCGCGGACGTGCTGTTCGAACTGGGAGGTGACCGCCCCCTCGATGGTCCAGTGGCCGGAGTTGTGCGGTCGGGGCGCGACCTCGTTGAGCAGGATCTCACCGTCCCGCTCGAACAGTTCGATGCCGAACACGCCGCGGCCGTCGAGTTCCGCGAGCGTGTCGAGTGCGACCTCCCGCGCCCGCGCCGCCACGGCGGGGTCGCTCCGAGCGGGGACGACCGTCTCGCGGAGGATCTCCGCCTCGTGGAGGTTCTCGCCGAGGGGGAACGCGTCCGTCTCGCCGTCGCCGCGGACGCCGATCACCGACACCTCGCGGTCGAAGTCGACGAACGCCTCGGCCATCGCGCCGCCCGCGCGAGCGCCCACCTCGTCTAGGGCGGCTGCGTAGTCGTCGCCGGGGTCGACCGGCAGGTTCCCGCGGCCGTCGTAGCCGCCGGTCCGAGCCTTCAACATCACGCCGCCGAACCGCTCGGCGGCGGCTTCGAGCTCCGCGGCGTCGTCGACGGCGACGAACTCGGGGACGGGCACGCCCGCGTCGGCGAGCGTCCGCTTCTGGACGAGTTTGTCCTGGATCGTCCGGAGCGTGTCGGGGTCGGGGTGGACCGGGACGTCGTACTCGGCGTGTACCTCCTCCAGTACGTCGGGGTCGGCGAGTTCGATCTCCAGGGTGAGGAGGTCCGCGCGCGCGGCCAACTCGCGGACCGCGTCGGGGTCGTCGAAGGCGCCCTCCACCTGGTCGGCCACCCGGGCGGCGGGGCAGTCGGGCGTCGGGTCGAGGACGACGACGTCGACGCCGAGGGGGGCGGCCGCCTCGGCCAGCATCCGGCCGAGTTGACCGCCGCCGACGACGCCGAGCGTCGGGGCGGGACACGTTGGCGTCACGACCGCGACTTCGCCAACTCGGTGCATAAGCCTTGCCTCACGCGGCGACGAATGGACACGTTCGTGCCCATTCGAGGGTCGTGCCT
The DNA here is from genome assembly GCF_000495475.1 of Candidatus Halobonum tyrrellensis G22. GTDB lineage: Archaea > Halobacteriota > Halobacteria > Halobacteriales > Haloferacaceae > Halobonum > Halobonum tyrrellense. The sequence goes on along the minus strand of NZ_ASGZ01000028.1, from coordinate 92,212 downwards.
ACCCGAGTGCGGGTCCCCGTCGCGGCGGTCGGTCCGGTACCTCAGCCCCGCCGGACTGCGACGGTCGGGGCTGAGTCGAGTCGGGTCGCGTCGGCGCGGCCGACCGCGCCGCCGATAGCGCGGGCCGGTCCGCGCCCGCGCCGGCGTCGACGCCGGCCGCGCGGGCCTCCCGGAGCGCCGAGCGGTCGACGAACACCACGACGTCCTCGCCCCACAGGCGGAACTTGTGCTGGTGCCGCTCGTAGCCGTCGAGGCGTTCGGCGAGTTCGTCGGCGTCCCACGGCTTGGCGACGACGACCGGCGGCATCTCCTCGGGAAGCCCGTCGAAGCGGGCGTCGGGCGGGGTGGAGTCGACCTCCGCGTCGTGCAGTTCGAAGTACCACGGCAGGGGGAGCCGCGTGTGCCACGCCGGCCCGCCCGGCGGCATCCGGTCGACGCTGCTCTCGCTCGAGACGTAGAACCGGACGTCGCCGCTCGCCTCCGTGCCGACGAACAGCACGTCCGTCCCCTCGTTGACCCGGCTGACGGCGCCCGCGTCCCCGAGCACTCCCTTGAGGTCGTTCTCGGGCTGCGCCCACTGGAGCACCTGCTTGTCCTCCTCGGCCGCGGAGTTCCAGTAGTCGGCGTTGGCCGCGGCGACGCCGCCGACGGCCGCGAACACCAGAAGCGCCGCGATGCCGGCGCTGACCGCGTCGTCGCGCGCGATCGACACCTCGAACGAGTCGACGACGTACGCCACCCCGACGGCCGCGGGTATCGCCAGCGGGAGGACGACGTGGACCGCCGCCCACGGCGCCTCGATGTCGGTCGCGACGGGGTAACCGAGCAGCGACGCCGCCCCCCAGTAGGTGGCGAACGCGACGAGCGAGCGGTGGCGCAGGTCGCCGTAGCCGTCCGCGAGGAAGCCGAGGACCGCGAGCACGACCGTGACGCCCGACCCGTACGCCAGCGTCTCCGCGAGGTCGTGGAGGTACGGGACGTAGGGGTGGTCGGAGTGGCTCCCCGCGGCCCACGTCCCGTAGAACCGCTCTGCGGCGTCTATCGTCCCCGCCTCCAGCACGCGAACCGGGTCGGCCGTCCCGGCGAGGGCGTTCCACAGGTCGGGCCGGGGCGCGTAGAAGAACGCCGCGACGGCGACGAACGTCGCCGCCAGCCCGACCGCCGTCAGCGGCACCCACACCGCCAGGTGGCCCGCGAGCGCCGCGCCGGGGTCCCACTCGCGGTCGGACGCGAGGTGCCGGCGGGTCCGGCCTCCCGCGGTCCACTCGTCGGCGGCGTGGACGACCGACACCGCCCCGCCGACGACCGCGTCGAGCGGCGACCCCGTCCGCGCGGCGGTCCGTACGAGCACGTGGTCGACCACGAGGAACGACCCCCCGGCGAAACACGCGAGGTAGACCAGCGCGTTCTCCTTCGCGGTGAACCCGAGCGCCAGCAGCGCCGCCGCCCCGAACAGCGGGAGCGTCCGCCGGCGGTCGAGCGCGTACACCGTCAGCGCGAACGCGCCGAAGCAGAACGACCCGACGAGCACGTCCGAGCGCATGAACCGCCCGTAGTAGACCAAGAGTGGGTCGGCCGCGAGTACGAGCGCGAGCGCGACCCGCTCGCGGCCGCGCAGTCGGTCGACGAAACACAGCGCCGCCAGCGGGAGCAGCCCCCCGACGACCGCGACCGGAAGCCGCGCCGCGAAGTCCGACGCGGTGAGCAGCCCGAACAGCGCGTTGTCGACGACCGGGATGAACGGCCCGTGGATGATCGGGCGGTAGAAGAACTCCCCCGTCTCCTGGAATCGGAGCACCCAGTAGCCGACCCGACCCTCGTCCCAGTGGAAGATCCGCTCGCCGAGACCGACCACGCGGACGGCGACCGCGAGGGCGGTGACGAGGAGGACGGCGAGCGTCGCCGGCGACCACGGGAGCCGGTCGGTGACCCGGCGGCGTCCGGGGAGTGAGCCGTCGGACGGACCGCCGTCTCGGGCGGGACCGTCACCGTCCGAGCCGGAATCGTCCCCCGATCCGGAGTCGTCTCCCGGGCCGGAGTCCTCCCCCGGGCCGGGGTCCTCCCCCGAGTCGCCGTCGTCCGCCGAGCCGCCGTCGTCCGCGGGGTCGGACGGAACCGCCGGGTCCGAGCGGTCGGCGGGCGACCGGGAGCCCCCGGGGTCGTCCCCCCCGTCGGCGGGGGACGCGGAGGGCGGTGGGTGGCTCATTGCCCCTCCCTCGCTCGCCACCGGTTACAACTTTTGTGATCACGGGCCACGCCCCCGCGCGCCGGTCGTCCTCGGGTCGCGGCGCCGGCGCGTCGCGGTCCCGGCGCCACCGCGACATCGGCCCCGAGCGGTACGCCTTTCACTGGCCGCGCCGACCGGCCGGGCATGAGTGAGACCGCACTGGGACTGGTGGTGGCGCGCTACTACGCGTCGATCGCCGAGCGGATGGAGGAGACCGCACGCGAGACCGCGGCCGAACGCGGCGCGACCGTCGTCGAGGCGCTCGACGTGCCGGGCGCGTACGACACGCCGCTGGCGGCCGACCGACTCGCCCGCCGGGACGACGTCGACGCCGTCGCGGTCGTCGGCACCATCGTCTCGGGCGACACCGACCACGACCAGGTGATCGCGCGGGCGGCCGCCTCGGGGCTGACCGACGTGAGCCTCGACCGCGACACACCCGTCACGTTCGGCGTCGCCGGTCCGGGCCAGAGCGGCGCCGAGGCGCGCGAGCGGGTCGACAAGGGCGCCGAGGCCGTCACCGCCGCCATCGACATGGCCGAGGAGCTGTCGGGGGTGGCGGCGTGACCGACTCCGACTCCGGCCCCGACCACGGCTACGAGTACGAGTTCACCGACCGGATCGGGAGCGTCGAGCCGTCGGCGACGCTCGCGATCAGCGACGCCGCCTCGCGGCTCGAAGCGCAAGGGGAGGACGTGGTCGACCTCTCGGTGGGCGAACCCGACTTCCCCACGCCCGAGAACGTGGTCGCGGCGGGCGTCGACGCGATGGAGGCGGGCCACACCGGCTACACCTCCTCGAACGGCGTCCCCGAACTCAAGGAGGCGGTCGCCGCGAAGCTCCGCGACGACGACGTCGACGCCGACGCCGAGGAGGTCATCGTCACGCCCGGCGCGAAGCAGGCGCTGTACGAGACGGTCCAGACGCTCGTCGACGACGGCGACGAGGTGGTCCTGCTCGACCCCGCGTGGGTGTCGTACGAGGCGATGGTGAAGCTCGCGGGCGGCACGCTCGAACGCGTCGACCTGACCGACCACGGGTTCCAGTTGGAACCCGCACTCGACGACCTGGCGGACGCGGTGAACGACGACACCGCGCTCGTGGTCGTCAACTCGCCCGCCAACCCCACCGGCGCGGTGTTCTCGGACGCCGCGCTCGAAGGCGTCCGCGACGTCGTCGTCGACCACGACGTGCCGGTCATCTCCGACGAGATATACGAGGAGATCACGTACGGCGTCGAGCCGACCAGCCTCGCGAGCCTCGACGGGATGGCCGACCGCACGGTCACCGTCAACGGCTTCTCGAAGGCGTACTCGATGACGGGCTGGCGGCTGGGCTACCTCCACGCCACCGGCGAGTTCGTCGAGCAGGCGGGGAAACTCCACAGCCACTCGGTGTCGTCGGCCGCCAACTTCGTCCAGCGGGCGGGGATCGAGGCGCTGTCGAACACCGAAGAGGCCGTCGACGAGATGGTCGAGGCGTTCGAGGCGCGCAAGGACCTCGTGGCGGACCTGCTCGCCGACGAGGGCGTCCGCGCCCCCGAACCCGACGGCGCCTTTTACATGATGATGCGCGTCGCCGACGACGACGCGACGTGGGCCGAGGAGGCCATCGAGGAGGCGCACGTCGCGACGGTCCCCGGTCACGCGTTCGGCGCGCCGGGGTACGCCCGGATCAGCTACGCCGCCAGCGAGGAACGCCTCCGCGAGGGGGTCGAGCGGCTGTCCGACGGCGGCTTCTTCGACTTCGACTGAGGCGGGAGTCGACGCGACTGCGGAGTCGACCCGCCCGGGATGCCGGCCGCCGGCGTCCGACCCGGTCGCCCGGCAGCCCCGCTCGGCCGCCGGGGTTTACCCCTCGACCCGAGTAGCCGCACCCGTGGCAACGCTGTTACTCGGGGAGGGAGTCGTGGGGCCGCTCCTCGTCGGAGGCAACCTGCTCGGGAGCGGCCTGGTCGCGACCGCCCAGACCCTGCTAGTTCAGTACGGCTACCTCGCGGTGTGCTGTTTCACCTTCCTCGAATCGTCGCTGCTGTTTCCGCTCCTCCCCAGCGAGGTGGTGCTCCCGTTCGCGGCGGTGCTGCTCGTCGGCGACCCCATTTCGCTCGCGCTGTTCGTCGTCGCCACCACGGCGGGCGTCGTCGTCGGCAGCGTCGTGGCCTACTACGTCTTCGGCCGCGGCGGCGAGGAGGTGGTCGAGCGCTGCGGCCCGCTGGTGCGCGTCTCCGACCGCGAGAGACGGTGGGCGAAGGCGACGTTCCGCCGCTACGGCGAGTGGTCGGTGTTCTGGGGACGGCTGTTGCCGTTCCTCCGGTCGGTCGTCTCGATCCCGGCGGGGTTCGCCGGCATGGGCCTCGCGCGGTTCACCGCTTACTCGGCGGGCGGCGGCCTCCTGTTCAACCTCGCGGTGGGTGCGCTCGCGTTCGGCGGCGACGGCGAGCGGTCGGTGTACGACGTGGCGTTCGAGGTGACGCGGGACCTGGTCGCCGAGCGTCCCCTCCTGTCGGCCGTCGCCGCCGTGGCGGCCCTCGCGGCCGCCGCGGCGGCGTACGAGCGGGTCGACTGACCGTCGGCCGGCCGGTCGACCCGACGGCCGGCGCGTGGACACGGCGACGGGGCGGCGGCGCCGTCGGGCGGTCCGACCCCGCGGGAGGGTTTTTACGTCGTGACGGCGCAGACGGAGTAGAATGCGCGTCAGCGACCTCCCCCTCGACACCGCCCACGTCGAGCACTTCGAGGCGGCGGGGATCGAGGAACTGTACCCGCCGCAGGCGGATTCGGTCGAGGCGGGGGTCTGTGCGGGGGAGAACGTCGTCGCCGCCATCCCGACCGCCTCGGGCAAGACGTTCGTCGCGGAGCTCGCGCTGCTTACGGCCGGCGGACCCGGGCTGTACATCTGCCCGCTCCGCGCGCTCGCCCGCGAGAAGTACGAGGAGTTCGACGCGCTCCCCGGCGTCGACGTGGGCATCTCGACGGGCGACTACGACTCCGCGGCCGCGGATCTGGCCGGCCACGACGTGGTGGTGGCGACGAGCGAGAAGGTGGACTCGGCGATCCGCAACGGCGCGGCGTGGGTCGACGACCTGGCGTGCGTCGTCGTCGACGAGGTCCACCTGCTCGGCGCGACCGGCCGCGGACCGACCCTGGAGGTGACGCTGTCGACGCTCCGCCGGCGCACCCGCGGCGCGCAGGTGGTGGCGCTGTCGGCGACGGTCGCCAACCCCGACGAGATAGCCGGCTGGCTCGACGCCGAACTCGTCGAATCGACGTGGCGGCCGGTCGACCTCCGGACCGGGGTGTGCGCCGGGGGGCACGTCGCGTTCGACGACGGCACGGGCTTCTCCGTCGAGGTGCTGGACGCCGCCGACCCCGACGTCGACGCGCGGACGGAGGCGACGGCGGCGCTGGTCGCCGACGCCGTCGCGGGCGGCGGGCAGGCGCTCGCGTTCGTCCGCTCGCGCCGCGAGGCGGAGGCGCTGGCCGACCGACTCACCGACGAGGGGCTGGCGGAGGCCGCGGATATGGGCATGCCCGCGGCCGAGACCGCGGAGGCCGTCCGCGAGGCGGGCGGCACCGAGACGGGCGAACGGCTCGCGGAGTGTGCGGCGTGGGGCGTCGCGTTCCACCACGCCGGCCTGCGGTCGGCCCACCGCGCGGTCGTCGAACGGGCGTTCCGCGAGCGCCGGCTGGCGGTCATCTGCGCGACGCCGACGCTCGCGGCGGGCGTGAACGTCCCCGCCCGGCGGGTGGTGGTCCGCGACCAACAGCGCTACGACGGCGAGGGGATGGAGTGGCTCCCCGTCCTCGAAGTCCACCAGATGTGCGGGCGGGCCGGCCGCCCGGGGCTTGACCCGTACGGCGAGGCGGTACTCGTCGGCGACGACGACGAGCGCGCGGAGTTGGAGGAGCGGTACGTCGACGCCGACCCCGAGGCGGTGGAGTCGAAACTCCGCGACCGCGCCGCCCTCCGCACCCACACGCTCGCGCTGGTGGCCACGGGGTTCGCCTCGTCGCAGGCCGAGGTGCTCGACGTCCTCGGCGACACGTTCTACGCCTACCGGACGCGCGACCCGGACCTCGGGGGAGTGGTCGGCGACGTGGTGGGGGAACTGATCGAGATGGGGATGCTCGCGCCCGCCGGCGGCGGACGCGCGAATGGCGGCATCGAGGCGACGCCGCTGGGCGCGCAGGTGTCCCGGCAGTACGTCACGCCCGAGACGGGCGCGCGCCTCGTCGCCGGACTCCGGCGGATGGCGGCGATGGACGAACGCGACGTCACGCCGCTCACCGCCTTCGAGGTGGTGTGTGACACCCCCGACATCCAGAACGGCTACCTCCGCGGCGAGGAGCGGGCGGCGATGTACCAGTTCGCGCGCACTCACGCGGACGAACTCACCACGTCGATGGGCGACACCGACGAGTTCGAGTCGTGGCTGGAGGCGGTCAAGACCGCGCGCGTGCTCGCCGACTGGGTGGAGGGCGAGAGCCTCGACGACCTGGTCGAGGCGTACCGGATCGGCCCGGGCGACCTCGAATCGAGCGTCGAGCGCGCGGAGTGGCTCTCGGGGGCGGCGGCGGCGCTCGCGGAGACGCTCGACCTCGAACTCCCGGTGTTCGAGTCGGTGCGCGCGCGGCTCTGAGACGCCGGACGCGAGCGCTGTTCCGAGACGCCGAGGGGACCCGACGGACGGCGTCGACCGCCGCCCGCGCCGTCCGGCGGTCAGTCCCCGCCCGCGTCGGCGTCTGCGGCGTCCGGGCGCTCGTACGCCCCCTGCTCGCGGAGGGCGCCGGTCCGCCGGAGCACCGACGGAGTGCGACAGACGCCGGGTTCGCCCGCGGCCTGCGGGACGACGCAGTTGTTGCAGTTCTCGCAGGCGACGCGCGCGCCGGCCGCCCCCCGCCCGAGCAGGCGCGCCGGGAGCCGCGGCTCCGCGTAGAAGGGGCGGGCCATCCCGACGGCGTCACAGGCGCGGCCCGCGGGACCGTCCGAGAGCAGGCGGTCGACGGTCGAACGCTCCCTGACCCCTCCCTCACACAGCACGGGCACGTCGACGCGCCGGCGGACGCGTCCGCAGAGGTCGGCGTTCCACGCCGACTCGAAGTCGTACGCGAGCGACTCGACCCAGTTGGCCGCCGCGACGACGGCGGCGCGCGCCCGCGACCCGAACGCCGCGGCGTACCCCTCGCGGAACCGGTCGTCGCGCCACGACCGCCCGGGGAACTCGCCGCGGACGATGCTCAGGTCCCAGAAGACGGAGCCGTTCACCGGGACGAGCGCGTCGTACCCCGCCGATTCGAGCCGCTGGCACGTCCGGACGCAGTCCGCCGCCGAAAGCCGCCGGCGGACCACGGGCGGCGCCTCCGTCTCGGCGGGCACCTTCGTCAGCAGGGGGACGTCGCCCGCGCGCTCGCGAACCTCCGCCGCCAGGAGTTCGAGGAAGCGGACGCCGTCGCCGAACTCGTCGTCACGACGGTTGTAGAACGGCGAGAGGAACTGGTGGACGATACCCATGTTCGCGCCGGCGACGTGGACCGCGTCGTAGCCCGCGTCGACCGCGTACGCGGCCGAGCGGCCGAAGTCCGCCGCGAGGTCGTACACCTCGTCGGTCGAGAGCACGCGCGCGTCGTACGAGAGGAACCCCGCCCGGTCGAGCGCGCGGAGGAGCCGCGGCGGCCGGGAGACGGCCAACTGCTGGAGGCCGGGGTGAGCCTCGCGGTAGCCCGCGTGCCACGTCTCCATCGAGCGCAGGCCGCCGTGCTCCAACTGGATCGCTATCTTCCCGCCGTGGGCGTGGACCGCGTCGGTCAGCCGCGAGAGCTCCGCGACGAAGTCGGGGTCGGACACCCGCGTCATCCCCGGCGCGGCACAGCCCCCCTCCGGGCGGACGACGGTCGCCCCCTGACAGACCAGCCCCGCGCCCGCCGCCGCCGCGGGTTCGAGATCCTCGATCAGCGTGTCGACCGCGTCGGGACCGTTCCCCGCACACTCCAAAAGCGGCGCGCGGTACAGCCGGTTCGGGAGGGTCACGCCGCCGATATCGAGCGGGTCTTCGAGCGCGGGCATCGGCCCGCGCTTGGACGCTCGCGGGCATGAAGGCTCGCCCTCCGAGAGAAAGCTTACCCTCGGTCGCCGATGAGCGGCGACCGTCGTGAGAGGGAGCACCACCGCGGTCACGCTCGGCGTCGGCGTCGTCGCCGCCGTACCGCTGCTCGACGTGGTCGCCGGGAACGGGTTCGAGGACCCGTCGTACGCGCTGGGGTACGCCGGCACCGTCGTTCTATTCGTCGGGTGGGTGGCGATGTTCGCCGGCAGCCTGCTGGTCGCGTACCGCGACGACCCGCCGGCGCTCGCCCGGCCGGCGGTCGTATTCGGGACCGTCCTCGTCGTCGGTGCGGTGCTGCTGGTCGTATCGCGGTTCGACTGCGTGTTTAGCGCCTGTCCCGTCTGACCGCTCTCGGACGCCGACCGCGCCGCTCACTCCCGCGCGCCGACCTGCTCGTGGGTGTGGTGGTAGAACCGCACCAGCGGGCCGTCGGCGCCCGCGACCGGTTCGAAACAGACCCGGCGGTAGCGCTCGTTGTCGATGAGGTTCACCAGTAGCCCGCGGTCGTGGACCGACACCGAGTCGTACGCCGTCTCGCAGACCGGACAGACCGCCGGCGCGTCGGCGAGCGGATCCGAGTCGGATTCGGAGCCGGCGTCGGTCGGCGCCGAGGCGGACGCGGAGACGGGGTCGGCATCGGCGTCGGTCGAGTCGGGACCAAGGTCGGGGTCGCGGTCCATCGTCGGCGGTGGGGGCCGCCTACTCGTCGGTGTTTCGCCCGTGGGGGTCGTACTCCCCTTCGGCGTCGCCGTCGACCGCGGGGTCGTGCCGCTCGTACCACGCGACGATCTCGTCCAACCGGTGGATCGCGCGGTCGGGCGCGCCGACGTTGTGGTGTTCGTCCTCGTAGAGGACGAAGCGCGCGTCGACTCCCTGTTTCTTGGCGGCGACGTACAGCTGTTCGGACTGGGAGGGCGGACAGCGCCAGTCGTCGGTGCCGGCCGTGACCAACAGCGGCGTCTCTATCTCGCCCGCGTCGGTGATGGCCGACGAGGCGTCGATCGCCTCGCGGTTCTCCCACGGGACGCCGTACTCGTTGTCCATCCAGACGTGCGAGTCGTCGGTGCCGTACGCCGACCGGAGGTCGTAGATGCCGTGTTCGGGCGCGGCGGCGGTGAACAGGTCCGGCTCCTGGGTGACGAGGAACCCCTGCGAGATGCCGCCGTACGAGAAGCCGTAGCCGAACACGCGGTCGTCGTCGACCCAGCCGCGGTCGACGAGCGACTCGACGCCGGCGGCGATGTCGTCCACCTCGTGGGTGCCCCACTGGCCGCGGAGCGCCTCCGCGAACGCGCGACCGTAGCTGGAGCCGCCGCGGTAGTTGGGGCGGAGCACGACGTAGCCGCGGGAGGTGAGAACGGCGTGCTCGAAGCTGAACACGGGTTCGTCGTAACTGATCGGGCCGCCGTGGATGGCGACGACCAGCGGGTGGTCGCCGTCCGCCGGGTCGACGCTCGGGTCGTGGTAGACGACCCCCGAGATGTCGTGGCCGTCGCTCTCCCACTCCACCCGGCGGACGTCGGGCATCGGGTAGTCGTCGGTCAGGTCGGCGTTCGTCTCCGACAGCCGCGTCAGCGAGTCGGGCTCCGCGTCGGCGTCGAGGTCGGCGGTGTCGACGGCGTACACGTCGCGCCCCTCGCTCGGGTGCGAGAGGACGAACGCCGCGCGGTCGTCACCGGGGTCGAACCCGGAGAGCGCGCGGTCGTCGCCCTGCGCCTCGAAGACGCGCTCGACCGTCGCGTCGGTCGGGTCGACGCCGTCGGTCCCGCCGAGCGAGACCCGCGCGAGTCGGCTCCGCGCCTCGTCGGCGATCACCGCGTACAGCGTCTCGTCGTCGGCCCACTCGGGCGACGCGCCGCGCGCGAGCGTCCGGTCGAGATCCGCGGTCAGCGGCTCGTAGGCGCCGTCCTCGTAGACGTACACCGCCGTCGGGACGTACCAGTTGTCGGGGTCGGCCGCCGCGAACGCCAGCCGCTCGCCGTCCGGCGACCACGCGGGCGCGCTCGCCGAGAGACCGCCGTCGGTCAGTTTTCGGAGGCCGCCGCCGTCGGGGTCGACCGTGAACACGTCCTGTGCGGTGGTGTCGTCGGCGTCGTCGCCGTGGTAGGCGACGAACGCGATCCGGTCCGACGCGCCCCACGCGGGCTGGAGCCCCGAGAGGCCGGAGAACGCGCCGCCGGCGTACGCGCCGTCCAGTCGCTCGGCCTCGCCGGTGTCGACGTCGACGACGTGGAGGTACGTCGTCACCGTGTCGGTGTAGCCGACGCCGTCGAGTTTGTGCTGGAGGCGTTCGGTCTCGACCGGCCCTCCCTCCTCGCGGTCGTCGAGGTACGCCCGCTCGGCGTCGGTCGGGTCGCGCGCGGCCACCGCGAGTCGGTCGCCCGACGGCGACCAGTCGAACGACGAGGCGCCCTCCGCGAAGTCGGTGACCTCCCGGGCGTCACCGCCGAGCGAGAGGTCGAACAGCCACACCTGCGGGGTCGGCTCGTCGTCGGTGCCGGCGTCGGCTCCCTCGTCGTCCGCCTCGTCCTCGTCGTCGTCGGTCCCCTCGTCGTCCGCGTCGCGGCCGACCCGACGCTCGCTGTCCTCCTCGCGGGCGGCGAGGAACGCCAGCCGGTCGCCCTCGGGTCCCCACTGCGGGTTGGACGCGCCCGCGACGCGGGTGAGCCGGTGGGGGTCGCGCGACCCGTCGGTCGGGACGACGAACAGCGAGCCGACCCGCTCGTCCTCGTCGGGGTCGAACTCGGTGACGGTGAACGCCACGCGGTCGCCCGACGGCGACAGCGCGGTCTCGCCCACCTCCGAGAGGTCGTAGTACGCATCCGTCGGCAGTTCGCTCGTGCGGTTCACGCGAACGAGTGCCGCGGGCGGCCCATATCCCTTCCCCTGCCGGACGCGACGGCCGGATCCGGACGCCGACGACTCGGCGGTACAGGGAGCAGGCGACGCAGGCGGGCAGACGACACAGGCGGTGCGGGACCCGACGGGTCCGCCGGGTCCGCTCGGCTACACCAGGTCCGCGCGCCGCCGGTACAGCAGCGCGAGCAGCGTCAGCGGCACGCCGACGGCGATGGCGTACGGGAGCGCGTACGCCGTGAGTACGACCGCGCTCCGCGCGAGGACGACCACGCCGTCTATCGACGAGAGGAACGCCTCGACCAGCGGCGTGTCGTACCACGCGCTCGTCTCGGGCGGTTCGTAGTCGGGCGACGGCTCGAACAACTCGACCGTGATGGTGGAGTAGGTGACCCGCCGCTGGAGGCTCTGGAGGCGCGCCTCCACCCGTTCGATCTCGGTCTGGACGTCCGATAGCTCCCGCTGGACCGCGAGCACCTCCTCGGTGTCGTTCGCCCGCTGGTACAGTTCGCGCAGGCGGTCGCGTTCGGCCTCCAGGCTGTCGAGCCGCGCCTGCAGATCGACCACCTGCTCGGTCACGTCCTGCGTCCCCTCGGTCCGGCTGACCACCTCCCCTTGCGCCGTCACGGCCTCCATCGCGCCCGAGTAGTTACCGGCCGGCACCCGGAGGACGACCCGTCCCTCGGTCCACGTCCGGTTGCCCTCGCCGTTGACGTTCTCGGTCGACTCGGAGACGTAGCCGCCGGTCGACGCGGCCAGTTCGGTCAGGTTGGCCCGCGCCGCCTCGTAGTCGTCGACCCGGAGCCGGACGGTCGCCGTCCGGATCAGCTGTCTGTCCTGCCGTTGGACCTGCGCTCCCGTCGCGTCGCCCGCGGTACCCTCCTCGCCGCCGGCGCCGGTCGCGTCAGCCGCGGCGGTGTCTTCGGGCGCGGCGGTCGCCGTGGCCGCGAGGTCCTCCGACCCGCCCCGCTGGGCCACCCCGCCGCCCGCGCCGTCGCCGCCGCCCGAACAGCCCGCGAGTACGAGCAGGAGGACGCAACACACCGCGAGGAGCGTCGTTCGTGTACGAGCCATGCCCGCCCGTACACGGCAGCCGTACCTAACGGCTCGTAAATGTCAAAGAGCCGTTTTACCGACCGTGACTGCGCCGCGCCCACGGTGGCTCAGCCGTCGGGCGTCTCGTGGAGGAACGTCTGGAACTCCGCGGTCCGGCCGTCGGGGTCGTCGGCGAAGAACTGGTAGATGTCGTACTCCTCGTTGACGTGCGGCCGCTCGCGCGCCGCGTCGCCCACCCGGTCGTGGGCCGCGTCGACGCCCGCGCGGTCGTCGGAGACGAACGTGAGGATGCCGCAGTCCTCCGTCTCCTCGCCGTCGCAGAAGCCGAACCGGAACCCCTCGAACGAGAGGATCGTACAGCCCGGCTGTTCGAGCCACACGTCCGCGCCGACCACCTCGGTGTACCACTCGACGACCCGTTCGCGCGCCCGGGTGCGGAAGAAGACGAGTCCCGACACGACCGGGCGTTCGGCGCCGGGGCGTATAAACTCCACCTGGCGGGGCGAGCGCGGGTCCCCGGTCGGCACGACCCGACGGTGCCGAGTCACCTCGCCGCTCACGCGGCCCCGTGTGGAGGTGTACGTCCCGCGAGCGCCCGCCCCGGTCCGCGGCCGCTCCCGAGGACGGCAGACGGCCGCGTTCGCCGCCGAGCGTCCCGTCACCGAGCGTCTCGTCGCTGGCCGCGGCCGGCGACGACAGCCCTCGCTCTACTCGCGGGCGGCCTCGACGGCGTCGCGGAACGCTTCGGCGTTCTCCGTTATCCGCTCGAACTCGCCCGCGTCGACCGCGTCGCGGTCGACCAGCGCCGACCCCGCGCCAACTGCGGTCGCGCCGGCCTCGATGTAGTCGCCGCAGTTGTCGGGCGAGACGCCGCCCGTCGGCACCACGGGTATCTGTTCGAGCGGTCCCTTCAGCGCGGAGACGTGCCCCGGGCCGACCGTCGCCGCGGGGAACAGTTTCACCACGTCCGCGCCCGCCTCGAACGCCTCGATAGCCTCCGTGGGCGTCATGATCCCCGGCGCGACCAGCGCGCCGTATCGGTTGCACGTCTCGACCACGTCGCGGTGGAACGACGGCGAGACGACGAACTCCGCGCCGGCGGCGATGGCCGCCTGCGCCGTCTCCGCGTCGAGGACGGTGCCCGCGCCCACCGACACCGCGTCGTCGAGTTCCTCCGAGAGCGTCCGGATCATCTCGGCCGACCCGGGCGTGTCGGCGGTCACCTCTAACACGTCGACGCCGCCGTCGACCAGCGCCTCGGCGGTTCGGACGACCGTCTCGGACTCGGCGCCGCGCATGACCGCGATGACGCCGCAGTCGCGCACCCGCTCGAACGTCGCCTGCGTTCCTGGCGTACTCATACGCGAGTCCAGATTCGGACGCCTCATAAACGCGCGGGTCGCGCCAGCCGGGTCGGTGGCGCGACAGACGGACACGACTGACGGGTCAGTGGCGCGGGTGGACGAACCGCTCGGTCGCCACGCCCGGCGCGGGACCCAGCGCGAACCGGTCGACGGCGCGCCCGACGAACGGGAGCCGAAACACGAGCGGTCCGCCGACGCGCGCGGCGGCGGTGAGCGCCCGCGCGGGGAGTCGGTCACCGTCGCGCACCAGCCCCGCGAGCGCCCGCTCGGCCCGCCGCTGGAGCGCGAGGGTCCGCTCCACCTCCGGCCGGCGGCGCGACTCGAACGCGACGAGCGCCGACGCGGGCAGCGCGAACTCCCTGCTACTCGCGTCCGCGTCGCCGCGGCGACCCAGCGCGTCACAGAGCACGTCGTGGGCGACGGCGGCGTCGCCGACCGCGAGCGCGTTCCCCTGCGCGCCGATGGGGGAGGCGACGTGGGCGGCGTCGCCGAGGAGGAGCATCCCCGGCCGGGTCCACTGGGGCGCCAGCCCCGGCGCGACGTCGAGCAGCGAGCAGTCGTCGAAGTCGGTCGGCTGGTCGTCGAGCGCGGGGCGGAGCCGCGGGTCCACGCGCGCGAGCCGCTCGCGGAACGCCTCGATACCCGCGGCTCGAACGTCGGGGTAGGTGCCCGCCTCGAGCAGCCAGCCGACCTGCACCTCGCCGCGGCCCAGCCCGAAGTACAGCAGGACGCCCTCATCGCCGACGTGGCCCTGCGCGCGGGCGTCGACCGCACCGCTCGGGAGCTTGAACCAGACGAGTTCGAGCGGCGAGTCGAACAGCCCGGCGTCGATGCCCGCCGCCGAGCGGACCGTCGAGTAGCGGCCGTCCGCGCCGACCACCGCCCGCGAGCGGAGCGTCACGTCCTCGTCGACGCGGCGGTCGTGGGCGTCGACGCCGACGACCGCGCCGTCGGCGGTCCGGAGCCCCTCCACCGTGGTCGCGGGGTGAAAGGAGAACTCGTCGTACGCGCTCGCGCGCTCGACCAGCAGTTCGAGCAGCGGCGGCTGTTCCATCAACAGCGCGTACGGGTGGGGCGTATCGAGCGTCCCGAAGTCGAACGCCTCGACGCGGTCGCCGTACAGCACCACCTCGCCGGTCGTCGTCGTCTCGTGGTCGAGGTCGAGCACGTCGCCGAGCAGGTCCATCCGGTCGAACAGGTCGACGACGCCGGGGCTCCAGCCGAACCCGCGGAACTCGCGGTCGAACGACCCCTCGTGCTCGACGAGCGCCACGTCGACGCCGCTGCGCGCGAGCAGGTAGCTCAGGACCGCGCCGCCCGGCCCGCATCCCACGACGGCGACGTCGACGAGTTCCTCTCTGGTCATGGGGACCCTGCGGGCGGCGGCGACAAGAAACTGTGCGCGGAGGCGGGCGGGGCGTACGAGCCGAGATCAGAGGTCGACGACGTACACCTCGCCCGTCTCGTCCCCCCGGTCGTACTCGGCGACCCCGACCGCGAGTCGCGAGCCGTCGAACGCGACCGACCCCACGTGGTCGACCGCCCGCTCGTGGGTCCAGGTCCCGTCGCGGAGTTCGTACAGGAGCGTCGCCTCCGACCCACCGACGACGAGTCGGTCGCCCCGGAGTTCGAGTGACCAGCCGGTCCCCCCGACCTCCGCGAGCGGCCGTCTCGTCGTCGGCTCCCACCCCGACGCCGACCGCTCGTAGACGTACACCACGCCGTCGTCGTCGGCGGGCTTCGTCGGGTCCGCGACGACGATGCGGTCGCCGTCGACCGCGACCGAGATGGCGAACAGCGACAGGTGGTCGAGTCCCGCGTCGGGTGTGAACCGCGCGACCGCCTCCCACTCGCCGGCGGCCGAGCGCTCGAGCACGTACGCCTCCCGGTCGGTGTACGACCCCACGACGACCGTCCCCCCCGAGAGGTCGGCCGCGACCGCGGCGTACTCGTCCGAGCCCGCGGCGAACCCCTCGGTCCGCTCCCACCCCCCGCCGCGCCGCTCGAACACGTAGACGGTTCCCCCGCTGTCCGTCGCGATGCCCGTCGCCCCGTCGACGACGACCGCGCCGCCGCCGAGGTTCGGCCCCAGGTCGAACCGGTGTCGGCGGGCCCACCCGTCGCCGGACTCGCGCTCGTAGACGAACACCGCGCCGTACGCGGACACCGGAGCCGTCGGGTAGCCCGGCGCCGAGACGAACGCGGTGTCGCCGTCGACGGCGACGCCGCCGCCGAACCGGGGACCGATGGTGGGGTCGTCGAACTCCGACGGCACCGGCGGGCCAGCGAGCCGCCAGGTCCGCGTCCAGCCGTCGTCGCCGCGGGTGAACACGTGGGCCGCGCCGCGTTCGTCGTCGGTGCCCGCCGCCCCGACGAGCAGCGTCGACCCGTCGAGCGCGACCGCGCTCCCGAACTCGTCGCCGGCGTCGAGCCCGTCCGCCACGACCCGGGTCGCCCCGTCGCCCGCCGCACACGGTAGTTCCGCCTCCAGCCGGTGGGTGCCCGGCCCGAACGTCCCCGTCGCCGCGTCGACGAGGTCCTGTTCGTCCGCACTCGCGAACGAGAACCCGCCGTCGGAGAGCGTGTAGACGACCAACGAGAGCGTCAGTTCCGCTCCCTCGGCGACCCGGAACCCGACGGACGCACTGGCGCCGTCGAGTCGGATCGGGTCGGCGGTGACGGCCGCGCGGGTCGCGGGGTCGAGCGAGTTGATCCACCCGTCGCGTCTCGTCGCCCCCGTCGCGTCGCCGTGGAGGTACCGGATCAGCCGGTTCTGCCGGCCGTAGAAGCCGCCGCCGTCCTCACCCAACGCCTCGATCGGATCGCCCGCGACGAAGTCGACCTGGTAGGCGCAGTCGCCGTCGGCGCGGGCCGCCCCGACGCCGGTTCCGACCCCGAGGAGGCCCGCCGCCGCGGCGCCCGCCCGGAGCGTTCGTCGTCGTGTCAGCCGGTCGTATCGGGTCATTGGTTAGTGTCACCGAGTAACGTATCCGTGGTCGTGTGCTAATATCGAGGTGATCGTTCGACACCGGCGAGGGGGATATGGAAGGCGTACGCCCGTTCGGTCGCCCCGCCGTGTTCCGGCGTAACGGGGGGTTACCGGACGAGTCGGGTCTACTCCGCTCGAATGTGCGAGCGCCGGGCGTTCTCGGGTGACGGCCGAGACTCAGGCGCTCCGCGGCACCGCGTACGCGCCGACGAGGAAGAAGCCGACCGAGAGCGCCGCGAGCACCGCGAGGTTGCCGTAGGTGCCGAGCGGCGGCGCGTAGCCGCCGGCGGGCGCGTACACCAGCGTCCGGACGCCGCGCGCGAAGTAGGTCAGCGGCGAGGCGAACTCGACGATACTGAACCAGTCGGGGAGCAGGTCGCCCGAGACGAACGTGTCCGAGAGAAACAGCAGCGGGAGCGCGATGGAGTTCGACGCCGCGATCACGCCGTCCTGTGAGTCGGCGACGCTCCCGAGTATCGCGCCGAACCCGCAGAACAGCACCACCGCGAGCAGGACGAACGGCACCAAGAGGAGGAGTCCGGGCGTCACCGCGATCTCGGCGCCCGTCGAGAGGACGACCAGCCCGAGGATGAGCAGCGACGCCGCGCCGATGACGCCGACGTTGACGAGGGTGTGCGCGAACAGCCACTCCCCGCGGGTCAGCGGCGTCGTCGCCAGCTTCTCGAACCGGTGGCCGTCGCGGTGGCGCGCTATCTCGCTGCCGACGCGCGACAGCGGCGTGAACAGGACGACCGTCGCCAGGTAGCCCGGCACGTAGTAGGCGTCCGCCCGCGAGAACAGGCCGCCGCCGCCGGGTTGTGTGCGGACGAGGACGCCGAAGATGACGACGAGGATGACCGGGAAGAAGAACGTGAAGAAGACGGCGGTCCGCCGTCGGAGGAACGACCGCGCGGCCGCGACCGCCTCGCTCTCGATCCGGCGGAGGCGGCTCACCGACCCGCCCCCGCGCCCGCCTCGGACGTCGGGTCCGTCCCGGCGTCCGCCTCCGACGCCGCGTCCGCGCCGGACCCGGCGTCCGCCTCCGACGCCGCGTCCGCGCCGGACCCGGCGTCCGCCTCCGCTCCCACGACGCTCGCGCCGGGGGTGTACGTCCCCTCGAACGTCTCGCCCGTCAGCCGGAGGTAGACGTCTTCGAGCGTCGGCTCCGTCCACGTCAGCGACTCGTAGGCGGCGTCGGTGCCGTCGAGGGCGGCGACCGCCCGGCCGATGTCTGCGGGCGTCACCCCCTCGACCACGGCCTCGTCGGCCCCCTCCTCGACGGAGAAGCCCGCCTCGCGGAGCGTCGCGGCCGCCGTCCGCGCCGCCGCCGTCGCCCCCTCGCCGCCGAAGCCCACGACGAGGCGAGCGGCGCCGCCGTACTCGGCGACGAGTTCCGGCGGCGTACCGACCGCGACGAGTGCGCCGTCGCGGAGCAGGCCGACCCGGTCGGAGAGCCGCTGGACCTCGTCCATCGAGTGGCACGTCAGGAAGACGGTGGTGCCGCTGGCGGCCAGGTCGTCGAGGAGTCCCCACAGCGCGCGCCGGCCCGCGGGGTCGATACCGGTGGTCGGTTCGTCGAGGAACAGCACGTCGGGGTCGTTCACCAGCGTGAGTCCGACGCAGGCGCGGCGCTTCTGGCCGCCCGACAGCTCCTCGTACCACGTGTCGGCGTCGTCGGCCAGTCCCACGTCCGCGAGCACGTCGTCGGTGGGGCGGGCGTCGTCGTAGAGGCCGCCGTAGTAGTCGACCAGTTCACGGGCGGTCAGCCGCGCGGGCGGGGAGAACTCCTGGGGGAGCAGGCCGACGAGCGCCTCGTCCGCCGCCGCCGGCGGGCGGCCGAACGCCCGCACCTCCCCCTCGACGTCGGTCGTCCCCGTGAGCGCGCGCACGAGCGTGGTCTTGCCCGCGCCGTTGGGTCCGATCAGTCCGAACACCTCGCCGGCGTCCAGCGAGAGCGAGACGCCGTCGAGCGCGACCGTATCACCGTACGCTTTCCGCACGTCCGTGGCGCGTACAACCGGCTCGTCGCTCATACGAACGGCTCGGCTCCTGCCGGCCGTAAGGCTACCGAAGCCGGGACGGGGGAGTCAGAGCGACCGCTCGATGAACCGGCTGAGGACGGTGTCCTCGGCGGTTCGGAGGCGGTACTGGACGGTCGAGCGCGGGACGCCCAACTCCTCGGCGAGTTCGGTGACGGTCACCTCGCGGGGGCGCTCGTAGTACCCCGCCTCGTACGCCGCCTCCAGCACCTCCCAGTGGTCGTGCGAGAGCCGCGCGCCCGCGCTCGACTCCACGTCCCAGTTGCCCGCCGTCCGGAGGTGCGAGACTTCGAGTTCGAGCCCCGGCCGGAGTTCCGCCTCGATGGCGTCGTACAGCGCGCCGACCGGACCGTCCTCGGGGTAGAGCACCTTCCAGCGGTACTCCGCGCCGGTCCGGCGCGCCTCGAAGAGGACGCCGTCGCCGAGGTGGTCGACCACGATGTACGGCACCGACCGGCAGTCGGACACCTCCCGCCGGCGGGTGTACACCGTCAGCGCGTTCGACTGTCGGTCGAGCACCTGGTACCACCGGCTCGTCTCGCAGTCGGGCGCGTCGAGACACTCGTTACACCGCGACTCGTCGAGGAACACCTCCTCGACCGCCTCCAACCCCTCCGCGGGTCCCTTCAGGTGGTCGACGCGCCACATCGTCTCCTCGGTGCAGACGCAGACGGAGGTGCGCGCCGACAGCGACGGGTACGCCCGGAACACGTCCATCAGGTCGTCGACGCCCTCGTCGAACCGAACCACGAACTCGAACTCGCGCACGGTAGTGGGTTCGCCCGGCCGGGCATCACCGTTACGGATCGGTTGTCATATGCTAGTCGGTCACGTTTCCCAGTTCTGTCGGCATCACGTATCAAGCCCGGATTACTCCGTGAATACCACAGTCATTTGCCCATGACCAATCACGAACTGTCGGATTCTCGCCCGTCGGGGATCCTCGCCCGTCGTCGAGTCCCGGAGCGGTGAGCGCGTAGAGCGCCCGAACGCGGGTCGACCCGGTCGGGTCGCCGCCCGGAGAACGCCGCGTGGTTCGCCGACTGTCACGGTTTTTTGGTGCGGGCGGTCGAGCGGCCGGGTATGGCAGAGATGGACTACCGGCGGCTGGGGTCGACCGGAACGAAGGTGTCGAGCCTCTGTTTCGGCACGTGGCGTTTCGGGATGAAGTCGGGCGGCGTCGTCGAGACCGGGCGAGACGACGCCCACGAGTTGCTCGACGCGTTCGCCGACGCGGGCGGCAACTTCATCGACACCGCGAACGTGTACGGCGACCCGAACGGCACCGCCGAGGAGTACATCGGCGACTGGCTCGCGGGCCGGGACCGCGCGGACTACGTGCTCGCCTCGAAGGTGTACTTCGGGTTCGACCCCGACAACCCGAACGGGTCGGGGCTGTCGCGCACCCACATCCGCCGTCAGATCGAGGGGACGCTCGACCGACTCGGCACCGACCACCTCGACGTCTACTACATCCACCGGTTCGACGAGGAGACGCCCGTCGAGGAGACGCTGCGAACGCTCGACGGGTTGGTCGAGGACGGCCGCGTGAGCTACCTCGGCGCGTCGTCGATGGCGGCGTGGCAGCTCACGCGGATGCTGTGGGAGAGCGACGTCGAGGACCTCGAACGGTTCGAGGTGACCCAGCCGATGTTCCACGCGGCGTACCGCGAGACCGAGGACTACCTCGACGTGTGTGCCGACCAGGACCTGGCGGTCTGTCCGTACTCGCCGCTGGCGGGCGGGTTCCTCACCGGGAAGTACGAGCGCGGCGACGACGGCCAAGCCGTGGGTCCGGAGGGGTCGCGTGCGGACCTCGTGGAGTACTTCCAGGACGCGTACGTCAACGAGCGGAGCTGGGACGTGCTCGACGCCATCAGGGAGACCGCCGAGGAACTCGACGCGACGCCCGCACAGGTCGCGCTCCGGTGGCTGATCGAGCGGCCCGACTACACCTGCGTACCCATCGTCGGCGCGCGGACGGTCGAGCAGTTGGAGGACAACCTCGGCGCGGTGGAGATCGAACTCTCGGACGACCAGCGCGAGCGGATCACCGAAGCGCGAGAGGAAAGCGAGGAAGGCGAGGACGAGTGAGCGAGCGACCGTAGGGAGCGAGCGAACGAGTCCTCGGCAAACGGCGGCGAGGTTGCCGAGCCGCCCATAGAAGTAGAGCAAAGCGAGGACGAGTGAGCGACTGAACGGAGCGAACGAGTCCGTGGCGAAACCGCGGCGATGGTGCAGACGAACCGCCCACGGAACGAGCGGCACGCGAGCGGCCAGAGAGCGGGGCGACCGCCCGACCGCCCCGTCCGCGGGTCGCGGTGTCACACCACCCGAACGCACTTACTCGACCGCCGGGACCAGCCGGCAGTGACCGACGCCGACGAGTTCGACGCGGACTCGGACCGCGCACGGCGACGCCGGGTGCGCGACGGCTACGACGCGCTCGCCGACGCGTACGGGAAGTCGCGCGACCCGCCGGAGGCGCCGCTAGTCGAGTCGTTCCTCGCCGACCTGTCCGCCGGAAGCCGGCTGCTCGACGCGGGCTGCGGGCAGGGGACGCCGGTGCTCGACCGGCTTCCTGCCGGCGTCGCGGGCGTCGGCGTCGACTTCTCGGTCGAGCAGTTGCGGCGCGCCCGCGGCGTGACCGACGCGGCGCTCGTCCGCGGCGACCTGACGGCGCTGCCGGTCGCGGACGCGAGCGTCGACGCGGTGACCGCGCTCCACTCGCTGATCCACGTGCCCGACGCCCAACAGCCCGCGGTGTTCGCGGAGGTGGCGCGGGTCACCCGGCCGGGCGCGCGCCTGCTGGTCACCGCCGGCACCGGGCCGTGGACGGGCGCGAACGACGACTGGCTGGGGAGCGGCGTCCGCATGGAGTGGTCGTTTCCGGGCGTCGAGACGACCCGCGAGCGACTCGGCGAGGCGGGGTTTCGCGTGACCGACGAGGCGTACGTCCCCGACGAACTCGCCGACGACGGTGACGGCGAAGGTAGTGAAGATAGCGAAGCCGACGAGGACGGCGAGGACGGCGGCGGCTGGCTGTTTCTGACTGCCGAAAAACGCGAGCGCTGACGGCCGGCCGCGACGGCGGTCGGGTTACGCCGTCGCGCCGACGTACGACTCGACGGAGTCGACGATGGCGTCGACGTCGAACTCGTCCGACTCCTTGTCGAAGAGGACGTCGCCGTCGGCGCGGACCTCGAACACGCCGTCGTCGCCGGTGACGAGCGCGACCCGGTCGACCTCCCGACCGTACCGTTCAAGGATCGCGCCCTGGACGTCCTGTGCACGGTCCAACATCCCGCAGGGAACGCAGTACTCGATCTCGACTGTTGTCATGGTTCGTGAGGAACGTGCGGCCGAGCGGGCATAAACCACCGGTCGCCAGAGGGGGCCGCCGGTATCGCGACCGGCGGGCGGCGGCCGGCGGGACCGCTCGGCGACCCGGAGCAGGGTCAGTTCGCCGACTCGCGGAGCCGCGAGAGCGCATCGAACCCGGGGCGCCACCACAGCAGTCCGACGGTGAGGAGGAAGACGGCCGTCGAGGGACCGTAGCCGATCCCCGCGGCGGCCGCCGCGAGCGTCGACCCGCCGCCGAGCAGCGAGGCGGCCGCCCCCGCGACGATGGGGAACGAACACGAGACACACGAGAACAGCCCGAGTACGCCCGCGACGCCCGCGCCCGACGCCGCCACGAGCGCGCCGTACAGCAGGTACGCCAGCGCGGCGTAGCCGAGCACCTTCGCGGGCATGAGTACGAACGCGAGGGCGCTCCCGCCGTACGTCACCGCGGGTCCCCACCCGGGCGGGAGGAGCGCGACGCCCAGCCCCGACGGCGTCGTGGGCGCCGCCGCGCCGACGAGACCGCCGAAGTACGCCAGGAGTACGGCGTAGCCGACCGCCGCCGCCGCGGCGCGACGGCGAGTCGCGGCGTCGACCGACGGCGGGTCGTACCGCGCGAACACGAACAGCGCGACGTCGACCCAGACGAGTCCGTACAGCGTGAACAGCGGCGAGGTCATCGTCGCGTTCGTGAGCCCGAAGTAGGCGACCACCGCCGCGAGTTCGAGGTTGAACGCGAGCGTGGCGACCAGCAGGTCGCGCCGCGAGAGGGTGAGGTCGCGGCCGGCGACGGTGAGGGAGGCGGTGCTCATTGGTCGTACGCGTGGGCTCAGACGACGAGCGCGTCCACCACCACGGCGAGGAGGACCGCGCCGAGGTAGGCGTTCGAGGCGTGGAACGCGCGGAAGGCGGCGGGTTCGTCCCGTTCGTAGTGGAGGCGGACGATGGTCCAGAGGAACACCGCGCCGACGCCGGCGCCCGCGAGCGCGTACAGCCAGTCCAGTGCGCCCAGCCCGACCATCGCGGCGCCGACGGCGAGCGTCGCGCCGAAGTACCAGACGATGTGCCGGCGAGTGACGGTCTCGCCGCGGACGACGGGCATCATCGGGAAGCCGCCGCGCTCGTAGTCGTCCTTGTACGCGAGCGCGAGGTTGTAGAAGTGCGCGGGCGTCCACAGGAAGATGAGCGTCGCGAGCGCGACGCCGCCCAGCCCGACCGTCCCGGTGACGGCGGCCCAGCCGATGAGCGCCGGGAGCGCGCCCGCCGCGCCGCCGACGACCGTGTTCTGGACCGTGTTCGGTTTGAGCACGAGCGTGTACACGACCGAGTAGAACAGGATGGCGACCAGCCCCAGCACCGCCGACAGCAGGTTGACCCACGCGAACAGCGCGAGCGAGGCGACCGTGAGCGAGAGCCCGAACGCGACGGCGTTGCGCACCGACACCAGATCGACCGCGAGCGGGCGGTCGCTGGTCCGCTGCATCCGCCGGTCGACGTCGCGTTCGAGGACGTGGTTGAACGTGCCCGACGCGCCGATGGCGAGTGCGCCACCGGCAAGCGTCGCGGCGACGACTTCGGGCGTGAGCTCCGACCCCGCTCCGGCGGCGTTCGCGCCCGCGAGCGCCATCGCGGCGCTGGCGACGAGACAGAGGAGCCACATCAGCCGCGGCTTCGTCAGCCGGAAGTACGCCGTCGCGGTCAGGCGGGCGCGCGCGAGCGGCGCGTCGCGCCACGCCGGAACCGACGGCGACGCCCCCGCGTCGACCGCCGTCGGCTCCGGAGCCGACTCCGTCTCCGAGAGGGGAGCCGCGGACGGCGACTCGTCGGGGTCGCCGGTCTCCGCCTCGAGTTCCCAGCCGAGCGCGGCCACCAGGCCGGCGAACAGACACAGCCCGCCGACCAGGTGGAGCGCCGAGGCGGTGAGGGCCACACCCGCGACGGTGACGGTCGCGCCGGCGCCGGCGACGGCGACGTACGCGCCCAGGACCGACTGGACGGGGTAGAGCAGGACGGCGAGCGCGAGCGCGGTCCAGACGCGCGTCGGGGGCCGCTGCCGGACCGCCGCGACGGCGGTGGCGACGACCAGCAGACCCACGACGAGCGCGACCGTCCGGTGGCCGAGCGCGACCCAGCCCGCGGGCGACGACGGGAGCGCGAACCCGCCCCCGCAGGCCGGCCAGGCCGCGCAGGCGGCCGCGGCGTCCGTGACCGCCGTGGTCGCGCCGACCACGAGTAGGAGGTACACCCCCATCGCGGTGGCCGCCAGCAGCGCGGGGAACCGGTTCGAGTGCACTGTCACCCACTACCCGACGGGCGCATATCAACCCGACGCTTCCCACCCGGAAAACCGCACGGCGGTCGACCGATCGGGGGCACAACAGTAGGTATTTACGTCGGCTGTGCCAACCGCGGATACATGACGGCAAAGCGCCTCGGAACCTTCTTCGCGGCGGTGGTGGGGCTGACGGCGTTCGTCGGTACGGCGGCCGCACAGCCCTCCACGACCGCGGGGCTGATCAACGGGCTGAACGGGAAGCTCCTCTACATCGCGGTCCCGATCACGATCCTCGTCGAGGTCATCCTCATCTACACCGTCCTGAAGTTCAAAGACTCCGACGAGGCGAAGCCGACCCGCGAGAACCGCCGGCTGGAGATCACGTGGACGATCGCGACCGCCATCATCCTCGTGTTCGTCGGCGTCGCCTCCTACGGCGCGCTGGCGAACCCGAACGTGACGTACACCAGCGCGATGGCACAGCCCGACCCCGGTCAGGGCGACGTCGAGGTGACGGCGACCGCCTACCAGTGGAACTGGCGGATGAACTACACCAACGAGGGCGTCACCGGGCTGACGGCGAGCGACCTCAACCTCTCGACCGTCGACGAACTCCCCACCTCGGAGACCGAGGACGTGAGTGGGCCAACACTCGTGTTACCGCGCGGCCAAGACGTCTACATCACCACCACCTCCGAGGACGTGATCCACGCGTTCCACGTGCCCGAGTTGGGACTGAAGCAGGACTCGATGCCCAACCAGAACAACACGATCAAGACGCGACCGCTCGAGGTGGGCGTCTACCAGGGGTACTGCGCGGAGTACTGCGGGAGCGGCCACTCGCAGATGTACTTCAACGTGGTCGTGGTCGAACAGGACACCTACGACCGGCTGATGAGCGAGGCGGCGGCCGCCTCCTCGGAGTCGGCGTCCACTAACGCCACGAGCGCGAACGCCACGTCGACCCCCAGCGGGTCCGTGGTCGGCGCCTGACTGCCGGCGACCCGCGTTCACGTTCCGAGTTCCCCTTTCCCCCGCCGTCCGAGATTCAAGTTCTCCCCGAACGTAGCGACCGGCGTGCGCGACGAGACAGAGGTCCGCGAGCAGTACGAGTTCCTGGCCGACCAACTCGACTCCGAGGAGATGCGTCACGAGGGAGTGAGGGAACTGTTCACCCACTACAAGCGCGCGCTCGGGTGGGTGCTGGAGGAGGAACACATGTGAGCGAGGGGCAACACGCGGCCGCGACCGTGCCGGTATCTTTAAGTCGTTCTCACCGATAGATACTGGTGACGCTTCGTCTGGAGGGCCGAAGCGTCAGCGGGGACCAATTCAAGGGCGGCACGCGCCGCGGTTTTCGCGGCGCGCCCCTTTGTCTCACGATTCGCGAGCGACGCGACGGTCGTTTCTCACTCGACCCGTACCTCGTCGGAGCCGCCGGCTCCGTCCGTAGCCTCGTCCCACTCGAGTTCGAACTCCACGCCGAGTTCGGGTGCGCCGTCGCCGGTTTCCCGTTCCGCCGTGACCTCGAACTCGGCCGCCGGGGGCACCGCGAGCGTCGGGGAGTCCCCGCCCCCGGCGAGGGTGAGTTCGCCGTCGTCGTCGAGACTGTTGGCCACGTCGCCCACCAGCGCCGCGACGTCGGCGCGCGAGCGGTTCGACTCCGTCGAGAACGGGATTTCCTCCGGCATACGTCCCCGTACGCGTCCGCGGAGCGTACGTTCGACTGACCCGCCAGTGTCGTCCGACCAACAGTACCGTTCGGCGGTACCTCCCAAACGGGTTATATCTCGCCCGTCGGGCGAACGCAGGCCGTGCCCCCCGAATCCACGGTCGTTCGCGCCGAGGACGACATCTTTATTTCGATCCGACAATAACTACACCTCGGACATTACCGATGTACGACCTAACCGGGTTCCAACGCGACCTCCTCTACGTCATCGGTGGGCAAGAGGAGCCACACGGACTCGCCATCAAGGACGAACTGGAGAACTACTACGAGAAGGAGA
The DNA here is from genome assembly GCF_000495475.1 of Candidatus Halobonum tyrrellensis G22. Lineage (GTDB taxonomy): Archaea > Halobacteriota > Halobacteria > Halobacteriales > Haloferacaceae > Halobonum > Halobonum tyrrellense. The sequence goes on along the minus strand of NZ_ASGZ01000028.1, from coordinate 65,949 downwards.
TCCACCACGGTCGGCTGTACCCCAACCTCGACACGTTGGTCGACAAGGGGCTGGTGGAGAAGGGCCAGCGCGACCGGCGGACCAACTACTACACCCTGACCCGCCGCGGTCGCCGCGAGATCGACGCGCGCCGCGAGTGGGAGGACGGCTACGTCGACGTGGAAACCGACGCCGACTGACGGGCCGCGTCGGCGCCGAATCGGAGGAACCGGGTCCGGACGGCCACCCCCGCCGGTTCACTCCTCGCTCGCCTCCCCGTCCGGGTCCGGGTTCCGACCCGGGTCGGGGAGGAACGGTCCCTCGTGGGTGAAGTGGGAGGGGTCGACCGCGTACGGTCGGATCGGCGTCCCCTCGACGAGTTCGGGGAGGACGACCCGCACGAAGTGGACGACGAGGACCAGGAGCATCGGCATGAGGAAGATGCCGTACCAGCCGAACAGCAGCGGTCCCAGCGTGTACGCCAACATCACCGCGCCGACGTGGAGCGACCGACCGGAGACGTACGGCCGGAGCACCAGGTCGGGGATGGTGTCGACGACGAGAAACGAGACGACGACGAACAGCGCGACGAACCACAGCGTCGCGCCCGTACCCATCACCACGGTCCTGACGGCCATGAACGCCGCGACGGGGACGTAGACGAGTTTCATGCCGACGATCGGTATCAGGCTCGCCACGCCCGCGAGTAGGCCGACCAGCGCGGCGGCGGGAATGGCCGAGTCGGGCGGCGCGACGACGTTGAGCAGCGAGTAGCTGATCACCCCGATGGTACCGGTGACGATGGCGTTGAGGATGTTGCCGAAGAAGATGTTGCGGTAGTCGTTGTCGACGGCGAGACCGTACGCCTCGAGCACGCCGTCGTGGTCGGCGAACCGGGCGGTGAGATACCGGCTCAGCCGCGCGCCGTCGCGGAGCAGGTAGAACGCGAGCGCGAGCATCACGAACAGGTGGAGCAGCGCCGTGCCGAAGAACGCCACCGCGCCGAACGCGCCCGACAGCGAGTTCGAGACGCCGTCGAGCACCTCCGAGGTGAGATACCGGCTCCAGTCGACCGCGAGCAGTCGCTCGGGGTTCGAGAGGGTGGCGACCAGTTCCGGCGTGACGCCCGGGAGCCGCGTCGGGTCGAACACGCCGTTGTCGGTCAGCGCCGTGACCTGCGCGGCGACGATGAGCAGCGCGTACGCCACCAACACCAACGCCGGGAGCGCGAGCGCGAAGATGGCGACGGCGGCGGCGACGCTCGGCTGGGGGATCCGCCGCCGGATCCGCCGGTAGACGGGCCGGGTGGCGTAGTAGATGAAGAAGCCGAAGACGAACGTCCCGACGAACGAGTAGAGGACGTAGACGACGGCGACGGCGAGTGCGAGCCCGAGCGCCCACCACGCCGCACGCGAGCGGTTCACGCGAGGGAGGGACATACCGTCTACGGACCGGGCACCGACAAAAACCTACCGTGGGCGCTCGCCCGCCGACAGGACCGTGACCCGCAAGCCCGATAGTTAAATAGCCCTATTGAGTACGCAATATCTCGACCGTGGTCCCGCTCCAGCCGGCCCAGAGCACCCTCGTCGACGCCCCCCTCTCGGAGCCGGTGGTCCGGCTGGTGCTCGCGGCGCTTTTGGGGCTGTTCATGGGGCTCGAACGCGAGTGGTCGCGGAAGTCGGCGGGCATCCGGACGTTCTCGCTGACGAGCCTGGTCGCCGCGGTGTTCACCCACCTCGCCGAACGGGAGTTCCTCGGGGAGGCGTTACTCGCCGTCGGGGCCGTACTCGTCGTCGTCCAGGGGGCGCTACTCGCCGTCCGGGGGCTGCGCGACGAGGCGGAGGAGCCGTCGCTGTCGCTCACCACGTCCGTCTCGCTGCTCGCGGCGTACGGGGTGGGGGCGCTCGTCGCCGCGGGGTTCGTCCTCGAAGGGGTGACCGTCGCGTTCGTCTCGGCGGCGCTTCTGGTGTTGAAGCGGGAACTCCACTCGTTCGCGGGGAACCTCTCGCGGGCGGAGATACGGTCGACGACGGAGTTCGCCATCCTCGCGTTCGTCGTCTACCCGGTCCTCCCGGCGGGCGAGCGGACGGTGTACGGCGTGCCGTTCGAGCCGCGGGTGGCGTGGCTGATGGTCGTGACCGTCGCCGGCATCGGCATCGTCAACTACGCGCTGGTCCGCGGCTACGGCGGCCGCGGCATCGCGGTGACGGGGTTCTTCGGCGGGCTGGCCTCCTCGACGGCGGTGGTCGGGACGATGCTCGACCACGTCTCCCGGCGCGAGGACGCGGTGTCGTACGCGGTGGCCGCCATCCTGCTGGCGGACGCCGCGATGGCGGTGCGCAACCTCGCCATCGCGCTCGCCTTTACGCTCGGGTCGTCGGCCCCCCTCCTCGGGGTGGTGGTGCCGCTGGGAACCATCGTACTCGCCGGGTTCGCGGTGGCGGCGGTGAGCGCCGACTGGCGCGAACACGTCGACGTGGAGTTGGAGTCGCCGTTCTCGCTGCGGAACGCGCTGGCGTTCGGGTCGGTGTTCCTGCTCATCCTCACGGGGAGCACGCTCGCGCAAGCCTCGTTCGGCACCGCGGGACTGTACGTCTCGGGTGCGCTCTCGGGGCTGGTGTCGTCGGCGGGCGCGACCACCTCGGCGGTCCTGCTCTACCGGGGCGGCACCATCGACGAGACGGCGGCCGTGGTCGTCGTGCTCCTGGCGACGGCGTCGAGCGTGATAGTCAAGGCGGTACTGGCCGCGGCGGGACCGAGCGCGTTCGCCCGCCGGGTCGCCGGGTGGAGCGTACTCGTGCTCGCCGTCTCGGGCGTACTCACCGGGCTGGCGACGATGCTGTGACGGCGGCGGGAGACGACGCGACCGGACCGCGAGAACGTGAGCCGGCCGACAGGTCGTGTGGAGTCTCACCACGGAGTTTATTTGGGGGGGTTCCCTCCGATTGATATGAACCGGGACACCGCCGAGCCCGACGTGTCGCTCATGCCGGGCGAACGCGCGCGAGAGTGGGCGCAACACCACCGCGACGTCGCCGCCACCTCCACGTACGTCTACGACTTCGTCTGGGACATCACCGAGGACGCGGAGGGGCCGTTCGTGACCGACGTCGACGGCAACGTCCTGCTCGACTTCACCTCCCACGTCGCGGCGGCGCCGCTGGGGTACAACAACCCGAAGGTGATGGACCGGCTGGCGGAGTTCGACATGGTCGACCCGCTCAAGATCGCCGGTCAGGACTTCTACGTCTCCGACGGGTCGCCGCCCGGCGAGTCGACGTTCCCCGGGCCGACCGAACTGATGTACCGGCTGACCGACCTCACCGACCACTACGGACTCGACACCGTCTTCCTCTGTAACTCCGGCGCGGAGGCGGTGGAGAACGCGATCAAGATCTGCTACGACGACACCGGCGGCGGGAAGTACGGGGTGACGTTCGACGGCGGGTTCCACGGGCGGACGCTCGGGGCGCTCTCGCTCAACCGCTCGAAGTCGGTGTACCGGAGCGAGTTCCCCGAGATTTCGGGGATCGACGACGTGCCGTTCTGCGACGACGCGGGCTGTGACCCCGCGTCGTGTTCGTGCGGCTTCTTCGTCGACGGCGGCGAGACGTCGGTGCTCAGACGGAAGCTCGACTCCGAACACGGCCACGTCGACCCCGAGGAACTGTCGTACATCATCATCGAACCCGTCCAGGGCGAGGGCGGCTACCGCTTCCCCTCGGATGCGTTCATGGAGGAGGTGGCGTCGGTGTGTGCCGACTACGACATCAACCTGATCGCCGACGAGATACAGGCGGGACTCGGTCGGACCGGCGAGATGTGGGCGTCCGATCACTACGCGATCGAACCCGACGTGATCACCGTCGCGAAGGGGGCGCGCGTCGGCGCGACCATCGCGAACGAGGGGACGTTCCCCGACGAGAAGGCGCGGCTCTCGTCGACGTGGGGAGCGGGCGACGTCGTCTCGTCGATGCTCGGCGTGTTCACCCTCGAAGCCATCGAGGAGTACGACCTCATGGCGAACGCGGTGGCGCGCGGCCGGCAGTTCAAGGAGACGCTCCGGGACGCCGACCCCGCGAACGTCGAGGAGATTCGCGGGAAGGGTCTGCTGCTCGGCGTCGAGTTCGACTCGAAACGGCGCCGCGACGACGTCCAACACGCCGCGCTCCGCTCGGGGCTGCTCACGCTCGCGTGCGGGTACAAGGTGCTCCGCCTGCTCCCGCCGCTCGACGCGACCGAACGCGAGATAGATATCGGCGCGACCATGCTCCTCGACGCCATCGAAGAGGCCGCCTGAGCGGTCGCCGGTCGGTCTCCCGGGCGCTCGCGCGTTCGGCTCCCTCGTCACTCACTCCGAGCGGGGAGCGGTCAGACGGCGCGTCAAGAGGAGGACGAGTCCGACGAGACAGGCCGCCGCCGCGGCGAACGTGACCGCCGGCACCGACGTGAAGAGCCGGAGTCGGACCGCACCGTACACCGCGCCGAGCGACGCGTACGCGGCGAGCAGTAGCGCCGCCGGTCGGGACCACCCCGTCCGGAGCGAGTGGGCGCCGACCACGACGGCGAGACAGCCCCCGCCGACGAGGGTAGCGAGGACGACCAGGCCGTAGCCGGCCGCCGGGCCACCCCCTCCGGAGGGCGGGTCGACCGCGAACGCGGCGACGAGCGTCACCCCGACGGCGACAGCTGTTAGTCCCGGAATCCGCCGACCGTTCATACCGGGAGCCGTCTCTCGCTTCCCCGTTAGGTGTTCGTGTGGTCGTAGGCTCGTCCGGTGCGGTGCGGCGCAGGTCGCTACGCAGACCACCGCGAGCGAGCCAGCCGCTAGGCTGGCGAGCGAGCGGCTCTTTTGATCGTGAACGGGTTTTGGCGGGGGTCGACGAGCGAGCGCGGCGAAGCCGCGCGAGCGAGGAGGCCCCCGCCAAAAGTGGTTCTACATCTGATACCGCCGGTCGTCGTCCCGCTGGGGGTACTGGTCCTGCCCGGTCATCTCGTCGTACGTCATCCCCGAGAGGTACTCGTCGTACGTCACGTCGAACCCCTCCCGGAGGTGAAAGTCCAGGTCCCCGGTGTCGACCGTCTGCCGGAACAGCGCGTGGATTCCCCGGCGGAACAGTTCGCCGCGGTCGCCGTCGAACGCCGCGAGCAGGAGCGCGAGTTCGTTCCGCGTCTCGCGGTCGAGTTCGACGTCGACCTCGTCGTCCATCTCGCCGTACGCCGACGTCATCGCCGCTTCGAGGTCGTCGAGTCCCACGGCGGGGGAAACGCCGGCCGAGGGATACCGATTACGCTCCGAGCGGTCGAGCGGGCGCGACCGTCGGGCACGCGACACCGCCGCGGGGTGGGCCACACCGGAGGCCGCTCCGACTCGCGAAGCGTCAGCGCTTTTCCGCCGGACGCGAAGGGGTAGCCGATGAGCGACCAGTCCGACCACCTCCCCGCCGACGCGGACCTCGGACGGGTACGCGAGGCGCTCGTGGAGTGGTACGAGGCGGGCCACCGCGAGTTCCCGTGGCGGCGGACCGACGACGCCTACCGGATCCTCGTCTCGGAGGTGATGAGCCAGCAGACCCAGTTGTCGCGCGTCGAGGAGGCGTACGCGGACTTCCTCGACCGGTGGCCGACGGTCGCGGATCTGGCGGCCGCCGACCGGGGCGAGGTGGTCGCGTTCTGGTCGGACCACTCGCTGGGGTACAACAACCGCGCGACGTACCTCCACGAGGCGGCCGGGCAGGTGGTCGACGAGTACGGCGGGGAGTTCCCCGACTCGCCCGCCGAACTGGAGGAGTTGATGGGCGTCGGCCCGTACACCGCGAACGCGGTGGCGTCGTTCGCGTTCGACAACGGGAACGCGGTCGTCGACACCAACGTGAAACGCGTACTCTACCGCGCGATTGCGGAGATCCGTAATACGGAGGATCCACCGTACGAAGAGATCGCGAACGCGCTCATGCCATCCGGAGAGTCCCGAATCTGGAACAATGCGATTATGGAGTTGGGAGGAGTCGCTTGTCAGAAAACCCCTCGGTGTGACGAGGAGGGGTGTCCGTGGCGCGAGTGGTGTCACGCGTACCAGACCGGTGACTTCACCGCGCCCGACGTGCCCACGCAGCCGAGTTTCGAGGGGTCGCGCCGGCAGTTCCGCGGCCGGGTGGTCCGAGCGCTCGGCGAGTACGACGAACTGCCGCTGTCGAAACTCGGCCCGCGGGTCCGCGTCGACTACGGCGGCGATACCGGCGAGGCGTGGCTCCGCGAGTTGGTGGCCGACCTGGCGGACGACGGCCTGGTCGACGCCGAGGAACGCGACGGCGAGACGCACGTCCGGTTGACGCGGTGAGCACACCGGGTCGACATGGTGGTCGCCTCACACTCCGTCGACGGACCGGAAGCGGTTTACGTCGCTCGTCCTCCCCCGGGAACATGCCCACCTGCCGGAACTGCGAGTCGTTCGTAACCGAGCGCTACGTGAAAGTGTTCGAACCGGAGGGGATCACCCGCCCGCGGGCGTGCCCCCACTGCGAGGACATGGTCCGCCGCGGCAAGGACGTCCGCCCGAAGAAGAACTGACGCCGAACGGAGACGGGTCCGCACGAACCGCTGTCGCCGGCGGCGCGTCCACCGGTCGCACCCGAACAGTTTTACCGGGAGACACGACAGTTCGTCCCGATGGTCGGTCCCTCCACCCCCTCTACCGCCCGGAGCGTCCACCGCCTCGTCGAACACTACACGCCGCAGGGAACCGTGGGTCGCCTCCTCTTGGGCGTCGTCGCCCTCGGCGTCTCGCCGGTGTTGATCCTCGGCGCCGCCGCCGGGATGAGCGGGCCCCTCTCGCTGTTTCCGTTCCTCGTGGGCCTGCTGGCGCTCGTCGGCGGGGTCGTCACCGCCGTCGTCGGCGTGCTGACGCTGTGGCCCGTCTACCTCTCGCTCATCGGCAACGTCGACTCGGCCGCCGACTACATGAACGGGACGGGAAGGAGCGCGAGCGCGAACGGGAGTCGGGTCGCGGCCGCGTCCGCCGGGTCCGAGCCGGCGTCGGACGAAGCGGACCTCGACGCCGAGGAACTCCTGAAGCGCCGGTACGCCGCGGGCGACCTCTCGCGGGAGGAGTTCGAACGCCGCCTCGACACGCTGCTCGACCGCGACGGACGACGCGCCGCCGGTGGACGCGGGGAGGGGCGGCGCGAGCGGGAACGCGAACCCGAACGCGAGTGAGACGGCGGCGGCGGGCCGGACGGCGGGTCGGACCGCGACCCGGGACTCGGCGGGGTCACGCCTCGCCGTAGACGGGAACGGCGGCCCCGCTGGTCGGCGCGGCGGCGTCCGAACAGAGGAACTGCATCACGCGCGCCACCTCGGCGGGGTCGACCCAGTCGTCGCTCGGGTCCATCATCTCCCGGTTTGCCGGCGTGTCGAGCACCGACGGCATGACGCAGTTGGCGCGGACGCGCCCCCGGTTCTCCGCGGCGACCGACTCCGTGAGGATGCGCACCCCGGCCTTCGTCGCGCGGTAGAGCGCGTCGCCCTCGCCGCCCTCCAGCCCCGACCGCGCCGACACCGAGACGACGGCGCCCCCGGCGTCGCTCTCGCGGAGGTGGGCCAGCGCGTGTTTCGTCGCGAGGAAGGCGGTCCGGAGGTTGACGCCGAACAGGAGGTCGAACTGGTCGGCGTCCGTCTCGTCGACGGGGTCGCCCCCGCGCCACGTCCCCGCGACGTTGATCAGGTAGTCCAGCCCGCCGTGCTCGGAGACGACCGCATCGACCGTCTCGCTCACCGCCGTCTCGTCGGTGAAGTCCGCCCGGTAGAACGAGACGGCGTCGTGGGCGTCGGGGTCCAACAGCGAGTCGTCGCCGTCGGCGTCGACCACGTCGCAGGCTGCGACGGTCGCGCCCGCCGCCGCGAACTCCGCGACGGTCGCGCTCCCGAGCGCGCCGCAGGCACCGGTCACCAGCGCCACCTCGCCGGTCGCGTCGAACTGAGCGTCCATGCGTACCCGTGGGTATCGGTACCGAGCGCCACAAACCTACCGCCGGAGTTGCGACCGACGAGCGACGACGCGCTCGTTCGTGTAGCCGGCGTGATGAGAACCCCCCGGACTGCGGCGTCGTGATGGAGGCGACGAGCCACAAGACCACCTACAGCGGCGACGGCATCCGCGTGGACACCGACGGCGGTCTGCTTGGCGCGTTCGACCACGAGGGACGGTGCGTCGAGTCGGTCGTCCGTCCCGACTGCGGGCTGGTACGCTTTTACGCCGCGACCGAGTGACCCGCCCGCGGGTCCGGGCGGGGCGCCGGAGCGTTCCAGCCGCCGCGTGCCGGCCCGTCCCACCGCCTCAGGGTTCGAGCACCAACTTCCCGAGGAAGCTCTCCGAGAGCACGTCCCGCTGGGCGGTCGGCGCGTCGACCAACTCGTAGCTGCGCGCCACCTCGATCTCGAACGCGCCGTCGGCCCACAGCCGCGCGACCGACTCCAGCGGGTCGGCGAGCCGCGGCGTGTTGAACATCGACATCAGCGTGAGTTGGAAGTCCTTCGCGCGGGCGCCCGGCGAGTTCTCGATGCCGATGGCGGACTCCCGTTCGCCGATGCCGACGACGCGCGCGCCGGTCGCGGCCACCTCGGCGTCGAAGCCGAGGTAGTCGTCGAGGCGGTGGTCGAGCACCACGTCGACGCCGCCGCCCGCGGCGTCGCGGACCGCCGACGCGAGGTCCGACCGGCCGTAGTCGAGCACCGCGTCCGCACCCAGGTCGGCCACCCGGTCGTGGTACTCGGGGGCGGCGGTCGTCACCACGCGCGCGCCCGCCGCGGCGGCTATCTGGACGGCGGCGTGGCCGACGCCGCCCGACCCGCCGTGGACCAACACCGACTCCGCCGGCCGGAGGGCCGCGTGGTCGACCAGCGCGCGCCAGGCGGTCACCGCGGCGACGCCCGCCCCGCCGGCGGCCACGAGGTCGATACCGTCGTCGAGGACCGCGACCCGGTCGGCGGGCGCGACGACGTACTCGGCGTAGCCGCCGGGACCGTCCTGACCGAGACCGGTGGCGAACACGTGGTCGTCCTCCGCGATGCCGTCGACTTTGCTCCCGGTGCCGGCCACCACGCCCGCGGCGTCGACGCCCGGCACCATCGGCAGGTCGTACGGCTCGTACGACCCCTCGCGGTAGTAGGTGTCGACCGGGTTGACGCCCGCCGCCGCCACCTCGATCACCACTTCGTCCGGGTCGGCCTTGGGTCGGCCGAACTCCGCTACGTCCAACACGTCCGGACCGCCGTGCTCGCTGAAGCGTACCGCTCTCATTCGACGGAGGGTCGCAGGGAGGAGGCATAAACCCCGGAGGGACCGGTATCGAGCGCGTAATCCAGATCGACCCGACCGCTGGACGGTCGGTCGGTCGCGTCGGCGGGGGCGAAGGTTGATACGCGTTCTCGTGAACGGTGGGGTATGCGGAAGCTCCGAACCCCGACCCGCGGGTGGGCGAAGGTGACGCTCGGCGTCTCGCTACTCTTTGCCGTCGGCGCGTTCGGCTACTTCGCGCTCGCGGGCGCGCCGGTCAACGGGGCGATACTCGGCGCGATCATCGTCGTCGCCGGGGTGTGGGAGTACCGTCGGAAACTCCGAGACGAGATCGTCGCCGAGAAGTTCGAGGCGGAGGCCGAGCAGAACCGCCGCCGCGGCCGGCAGTGACCTGAGAACTGACGCCGGGCGCGGAGTCAGACGACTCGGGACCCGCGGGCCACGCGGGCCGACTGGCCCGCGCGCGAGAACGGCCGGAGCGGCGGCGTCAGTCGTCGCCCGGCGCCCGCGCCGACCCATCGGAATCGGCGTCCGCGTCCGCGGTGCCGACCTCCGCGTACGGGTCGAACCCCTCGGCGCTCTCGTAGAGGTGACACGCCACCTCGCGGCCGCCCTCGACGTCGGCCTTCCGCTCTAATCGCGGAGTCACTTGGTCGCAGACCGGACCGATGTGCTCCTCACACCGGCCCTTGAACCGACAGCCCGAGGGGACGTTGATCGCGTCGCCCACTTCACCCTCCAGTTCGACCCGTTCGCGCTGCGAGTGGGGGTCGGGCACCGGCACCGCGTCGATCAGCGAGCGGGTGTAGGGGTGTTTGGGGTTCGTGATGATCTCCTCGGTCGGTCCCTGCTCGACGATCTTCCCCATGTACATGATCGCGATCCGGTCGCACATGTGCCTGAGAAGCGAGAGGTCGTGGCTGATGTACACCACCGAGAGCCCGAACTCGTCGGTCATCCGCTCGAGAAGCGAGAGCACGCCCGCCCGGAGGCTCACGTCGAGCATCGACACCGGCTCGTCGGCGACGATGAAGTCGGGGTCGATGACGAGCGCGCGCGCGATGGCGAGCCGCTGGCGCTGCCCGCCCGACAGTTCGTGGGGGTACTGGTCGAAGAACTGGTCGGGCGGCCGCAGCCCCGCGAACTCCAGTGCGCGCCGGACCCGCGCGCGCTGGTTCGGCCGGTCGTGGATGCGGAGGGGTTCGACGACGGTGTCGTACACCGTCATCTGGGGGTTGAGACTCTCGAAGGGGTCCTGGAAGATCATCTGGGCGTTCTGCCGGAACGTCGACAGATCCTTGCCCGTCTTGTTCGCGATGTCGTCGCCGTCGTAGTAGATGCTCCCGTCGGTGGGTTCGTACAGCTTCGCCAACGACATCCCCGTGGTCGTCTTCCCGCAGCCCGACTCGCCCGCGATGCCGAACGTCTCGCCCGCCCGGAGTTCGAACGAGACGCCGTCGACGGCGTGGACCATCTTCGAGTCCTCGCCGCGGATCGTGTTCATCAGGTCGCTGACCAGCCCGCTGTCGACCGGGAAGTGCTTCTTCAGCCCGTCGACGCGGACGAGCACGTCGTCGTCCGTGCTCGCGTCCGCGCGCTCGCCGGTCGGGTCGGCGCCCGTCTCGGTGCCGCCGTCGGTGTGAACGTCAGTCTCGGTGTCTCTGTCAGTCATCTGCGAGCCCCCTGTCGTCGGCCGCGTCGGTGTTCTGCCACGTCTCCGCCCGGTCGGCGACCGGTCTGAGCTGCGTGTCGATGTCGTCGACGTGGTGACAGTACGACCGGAGCCCGCCCACCTCGACCTCCGGCGGGTCCTCCCGTGAACAGACCTCGGTCGCCATCGGGCAGCGCTCGGCGAACCGGCAGCCGGTCGGCGGGTCGTGCAGATCCGGCGGGTGGCCGCCGATGCTCACGAGGTCCTGGTCGGCCTCGCGGATGTTCGGGAACGCGCTCTTCAGTCCCAGCGTGTACGGGTGGTACGGTTCGTCGAAGATGGCCGCGGCGGGTCCCTCCTCCGCGATCTCGCCGGCGTACATCACGACGACCCGGTCGCACGTCTCGGCGACGACGGCCACGTCGTGGGTGATCACCATCATCGACGCGCTCGACGCCTCCTGGATCTCGTTGATCCGCTTGAGGATCTGGTCTTGCATGATCACGTCGAGCGCCGTCGTCGGCTCGTCCGCCAGGATCAGCGACGGTTCGAGCACGAGCGACATCGCGATCATCGCGCGCTGGCGCATCCCGCCGGAGAACTGGTGGGGGTAGTCGGTCTGGCGCTCCCGGTCGAGCCCCACGAGGTCGAACATCTCGTCGATCCGCTCTTGGGACTTCGTCCGACTCCAGTTGTGGTGCGCCTCGATCGCTTCGAGGATCTGCTGGCGGATCGTGTACACCGGGTCGAGCGCGTTCATCGCCGACTGGGCGATCATCGATATCTCGTCCCAGCGGAGTTCCCGCCGGCGGCGTTCGGGCGCCTCGGTGAGGTCCTCGCCGCGGAAGCGGATCTCGCCGCCCGCGATGTAGCCGTTCTGCGGGAGGATGCCGATCAGCGCCTTCGCGAGCGTGCTCTTGCCGCAGCCCGACTCGCCGACGATCCCGAGGTTCTCGCCCTCCTCGATCTCGAAGCTGACGCCGTCGACCGCCTTCACCGCGCCCTCGGCGGTGTCGTAGTACACCTTGAGGTCTTCGACTTCGAGCATCGCCATCAGCGACCCACCCCCGTCGGGCGGTCGGGCGCGGTCCCGGCGGCCGCGGCGGGCGTCGTGACCGCCGCGCGCGTCGGAACGCTCACTGTTCCACCTGCAGTTCGGGGTTGACGATCTCCTCGTAGCCGCGGCCGATCAGGAAGCCGCTGATCACGACGAGCGCGATACAGACGCCCGGCGGCACGAACCACCACCACGTCCCCTCGGTCATCGCGCTGTAGACGCGCGCGCCCTGGAGCATCACGCCCCACGAGACGCTGTTGGGGTCGCCCAGCCCGAGGAACGACACCCCGGCCTCCGTCAGGATCGCCCACGCGATCGCGAACGCGCCGTAGAGGAACGCCATCGGGAGCACGTTCGGCGCGATGTGTCGCGAGAGGATCCGCCAGTTGCTCGCGCCCGACACGCGGGCGGCCTTGACGAACGCGCGTTCGCGCAGCGACAACACGAGCGCGCGGATCACCCGCGCGGAGGTGCGCCACTGCAACAGCACGAACGCGAGGATGATGCTGTCGAGACCCGCTCCGAGCACGGTCACCAAGACGATCACCGTCGGGAGCAGCGGCAGCCCGTAGACGAAGTCGACCAGCCGCATCAGGAAGTCGTCGACGTAGCCGCCGTAGTAGCCCGCGGTCAGCCCCACCATGGTGCCGATGCCGACGGTCATCACCGCGGCGACGAACCCCACGAGCAGCGCCGGTCGGGCGCCGTACACCAGTTGGCTGAAGATGTCGTACCCCTGGGCGGTGGTGCCGAGCAGAAAGTCGCCCTCGCCGCCGAGGAACGACGGCTCGATCCACTTGGCGATCAGCCCGCTTTCGGTGTACATCCGTTCGAGCGGGTCGTGCGGGGCGACGACGGGCGCGACGAACGCGAGCAGGATGAACCCCCCGAGGATCGCCATCGCGGCGACCACCAGGCTGTCGTCGGTCAGGAGTCGCCACTGTTCGGACAGCGTCGACCGCCAGAGGCGGAGGTTGCGCCGCCACGCGCTGAACTCCTCGTCCGATTCGTACTCCTCGACGTCCGCGAATATCGACCGTTCGTGTTTCTGACTCATCTCGTTGTCACCTCGATCACCTCGCTCGTCATTCGTACGTCACCCGCGGGTCGAGGACCCCGTACAGCAGGTCCGCGACGAAGTTCATCAGCACCACCGACAGCGCGAGGACGAGGAACGTCCCCTGCGCCACCGGGTAGTCGCGGCGCATCACCGCGCGGATCATCTCCCGACCGATGCCGGGCCAGCCGAACACCGTCTCGATCAGGACGCTCCCGCCGATGGCGAACCCCACGGCGATCGCCGCCGCCGTGAGCACGGGGAGCATCGCGTTGCGGGCGGCGTGTCTGAACATGATCGCCCGCTCGGAGAGCCCCTTCGCGCGACAGATGTCGATGAAGTCCTCCGAGAGGGTTTCGAGCATGCTGTTGCGCATGATCAACAGCGGGTAGCCCATGTAGTAGAACGCGAGCACCAGCATCGGCGCGACCAAGTGGTGGAGGAAGTCGAGCGACGTGACCATGTCGACGAAGCCCTCGGGTTCGGTGCCGATGCTCGTCATGCCGCTCAGCGGGATCACCCCGAACGTCGCGCCGAACACCCAGATGACGAGGATGCCGACCCAGAAGCTCGGGATGCTCCGCCCGACCAGCGCCGTGACGACCGTGCTCTTCTCGAAGCGCGACCCGCGGTACCAGCCGGTGAGCACGCCCAGCGTGACGCCGACGGCGTACGCGAGCACGAACGCCGACAGCATCAACACCAGCGTGTTCGGCAGGTACGTCGCCAGTATCTCCGACACCTCGGAGTTGGTGTTGAACGACCGCCCGAGGTCGAGCGTCGCGAGGTTCTCGATGTACCGGAGGTACTGGACCCACAGCGGGTCGTTGAGCCCGTAGCTCTCGATGATGCGCTGTCGCACCTCCGGGGTCATCTGCGGCGAGACGATGTACGACGTGGGGTCGCCCGGCATCAGCCGGAACAGCATGAACAGCGCCGTCGCCACGGCCCAGAGGGTGACGACCAACTGCGCCGTCCGCCGTACGAAGAAGTTGAGTTTGCCCATGTGTGAGGGTCCTCCGTTAGCTCACTCCGGGAAGTGCGCCATCCCGTCGTCGTCGAAGGTGTAGCCCGCCTCCTCCATCAGACCGCGGCCCACCTCGACGCCGTTCTCCTCTTGGTACTTCGGGACCTCCGGGTTGCTGTAGTCGCCGAACGACTCGCCGACCAGGTTCCACCCCTGCGTGGCGAACCCGTACAGCAGTTGCTCGTTGATCACCTGCTTGGGGATGGAGTGGACCGCGGCGCGGCGGACGACGGGGTCGTCGAGACCCCCCTGCCGCGTGTTCTGGCTCAGGTGCCACCAGCCGTCGCCCGGCGGCGCCAGCACCGTGATCTGGTCTTCGCTCTGGTTGTCGCTCAGCTGTTTGCCGATCCGGGTGAACGGCAGGTAGTTGAGCGTGCCGTCGAGCAGCAGCGACCAGACGGTCGAACTCTCGGGGATGATCCGCCAGATGCGGCGGTCGTAGTTCACCGTGTTCCAGTGGTCGTCGTTTCTCACCAGGCTGAGTTCGCTCCCCTGGTCCCAGTAGTCGAACATCAGCGGACCCGAGCCGACGGGTTCGGTGACCGAGACGTTCGTCGGGTCGCTCCGCTCCGACCAGATGTGCTGGGGGACGATCGGGATCTGATTCGAGAACGTCTGGTGGACCGGCCCCACCGGGTTCGAGAAGTTGACCTGGACCCACTGGCCGTCGACTTCGACGGAGTCGTACATCTCCCACTGGGTCGCGTACAGCGGGACCTGGTTCTCCTTGATGTAGTCGAGCGTGAACTTGACGTCCTCGGGGGTGACGTCCTCGCCGTCGTGCCAGGTGTGACCCTCGCGGATCTGGTAGCGAACCGTCGTCTCGTCGGGGCTCTCCCACGACGTGGCGAGGCTGAGGTCCGCGTCGGGTTCGAGGTTGGAGTTGTTCCGCACCAGTTTGTCGTACAGCATCTCGAACTGGTGGATCAGTTTCGTCTCGTTGTTGTACCCGAGCACGTTCAGCGTGCCCAGCGTCTCCGACCACGACCCCCGGAGTTCGCCGTGGTCGGCGGTCACCTCGACGTTCGTCTGCGGCTCCATGTGGTAGAAGCCGACGAGGTGCTCGGTCCAGTTGCTCACCTGGTTGTTGTTGAACGCGAGCGGGTTCGGCATCTGGACGATCGGGTGCATCGGCACGTCCTCGTTGATCACCGACTGGATCTCGTGGAGCATGTCGACGCGCGCCGACCGGTCGCCCTCCTGCAGTTGGTTCATCAGGACCGGGTCGAGGTCCTCGTTGGTGTAGCCCGTGAAGTTCCCCTGGCCGGGGTCGGTGTTCGACGAGTGGAACTGCTCGGGCATCCGGGTGCCCGGGTACAGTCCCAGCCCGCGGCTCCACGTCGTAAAGCCGAAGTCGAACTCCTGGGTCGCCCGCTCGTAGAGCGTCCCCCACTCGAACACCTCGACGCCCACGTCGAGACCAAGCTGGTTGAGCCGCTCGCCGATCAGGTTGATCGCGTCGTGACGCGCCGCGTTGTAGTTCGCGGGGTTGTTGAGGTAGGTGTACGTCGGGAGCGCCTCGCCCGCGCCGCCGGCCGAGGCCTCCGTCCCGTCACCGCTCTCGGTCGTCGATCCGCTGCCGTCCTCCTCCGTCGTCGCCGCGGGCGTCGTGTCGCTCTCGCCGGAACAGCCCGCGAGGGCCGTCGTCCCGACGACTGTACCACCCGCGACGGTTCGTAGGAAGCGGCGCCGTGTCGAGTCGTTGCGTGGCTCTTTCATTAGGCATGCTGTCGATATACATTCGTCTATAAAACTGTACCGACGCTACGTGGTAGCGTATCGAGAACTCGTAAGTTAATGGTTCTTCGAGGAAATGCCTGCCGGGAGCTCGACGCTCGTTCAGGAACGATAACACGATCGGCACGGGAGCGGGGGGGACCGACCCCCCGTTTATCACGTCAACCGCGGACCACGAGCGGGAGTCGGACCGCCGGAGCGGTGACGGCGAACGGGAGTCGGGTCTTGTGCTTCTCGCAGGTTCCGGTGAGCGTGCGTCTGGTTCCGCCGAGCGTCGCCGCTCGCAGGTCGGCGGGCGCGAACGTCAGGTCGACGCCGGTCACGCGCGCCGCGCGGTCGCCCCCGTCGAGGAGGTACCCCTCGTCGACCGGCAGGTGGAGGCTCTGGTCGTCGGCCTCGTCGGCGAACTCCGCGGGGGTCGACTCGGCGATGTCCTTCGCGTACAGCGGGCTGGGCGGCATCGTGCTCGCGCGCTTCGTCCGGGTCGCCTCGTTGCCGAACCGGGGCGTCCCCAACCGTTCGACGTAGAGGTCCGCGTCCGCGCGGAGTGCGGTCTCGCTCGCCCCGCCCGCCGCCACGTCGAGGTGGCGGGCGTGGATCCGCGGCGGGCCGTCGAACCCGAGCGCCGGGAGCAGGTGGCCCGCGGGGTGTGTCTCCTCCTCGATGGCGGTGGAGACGTCGTGGAGGCGCGAGCGGACGACGCCGTCGTCGACCAGCGACACCGGCTGGGTGGGTCGCGGCTCCGCGTCGTACGCGCGGGCGGCCCACGACCCCGGCGGGACCGCGTCGGCGACCGACAGCGACTCCGGGCCGAGTCGGTCGCCGACGTCGACCGGACTCGACCCGAAGTACGCGAGGTCGGTCTCGAAGTAGTGCGAGAGGTGATGGAGGAGTTCGCCCGCCGCCAGCGGTCCTAGCACCACGTCCGCCCGGCCGCCGCCCGCGAGCGGCGACGCGTCGAGAGCCACCTCGTCGGCCGCGGCCGCCTCGCGCGTCCGCGAGGCGAGGTCGGCGAACCGGTCGGCGAGCGAGTCGAGGAAGCGTTCGCCGGTCGTCGCGCCGTCGTGGCGGTGGAGCGTCGGCCCGCCCGCGGGGACGACCGTCGTCTCGACGGACGCGCGGTCGAGCGTGGTCCGCACCGCCGAACCGGTCGTGGTGGACACGAGCGTCTCGACGCGTTCGTCGCGGAGCGTCGCCCGCGACCGGTCGAGGTCCACGTCGACCCCGTCGAACGCGTCCGCGAGCGCGGTCCGAACCCGCTCAGCCCGCGCGTCGGCCGGGACCGCGCGTCCCTCGCCGTCGTCCGCCGCCTCCCCGTCACCCACCGCTCGGCCGTCGTCTACCGCTTCGCGGTCGTCCGTGTCGCCCCCGTCGGTGGTCCCCCGTCCGTTTGACTCCCCCCACCCGGGGTGGGTCGCGCGGTGGACCGTCCCCCAGTCGTACGACGCGGGCGTCGACTGGTCGAGCATCCGCGCCGAACGGAGCGACCGGGCGATCACCTCTTCGACGTGGTCGTCGTCGAGCGTCGTCACGTACCGGTAGTCGGCGGCGCCGTCGGCGAACAGCCGCCACCAGACGCCCGTCTCGCGGAGGTCGTTCGCGCTCCGGACGCGCCCGTCGGCGACGACGGCGTCCGCGACCCGCCGGTCGACGCCGCCGACCGCCGCGTACGCCACGTCGTCGTCGGTCTCCAGTCGCTCCAGTACCGCCTCGCTCGCGTCGATGACCGCCTCGTCCATACCCCGGGTGGTGGGTCCCGGGGTATAACTATCGCCCGATCGTCCGTTTCCTTTCGACTGCCCGAAACGTTCGTCGCCTTCCGCTAACCAAATACCCATGTGCGTCGTTCCGAATCCGGAGAGTAGCCGAAGATGACGACACTCTCACCCGACACCGTCGGCGACGCGTACACCAGCACCCACTCGTGGGACCTCCTCCGTGACCTGGTCGACATCGACAACCGGATGGCCGGCCAGGAGGGCGAGGCCGAGGCGGCCGAACTCGTCCGGGAGGCGTTCGAGGCGAACGGCCTGCGGGAGGCGCAAGTCGAGGAGTTCCCGATTCCGGGCTGGTGGCGGGGGCCGTGTTCGCTGACCGTCGACCCCGGCCGGGTCCACACGTTCGACGCCTCCCACGAGATACTCGAACTCCCGGGAACGCCGAGCGGCGAGGTCACCGCCGAGGTGGTCGACGTGGGCCACGGCCTGCCCGAGGACTTCGAGGACGCCGACCTGGAGGGGAGTATCGTGATGGCGTCGAGCGACACGCCCGACGACTACGGCCGGTGGATCCACCGCGCCGAGAAGTACGGCGCGGCGGCGAAGGCGGGCGCGGACGCGTTCCTCTTCCGCAACCACATCGAGGGCTGTCTCCCCCCGACGGGGAGCATCGGCGACGACGACGGGCCGGGGCCGATCCCGGCGGTCGGCGTCTCGAAGGAGGTGGGCGACCGACTGGTGCGCTACTGCGCCGACGGGACGGTCGAGGCGGACCTCTCGGTCGACTGCCGGAACGAACCCACCCAGTCGCGGAACGTCGAGGCCGTCGTCGGTCCCGACACCGACGAGGAGGTGCTCGTGACCGCCCACGTCGACGCCCACGACATCGCGGAGGGCGCGAACGACAACGGCGCCGGCACCGTCCTCGTCTCGGAGGTTGGACGCCTGCTCGCGGGGATCGAAGACGACCTGGAGACCCGGGTGCGCCTGCTCGTGTTCGGCGCCGAGGAGGTGGGGCTGTTCGGGGCGTACGAGTGGGTCGATAGCCACGACGCGGAGGACGTAAAGTGCATCGTCAACATCGACGGCGCGGGCTACTCGCGGAACCTCGACGTGTACACCCACGGGTTCGAGGCGATCGGCGACGCGTTCCGCGAGGCGAGCGACGAACTCGCGGTGCCCATCTCCGTCCAGTCGGATATCCGCCCCCACTCCGACCACTGGCCGTTCGTCCAGGAGGGGATCGCGGGCGCGCAGGCGCGGTCGCTGTCGGACACCTCGGGCCGCGGGTGGGGCCACACCCACGGCGACACGCTCGACAAACTCGACCTGCGGGACTTCCGCGACCTCGCGGTGGGGCTGACCGCCGGCGTGGTCAAACTGGCCGAGGCCGACCGCGAGGTCGAACACGCGTCGGTCGAGGCGGTCCGCGACGCGACCGTCGAACAGGGGTACGAGGAGGGGATGCGCAACACCGGCGGCTGGCCGTTCGGCCACCTCGACGACGACGAGACCGCGGGCGTCGAGTAGCCGACTTCGCCGCGGTCTCGCGGTGCGGTCACCGCACGTCGGACCGCGTCGACGGCCCGCCGCACGCCGACCGCGACGGCCCGTCACGGCCCCCGCCGCGACCGCGCGGTGGGGTGGGGCGTGTCCGCACGTTTCGGTACTACTAATTCCTCCACGGCGGAACGGACGCGTGAGTCACCAATGAAACTCCACGAGTACCAGGCGAAGGAGATCTTCGCCGACGCCGGGATCCCGGTGCCGGACTCGCGGCTCGCGTCCACCGTCGACGAGGTCATGGACGCGGTCGACGAGATCGGCTACCCGGCGGCGATCAAAGCGCAGGTACACGTCGGCGGACGCGGGAAGGCCGGCGGTATCAAGATCGCCGAGGACGACCAGCAGGCCCGGCAGTACGCCGACGAGATCCTCGGGATGGACCTCAAGGGGTACACCGTCGACGAGGTCCTCGTCGAGGCCGGCGTCGACTTCGAGAACGAACTGTACGTCGGGGTCACGATGGACCGCGGCGAGGGCGAACCCGTCGCGATGGTGTCGACCGAGGGCGGCGTCGACATCGAGGAGGTCGCCTCCGAGACGCCCGACGCCATCGCCCGCGAGCACATCGACCCCGCGTTCGGCCTCCACCCCTACCAGGCGCGCGGCGTCGTCTACGAGGCGGGCGTCGACCGCGAGTACGCCAACGACGTGGCGTCGATCCTCACGTCGTTGTACGACCTGTTCGAGGAGCGCGACGCCTCGGAGATCGAGGTCAACCCGGTGATGATCACGGCCGACGGCGACGTGGTCGCCGCCGACGCCGTGATGAACATCGACGACGACGCGCTGTTCCGCCAGCCCGATCTGGCGGAGATGGAGGACGAGGCGGCCGAGGACGACCTCGAAGCCAAGGCGAACGACTACGGCTTCGACTACGTGCGGCTGTCGGGTAACGTCGGCATCATCGGCAACGGCGCCGGCCTGGTGATGACGACGCTCGACCTGGTCGACCACTACGGCGGCGAACCCGCCAACTTCCTCGACATCGGCGGCGGCGCGAAGGCCGAGCGGGTGGCCAACGCGCTCGACATGGTGTTCTCCGACGAGAACGTCGACTCGGTCGTGTTCAACATCTTCGGCGGCATCACGCGCGGCGACGAGGTGGCGAAGGGGATCAACGAGGCGCTCGGACGGTTCGACGAGATCCCCAAGCCGGTGGTCGTCCGCCTCGCCGGGACGAACGCCGAGGAGGGGATGGAGATCCTGAACGCCGACCTCGTGCAGGTCGAGTCCACGCTGGAGGACGCGGTCCAGCGCGCGGTCGAGAACGCGGAGGGTAACCAATGAGCATTCTAGTCGACGAGAACACCCGCGTCGTGGTGCAGGGCATCACGGGCGGGGAAGGGAAGTTCCACGCGGGGCAGATGATCGACTACGGGACCAACGTCGTCGCGGGCGCGGTGCCCGGCAAGGGCGGTCAGGAGGTCCACGGCGTCCCCGTCTACGACACGGTTCGGGAGGCCGCACGCGAGGAGGACGCCGACGCCTCCGTCGTGTTCGTGCCGCCGGCGTTCGCGGCGGACGCCGTCTTCGAGTCGCTCGACTCGCCAGTCGACCTCGTGGTCGCGATCACCGAGGGGATCCCCACCCAGGACATGGCGAAGGTGAACAAGCGGCTCTCGGAGGTCGACACCCGCCTCATCGGGCCGAACTGCCCCGGGATCATCACCCCCGGCGAGACCAAACTCGGCATCCTGCCGGGCAACATCTTCGAGTCCGGCGACGTGGGACTGGTCTCGCGGTCGGGCACCCTCACGTATCAGGTCGTCTCGAACCTGACCGAACGCGGCATCGGCCAGACCACCGCGGTCGGCATCGGCGGCGACCCGATCATCGGGACGTCGTTCGTCGACGCCCTCGAACTGTTCGAGGAGGACCCCGACACCGAGGCGGTCGTGATGTGCGGCGAGATCGGCGGCGAGGACGAGGAGCAGGCCGCCAAGTACATCTCCCAGAACATGGACACGCCCGTCGCGGGGTTCATCGCCGGTCGCACCGCGCCGCCGGGCAAGCGGATGGGTCACGCGGGCGCCATCGTCTCCGGGTCGGGGACGGGCACCGCGGAGTCGAAGATCGAGGCGCTCAACGACGCGGGCGTCCCGGTGGGCGACACGCCCAGCGAGGTCGCCGAACACGTCGAGGGCTTCCTCTAAAAAGCCCTCCTCGCGCGCCGGCTCTGCCGGCGCGCTCGTCGCCCTTTTTATGTCCGCCAGGGGGAGCCGACGTGCGCCGAGCGGTGCGAGCGTGGGGACGGGTTCGAGTTCGTACGTAGACGAGCGAGCGCGCTCGTCGCTCATTTTATCCCACCGGAGGGAGCCGACGTGCGCCGAGCGACGCGTGTCTCTCGTCGCGTTCACTGCGGGGTGAGCGTTCGGCGAGCGGCGAGGGGCCGAATCGGGCGCTCCACGCTCCGGTGGACGGCCGGATCGGACGGAACCGCCGAGTCAGCGCGTTCTTCGTTCGCTCCCGCTCACCGGAGGCCGGCGTACACCGAGCGCTGCGAACGGGTGGACGGTGCCGCGTGTCGTCCACCGCGGTCCACTGTTACGTCCGCCGGTCGGCGACGAGGACCGCGACGGCCCAGAGGACGGCGAACGCCATCACCGCGACCCCGAACAGGTAGTACGGGTTCCCGACGTCGGGGCTGGTGAGGAACGCGAACAGCGCGAACGACGACCCCAGCAGGACCGCTCCCGCCGCCCGGGGGTCCGGGTCGTGCGCGTCGAGGAGCGTCCGAACGGCGGCTGACACGGGGGGAGATACCGGGCGAGCGGGCATAGTGATTGTGCCGCGGGGAGCGACCCGTCGGGTCTCAGTCCGCCCGCAGCGCCCCGGCCAACCCCTCGCGTCGGACCGTCTCCACCGACTCGGGGGGCGCGTCGTCGCCGTAGCCCGCGCCCGTCGCGACGAGTACGACGTCCTCGCCCGCCTCGATCTCGCCGGCGTCGCGGAGCCGACCCAGCGCCGCCAGCGGCGTGGCCGACGCCGCCTCGACGCGGAAGCCCGCGCGGGCCATCCAGTCGCGCGCGGCACCGATGTCGTCGTCGTCCGCCGCGAGGACGGCGCCGCCGGTGGCGCGGGCGGCGGCGAGCGCGCGGGTTCCGCTGGGCGGGTCGGGGTTGGCGATGGAGTACGCCACCGTCTCGCCCACCTCGTCGGGTGCGAGCCGGACCACCTCCTCGTCGCCGCGGTCGAACGCCGCCGCGACGGGCGCGCAGGCCGCCGCCTGCACGAGGTAGAGCCGCGGCGGGTCGTCGACGAGTCCCGCGGCCTCCGCCTCCCGGAGCGCCTTCCACGCCGCGCTGGCGTGGCCGCCGCTGCTGACCGGCATGACGACGGCGTCCGGCACGTCCGGCGCGCGTTCCGCGAGCACCTCCAGTACGGTGGTCTTCTGGCCGGCGACGCGGAGCGGCGAGTCGGAGTTGACGAACTCGACGCCCGCCACGTCGAGCGAGTCGTGGTACAGTCGCCCGTAGTCGCCCTCGACGCGGACGACCCGCGGCCCGTACGCGCCGATGCGTGCGAGCCGTTCGTCGGGGATGTCCGCGGGGACGAGCACCACGCAGTCGAGGTCGGTCCCCGCGGCGTTCGCGGCCATCGAGGCGGCCATGTTGCCGTGCGAGACGGTCCCCACCCGCTCGCGGCCGGCCGCGAGCGCGGCCGTCACGCCGACGGCGCTCCCGCGGTCCTTGAACGACCCGGTGGGGTTCGTCCCCTCCAGTTTCACGTGGACGCGCGCGCCGTCGGCGTCGAGCGTCGGCGCGCGGACCAGCGGCGTCCCGCCCGCCGCCGTCGCCAGCCCCGACTCGGGCCGGCCGACGGGGAGGAGCGACTCGAACGCCCACACCCCGCCGGCGTCCGCGTCGGGCCACGCGACCCCCGCCGGGTCCGTCTCGTACCACAGCGGTTCGCCGCAGTCGCACCGCTGGCCCGACTCCGCGCGCGCGCCACAGGCGTAGCAGGTGAGCACGGCTCCACGCGCGCGGTCGGCGGGCGTAAAGTTCACGCCCGCCGGCGAGCGTGAGAGACCACTTTCCTGATACGAACGGCGGTCTTCGCTCGTCGAATCCCGTGACTACCGACGTCGACCGACCGCCCGGAGTGTGCATCGTCACCGTGCCGTATGCCGACTAGCCGCGTTCGAGACCGACGGCTTCTTGGACGTCACCGCGGAAATTCCGCCACTCCGGTGTCTGTCGGCACCGCGAGAGTTCCACCGAACGTCACCATGAAGGACCGATACATCGTCTCCGCTGTGGTACTGCTCTCCGCCCTCGCCGGGGCCGTCGTGGCCCCCGCCGTCGCGGCGGACACCGCGCCCGCCGTCCAGGCTCAGACCGCCGACAGCAACGCGAGCGTCACGTACGACGACCAGACCGCCGCCGACGCGGTCGTGATCGAGTCGGCGACCCTGCCCGACGGCGGGTTCGTCGTCGTCTACAACGAGAGCGGGGGCCGGGTCGGGACGACCGACGCGCTCGACGCCGGCACCCACGAGAACCTCACCGTGAACGTCTCGCCGGCGTTCGACCGCGACAGCGTCTCCGTCGCTGAGGCCCACCGCGACAACGACAGCGACGGCGCGTTCGACGCGACGACCGACGTGGCGTACACCGAACTCGGCGCCGCCATCAGTGACACCTCGTTCGTGACGGTGAACGACTCGGCCGCGTCGACGGAGTCGCCGGCCGACGCGACGACGACCGACGGCACGACGGCGGCCGACACCGCCGACGGGTCGGCGACCGCGGCGAACGACGGGTCCGCGACCGACGGCGCGACGGACGCCGACACGACCGAGACGACCGCGCCCGGGTTCACCGCGGCGTTCGCGGTCGCCGCGCTCGCGGCCGTCGGACTGCTCGCCGCCCGCCGGTAACGGCCCCCGCGGACTCGACGGGCCGACCGGCGACCGTCCGGTCGTTGCGGCCCGTTCTGCCGGTTCGGCCGGTTCATTCTTCATCACGGGGTTTCAAGTGGACCGACACGCCGACGTAACAGCGTCAACTACCGACAATGAATCGACGACACCTCATCCCCGCCGTAGTACTGCTCTCCGCTCTCGCCGTGGTCGGCGCGCTCGCCACCCCCGCCGTCGTCACGACGGCGACGGCCCAAGAGGCGAACGCGAGCCTCACGTACGACGACCAGACGGCGACCGACAACGTCACCGTCCAGTCGGCGACCCTGCCCGACGGCGGGTTCGTCGTCGTCTACAACTCCAGCGGCGCCGTCGTCGGCACGACCGACGCGCTCGACGCCGGCACCCACGAGAACCTCACCGTGAACGTCACGCCGCCGTTCGCCGCCTCGGGGGTCTCGTTCGCCGAGATCCACCGCGACAACGACAGCGACGGCTCGTTCAACGCCACGGTCGATACGGCGTACAACACCTCGACGGGTAACGCGATCAGTTCGACCGCGTACATCACCGTCGAGGACGGCGAGACCACGACCGAGGCGACCGAGACGACCGAGGAGACGACCGAATCCGACACGGAGACGACGACGGTCGCGATGACCGAGACCACGGCGGGCGAGGAGACGACCGCCGAGGCGACCGCGACGGGCGGTCCGGGCTTCACGCTCGTCGGCGCGCTGGTGGCCGTCGTCGCCGCGGCGCTGCTCGCGCGCCGGACGTAATCCGGCGCCGAATCGAACCGACCCCCACGTCCGCCCGTGTCGGTCCGTTCGACCGACCGCGGCGGCCGGGGTCGACGCCACGGCCGCGTTCTCGCCGACCGACCGTACCCCGAGTCGACCGACCGGCGGGCGGACCCGCCGCGGACCGCGGACCCGAAACGGGCCACTCAAACGGCTGGCGCGGCAACGCGCCCGCATGCCCCGGAACGAGGACGACGCCGCGGACGACGAGACGTGGGCGGCCGACCTGCGCGCCACCCGCGCCGAGAAGGACGAGTTCCTCGCCGACCACCCGCAGTCGCCGCTCCCCCCCGACGAACGCGAGTCGTTCGACGGTCTCCCCTGTTTCGACCCCGACCCCGCCTACCGGGTGCGCGCGACGGCGTCGCTCCCCGACGACCCCGAACCGGTCGACCTCACCGTCCGCAACGGCGAGGCGATGCGGTACGTCCCCGCGGTGTCGTTCTCGTTCGTCCTCCCCGGCGACGACGGCGAGTCGACGCTGACGGCGTACCGGCAGGGGGACGACGAGGAGGCGTTGTTCGTCCCGTTCCGCGACAAGACCACGGGCCAGGAGACGTACGACGGCGGGCGATACATGGACCTGCACCCGGAGGGAACTCTCGGCGACGGCGACGAGGTGACGCTCGACTTCAACCTGGCGTACACCCCCTTCTGCGCCTTCTCGGACGCGTTCGCCTGCCCGCTGCCGCCCGAGGAGAACTGGCTCGACGCCGCGGTGCGCGCTGGCGAGCGCGCCCCTTGAGGCGGCGCCGGAAAGCAAACCTCATTACCTCCGCCCACCGGAGTCTCCCGTATGGAAAGCAAGGCGATGATCGGGGCGGCGCTGATGGTCGTCGGTACACTCCTGTTCCTCCCGGGCCTCCTGATCGGAGTCGAGACGCTGGTGATGGTCGGACTCGTCGTCGCGACCGCCCTCCTGACCGCCGGCACCTACCTCGTCGGCACGAGCGAGAAGGGCCGCGCGGTCTGACCGGCCGCGGACCCCGGCGACGGACGGGTGGAGGCGGGAGCACGGCGTCCCGAACCCGCCGGAACCCGCGTAACGATCCAGTAGGGAGCTAGTAACTACGTGCGCGTCGGTCGTCCCCCCGACAGGGTCACACGGTGACCCGGACGCGGACTCGCGGCCGGTCCGCCCCGGATGAAGCGGGCCGGCCAGACGGGGACGGCCCGTCCGGGAGTCCCCGTCGGGCTCATGGTTGGGATGGAACGGCGCGCGCTCGCCCGCCTCGGGCGGGGCGCGACTCGTTTCTCGGAGGACGGACCGACCCGCCGAGCGGCGGCCGTCTACTCCTCGTCGGCGTCTTCGGCCGCGGCCTCGACCCGGCCGGCGTACTCCTCCAACTCGGCGGCCAGTTGGCGCGCCTCGCCGGCCGAGAGGGTGACGCGGTCGGCGTGGGCGGGGAGCGTCTCCAGGTCCGCGTTGTCGAGTTCGAGTTCGAGCGTCACGGCCTGGGGGTTCGTCCGCGGCGCGGTGACGTTGAGCACCGCCGGAGCGTCCTCCTCGAAGTCGTGACCCTCGGCCTCGCCGTCGAGGAAGTCGAACGTGGTGTACGCGTTGATCCGCAGTAGCCTGTCCGGCATGCGTGTCGGGTCCGACTCAGTCGTCCGCGACCGGCGAGTCGTCGATGGGCGTGCCGTCGGCGCGGGCGGGCGTCGGCCGCGCGTCCATCGAGTCGTCCTCGGCGTACGGGTACCACGTCATCTTCGTGTTGTGCATGTAGGGGTCCTCGTAGTCGGTCTCCTCGGGTTCGACCAGTTCGGCCAGCGTCTCCTCGTCGGTGCGCTCGACGAAGTCGCGGAAGCTCTCGCCCCCCTCGCGCCGTTCCTCGAAGTTGCCGAGCAGGTTGCCGATGGCGCCGGGCACCTCGTCGGCGGGGACGCGCTGTTCGACCCAGTCGGCGAAGCGGGGGTCCTCGCCCAGGCCGCCGCCGAGACCGATGTCGAGCGCCTCGACCGGTTCGCCGTCCTTGCGGGTCTTCATCCCGCGGAGGCTGACGTCGGCGATCTGCGGCTGTGCACACGAAGCGGTACAGCCCGAGAGGTGGACGTGGAAGTTCTCGACCCCGTCGGGGAGGTCGACGTTCTCCTTGAGCCACCGGGCGTACCGCACCTGCCGGTTCTTCGTCTCCACGATGGACAGCGAGCAGAACTCCGTGCCCGTACACGCGATGGAGCCGCGCATGAACGGGTTCGGGTCCGGGCTGTACTCCTCGAGGAGCGGTTCCTCGAGGAACGCGTCGAGGTTCCCCTCGGGCACGTCCGTCACCAGGACGTTCTGCCGCTGGGTCAGCCGGACCTCGCCGGAGCCGTACTCGTCGGCCAGGTCGGCGAGTTCGAGCACGTCGTCGGCGCCCATCCGCCCGACGAGGACGTTGAGTCCGACGTAGTAGTTGCCGTCCGCCTGTTCGTGGACGCCGACGTGGTCGTGGTGGCCGCCGTCGGCGCGCCCGGAGTTGTACGTGTACGACTCCCGGAGGTTCTCGCCGGCGGTCTCCAACTCGAAGTCGACGAACTCCTCTTGGAGGGTCTGGCGCATCTCCTCGGTGCCCATCTCGTCGACGAGGAACTTCATCCGGGCGTTGTAGCGGTCCTCGCGGTCGCCGTACTCGCGGAACAGCGCCGACAGCGCGCCGCCGACCGCCTCCGCCCGTTCGGGTTCGACGAACACGTCGAGCGACCGCGAGAGACGGGGTTCGTTGCGCGAGAGACCGCCCCCGACGCGGATGTTGAAGCCGCGGCGGCCGTCCTTCTCGGCGGGTTCGTACGCGAGGTCGTTGATGTCACCCTGGCCGCAGCCCTCGCGGCAGCCGGTGACGCTGACCTTCCACTTGCGGGGGAGGTTGGTGTGCTCCTCGTTGCCCTTGAACGTGTCGTGGAGGTTCATCGCGACCGGCAGGGCGTCGACGTGTTCGTGTTTGTCCTTGCCGGCGACCGGGCAGCCGACGATGTTCCGCCAGGAGTCGCCGCAGGCCTGCTGGGTCGAGAGACCGTTCGCCTCCAGTTTCTCCCAGATGTCGGGGATGTCCTCCAGCCGGATCCAGTGGAGTTGGATCGACTGGCGGGTGGTCCAGTCGGCGTACGCCGCGCCGAACTCGGGGTTCTCGCCCGGCCCGCGGGCGTACTCGTCGGCGATCTCGCCGACGACCCGCAGTTGACCCGGCGTGAGCACGCCGTTGGGCGTGCCGATCCGCATCATGAAGTAGCTCTCCTGGCCGTTCCGCTGGTGGTACAGTCCCCACCACTTGAACCGCTCGAACCAGGCGTCGTGTTCGTCCTCCGGGATGGAGTCCCACCCCTCCTCGGCGAACTCGAGCATACGCTCGCGGACCTCCCCGCCGTACGCCTCGGACTTCCACCGCTCCACGTCGGTTGGCATGGGCGTACGAAGTTCACCCACACGCCTAAACGGCCGCTCGCCGTCAATCCTCCCCGCGGCTTCCCGATGGGAGATATTCTTGCCGATAGCTGTCCGCCGACGGTGCGACCCGGACAGTCCGCGTCGACAGCGGGTAGAAGGAGCCGCGGATCACCCGTCCGACCGCGAGCGGTCCGACCGTCGTCGCCTCCCCACACCGCACGCACGTCCCGTACGCCTCCACGCCGACCGTCCGACCGTCGACGGCGACGCCGGTGAACCCCTCGACGAGGAAGTCGCTCACCGCACAGTCGCACGCACCCACGACGGGCCAGAGTTCGCTGACCGAGACCCGCCGCTCGTCGTCCACGGAGACCCACGCGCCGTCGTCGAGGATTCGAAGCGAGACGACCACGCCGCGGCTTCGGCGCCGCGACGGGTAACCGCATCGGCGAGCGCAACGACCGACGACTCCGACGACGCCGACGCGCCCGCCGACCGGGAGACGGCGTCGGGGTGCGGTCGAACGGACCGTCCCCGAACTCGGCAATCGCCGCCGGTAGTCCGCAGCGACGGTAGGGCTTGTCGGGTGCGCGACCTTATCCCGTGCGGGGACCGTCGAACCCGTATGGGGATTCGACATCCGACAGAGCACGCGTCCGCGGACGCGGCGCCCGAACTGTTCGAACGCGATCCGACGGCGGCGGACGCCGGGGAGCGCGAGCGGTGAGCGCGAACCGAGAGGAGACCGACGCGCCCGACGAGACGCCCGGCGACGACGACGACCACCTCACGGACGTGCCGGACGGCGCCGGCTGCACGGAGATCTGGGAGCACATCTCGGAGCGCCGCGACGCGGACGACGGCGAGTAACGGGGTCGAACGGGGGCGAGACCGGGGAGACGCACGCTACTCACCGAACGCCGACACGCTCGTCTCGGTCGACGGAACCGCTCGTCTCGCCGGCGAAAGCACCGCTCGCGAGCGGTGGGACGGAGGACGGGACCGACAAGCGGGGGAGGGAGAGTTCTAGCGGTCGTCGGGGGTCGGTTCGACCAGGACCCTGCCGTCGGCGCGGACGCTGACGAGGAAACCGTCGACCGGGAACTCGACGGTGAGGTCGGCCGTCCGCGGCGCCGCCCCGCGGAACAGGCCGTCGAGCGCGTCCGCGTCGACGTACTCGTGGAGCGAGAACCCCACGTCGGTCGCTGGCACGTCCTTGACGGCGGCGATGGCTCGGACGACCGCGACGCTCGGTCGCCCGCCGTCGTACCTCGTCTCGAACGTGCGCGTTCCGTCCGTCACCAGAAACCGGCCGTCGCCCCCGGCGTCGTCCATGGGACATGGTCGCGAGCGGGACAGTATAAGCGGTGACCTTTGGTTTATCGATATGGTTTTCGAATAGAAAAAGAACTAGCTCGTGTCTGATATAACTAATGTTCGTGAACGTTCGGTGACCGGTACGCGGTCCGACGCCGCCGCGCCGGACCCGTTCCGGGGCGGGGAACGAGCGGGTCGGTCCCCGGCGGAAGCGGCGCGCTCCCGATCAACGTGTTAAGCCTACCGGTCCGTCAAATCCCGATTTCAGTCTGGCATAGGTTTATTGCTCTGGAGGGAGAGGGGAATATTGTCCGGTTCACCCGGATATGACACACTCGGTCGCGGGCGGCTTCCGGCCGCCGTCGCGGCCTTTCTACCGAACTCGACCGGCCAGCCGCGTCCACGTCGACGGGGTCGAACACGCTGAGCGGCGCTGCGCCGCCGACCGCGCTCGGAGCCGAACCTCGCCGTCACGCGCGGCGCTGTTCGACGTCGGGGAACCGCGCCGGACGGCCGACGAGTCGTCGACCCGTCGCTCGGGCGGTGGCGGGCGACGGACTCCGCGGACGGACGCGAGAGGAGAGGAGTGCCGGGGGTGGGCTCCGAACCCACGATCTCCGCATGACCCAGGTACGAGGCTCGGCGGGCCCCGTTGGGGCGGAGGCTTCCAAGGCGGTCCGCACCGAATCTCGAAACCCTATGAGTGCGGCGCTATGTCCAGCTAAGCCACCCCGGCTCACCTCCACGTCGTGCGGTCTCGCCCTTGAACCTTCCCATCCGAGTCGACCGCGTGAGACGCCCGCACGCGGCGGACGGCCGCGAGTATCAGTACGTGCCATCGACCCGCGGATTTAAGCCCACTCACTGACCACTCGGGGACATGAGCCTGCCGGAGTTGGTTCGGGGGGAGTTGTCGGGGGAGGAGCCGGTCGCACGGGTCGGTCTCGGGGGGGACGACGAACTGGTCGTGACGCCGACGCGCACGCTGGTGTACCGCGCCGACGGCCTGCTCTCGGACGAGACGGTCGAGGAGTACCCGCACGGCGCCGAGCGCGTGTCGGTCGCCGAGTCGCGCCGGAAGGCGAAGCTGACGCTCGACTACGGGCTCGACGGCGAGGAGACCGTCGCGATTCCGCGCGACCGGCTGGCAGAGGTGCTCCACCCGGTGCTCGCCGGCGTGCTCTCGACGGCCGGCGTCACCGACCCCGGCGAGACGGTCGAGCGGACGTTCCGCTTCTCGGAACTCACGCTGGTCGTCACGAGTTCCCGGCTGGTCGAACACGTCGGTACCGCCGTCTGGGACGAGGAGTTCGAGGAGTTCGCCTACGACGACGTGACCGACGTCCGGTTCGAGGAGGGGAGCGTCGCCACCTCGGTCGTGCTCTCGGTCGACGACCGGCAGGAGCGGTTCAAGACGCCGACCGCCGAGTCGCGCGCCGTCCGCGAAGCCGTCACCGACGCGGTGTGCGCCTACTACGACGCCGCGTCGCTGGAGGCGTTCCGCGCGCTCTCGGCGGACGCCGACGGCGCCGACGAACGCGACGGGGAGGGTGCGACCGTCGACTTCGGCGACGGACCGGAGCCGCTGTCGGCGAGCCCCGCCGCGGCGGCCGACGCCGCCGACGGCGCCGGCGAGCGGCCGCGGTCTGACGGCTCGGAGCCGACGGCGACGGACGCGGACGCGACCCCGGACGGAGCCGAACCGGGGGCGGACGCCGGAACCGGTCCGGCGGACGGCGTCGCACGCGGTGGAGCCGACGGTCGGGGCGTCGGAGCGGACGCCCGGCCGACCGCCGGCGACGGCGCGGACGCTGCGGCCGGTGGCACCGACGCCGACGGATCGACCGCGACCGACACGGCGGGCGCCGTCGACGACGGGTTCGCGGAGTCGGGGTTCGAGACGCCGGCACCCGCCGACGGCACGGCGGCGGAACTCGCCGAGCTCCGGCGGGCGGTCGACCGTCAGGGGGAGCGACTCGACCGCCAGGCGGAGCTGATCGAACGGCTCGTCGAGGAACTCCGCCGCGGTCGGTGAGCGGCCGGGGCGAGCCGAGCCGGTCCCCACGCGCGGACAACACGCGGGCCGGCGCTACTCCCGCCCCAGCACCTTCCGAACGCACGAGGAGCCGAACGGTCCGACCTCGCCCGCCTCGAACCGGACGAAGTGACCCGTCGAGATGCTCGCCCCACAGCGCCGGCAGTCGAACTCGCCGTCGCGTTCGACCACCTGCGCGTCGAACCGGACGAACGCGCCCGTCCGCCTGACGCTGACGCGTGCGTCCTCGCGGTCGATGACGCCGCGGACCTCGGCGGTGTCGAGTATCTCGCGGGTGAGCGCCGGGTCGGTCGTCACCGTCTCGATACGGTCCATCGCCTCCGCGAGCGGCAGGTCGTCGTCCTCGACGTGTGCGAGGAGTTCGACCCCGAGTTCGACCGTCTGCGAGCGGGTCCCGTCCGGCACGTCGTCGACGGTTCCGGTCGCGGCCGCTTAAGCCCGCCGGCGCGGGGTCGGGCGAGCGGCCCGACGGCGGCCCGACCGCGCTGTTTTTGCCCCCCGCTCGCCGAGTGGGTCGCGTGAACCGCCGCGCGCTCGCCGCCGGCGCCGCGCTGGTCGCCGTCGCGGCGGCCGCGTGGCTCACCTCCCCCGCCCTCCTCGTCGACCGGCTGACGTGGCTCGCCGCCGACCCGCTGCGGTTGGCGGCGGCGCTGGGTCTACTCGCGGTCGTCCGGCCGTTTCTCGCGTGGCCGACGACGCTGCTCGCCGTCGTCGCCGGCTACGGCTTCGGGCTGGCCGGCGCGCCGCTCGCGCTCGGCCTCATCACGCTCACCAGCGTGCCCCCCTACTGGTTCGCCCGGCGCGGACGCGACGGCTGGGGGGGCGGTCGGCTGTCGGCGCTGACGACGCGCGCCGCCGGGGCGGGCGAGCGCGCCGTGTCGGTCGCGGGCGGCGCCCGGTCGGTCGCGGCCGTGCGCCTGGTACCCGTCCCCTCGGACGTGGTGAACGTGGGCGCGGGGCTGGCGGGCGTCCGCCTCCTCCCGTTCCTCGCGGGCACCGCCGTCGGGGAGGTGCCGTGGGCCGTCGCGGGCACCGTCGCCGGCGCCTCCGCGGGTCGGGTGGCGGGCGGGGGGTGGCGGCCGCGTTCGACCCGCGGTTGGTCGCGGCGGCGGCGCTCGCCGGACTCCTGTTGTTGGTCGGTCCGCTCTACCGCCACTACGCGGCGGCGTCGGAGCCGTCCGCGCCGTCGACCGAGCGCTGACCCCGCCCCCGCTCGTCCGGTCGGCTCCCTACTCCGGGCCGGGTCGCCGTTCCCCACTCCCGTCGGGCGGCCGCGCCATGAACAGCGCGTCGCCGTCGTCGTAGAAGCCGGGGCGGCGGCCCGCCTCGCGGAACCCCTCGCTCCGGTAGAGCGACAGCGCGGCCGCGTTGTCGGGCGCGACCAACAGCGTCACCCGGCCGTCGGCGGCCGCGAGCGCGCGGCGGAGCAGCCGGCGGGCGCGCCCCTCGCGGCGGCGGTCGGGGTGGACGACCAGTTCCGCGACGTGAACGTCGTCGCCGTCGACCGGAAGGAGGTAGCCGACGGCGTCGCCGGCGTCCGTCTCGCTCACGAGGACGCGACCGGCCCGGAGTCCGTACGCGAGCAGGTCGGGACTCGGCTCGCGGAGGTGCGACTGTAGCGCCCGCAGGGCGGGTTCGTCCGCCGGAGTACCGCGTCTGACGGGCACGCTACACCGCCAGCAGCGCGACGAACGCGGCGAGCGCGAACCCGACGCCCGCGATGGCGCCCGACAGCGTCGCGAGGAAGTTCACCGTCTGGTTGCCGAACCGGTCGCCCTCGACCGTGGCGCCGAGCAGGCTGTCGACGCTCATCCCGACCACGCCCGCGCCGGCGACGACGAGGAAGCCCACGCCGGTCGTCGCGGAGCCGACGGGCATTAACACCGCCGCGATGGCGCCGACGAGGGCCGCGCCGACGACCCCCGCGAGTTCGCCCTGCCACGTCACCGCGCCGTCGGTGCCGGGGTCGACGGGTTCGAGCGTCGTCACGAGCCGGGGGTCGTCGAACAGCCCGCCGAACTCCGAGGAGAGCGTGTCGGCCATCGCGGCCGCGAGCGACCCCGCGAACGCGAACGCGAGCAGGTCGTGGACGGGCCACCCCAACACCACCCGGCCGGGCAGGAACCGCGCCGCCGCCGCCGCCGCGACGACGGCGACGAGCGCGACCGTCGCGTTCCCGAGTACGTTCCCCGTCCCGCGCGCGCCGTCGTTGTCCTCGGCGACGCCACGCTCGCGTTTCACCTCGTAGCGGAACTTCGAGGAGAGACCGCCGACCGCGAAGAAGGTGATGAGGACGACGAACCAGCCGTACCCCCCGAGGACGACCGTGACCGCCGACAGCAGCACGCCCGTGAGCATCCCCGTGATCGAGGCGACGTCGAGCGCGTACGACAGCCAGCCGAACGCGACGGCGACCGCCAGCCCCACGGCGACGGTCGTCGCCGAGACGGTGCCGACGAGCGCCGCGAACAGCCACAGCAGGAACGCGACCGTCACCATCACGAGCGCGTCGTCGCGCGCGAACAGCACCGAGCGGAACAGCGCGGCCACCAGCGCGCCGACGGCCGCGAGGAAGACGAACTCGGGGACGCGAGCCGGCACCAACGAGTCGGCGACGGCCGCGGCGGCGGCCTGTCCGGCCGTCCCGGCGAGGAAGCCGCCGGCGAGGAACCCCACGGTGGTGAGGAACTCGTCGGTCGTGTGCGTCCGGACGAGTTCGTGTCCGAGGTTGCCGAACGCGACGAGCAGCACCGTCGCCACGAACACGCCGTCGGGCATCGGTGCCTCCCGGACGGCGGTCAGGATGGCCAGCCCGGTCGCCGCGAGCCCGAACCCCGCCAGCCCGTTGAGCCGGCCGTCCTCGTGGTCGCCCGGGCGGGCGAACAGTTCGAACAGCGGCCCGTCGTCGACCACGAACGCGGCCAACACCGCCACGGCCGCGAAGGGCGCCGCGGCCGCCCACCCGAACCGGGGGGCCGCGAGCGCCAGGGTCGCCACCGCGGCGAACCCCCCGGCGCGCCGGAGTCGGTGTCTCACGACCGACGGTATCGCCGACGCCCACTTAACGCTCCCGACATCCCACGTTCGTCCATCCCGGCGTATCGGCCGCCGTCGGCCGCGATACCGGCGGTCCCGGCGGCGATGGGTTCGGGCGGACACGGGAGACAGCCTTTTGGTGGTCACCCGAGGACGACCCTCGTAGTGGGTCTCTACGACAGGTATCTCTCCGTCCGCCATCGCCGCCACCCCGCCGCGCCGCCGGCGCACGTCGCGGTCGTGTTGACCGAGCGCGACCTCCTCGAACAGGGCGCCTACGAGACGCTGGAGGCGTTCCTCGGCTGGGCGTTCGAGTACGGCGCCGACCGCGTGACCGTGACGGTGTCGGTGCTCGACGAGGCGGTGGTCGACACGCTGGCGCGGGAACTCGCGGAGGTAGACGCCCCCCGACGGCTCGCGGTCCGGACGCCCGCGGACACCCAGCGGGCGGACGCGCCGGTCCGGGTCAACATCGGTCTCGGCGGCAAGCGGGAGTTCGCCGCCGCCGTCCGCGACGTCGCGGAGGCGGTCGAGGCGGGCGAACTCGACCCCGCGGAGATAGACGAGGAGGACATCGAGTCGCGGCTGGTGTTCCCCGAGGAACCCGACCTGGTGATCAAGACCGGCGCCGAACGCCTCTCCGACTTCCTCATCTGGCAGTCGGTGTACTCGGAACTGTACTTCACCGACGTCAACTGGCGCGACTTTCGCGAGCGTGACTACCTGCGGGCGGTGCTCGACTTCCAGAACCGCCAGCGTCGGTTCGGCCGGTAGACCTGCCCTCCGCACGAACCAAGCGCGGTGTGTGCTGCGCTGTTCGGGTCGACGCGTCGGAAAAGCCGGGGGTCGTCGTGGTGCGTGCCGACTACTGGGACGCCAGCCACTCGCGGGCTTCGTCGTCGGTGGCGAACACCCGGAACTCGAAGTCGGGGTGGATCGAACTCAACTGGGTCTCCACCTTCGACATCTCCATAGTCGCGATGGCGGAGTCGGCGTACACGCCCGCACCCGCCCGGACGCCGTGGTCGATGAGGCTCGGGATCCACTCTTCGGCGAGCCACTGCTTGTCCGCGTCGTCGTGGGTGGTGACCTTCTGGGTGTTCACCACGTACCGTTCGACTCCCTTCTCGGCGATGAACGACTCCCACTCGCGGGCGATCGACCGAAACGTCTCGCCCGTGACGAAGGCGTTCCACGTGAACACGGGCACGCCCAGTTCGCTGTCGTACTCGACTACCTGTTCGTTCGTTTTCTTGACCAGTTCCGGGGACACGTATCGCCAGAATCAACCCCTGTACATGTACCCTCCGTTCGAATTATCCGTGTTGAAAACTCGGGGGCGTGCCTGCGATGGGACGTGAGGCGCCGTCGGAGGTCGGCGTCGGAGAGGGGAGAGAGACGGCCGTCGGCGGGGCTCAGTTGGTCGACTCGACGGGCTCGCGCCGTTCGGGTCGGTCGGGTCGCTCCGCCCGTTCGGACCCCTCCGACCGCTCGGAGCCGTCGGGCAGGTTCGACAGCACCTCCTCCACCTCGCCGGTGTCGCTCCCGAGCGTCCCGCGGAGGCGACCCGCGACGGCGCGGGCGTCGGCGAGTTCCACCTCCGCGAGCGCGCGGACTAGCGATGCCGCCCGTTTGGTGCGGGCGCGTCGCCACGACTCCTCGCGCGCCTCGTACGTCCGGATGGCCCGCAGGAAGTCCACCTTCGAGAACTCCGGCCAGTAGGGCGTACAGAAGAACGCCGCCGCCTCGTTGCCGTTGGCGTGCCACGGCAGGAAGTTGGAGGTGCGCTCGTCGCCGCCGGTCCGGATGATCAGGTCGACGTCGCGGACGGTGCCGCGGTGGAGCCGCGACTCCACCTCGGCGACGCCCACCTCGTCGGCCGCGAGGCGGCCGTCGGCCACGTCGCTCGCGACCGAGCGGACCGCGCCGAGCAGTTCGTTCCGGCCGCCGTACGCCAGCGCGATGTTGAGCGTGAACTCGTCGTACCCCGCGGTCCGCCCCTCGGCGTACGTGACGGCCTCGCGGACCCGGTCCGGGAGCAGGTCCACGTCGCCGATGGCGCGGATGCCGACCTCGCGGTCGTGGACCCGGTCGGCGTCGGCGAACTCCAACAGCTTGGATTCGAGCAGGTCGAACAGCGGTTCGAGTTCCTCGGGCGGCCGCTCGAAGTTCTCGGTCGAGAAGGCGTACAGCGTCAGTTCCTCGACGCCCATCTCCGAACACCAGTCGAGCACCCGCTCGGTCGTATCCGCGCCCGCGCGGTGGCCGTCGGACGCGTCGTCCCCGTTCGAGCGCGCGTACCGACGGTTGCCGTCTTGGATGATGGCGACGTGCGTCGGCGCCCCGTCGACCTCGCGGCGGAGGAGCCGCTCGTAGGCGGACTCGACCGCTCCGGCGGCCCGGCTTCGAAAACTCACGTTGGCGGCTACTGGAACGTCGAGGGATATGTGCCTTTGCCTCTCGCTCTCGCCCGCGATACCGGCGGTGACGCGCTCCCGGCCGGCGTTCGGCGCGCTCCCGACAGTTCCAGCCGCGTTACCGGCCGCCCTCGCCGTCCACGTCGTCGACGCCCGCGTCGAGTCCGCCGCCGGCGTCCGCACCGTCCGCGACCGACTCGACCACTTCGACCTCCCCCGTGAGCTGCCGGTAGACGTACGGCATGTCGATCCCCTCGGCGTCGAACCGCTCTTTGACCGCCTGGACGAACTCCGACTGCACGCGCACGAAGTCCGCCCGGTCGGGGTCGGCGATCCAGATCCGCGACTGGAGACCGACCGCGCTGTCGCCGAGTTCCGTCATCCGAACCGACGGCGCCGGGTCGTCGAGCACCCCGTCGGTCGCCTCCGCCTCCTCGACGATTGCGTCGGTCGCCCGGTCGATGTCGTCGTCGTAGCCGATGCCGAACAGGAACTTCTGGCGGAGCGTGTCGTACGCCACGGGGTTGGTGATCGCGTTGTTGGCCAACTCGCCGTTGGGGACGGTGACCCGCTCGTTGTCGAACGTCCGGACCCTGCTCACGCGGAGGTCGATGTCCTCGACCCGGCCCGACATGTCGTTCCACTCGATCCAGTCGCCCACCTCGAACGGCTTGTCCTTGAGAATGAACACCCCGGCGACGAAGTTGCCGATGAGGTCCTGGGCGGCGAACCCGAGCGCGAGCGCGAGCGCGCCGCCGAGCGTCGCGGCGGCGGTGAGGAAGCTGGGGAAGCCGGCGACGGTGAACGCAACCGCGAGCGCGACGAAGAAGACCAACGCGCCCACGAGGCTGTCGGTGAGGCTCCGGACCGCCTCGTCGAACCCGCGGTTCGCCATGATCCGTCGTACCAGCGGCGCGACCACCAGTTTCCCGAGGAGGTACACTGCGACGAAGCCGACGACGAAGTATATCAGCTGTCGGAGGTACGCCTCGGCGTTCGCGAACACGTCGTTGAAGGTGACGCCGAACTGTAGGGCGGCCGGATCCATGTAACGGCCCGGCTTCGGGGGGTCTTATAAAGAAGGTGGCGCTCCACCCGGTGGTCACAGACGAACGTGAGACGGGGGGACCGCGCTCGACCGGGCGAGGCGACTCACGACCCGCCCGACGGGACCGCGCTCGACCGGGCGAGGCGACCGGCCCTCAGTGGTCCGCCTCGTGGGGGTTCATCTCCGTTCCGTACCACTCGGCGTGCTCGGTGTACTCGATGAACCGGGGGGCGTCCGGGTCGAACGGCCGTTCGAGCGACTCGAACGCGTTCTTCTTGTCCCACCCCTGGAGTTTGCCGACCGCCGAGCGGTCCTCCAGGTCGTGGTAGTCCAGGTCCGGTTCGGTCAACTCCCACGCCTTCAGTCCCTGTTCGGTGCGGACGACGACGCTGGAGAACTCGTCGCTCGACCCGACGGAGCCGACGGTGACGTCGGCGCAGTAGCCCGTGAAGTCGGCGCACTCGTCACACCCCTTGAGCGCGGCGTCGTGGAAGTTCGACACGTCCTCCTCCAGGATCAGGTCGTGGTCGTGGTCGTACACGCGCATCTCGCCGTCGAGCACGTCGAGTTTGCCGATCGCCTCGGGCTGGATGTCGCGCTTCTCGGCCAACTGCTCGCCGATGAGCCGCTGGTGGTTGAAGTTCTTCGTACACATGAGCGCGATGGCGTACTCTATCGACCGGACGCCCTCCTCTTGGGAGCCGTACTCCCACTCGAAGTCCTGGAGCGCGCGGATCCCCTCTATCTCGCAGGGCGTGCCGACGAGCGCGAGGCTGGCCTCCGCCAGCGGCACGTCGAGTTTGTGCTCCCAGCGTTCGAGGTCGAGGTTGCCGAGCGCCATCGTCTGGTTGTAGAAGCTCCCCGCGTTGGCGACCACCTCGGCGTGACTGGTGGCGAGGAAGCTCTCGGCCTTCCACGGCTCGTCGTCGGACTCCGTCGCGATCAGCGCGCCGTCGATCTCGCCCGCCTCAAGCAGGTGGCTCAACAGCGAGGTGACCACGCCGCCGTCTTGGGCGTTACGCTGCCAGCTCTCGCCCACCCGCGCGGAGAACTCCGTGATCGGGTCGCCCGCGCCCTTCACGTTGTCGTCGCCGCCCGTGATCTTCCACTGCCGCTCGTAGCGGAGGCCGCCGCGGGGACAGAAGTCCCAGCAGAGCGAACAGCCCGTACACATCTTCACGAGTTCGGGCAGGCCGTCGTCGCCGATGCCGATCGAGTCCGACGGGCAGGCGGCGACGCAGGTGCCACACTGGATACACCGCCCCTCGTCGATGACGGCGGCGTCGAGTTCCATGAACCACGTCTTCTCGTCGGGCGTCTCGATGTCGTTCATCCGGCTCCGGATCGAGTAGCCCGGCGTGTCCAGATCCGCGCCGTCGGGGACGCCGACCCGCTCTGCGGGGTCGGTCGAGACGTCCTGGCTCTCGCCCGTCCGCGGTTCGGTGAACGAGAGGTCCGTGAGGGTGCCGTCGGCGTCGACGTTCGAGGGGGTCGTCCCGCCGTCGGCGGCGGTCCGGTCGGCGTCGGACGCGCCGTCGGCGCCGCAGCCGCACCCCCCGCCGCAGCCACACGCGTCCCCGCTCGCGTCCGGGTCGCCCCCGTTCGAGCGCCCGTCCGACGCCCGGTAGTACCGGATCGGCTTCCCCTCTCCGCGCTCGGGGGCGGGGTCGGGTCGACGGCCGCCCCCGCGACCGCTCGCCGGCGGCACCGTCGGGTCGCCGTCCGCGCCACTCTCGCCGGCGTCGGGGACGCCCGGGAGCGGTCCGTCGCTCGCGCCGTCCGTCCGATCTACGCCGTCGGCGCCCTCCGCGAGTTCGGGCGCGGCGTCGGCGGGTGCGTCGCTCGACCGCTCAGTCATCGGCCGCCACCCCCCCGGAGACGTCGGCGTCGGCGGCTTGCATCAGGCTCCTGAGTTCGGCGTTGTCGCGGCGGCGACACCACTCGTAGAAGCGCTCGCCGTCGCGCCGTTCGTCGGCGTACGCCGCGAACAGTTGCTCCAGAGCCGGGACCACCGCGTCGGCGGGCACCGCGGTCTCCACCCAGTCGAGGAACTCGTTGTCGCTCCCGAGGCTGCCGCCGAGTCCGAAGTCCATCCCCTCGACGATGTCGTCGTTGTCGTCGTCCGCGTCGTCGACGCCGGTCTTGACCGTCTCGCCGCGGAAGCCGACGTCCGCGATCTGCGGCTGTGCGCACGACGCCGAACAGCCGGACATGTGCATCCGCACCACCTCTAAGTCGTCGGGCGTGTCGACCCGGTCGTCGAGTTCGCGCGCCCACCGCCGGACCCGGCGCTTGGTCTCGATGATGCCGTAGTTGCAGAACTCCGAGCCGGTACAGCCGACCGCGCCCCGCGAGAACGGTCCCGGGTCGGGCTGGTAGTCGGCCGCGAACGGCTCCGCCAGCAGGTCGTCGACGTTCCCCTCGGGGACGTGGGTGATCAGGAAGTTCTGGTCGGTGGCGAGCCGTACCGTCGACTCGTCGGTGCCGTACTCCTCGGCGGCGCGGGCGGCCGCCGCGAACTCGTCGCCGCCCATCCGGCCCGCGACGACGTTGAACCCGACGTACCGCAGTCCCTCCTGCTTCTGGTCGTGGACGCCGACGTGGTCGCCGGTGTACCCGACCGTGCGGTCGGTCCCCCGCGTCGGCAGGTCGACCGAACACCGCTCGCGGACCGCCTCCTCGAACGCCTCCGGGCCGACCTGTTCGACCAG
The DNA here is from genome assembly GCF_000495475.1 of Candidatus Halobonum tyrrellensis G22. Taxonomy (GTDB): domain Archaea; phylum Halobacteriota; class Halobacteria; order Halobacteriales; family Haloferacaceae; genus Halobonum; species Halobonum tyrrellense. The sequence continues at coordinate 25,246 of NZ_ASGZ01000028.1, read as the reverse complement.
GTAGCGCATCCGACAGACGCCGCGGTTGTGCCGGTCGCCGAGTTCCTTGAACGTCTGGGCGACCGCGCGGCAGAACTCCACCGCGTGTTGGGGCGGGACGAACACGTCGAGGTCCGACGCCATCCGCGGGCCATCGGAGAGGCCGCCGCCGACGCGGACGTGGAAGCCGTACACCTCGTCGCCGGACGCGCCCGCCCCGCCGTCGAGCGTCTTCCGCGCCGGCGTCAGCCCCACGTCGTTGATCTGCGACTGCGCGCAGTCCTCCCGGCAGCCGGTGACGGTCAATTTGAACTTCCGGGGCAGGTTGGCGTACTCGCGATTGCCCGTGAAGAAGTCGGAGACGGCGTCCACCACGGGCTGGGCGTCGAAACACTCGTGGTCGGTCAGCCCCGCGGCCGGACAGCCGAGGACGTTCCTCGCGGAGTCGCCACAGCCCTGGACCGTCGTCAACCCCACCTCGTCGTACCGCTCCCAGATGGCGGGCACGTCCTCGACTTCGATCCAGTGCATCTGGATATCCTGCCGCGTCGTCACGTCGAGGAACGCGTCGCCCCACACCGGGTTCTGGTCGCTCCCGCCGTGTTCGGGCGGCGCGGTGGCGTACTCGTCGGCCACCTCGCCGACCACCCGCGCCTGTTCGGGCGTGAGCCGTCCGCCGGGCACCTTCGTCCGCATCATGAAGTAGTCGTCCTGCCGGCCGTGGGCGTACATCCCGGCCCACTTGAGCCGCTCCCACTCCCCCTCGCCGGCCCGCGCCTCGATCTCCTCGAACGAGAGTCCCTCCTCGGCGTACGCGCGGACGTCCTCGATCACGTCCAGGGGGTGTTTCTCCCGTTTCCACTGCTCGACGGTGTTCACGGGGAGGAACTATCACGAACGTATATCGACGTTCCGGGGCGGGCGAGTTCTGCTCCCGCTCGCGGATACGGGCAGTATTCGTGTGGAGTGGTGGCACCGATCACAGCTCGACGCGGGGCGAAACCGCTCGCCCGTGCCGGGACCGGACCGGAACGGGTGGACGGAACCCGTGTCGAAAAGCGGTGATTATCGCCCGTTTCCGACGCGACCCCGCCCGTCAGCGGGCGCGCGACCGGCGGGCGGGGCGGTCCTGTGCGAGTTCGTTGACGCCGGGGTCGGCGGGGAGACCGGCCGCGAACGCGACGCCGGCCGGCGTGAGCGCGTAGACGTTCGCGGGGAGCGTGTCGCCCACGTCGACGCCGCCGACGACGGCGACGACCCCGCGGTCGACCAGGTCGCGCGTCTCGCGTCGGAGGTCGGGCGCGGCGACGGTGAGACCGCTCCTCCCGCGGAGCCACGCGTCGACCGTGGCCGCGTCCGCGACGCCGCCGAGGGCGGCGAGCGCGCGGCAGACCTGCCGTTGGGTGTGTCGTCGGCTGCATACGTCCCCTACGCGCGCCGAGGAGATAGCCGTATAGTCGCGCGTGGCGCGGCCGGGGTTCGGTGCGGCCGGGGTCCGGTGCGGTCGCCCGGTCGCGTCCCGGCCGCGCGTCACACCGACAGCGGACCGTCCCGGCGCGCGACGCCGCGGAACCGCTCGCCGTGGACGTCCGCCCGGTCGAGGGCGTCGGGGATCGCGCCGTAGAACCACTCGCCGGCGGCGGCGTCGCCGTCGAACCCCGGGCGACGGAGCTCCGCGGGCAAGAATCGGTCGTGGGTGGGGAGCCGCTCGTACAGCGGGACGCCGCCCGCGTCGGCTATCTCCTCCAACTCGCGGAGCGCGGGCCACTCGTAGTCGGGGTTGATGTAGTCGTCCGTCACGGGCGAGACGCCGCCCAGGTCGTCGACGCCGCAGTCGAGCAGGTCGCGGACCGGCGCGAGGTTCGGCGGCGACTGGACCGACACCGACTCCGGGAGCGCGTGTCGCGCCATCGCGGTCACCCGCCGCATCGCCTCCGTCGAGGGGGTGTCGAAGTCAGAGCGGTCGTTCCGGACGACCGGCTGGACGATCACCTCCTGGACGTGGTCGTACCGCTCGTGGAGCTCGCGGATCGCGAGCAGCGACTCCGCGCGGTCGCGCCACGTCTCGCCGATGCCGACCAGGATGCCCGTGGTGAACGGGACGCCCGCCTCGCCCGCCGCGCGGATGGTGTTGAGCCGCTGGCCCGGCGTCTTCCGCCGCCCGCCCGCGTGGGCGTCCACCTCGGCGGTGGTCTCCAGCATCACGCCCATCGAGGCGTTGACCCGCTTGAGCCGCTCGAACTCCTCGCGCGTGAGGTCGCCCGGGTTCGAGTGGGGCAACAGCCCCTCCTCGAGCGCTATCTCGCAGGCGCGCTCGTGGTAGTCGAGGAGCGAGTCGTACCCCCACTCCGCCACCTGGTCGTGTATCGCGGTGTAGCGGTCGTCGGGCTTGTCGCCGAACGTGAACAGCGCCTCCGTACAGCCCGCGTCCGCGCCCACCCGGCACTGCTCTCTGATCTCCTCGGGCGACATCAGCTCCGCCTCGCCGGGTACGTCGTAGTAGGTGCAGTACGTGCAGGTGTACCGGCAGGCGGTCGTCAGCGGGAGGAACACGTTCCGCGCGAACGTCAGTTCCGGCGCCGCGGCCACGTCGGCGGGCGTCACCGACAGCAGCCGCTCGACGTCCGCGTCGGCCACCGTCACGTCGACGTCGTACTCCGCGGTGCCGGGGAACACGACCGGGCGTGGAACACCGAACGGCAAAAACGAGTCGGTCCCGGCGAGTTCGTGGCGGGGGCGGACGGTCGGGCCGCGCGCGGTCGCTCGCGTCCCCCACCAGTCCCCACCTCGGACCGCCCGGGTGACGCGCACGTCACCGGCTGACCCGCCGGCCAGCGAGGCCTTATGACGACGGTGTGCGTACGCGGTGTCGTGACGCAACCAGAGCTCGATCCGGTCACGGGCGTCCGCCGCGTGACCACCACGTCGGGCGACGCCGACGAGGGGGCGGTGGGACGATGACGGACCTCGCCCTCGACGGCGTCGAGGGACCGCACGCCGACCAGCCCGTCGTCACGGAGGGCGCCGACCTCGACGACGCGCGCGCGGCGGTCGTGATGGTCCACGGCCGGGGTGCGACCGCCCGGAGCATCCTCGGGATGGCCGACGAGTTCGGCACCGACCACGTCGCCTATCTCGCGCCAAGCGCCGCCCGGAACACCTGGTACCCCCAGTCGTTCCTCGCCGAGACCGACGAGAACGAACCCCACCTCTCGTCGGCGCTGTCGTTCGTGGGGAGGCTGGTCGACCGCGCGGCCGACGCCGTCGGATACGACCGGGTCGCGCTCCTGGGCTTCTCGCAGGGGGCGTGTCTCGCCTCCGAGTGGGCCGCGCGCAACGCCCGCCGCTACGGCGGGGTGATCGCCTTCTCGGGCGGGCTGATCGGCCCGCCGGGCACTCCCCGCGAGTACGACGGCGACCTCGACGGGACGCCGGCGTTCGTCGGCTGCTCCGACTCCGACCCCCACATCCCGCTCGAACGCGTCCACGAGACGGCCGAGGTGTTGGAGGCGATTGGCGCCGAAGTGGACGAGCGCATCTACGAGGGGATGGGCCACGGCATCAACGAGGAGGAACTCGCGGCGGCGAAAGGCGTCGTGACCAGCCTCGAACGCGAGCGGGCCTGAGCTTCGGACCCGCTCGTCGTCAGTTCGACCCCGACCGGCGCACGCCGACCCGGCCGTCGGTCGCGTCGAGTTCGAACCCCGCGTCGACCAGCCAGTCGCGCGCGGCGCCGTCGCCGTGGAGGAGGAGTTCCGCCAGGTCCGCCCGCTCGTCGACGTCGGTCGCCAGCCGGTGGGAGTCCACCTCGCGGACGCTCGCGCCGACCGCGCGGGCCGCCCGGAGGTGGTCGAGGTACGACGCGCCGTGGTAGTCGACCCGGAAGTCGGGGTGGCGAACCGCGAGCGCGTTGGTGCCGCCGCCGCGGCCGGGCGCGACGACCACGTCGCCCGACGCGCGGAGCCGCGAGAGCGACCGCGGCGTCGCGAGCGCGAGGTCGGCCATCACGACGCAGACCGGCCGGTCCGGGTCCGGGCGACGGTCCGCGAGCGCCGCGTTGACCGCCTCGGTGAGCGGCCGGTCGTCGACGGTCTGGGCGGCGTCGCGTTCGACCGGTTCGGTCGTGAGCAGGGTCGGCGAGAAGTCGGCCGTCCGGAGCGCCCCGAGCACGTCCGAGAGCATCGCGTCGGCGAAGCCGCGCCGCTCGGCGGGCGAGAGGACGTCCGCGAGACGAGTCTTGGGTCGGTCGGGGGCGAACGGGACGAGCGCGTCCATCGGTCGGTACGGGCGAGGAGAGCGCGAGTAAAGTGTGTGCTGGTGTGGGCCGCGGTCGGACCGCTCCGCTCAGCCGAGTTTGTCGTAGCTGTCCTGTCGCGAGCGCCACAGCAGGAACCCGCCGCCGACCACGGCCGCGAGCGCGACGACCGCGCCCGCGCCGTACAGCAGCAACTGGTTCCGCCGCTGGGTGCGCTGTACCGCCGCGGCCTCGTCGGCCGCGCGGTCCGCGAGCGTGACCGCGTTGTCGAAGTTGCCCGAGTTGTACGCGCTGACCGCGCTGTCGAACGTGCCCTGCGCCTCCGTCGGGTTGCCGGCCTCCTCGATGGTCGCGGCGGCCGAGTCGAGCGCCTGCCGCGCCTCGCGGCTGGCGGGCGTGTAGTGGGTGGCGTTCAACGCGACCACGTCGTTCGACGCCCCGCCCGAGCGGGCCTGCCGGAGCGACAGCAGCGTGAACGACGGCTGCGGTTCGTACGTGTAGCTCCCGACCTGCGGGACGGTCCCGGACACCCGGACCCGCACCTCGGCGTGGTCGCTCTCGGTGGTCACGGTCGCGCCCGAGAAGTTCCCCCCGTCGTACGACTGCTGGTCGACCCGTGCGCCGGTCTGGTCGTACCACATCACGGTCCACGTCACGTCGGTGAGGTCGGTCGACCCGGCGAGTTGCCACTCGTTCAGCGAGGGGTTCCGGTACAGTTCCGAGAGCGTCACCGTGGCGGTCACCTGCGAGCCGACCTCGGCGCCGTCGGGCGCGTCGGTCCCGGTGACGGAGACGGCCGCCGCCGGCGCGACGGCCGCGAGGAGGAGGGCGAGCGCCGCCACGACGGCGAGGCTAGAACAGCGACTCCAGTTCGTCGTCGTCATCACTCACCAAGTTGTCCAGGTTCTCGTCGCTCTCGTTGCGAATGTCGTCGATGTTGTCCTGTGCCTCGATGGCGACCTGCTGGAGCTCCTTGATCCGGGGGACGTTCGTCACGCCCGACAGCAGGATCACCGAGGCGACGAACCCCGACCCGTCGACGGGGTAGTCGCCGCCGCGGACCTCCATCGAGCCGGTCTGCTCTTCGAGCCACTTCCGCCCGCGCTCTATCCCCTTCCGGTTGAGGTGCTGGGACGGCCCCGCGAGCACCAACAGCGCGCGCTCGGTCCCCTCGATCTCACACGGGAGCGTGAGCCGACCCAGCGCCGCCTTGCGGACGAGCGAGGTGATCCGGTTGGTGGTGTGGGCGGTGTCGAGTTCGGCGTCGCCGCCGTCGCCGCCGGTCAGCCGCGAGAGCAGGCCACCGGAGGACTCGTCTTCGACCTCCTCGCTGGCGTAGCCCACGGTGGAGACGCCGCCGCCGGCGAGCGTGTTGATGATCTCGCTGGAGTCGACCACCGACTCGGCGACCTCGCCGCCCCGTTCGACCTCGCCCGCGCCGAAGAGGATGCCGAACCGCTTGACGATCTCGTCGTTGATCTCGTCGTAGCCGCCCGACATCGACTCGCCCGTCTTCCGCCAGGCGTCGTTGTCGAACACCATCAGGTTGTCCACCTCGCGGACGAACGTCTGGAACGACCGCGCGGCGTTGAGCGTGTAGATGCCCCCCTCGTCCGACCCCGGGAGGACACCCAACCCGTAGACGGGTTCGGTGTAGATCCGCTTGAGGTGTTTCGCCAGCACCGGCGCGCCGCCCGACCCGGTCCCCCCGCCGAGTCCGGCGACGATGATGAACGCGTCCACCTCGTGGACCGGGATGGAGTCGATCGCCGTCTGCACCTCGTCGATGTCCTCCTCGGCGATCTCCGCGCCGAGTTCGTTGTCCGCCCCCACCCCGTGGCCCTTGACGCGGGCCTGTCCGATCAACACCCGCTGGTCCTGGCGGACGTTGTCGAGACCCATCAGGTCGGCCTTGGCGGTGTTGACCGCGACGGCGGCGCGGACGATGTCGCTGCCGGTACGCTGGTCGTACTCGACGAACTTGTCGACGATCTTGCCCCCCGCCTGGCCGAAGCCGATGAGCGCCAATTTCATGCGTCTCCCCTCCTCATTGGGCGAAAAAGAGTCCAACGGCGGTGAAAAAGATTGTGATGCGTGTATCATACCTGAGACGAAGGGGTCCGGCCGCCGCCGGAAACCGCGCCACCCCGCCGCCGTCCCCGTCGGAGGACTCCCCGAACCGCCGTCGGCCACCCCGGCGGCCCGGACGGGTTTATCCCCACTCGGATCTGGAGGCCCGGTATCGGTGGGTCAGGCCGCCGCCGTCGTCGGGTCGTCGCCCGCGCCGGTCAGCCCGAGGAACTCGTCGAACGTCTTCAGTTCCGCCTCCGAGACGCCGAACGCGGCGACGTCGTTGTCCCGGACGGTGTTGTCGAGTTTGAGCGAGCGGTACTGGTCGGGACCCATCGGGAACCCGACCGCACCCAGCGTCGTCAGCCCGACTCTCGCCAGCCCCATCGGCAGCGGGACGGTCCGTACCGACTTCCCCTCGGCGGCGTACACCTTCTCGGTCACCTCCCGGAGCGTGAGCACCTCCGGCCCCCCGAGTTCGTACGTCTCGCCCGCGCGGTCGTCGTCGTCGACGCCGTCGGCGAGCATCGGCGCGAGGTCGCCGATCCAGATCAGTTGGAACGGCGTCTTCCCGCCGCCGGGCAGCGGGTAGACGGGAACCGCGGGCGCGACCATCTTCTTGAGCTTCTTCGGGAACGTGAGTATCTCCGACCCCTCGCCGAAGATGATCGACGGCCGGTAGATCACCCACTCGAGGTCGGCGCCGCGGACCGCCTCCTCGGCCGCCCCCTTCGCGCGGATGTAGTGGGTCGGCCCGTCGGGGTCGGCGCCGAGCGCCGACATCTGGACGAACCGGTCGACGCCGCCCTCCTCGGCCGCCCGGAGGAGGTTCTCGGTGCCGCCGAGGTGGACCTCCTCGTGCATCTCGTCGCCGCCGTCCGGCTTCATCAGCGGCGAGAGCGCGACCAGGTTCACCACGGCGTCGGCGTCGGCGACGTGGCCCGCGACCGAGTCGTAGGCGGTCACGTCGCCCATCACCGTCTCCACCCCGTCGGGGGCGCTCGCGTCCGGCGAGGAGGACATGGCGACGACCGAGTGACCGCGGTCGGCCAGTTCACGGCAGAGGTACGACCCGACGAACCCGGTTCCGCCGGCGACAAGGACCTGCATGCTACCTGATCAGGGGCCGCTCCGACGTAAAACTGCGGGCGGGAGCGACGGCGGTCCCCGAGGGAGGGCTGGTCGGGCGGCGATCGGGTGGCAGTCGGTCCCCGAGGAAGGATCGCCGACGCGCGGGACGGCCGCGGGTGCGCGTCGTCACCGTGCGGAACGACCGCTGTCGCGGGGTGACGAGCGCGACGGTCGGCCGGTGTCGGCGACGGCGCCGAGACGTCCCGGCGGCCGGGTCCGCCGCGGCGGGAGTAGACGTTCGTCCGGTCCCACCGGGCGCTCCGAAACGGTTTTCCACGACCCTTCCGGACGGACTGTATGCCGACAGAGGAAACGGGGTACGACCCGACACTGGGTCGAAAATTCATCTTCGTCACGGGCGGCGTGATGTCCGGGCTGGGGAAGGGCATCACCGCCGCCTCGACCGGGCGACTGCTCGCCAACGCCGGGTTCGACGTGACGGCGGTGAAGATCGACCCCTACCTGAACGTCGACGCGGGGACGATGAACCCCTACCAACACGGCGAGGTGTACGTGCTGAAGGACGGGGGCGAGGTGGACCTCGACTTGGGGAACTACGAGCGGTTCCTCGGCGTCGACATGACCTCCGACCACAACGTCACGACGGGGAAGGTGTACAAGACGGTCATCGAGCGGGAACGCGGCGGCGACTACCTGGGCAACACGGTCCAGGTGATCCCCCACATCACCGACGACATCAAGCGGCGGATCCGGGAGGCCGCCGAGGGGACGGACGTCTGTATCGTCGAAATCGGCGGCACCGTCGGCGACATCGAGGGGATGCCCTACCTCGAAGCGCTCCGGCAGTTCGCCCACGAGGAGGACGAGGAGGACCTGCTGTTCACCCACGTCACGCTCGTCCCCTACTCGAAGAACGGCGAGCAGAAGACCAAGCCCACCCAACACTCGGTGAAGGAACTCCGGTCGATCGGTCTCCAGCCCGACATCCTGGTCGGCCGCTCGGAGGAGCAGTTGGACCCCTCGACGAAGGAGAAGATCGCGCTGTTCTGTGACGTGCCGACCGACGCGGTGTTTTCGAACGCCGACGTGGAGGACATCTACCACGTCCCGCTGATGGTCGAAGAGGAGGGACTCGACGCGTACGTGATGGAGCGGCTCGGGCTGACGGAGGAGGCGCTCCCCGCGGCCGAACGCGACGACCGGTGGCGCCGGCTGGTCACGCGCGAGCGGACCGGCGAGGTGGATATCGCGCTCGTCGGCAAGTACGACCTCGAGGACGCGTACATGTCGGTCCACGAGGCGCTCAAACACGCCGGACTGGAGCGCGGCGTCGAGGTGAACGTCCGCTGGGTCGACTCCGACGAGATGACCGCCGACGGCGACCCGTCGGGCGAACACGCCGAACGGCTCCGCGACTGCGACGGCGTCGTCGTCCCCGGCGGGTTCGGCTCGCGGGGGACGGAGGGGAAAGTCGAGGCGATCCGCTACGCGCGCGAACACGACGTGCCGTTCCTCGGGCTGTGTCTCGGCTTCCAGATGGCGGTCGTCGAACACGCCCGGAACGTGCTCGGTCTCTCGGGGGCGCACTCGGCCGAGATCGACCCCGACACGCCCCACCCGGTGATCGACCTCCTGCCCGAACAGACCGACGAGGCGGACATGGGCGGGACGATGCGGCTTGGCGCACACGAGACCGCGATCGAACCCGGCACGCTCGCACACGACGTGTACGGCGACGACTCCTGCGTCGAGCGCCACCGCCACCGCTACGAGGTGAACCCCACGTACATCGAGCGGTTGGAGGCGAGCGGGCTGACCTTCTCCGGGCGGGCGGGCCGCCGGATGGAGATCGTCGAGCGCGACGAACACCCGTACTTCCTCGGGACGCAGTTCCACCCCGAGTTCCGCTCGCGGCCCGACCGCGCGTCGCCGCCGTTCGTGGGGCTGCTCGACGCGGTGCTCGACGAGTCCGACCCCCGCGACGAGGGCGAGAGCGGCGAGGAGGTGACGGTCTGATGGTCGACGCGGAGTCGTTCGTCGAGGAGGCCACCGCCGAGATCCGCGAGGCGGTCGGCGACTCGAACGCGGTCATCGCGCTGTCGGGCGGCGTCGACTCGTCGGTGGCGGCCGCGCTCGCCTACCGCGCGGTCGGCGACCAGTTGACGCCGGTGTACGTCGACACCGGGCTGATGCGGAAGGGGGAGACCGAGGGGATCCGCGAGACGTTCTCGTACATGGACTCGCTGCGGATCGTCGACGCGCGCGAGCGGTTCCTCGACGCCCTCTCGGGGGTGACCGACCCCGAGGAGAAGCGGCACGTCATCGGCGAGCAGTTCATCCGCGAGTTCGAACGCGAGGCGAGAGAGTCGGACGCGCGCTACCTCGTACAGGGGACCATCTACCCCGACCGGATCGAAAGCGAGGGGAACATCAAGAGCCACCACAACGTCGGCGGCCTGCCCGACGCCGTCGACTTCGACGGCATCGTCGAACCCGTCCGCGACCTCTACAAGGACGAGGTGCGCGAGGTGGCGCGCGAACTCGGGCTGGAGGAGGTGGTCGCCGAGCGGATGCCGTTCCCCGGTCCCGGTCTCGCGGTGCGCGTCATCGGCGAGGTGACCGCCGAGAAGGTCCAAGTCGCGCGCGACGCGTGTCACGTCGTCGAAGAGGAAACCGAGGAACACGACCCCTGGCAGGCGTTCGCCGCGGTCATCGGCAAGGCGACCGGCGTGAAGGGCGACAACCGCGTCCACGGCTGGGTGGTGTCGGTCCGGTCGGTCGAGTCGCGCGACGGGATGACCGCGCGCGCACAGAACCTGCCGTGGGAGACGCTCCAGCGGATCCAGTCGCGGATCACCGGCGTCAACGACGACGTCGCGCGCGTCGTCTACGACGTGACCCACAAGCCGCCCGCGACCATCGAGTACGAGTAGCGCACCGAATAGCACGCCTTTTCACCGCTCGTCCGCTCTCGGGAGCCATGACGAGCAGTTCTTCTCACCGGGTGGTCGTGGCGGGTCCCGACGGCGACGGCATCGCCGACGCGCTCGAAGCCCGCGGCGCGGCGGTGACGCGACTGGACGGCGTCGTCACGGGCGAGCGACTCGACGACGCCGGCATCGCCGACGCGACGCTGTACGTCCTCACCGACGCCGCCGAGGCGACCAGCATCGCCGTGGCGAAGGAGCGCAACCCCGACGTGCGCGCGGTCGTCTACAGCGACGACGCGCTCCCGGAGTTCGCCGCCGCCCAGACCGACCTCGCGGTCGACCCCGCGCTGTTGGACGCCGACGTGGTCGCCGAGGAACTCGTGGCGTAGGGACCGCCTACGCCCGGGTAGGAACTTGTTACCCATTGCCATTTGTTTTATTACCAGTCAGAGCTTCCAACAGGTGGAATGGTGACACGGAAACTCGTCGCGGTCGCGCTGGCGGCGCTCCTCGCGAGCGCCGGCGTCGGCGCGGCGGCGACCGGACCGGGTAGCACAGGGGGGATCGGCGCGGTCGCGGACGTGGACGACCCGACCGCGTACGCGGCCGGGGCGACGTACGACGACGGGACGGTGACGCTGACCGTGACCGCGAACGGCTCCGGCGCCGAAGGCCTCGGCGTCGCCGCCGACGGGTCGGCGGTCGGCGTCACCGACGCCGACGGCACCGCATCGTTCGCGCCCGCCGGCGACGACGGGACCGTCACGGTGACCGCCGAGAACGTGACCGGCGAGTTCGAGTACGCGGTCGAGAACGGCACCGTCTCGCTCGACGGGAGCTTCGAGACCGCCGGCGGCGGCGGCGCGGACGCCGAGAACGCGACGGACGAGGAGCCGCGGGCGGGCGGCGTTCGCCTCCCCGGCCCGGCCAGTAGCACCGCCTCGGCGGTACAGGAGGTCATCCGGCTGTACCACAACGGGAGCCTCGACGCGAACACGACGCTCGGCGAGGCCGTGAGCGCCGTCGCGTCCGGAGAGAAGTCGCCCGCGGCCGTCGGTAAACCCGACGACGCCGGCCGTCCCGACGACGCGGGTCGACCCGACGACGCCGGCCCGTCCGACCGAGGTAACGACACCGAGACGGGCGACACCGACCGCGGCAAGCCCGCTCACGCCGGCGGCGGGAACGACGAGGGCGGCGCGGACGGGGGGAACGACCGGGGGAACCGGGGCGGGGACGGACGCGGCAACGGCCCGGGCCGGTAGTCGGCACTCGGAGCGGGTCGGACGCCGGCACCGCACCACGTTTTTTCTCCGCCGGGCGTCACCGTCGGCTCATGGAACGACTCGGCGACGCGCTCGCGGAGCTGAATCCCGACGAGGGGGAGGTAGCGACGGCGGAACTCGCCGCGAACGACGACCTGCTCGTGAAGGTGTTCGCGCTCGGTCCCGGCGCGGAACTGGAGGCGCACGAACACCCCGACAGCACCAACGTCTTTCACGTGGTGGAAGGGACCGTCACCGTCGTACAGGGCGACGACGAGGAGGCGGTGGCGGCGCCGGGCGTCGTGGTCCACGAACGCGGCGTCGCCCACGGCGCGCGCAACGGAACCGACGACCGGGCGGTGTTCACCGCGGGTCTCGCGCCGATGCCCGGAAGCGGGTAGCGGCGCCGCGGCTCGGGACCGTGGACCGCGAGAACGGGTATCGGGGGTGCGCTTACTCGTCGACGCGGACCGCGTTCACCACGCCCGACTGACCCGGGCGGGAGGTGACGCGGGCGAGACCCGCGTCGGTCTCGATGACCGCGCCCTTCGTGATGATGTTCCGGCGGACGTAGTTGACGTTCGCGGGGTTCTCCTCGACGCCGAGGATCTCCGCCTCCTCGGTCCCGTCGTCGCCGGCGACCTGCGCGACGTTCGTCGAGAGCGCACGCGTCTTCTCGGCGTTGCCGCGCGAGTCGATCACCTGGAATCGCGGCTCGCCGACCGTGGTCTCGGCGGGTTCGCGGCCGAGGTGGTGGCGCTTCTTGTTCCGGAGGGGGCGGCGTCGGCCGCCCGTCCGCTTCTGCTTCCGCCGTCCGCTCTGGTCTTTCATGTGAGGGAGGAACCCCGGCGGCTACTTGAATCGCTCGACTCCCGTCTCCCGGCCCGTGCGAGCGTCTCGCGGGGGAAGCCACCGGGCGCGCCGGGGGGTCGTCGCGGCGGCGGCCGCCCACGCCCGGCCGACCGACGGGCGCCGCTACGACTCGTCGGCGTCCTCGATGCCCGCGTCGGTGATCCGGAAGCGGGCCTGCCCGCCGGCGGGCTGTGACCGGTGTTTCTCCAGCGTCGCGCGGCGGTTGCCGCCGCGGAAGCGTTCGAGCCCCACCACGACGCCGGTCCAGTGTTCGAGCGTGTTGCCGCCGAGCGGCCGGTCGCGGTCGGCGTCCGGGTCGGTGAACACCTGGTTCGTCAGGAGGACCGCGAGGTCGTGTTTGCGCGCGAGCGACAGCAGGTGGGTCGCCTGCCGGGCCACCTCGCGGAGCGCCTCGCCGCGCTGGGCGTCCGCCGAGCGTTCGAGCCGGTAGAACCCCGTCGCGGAGTCGACGACGATCAGGTCGACCCGGTCGGCGAACTCCTCCGCGTCCTTCACCGCCTCCGCCTGCTCGTCGAAGCCGAGCGCCTGCGTCACGATCAGTCGGCTGGTCACCTCCTCGAGCGGTTCGTCCGTCCGCGCCGAGACGATGTCGCGGAACCGTTCGATCGAGAGGTCCTCGGTGTCGACGTAGAGGACGGAGCCACCGGCCGCGGCCACCTCCGCGGCCGCGGTGAGCGCGACGTTCGTCTTGCCGCTGGCCGGCGGGCCGTAGACCTGGGTGACGACGCCGCGTTCGAGGCCGCCGCCGAGCAGGTCGTCGAGTGCCGGACTGCCGGTGGTGAGGGGCGCGGACACGCGAGCGTCTCCGTCGGCACCGGGCAAAAACCCCCGCGTCGGCGGGCCGGCGGGCGTCGACGGCCGGACCGGGCGACAGGGTGAAGCCGGCGACGCGCGTACGCCCGGCGACACGTGATCGTGGTCGCCACGGACGACTTCGCGCTGTATCACGCCGCGGTCGGGGAACTCCGCGAGCGGGGCGCGACGTTCACCACGGTCGAACCCGGCGCCGACCTGCCCGACCGCGCGGAGGTGGTCGTCTCGGCCGCCGAGGACGGCGTCTCCTACGCGGGCGAGGGCGTCGACCACGTCACCACCACCGCGGCGGACGCGCGCGCCGGCGTCGAGGAGGCGCTGGGCGTCCTCCGCGGCGCCGACGAGCGGCTGGTGGTCGGCGTCGACCCCGGCGACCGCCCGGGCGTCGCGGTGCTGTCGGGCGACACCGTCGTCGCGGCGTTCCACGTCCCGCTGTCGGAGGTGGTCGGGGTCGTCCGCGAGCAGGTTGCCGACGAACCCGACGCGCTGGTACGGGTGGGTGACGGCGACAGGCTCCGGAGCGCGCGGGTGGTCAACGACCTGGAGGACGCGACGGTCGAACTCGTCGACGAGACCGGGACGACGCCGTCGCTCGGCGCGGGCGCGGCCGCGAAGGGTATCGCGGACGTGCTCGCGGCGGTCAACATCGCCCGCCGCGAGGGCGACCGGGTCGAGACGCGCGACGTGGAGCCGACGCCCGGCGAGATACAGCGGGTGAAAAACGAGTCGCGCGAGCGGTCGGACGGCGAGGTCACCGTCGACGCCGACCTCGCGCGCCGGGTCGCGCTCGGCGACGTGACGATGGACGAGGCGCTCGCGGCGTACGACGCGCGCGGGGAGGGCGCCGACGGGAGCCGCGACTCCGGCGAGTGAGCGCGGTCGACGCGGGCGGCCCCGGCTACGTACGCGACCCGACGAGCCGGCGGCCGTAGCGGTAGGCGGCGTCGAGTGCCACCACGACCGCGAGCGCGGCGACGAGCAGCACCAGCGGCCACGACAACTGCGCGGCGAGCCGTGATTCGGCGTACACCGCCGGGATCTGGACACAGACCAGCGCCGCGAGCGCGAGCAGGAGGGCTTTCGCGGGGAGGCGCACGATGGGTCTCGGAGGGGTGCGGCCGTAGTCGTTTCGCCTCGCCGAGCCGGTCGGTCTCGGGTCCGTCCCGTCTCGCGCCCGCTCTCCCCGCCCGGACTCAGACGCCGTCCCGGTCGCACCCGTCGGCGCCGTCGCGGGCCGCCGCCTCCGCGCGCCGCATCACCTCGCGGACCGGGACGTCCGCCTCGCGGGCGGCCGCGGCCGCGTCGTCGTACTCGGCGCTGTAGTCGTAGGCGTCGCCGCCGGTCGCGCGCGCCACCTTGACCCCGACCTCGTGTGTCGCTCCCCCGACCCGGAGTTCGACCGTCTCGACCGACCGCTCGGCCACCCAGCGGCGAGTCCCGGTCTCGCGCACGCCGAGCGTCCCCGTCTCGACGGCGAGCCGACGGACGACCGCCGGCGCGTCCGCGGGCGCACAGACGACCGTCACGAGGTGACCCGGCCGTGACTTCTTCGCCGTCGCCGGGAGCACCGTCACGTCGAGCGCGCCCGCCGCCCGGAGCGACTCGTGGAGTCCGCCGAGGAGTTCCGGCGTCGCGTCGTCGAGATTCGTCTCCAGTACGGTCACGTCCTCGCGGACGAACCCCGCGACCCCGTCGTGTGCGTCGGTCCCGTCGGCTCCGTCGGTCCCCGCCGGGGCGTCGTCGGTCGCACCGCCGGCGCGGGCGTCCGCCGGTTCGGCCGCGGGCGCCTCGCCCACCAGCGCCCGGAGCACGTTCGGCCGGTCGGGGAACTCCCGTCCGCCCGCGCCGTAGCCCGACGACTCGACCCGGAGCGACGGGAGGCGGTCGACCCCCTCCGCGGCGCGTGCGAGTATCGCCGCGCCCGTCGGCGTGAGCAGTTCCGCCTCGAGTGGGCCGCCGCGGAGCGACCAGTCGGCCCGTTCGGCGAGTTCGACCACCGCGGGCACCGGCACCGGGTAGACGCCGTGGCTGAACGTCACGTCGCCGCCGCCGGTCGCGAGCGGCGTGGTCACGACCCGGTCGGGCGCGAGATCGGCGAGCAGGAGACACGCCCCAACCACGTCGGCGACGGCGTCGTCCGCCCCCACCTCGTGGAACGCGGTGTCGTCCAAGTCCCCCCCGTGGACCGCCGCCTCAGCCTCGCCGAGCAGTTCGAACGTGGCGAGCGCCTCCTCGCGGACCGACGCGGGCAGGTCCATCCCCCCGACCAGGTCGACCACCTCGGCGTACGTCCGGGTGTGACCGTGCCCCTCGGCGCCGTCCGCGTGGGCGTGGTCGTGCCCGCGGGGGCAGTCGCCGTCCGCGTCGCCGTGGCCGGGGGTGTGTCCGGGAGCGTGTTCGTGGTCGTGCGAGCGCTCCTGTTGGCCTCCGTCACCCGCGCTCCCGCCCGAGTCCGCTCCATCGTCGCGGGCCTCGTCGTGGACGACGCGGGCGTCGGTCGCTGCGACCCCGTTTTTCACGACCGGGTCGAACGCGTAGCTGACGGGGAGCGCCTCCTCGACGGGGGCGAGAACCGCGGGGTCGGCGCCGGCCGCCACGAGCGCGCCGAGCAGCATGTCGCCGGCGGCGCCCATCCGGCCGTCGAACGCGAGCGTGCGCATACCCGGTCGGACGCGGGCGGGGCGAAAAAGCGTTCGGAGCGGGGCGAACCCCGGGAGTCGACCGAACCGCCCGGGCCCCCGGGGCGGGTCCCGCGCCGAGTGGCGCCGGGCGGAACGGCCGGCCCGAACCCGTGGGGTTTTCAAGCCGGGCCGCGAATCGTGCTATCGTACCTCACATCGAACGGATCCGGCGCGGACCCGTCCGCCGACCGCGCGGACGCCGACACGTGGCAGCAAAGCACTTAACCGCCGCGGTAGCGCAGATTCCGTAGACGAGTACCCCGCATCCAACACAATGAACGAAGTCCAACTCGAAGTGGCGAAGGCGTACCCCAACGACTCGGGCCGGGGCATCGCACGTCTCGACCCGGATACGTTGCTGCACCTGAAGCTCTCGCCCGGAGACATCATCGAGATCGAGGGCGCCGAGACCACCGCGGCGAAGGTCTGGCGCGCCGACCGACAGGACTGGAACACCGACACCGTTCGCATCGACGGGTTCACCCGACAGAACGCCGACGTGGGGATCGGTGAGCGGGTCACCATCCGGAAGGCCGAAGCCCAGAAGGCGGAGAAGCTCACGCTCGCGCCGCCCGAGGAGGCGTCCGTCCAGTTCGGGTCGGACGCCGCGGGCATGGTGAAACGCCAGATCCTCAAGCGACCGGTGGTCGAACGCGACATCGTCCCGGTCATGAGCAGCACGAACCACCCGTTCATGCGCTCGCCGGGGCAGGCGATCCCGCTGATCGCCGTCGACACCGAACCCGACGGGGTGACGCTGATCACCGAGGACACCGAGGTGGAGCTCCGCGAGGAGCCGATATCGGGGTTCGAGAAGACCGGCGGCGGCATCACCTACGAGGACATCGGCGGCCTCCAAAGCGAGATCCAGCGGGTCCGGGAGATGGTCGAACTCCCGATGAAACACCCGCAGATCTTCAAGAAACTCGGGATCGAACCGCCGCAGGGCGTCCTGCTGCACGGCCCGCCCGGGACGGGCAAGACCCTCCTCGCGAAGGCGGTGGCCAACGAGACCAGCGCGTCGTTCTTCTCGATCGCCGGCCCGGAGATCATCTCGAAGTACTACGGCGAGTCCGAACAGCAACTGCGGGAGATCTTCGAGGACGCCAAGGAGGAGTCGCCGGCGATCATCTTCATCGACGAACTCGACTCGATCGCCCCGAAACGCGAGGACGTCACCGGCGAGGTGGAACGGCGCGTCGTCGCGCAACTGCTGACGATGATGGACGGTCTCGAAACGCGGGGCCAGGTCATCGTGATCGGCGCGACCAACCGCGTCGACAGCGTCGACCCCGCGCTCCGCCGGCCCGGCCGGTTCGACCGCGAGATCGAGATCGGCGTCCCCGACGAGAGCGGCCGGAAGGAGGTGCTCCAGATCCACACCCGCGGGATGCCGCTGTCGGACGACGTCGACCTCGACCGCCTCGCCGACGAGACCCACGGGTTCGTCGGCGCCGACATCGAGAGCCTGACGAAGGAGGCCGCGATGAAGGCGCTCCGGCGGTACCTCCCCGAGATCGACTTGGACGAGGAGGACATCCCCCCGAGCCTGATCGACCGGATGATCGTCAAACGCCGTGACTTCCGCGGCGCGCTCGCGGAGGTGGAGCCCTCCGCGATGCGGGAGGTGCTGGTCGAACTCCCCAAGATCACCTGGGACGACGTGGGCGGACTCGAAGACCCCCAACAGAAGGTGAAGGAGGCGGTCGAGTGGCCGCTGTCCGCCCCCGAGAAGTTCGAGCGCATGGGCGTCGAGGCGCCAAAGGGGGTGCTCCTGTACGGCCCGCCGGGGACGGGCAAGACGCTGATGGCGAAGGCGGTGGCCAACGAGACCAACGCCAACTTCATCTCGGTTCGCGGCCCGCAACTGCTCTCGAAGTGGGTCGGCGAGTCGGAGAAGGCGATCCGTCAGACGTTCCGGAAGGCGCGACAGGTCGCGCCGACGGTCATCTTCTTCGACGAACTCGACAGCCTCGCGCCCAGCCGCGGCCAGGAGATGGGCAACAACGTCTCCGAGCGCGTCGTCAACCAGCTCCTCACCGAACTCGACGGGCTAGAGGAGATGGGTGACGTGATGGTGATCGGCGCGACCAACCGGCCGGACATGATCGACCCCGCGCTGATCCGCTCGGGCCGGTTCGACCGGCTGGTGATGGTGGGTCAACCCGACGTCGAGGGCCGCGAGCAGATCCTCAAGATCCACACGGACGACACGCCCCTCGCCGCGGACGTGAGCCTGCGCGAACTCGCCGAACTCACCGACGGCTACGTGGGGTCCGACCTCGAGTCGATCGCCCGCGAGGGTGCGATCGAGGCGCTCCGCGAGGACGACGACGCCGAGGACGTCGAGATGCGCCACTTCCGGAAGGCGATGGAGAGCGTCCGCCCGACGATCACCGACGAGATCCTCAGCTACTACGAGGGCGTCGAAGAGCAGTTCAAGGGCGGCGGCACCGACGGTCTGACCCGCGAACAGGGCGGCCGGATCGGTTTCCAGTAGCGTACCGAACGCCCGCGCCGGCGGTCGGTCCCGACTCCGCCGTCCGCGGTCGGCGACCCGTTCCGTTCGGGGCGACCCGGCTCAGTCGTCGTCCCGGTTCCGGTCGTCGGAGTCGTCGGAGTCGGACGACACCGCGTCCTCCAGTTTCCGGAAGTCGGTCACGTCCTTGAGGTCGGCCATCGTCACCTCGCGGGGGTCGGTGATCTCCGGGCCGTCCTCGTCGCCGTCGTCGGCCGCGATGCCGCTGGTGAGGATGCTCCGGACGCCCTCGTCGATCGTCATGTCGACGTCGTGGACGTTCTCCTCGGGGAGGTACGTCAGGAAGCCGCCGGTCACCGGGTTGGGCGCCATCGGGATGAACACCGACACCATCTTCTCGTGACCCGTCGCGTCCTCGATGGCGGGCGGGGAGTCGCTGGTCTCGAACGCCAGCGTGTACATGTCGTCGTTGAGACACTCGACCAGTTTGATCGACTTGAAGTTCTGCGCGCCCTCGTCGTCGAGCATCACGTCGCCCATCCGGCGGGCGCTCTTGTACACCGTACCGATGCCGGGGACGGCGGCGATCATGAGGTCGAAGTAGTCGATCGCGCGTTTGCCGTAGCGGTGTCGCCCGACCAGTCCGGCGAGGAGGACGATGCCGACCAGGATCAGGACCGCGATGAGTTCGGTCAACACGCTGACGACCTGCCCGTACACCTCCGCCTCGATGAGGAAGGAGACGAACCCGTTCCGCTCGACGGTCGCGATCACGTCGAAGTACTCGAGCAGTCCGATGAACGGCTGGAAGGCGTCGATGACGAACCTCAACAGCACGTCGAGCACGTAGACGGTGACGACGATGGGGACGAGCACCGCGACGCCGGTCATCAGTACGTCCAGTACCCCCATCCTCGACTCGTCGCCGCTCTCACCCGACTCGGTCGCGTTCGAACTCGGGGACCCTGCCATTTGACGGGTTCACTCGCGGGATCTCAATAGGTCTTTCCACCCTCCACGAATCGGTCCGTTTTTGTATAGAATATTCCTAGAAATAAATAGTCGTTACGGACGCACAGCCACTGCGGCCGGCGCTCAGTAGATGAGCGTGTCGTCGTTCTCGACCATGTACAGCGTGCGCGCCGCGATGTTGACCGTGTGGTCGCCGACGCGTTCGAGGTCGCGGATCGTCAACAGCAGCCGCGAGACGTCCTGGAGCAGGTGTTCGAGGTCCGCGTCGGTGTCGGTGGTCTCGCTCTCGATGAGTTCGCGGACGACGGTGTTGCTCGCGCCGGTACACATCTCGTCGACGGTGTCGTCGGCCTCTGCGACCGCGTAGCAGGCGTCGGGGTCCTCGGCGGCGTACGCCTCCATCGCGTCGGAGAGCATCACGAGCGTCCGCTCGCCGATACGCTGGACGTCGACGTCGGGGAACACGTCGCGTTCGGCTTCGAGGGTGTACTCGCCGAGGTTGGTCGCCAGGTCGCCGATGCGTTCGAGGTCGGTGATGATCTTGAACGACGCCGCGATGAACCGGAGGTCACCCGCGACCGGCTGTTGGAGCGCGAACAGGTCGATACACTCCTGTTCGAGTTCGAGGTACAGGTCGTTTATCTCGGCGTCCTCCTCGATGACCTGTTGGGCCACCTCGACGTCTTTCGTCTCCAGCGCGTCCATCCCCATCCGGAGGCGGTCGGCGACCAGTTCGCTCATGAAGAGGATATCCTCGCGGAGTCCGTCGAGGCGCTCTTGGTACTGTTCGCGTGGCATTGGGTACACCTGTATCGAGACGCGGGCGTAAACCTTCCCCCGGCACGCTCGCCCGACTCGCCCGTCTCGACGAGTGAGAAGCCGTATGCGCGGGTCGTGTGAGAGACGTTGACTCACGTCCCGCTCCCGTCCGTCGGCCCGCCGGTCGCGCGGCCGCACGACCGGCGTGGATTCACGTCGCCCCGGACCCACCCGCGCGTATGGACCGCCGCTCGGCGCTCGGAGTCGCGGCCGGACTGCTCGCGGGACTCGCGGGGTGTAGCGCGTTCGGGGGGGACGCGGGCGACGGCAGCAGGACGGTCGCGCCCGACCTCCGAGGGACGCCGGCGCCGACACCCACCCCCACGGCGACGCCGACGGCGACCCCGACGCCCCCGCCGTACGCCGCCGAGGGTGCCGACCGCCTCGACCGACCGCGGGACGTGATACTCACGAACCAGCGACTCGACGAGGCCCGCGTGGGCGTCCGCCTGCGCGACGGCGGGACGACCGTCCTGGAGACGGCGGAGGCGGTGCCCGGCGCCGGCGCGGTGCGGCTGACGGACGTGCTCGTCGGCGCGGGCACGTACGACGTGACGGTCCGGACGGCCGACGGCCGGACGGCGTCGTTCGCGTGGACGGCCGACGCCGCGTCGGGCGACCTCGGCGCGGACCTCGACGTCGGCGTGACGCCGCGCGACCGCTACCGGGGGGCGGCCGCGGCGGAACTCGTCGAGGGCGACACGGCCTCGCTGGTCGGCGACGGGCAGGAGGGGAGCCGGCCGCTGGTCGTCGACAACGGCGGTCCGGCTCGGACGGTCGCAGTGGCGCTGGCCAACGGCGAGGGGTTCGCGGGGCTGCAGGTGGCCGTCCCGGCCGACTCGCGGGTGCGGCTCCCGCTGGCCGTCCGCGAGCGGACGGTGCGGGTCGTCGCCAGCGTCGACGGGGCCGAGGACCGCTCCGAGTGGCGGCCGCTCGCGGACGGCGCGCTGTACGTCGCCGCCGACGGCCCGCGGCTCCTCTGTGACCTGCTCCGGCGGCCGCTGGCGGTGACCAACCGGACGGACGCCGCCCGACGGGTGACGGTGGGCATCGCCGACGGGACGGGCGAGCGGTTCGAGAGCGGGTTCCGCCTCGAACCCAACGAGCGGGCGGTGCGGCAGGGAGTGGTCGGTCCCGCGGGGAGCTACGAGATACGCGTCGAGACCGGCGACCGGGTCGAGCGGTACTCGTGGGACGTCTGCCCGCCGGTCGGCCCGGTGTCGGTGTGGGTCGACGACGACGGGATCGACGTGTCCGTTCGGCCGACGCTCCCGGGGTGGGGAAGCGAGACGGGGACAGAAACGGGAACCGAGACGGACGACTGAGTCCGACGCCCGCCGGGGTCGAACGGGAGGGGAAGCGGGACGGAAACGCGGATCCCGATTCGGAGTCCGGGGTCGAGTTACAGAGGGTCGAACCGTCGAGAACGTCCAGCAGGTTCGTGCGGTGTACGAACACGGCGTCTGGCGGTTGCACTTTGTCTGCCGCGTCGAAGTCGATGTTGCCGACGCACCGGGTGACGGTGTGGCGGGCATCGACCTCGGTATCTGCAACCTCGCCGCCGTCTCGTATGGCGACGAATCCGTGTTGTACCCCGGCGGGGCGCTCAAAGAAGACGAATACTACTTCGCCAAGAAGCGCGCCGAGACGGACGATTCGGCGTCGCGCGAAGCAAAGCGTCTCGACCGCAAGCGTACCTCCCGCCGGACGCACTTCTTGCACACGCTGTCGAAAGACATCGTGTCTGAGTGCGTTGAGCGCGGCGTCGGGACGATTGTCGTGGGCGACCTCAGCGGCATCCGTGAGGATGAGAACGGCGAGTCCCGCAACTGGGGTACGCACGGCAACCTCGACTTGCACGGGTGGGCGTTCGACCGCTTCACGATGCTTCTTGACTACAAGGCCGAAACCGAAGGCATCGAAGTGGTCACGAAGTCTGAACGCGGCACGTCGAAAACGTGTTCGGTGTGTGGGCGTTCGGACGACAATCAGCGCGTCGAACGCGGCTTGTACGTGTGCGACTGTGGATTCGTCGGGAACGCGGATGCGAACGGCGCAGAGAACATCAGACGGAAAGTACTCCCGAATCTCGCCACGGACGGCGGCGATAGGGATAACGGCTGGTTGGCACAGCCAGCGGTCCGACTGTTCGACCGGAGTGGGGGACGTTTCGCCCCGCGAGAACAGGTCACGGGCCGCGAATCCTAATATCCCAACTCGGAGGGAATCCCACGACCTCAGTCGTGGGAGGATGTCAACCGAACTTGCCGGTGATGTAGTCTTCGACCCGCTGGGACTGCGGGTTCTCGAATATCTGTTCGGTGTCGCCGTACTCGACGAGTTCCCCGCCGGTGAGGAAGACGGCGGTCTGGTCGGAGATCCGCGCGGCCTGCTGCATGTTGTGTGTGACGACGACGACCGTGTACTCCTCCGAGAGGTCGTCGATCAGGTCTTCGATCTTCGAGGTGGCGATGGGGTCGAGCGCCGACGCCGGCTCGTCCATCAGGAGCACCTCGGGGTCGGTCGCGAGCGCGCGGGCGATACAGAGCCGCTGTTGCTGGCCGCCCGAGAGACCGAGCGCGTTGTCGTCGAGGCGGTCGTGGACCTCGTCCCACAGCGCCGCCTGCCGCAGCGAGCGCTCGACGAGTTCGTCCTCCTCGTCGGTGTCGTCGCGGCCCGTCAACCGTGCGAGCAGTCCCTTCTCGATGTCGCCGTGCTTGCGGGGACCGTACGAGACGTTGTCGCGGATCGTCTTCGGGAACGGGTTGGGCGACTGGAACACCATGCCGACGCGCTTGCGGAGTTCGACCAGGTTGACGCCGTCGCGGTAGATGTTCTCGCCGTCGAACGCGACCGAGCCGTCGATGCGCGCGGTCTTGATCCGGTCGTTCATCCGGTTGAGACACCGGAGGAACGTCGACTTCCCACAGCCCGACGGGCCGATGAGCGCGGTCACGCTGTCTTCGGGTATCTCGATCGAGATGTCGCGGAGCGCCCGGTCGTCGCCGTAGTAGACGTTCAACTCGTCGACGTCGAACTTGGCTCGACCGTCGAACTCGTAGTCGGTCCACTCCGCTCTGATCTCCTCGTCGGTCTCGCCGTCGGTCAGGGGGGAGTCCGACCCGGTCCGCCCGGTCGACGCGGAGTCGTAGTCGTCTTGCGAGTCGGAACTGGTCGAGTCCATGGTCTGTTCTTCGCCGAGTGGGCCGGTGTCGTTCATTGGTTGAGCTTCCGTCTGAAGTATATTCTGGATCCGATACCGATGGCGTAGAAGCCGATCACGACGAGGAGGAGGACGAGCGCGGTCCCCCACGCGAACGATGGGCGCTGACCGACGCCGGCCGTGATGACGGCGTACAACTGGTAGGGGAGCGCGCTCGCCGGTTGAACGAGCGCCGGATTGGTTACGAACGGCGGCGACGCGGTGAACTGGAACGACTGGAGCACCTTCGCGCCGACGCTCGGGAACGGGTCGCCCACCATCACCAACAGGATGGGCGCCGTCTCGCCCGCGATCCGGCCGACACCGAGAATGACGCCCGTGATGACGCCCGGCATCGCCGCCGGCAGGACGACGCTCCGGATCGTCTCCCACTTGCCGACGCCGAGCGCCGCGCTCGCGTCGCGGTACTCGTCGGGCACGCTCTGGAGCGACTCGCGGCTGGTGATCACCACGAGCGGGAGCATCATCACCCCGAGTACGATCATCCCCGACAGCAACGAGGTGGTGTTGCCCAGCCGGGGGACGAGGAACGCGAGCCCGAACAGGCCGTAGACGATACTCGGCGTCGACCACAGCCCGTTGGTGGATATCTCGACGAGCTGTGTGAACCGCCCCTGTTCGGCGTACTCGGTGAGGAACACCGCCGCGCCCACCCCGAGCGGAACCGAGAACGTGACGGCGCCCGCGACCACCCACACCGTACCGACGATGGCCGGCGCGATGCCGTTTATCTCGTTCATCAGCGCCACGCCGTTCATCGTGAACGGCCAGTGGAACCAGACCAGCGGCGTGCTGAACACGACGTACTCGTCGATCGGGGCAAAGTAGAACCAGAACTGCGGGTCCCAGAACAACCCGAGCTTGATCCCACGCGTCATCGGCCCGTACCCCCTGCTGGCGACGTACCCCACGATGAGCAGGAGGAGGCCGAGCATCGCGGCCGCGTTGATGCCGACGAGGAGGTACGCGCCCGACTGCCGCCCCTGCGTGCCGAACCCGTCGCGGGCGCGCGCGCCGACCCACGCGACCACCAGCCCGGTCACCAGCGCGAGGAACGGGATCGCGATGTCGGCGGGGTACGTCGCGGAGTTCTCGATCGGCTGCCAGGTCCAGCCGGGGGCGACGACGCCGGCGGCGACGACGGCGCCGACCCCGAGCGCGAACACCCCGACCGGCAGCGTCACACCGACGTCCTCGCGGGGGAAGACCGCGACGCCGGCGACGACGACACCGACGACGAGCGCCGCGAGCGGCCACGCCGTCGAGAGTCCGAGCGTCTGTGAGGCGACCAGTCCCCCGACCGCGAACCCGCCGACCCCGAAGCCGAGCGCGGTCGGGAGCGCGACGTGGTCGTCGGGGTGGGAGTCGACGGTGCCGGTGTACGACGCCGCGCCCGCCCCGAGGACGAGCGCGCCGAGTGCGGCCGTGGCCAGACCGACGAGGCGGTAGAACGCCACCCCCGCCACGGTCGTCTCCAGACCGACGACGCCGAAGACGACGAGCACGCCCACGAGCGCGAGCGCGAGCGCGCCGACCACGACGACCTCCCCGGTCCGTTCGAGCGCCGACGACCGGCCGGCGCTCACCAGCCGTCGGTCGCGGGAGCTGTCGAGACTCACTACACCTCACCTCCCAGCCGTTCGCGCATGTGGCTCTCGATGAGTTGCGAGCCGACGCTCAAGAACAGGACGGTGACGAACAGCACGACCCCTGCGGCGAACAGCGCGCTCATCTGGAGGCCGCTGGCGATGCCGTACTGGCTCGCGATCAGGCTGGTGAGCGTCTCGGTGCCCCC
>NZ_ASGZ01000027.1 GCF_000495475.1 Candidatus Halobonum tyrrellensis G22 | reverse complement strand
GGTCGACCAGTCGGGCGTCGTACTCCAGGTCGCCGCCGACGCGCGCGCCGGGCGCGAGCACGACCCGCCCGCCGAGGACCGTCACGCGCCCGGTCGACCCCGCGAGCCGGACCGCGCCGCCGCCGGCGTTCACGTCGCCCGTCTCGCCGTCGACGACGACCCGGCCGCCGTAGGCGGTGACCGGCCCCCGGACGGTGCCGTTCAGCCGGACGACGCCGCCGAACGCCTGCACGTCGCCGGTGACGGTCGCGCCCTCGGTCAGGACGACGCTCCCCCCGTACGCCCGGAGGTCGCCCTCGACGGTGCCCGCGACGACGGTCCGCGGACCGACCGCGACCGCCCGCCCCGCGACGGTCTCGTTCGGCCCGACCGCGACGGTCGTCAGCGGTCCCGACGGGAGCGGCGCGGCTCCCCCGGCCGGTCCGTCGGCCGTGGTGCTCCCGCCCGCGACGCCGGCGACCCCACCGCCGCCGAGTGGTGCGCCGAGCGCGAACGTCGCGAGCGACGCGAGTACCGCGAGACACGCGAGTGCGGCCGCGGTGCGACGGAGCGACGACACGGCAACGGGTTCCGGAGCGGCGAGTATAGCTCCCGCGGTCGGCCGGGGCGTTCCGGCCAGGCCCGGAAGTGGACGGACCGCCGCACGGCCCGACCGACCCGCGGTCAACAGTCGTCCCGGCCGATGGGGAACGTGGCGGACGTAACCTCGCCGACTGCCTCGACTTCGGCGGGGACCCGGACCGCGGTGGTTATCGTGTGGTCTCCCCGCCCCTCGCAGTCCACGCTCGCCTCGCCGTCGGCGAACTGGACGCCGAAGTCGAACCTCCCGCCGGACGAGCGCGCGGACCCCCGCCACTTGACGCGCTCCACCCGGAGCGCCAGGCACGCGTCGTACCGGTGTTGGAGAACGAGCAGCGACCGCGCCGACAGGTCCGTGCCGTCGACGAACGCCCGCAGTGCGTCGACGTTGGTCGCGGCCGGCGCGTAGGTGAGTGCGTCCCGGTCGCTCGACGAGGCGACCACCCACTCGACGGCGGTCCAGTCCCACGCGGGCGTGAGCGCGGACGATCGGACCACTGGATCGCCCGCCGGGTGGGTGGCCCGTGCGGTAGTCGGGTCGGGGAGACAACTCGTGTACGACTCCTCCGCGGCGTCCTCCGAGGCGGCGACGGTCGGGGAGGGCGACGCCGTCTCGCGGGCGCCGGTTCCGGCACAACCGCTCGCCGCGGCCGCCGCGACGACGCCCAGTACTCGTCGGCGCGAAAGCGGGTCCACGTCCCCTGTGGTGGCTCGCTGCACGAGTGTGTTCGGGCTGTCTCGGGGCGTTTATGCCCGCGGCTCCCCCACCCCGGGACATGAGCGAGGCCGACGCGGACGCCGAGGCGGGCGGGACGCCCGGCCGGGAAGTGTGGATCGAGAAGTACCGGCCCCAGCGGCTGGCCGACGTGGCCGGCCACGAGGACACCGTCTCGCGGCTGGAGAGCTACATCGAGCGGAACGACCTGCCGCACCTACTGTTTGCGGGACCGGCGGGCGTGGGGAAGACCACCTGCGCGGTCGCCATCGCCCGCGAGATATACGGCGACGACTGGCGGACCAACTTCCTCGAACTCAACGCCTCCGACGAGCGGGGGATCGACGTGGTGCGAGACCGGATCAAGAACTTCGCGCGCTCGTCGTTCGGCGGCTACGACTACCGCGTCATCTTCCTCGACGAGGCGGACTCGCTGACCGACGACGCCCAGTCGGCGCTCCGGCGGACGATGGAGCAGTTCTCCGACAACACGCGGTTCGTCCTCTCGTGTAACTACTCGTCGAAGATCATCGACCCCATCCAGTCGCGGTGTGCGGTGTTCCGCTTCTCGCCGCTGGCGGACGAGGCGGTCGAGACGCAGGTGCGCGAGATCGCCGCCGCCGAGGGGATCGAGGTGACCGACGACGGGGTGGATGCGCTCGTGTACGCTGCCGACGGCGACATGCGCCGGGCGATCAACTCGCTGCAGGCGGCCGCCACCACGGGCGAGACCGTCGACGAGGACGCCGTCTACACGATCACCGCGACCGCCCGGCCCGAGGAGATCCGCACGATGGTCGACGACGCCCTCGACGGCGACTTCTCGAAGGCGCGCGCGACGCTTGACGCGCTGTTGACCGAGACGGGGATGGCCGGCGGCGACGTGATCGACCAGATCCACCGCTCGGTGTGGGAGGTGGGTCTCTCCGACCGCGAGGCGGTCAGGCTGATGGAGCGGATCGGCGAGGCCGACTACCGGATCTCGGAGGGCGCCAACGAGCAGGTCCAGTTGGAGGCGCTGTTGGCGTCGCTCGCGCTCGACTCGTCGGCGGCGGAGTGAGGCAGGAATCGCCCCGCACGACGGCGACCGGGTCCCGAGCGGAACCCGGTGTAGAGGCGCGCTCTGACACGGAACGCCGCGCCGGTGCCGACGACGGCTACAGTTCGGGTTCGATATAGATGATATCGATCCGGTCGTCGACTTCGCGGAGCTTCGCCTCTATCTGGGTGATGTCCTCGTCGATCTCGCCGGTGTCGAGGTCGGTGTCGAAGCTCACGTCGGCGGTGACGAGCGCCTTCCCGGGACCGATGAACATGGTGCGGAAGCCGTCGACGTGCGTGACGCCCCGGTGGTTCTGGACGGCCCCTCGAAGCTCCGTCTCGACCGACGCCGGGAGCGACTCGCCGACGATGAGCCGCTTGTTCTCCCACGCGAGCGCGACGGCGAACCCCATCAGGAGCAGGCCGATCAGGACCGACCCGGCGGCGTCGTAGACGGGGTCGCCGGTGGCGCGTTCGAGCGCGAGCGCGACCAACGCGATGCCCGCACCGCCGAGCGCGATGGCGTCCTCGGTGAACGCGGTGAGCGTGGTCACGTCGCTGGTCTGGCGGAACGCCTCCGGGATCCCCGACCAGCCGTACTCGCGGATCTGGCGGGTCAACTCGGCGTAGGCGTTCTTGAACGCGTACGACTCGAAGAGGATGGCTCCGAGGAGTACCGCGACGTTGACCCAGAACGGCTCGACGGGGACGAGTTCGCTGAGGTTGACGCCCCCGATGATGACGGCGCCCGCCTCGCCGCCGCCGTGCCCGCTCGCGGTCAGTGCGGTGTAGCCGTGTTTGAGCGACTCCCAGCCCGCGATGCCGAACAGCAGCACCGAGACGAGAAACGAGTAGAAGAACTGTGACTTGCCGTAGCCGAACTGGTGCGACTGGCTCGGCTCCTGTCCGGACGACCGGATGCCGATCAGCAGGAACACCTGGTTGCCCGTATCGGAGATGGAGTGGTACGTCTCCGAGAGCATCGACGAACTCCCGGTCAGGAGGTAGCCGAGGAACTTGAGGATCGCGATGGCGCCGTTCGCGACGAGTGCGGCGATGACGACTGACTTACTCCCGGCCATGGCCGACGCCACTCCCGCCCGCTTCTTAACCTGCCCGGCTCGCGGTCGCTCGTGGAGCCGCGACGGCGGCGGACCGGACGCGACCGCCGCGCGACCCGCGTCGGCGCGGCCCCGCGAGCGCGCCGACTCGACGGCGCCGGGACGGGGCGGACCGGGACGACGGCCGAACGGTTGAGTAGGCGGCGCCCCACTGGTCGGGCATGCTCACCGTCGTCTCGGACACGCACGGAACCACCGACCACCGCCTCCGCGGGCGGACGCTGGAGGCGGTCCGCGAGGCCGACCGGGTCGTCCACGCGGGCGACTTCTACCGCGAGGCGGTGCTCGACGACTTCCTCGACGTGAACGACTCGCTGTACGGCGTCACGGGCAACAACGACGACGACGCGGTCCGCGCCCGCCTCCCGGCCGAGCGGGTGGTCTCGTACGCGGGCGTGGCGCTCGCGGTCCGCCACCGGAGTCGGAGCGGCGCGACCGGGCTGGCGATGTTCGGCCGCGAGCGCGACGCCGACGCGGTGGTGTTCGGTCACAGCCACGCCCCCGGGTTCGACGACACCGGACCGCTGCCGTTGCTCAACCCGGGAAGTCACGCCCAACCGCGGGGGAACCGCCCGGCGCACGCCGAACTCGAACCCTTGGAGGGGAGGACGGGGCTCTCGGGGCGGTTGGTTACACCCGACGGCGAGACGTTCGAGCGGTTCGAGATACCGGCCCGCGACGGGTGAGGCGACCGTCGCCGGACGCCCCACGGGGAAAGGGGGGGACCGTCCCGGTCGAACCGGGTGGAGCGTGGTGGAGGGCCGAAGCGTCGCGGGAACCGGTATCTGTCCCTTGCGGCGGAGGTATGATATACACGTCGTAGAGTCAAAGACGCGTTTTACCAACCGGTGGTGGTCCGTGGCCCGGCCCGGGACCCGTCGTATCGAGGGGGTACAGCCCGCGAGACGCGTCCCGTACCGCTCGGCGGGCCGCGCGCCTCACCGCCGCGCGTAGAGGTACGCGCCGACGAGTGCGAGCGTGACCAGCCCGCCGAGGAGGAACAGCGCGCCCGGGGAGGCGGCGAGCGTATCGAGGAGCGTCGGCGTGGTGGTCGCCTGCCCGGCGACGGTGTCGGCGCCGAGGTCCGCCGCCGTCTCCCGGGCGGCGGTGACGGTCGAGCGGCCGACCTCCGCCGTCGTCTCCACGTCCTGTATCGAGACGCCCTCGCCGCCCGCACCGCCGTCGCTTCCGGTCGTCGTCGCGCCGCCGGGGGCGCCGACCCCGAGCGCGAACGGGCCGCCGAGCGCCTGTTCGACGGCCGCCGCGCCGACCGTGACCGCACCGACCGCGCCCAGCAGGCGTTCGAGCGTCCCCTTCAGCCCGGTTGTGTCCTCCTCGCGGCCCGCGACCAACACGAGCGCGCGGTCGGCGGGCGCGTACACGTCCATCTCGCGACCCTTCTCGGAGTAGGCGGTGCCGGCCACCTCGACCAGCCCCGCCTCGCGCAGGCGCTTGAGGTGGTACTGCGCGTTCTGGAGGCTGGTGTCCGCGCGGTCGGCCACGTCGCTCGCCGGCCCGGGGTCGGCGTGGAGTTCCGAGAGGAGCCGACGCGCGGTCGCCGACGACAGCGCCGAGAGCACGTCGTCGGCGTCGTCGCCGTCGACCCCAATGACCCGGGGGTCGCGCTCCTCGGCGTCCCCGATGTCCGGCGTGGAGGGCAGGATGTCGGCCATCGGCGGCGGTTTCGCCCCGGCCGCCGTAAGCCTTCCCGTGGTCGCGTCCGGAGCCGCCCCGACTCGACCGACCCGAAAACCTTTGGCTCGGACCTCCGACGGCCGGGCATGGACATTCTCGACACGCTCGCGGAGGCTCTGGCCGCGAACCCCGTGCTCGCGGGCATCCTCGTGGTCCTCCTGATTCTGGTCTTCGGGGCGTACCTGTTCGTCCGCCGGATCTTCGTCAGCGCGAAGGAGGGGTACGACGCCGGCCGACAGGAGCGCTGAGGCGAGCCGAGCGGGTTCGACCGCCGGAGCCGGCAGCGACAGTCGCGGTACCGTCGCGGTTCCGTCGCGGCACAGGGACACGCACTTGTACGGGGCGGTCGACCCCGCGGTATGGTCGCCGCCGCAACCCTCGCAACCCTCGTCGTCGCGGGACTCGCTTCGCTGTTCATGGCGTGGGCCATCGGCGCGGGGTCGTCGGGGTCGACGCCGTTCGCGCCCGCGGTCGGCGCGAACGCCATCTCGGTGATGCGCGCGGGGCTGGTCGTCGGCGTGCTCGGCCTCCTCGGAGCGGTGCTCCAGGGGGCGAACGTCACGGAGGCGGTCGGAACCGCCCTCATCGACGGGGTCACCATCACCGCGACGGCCGCCATCGTCGGGCTGTTGACCGCGGCCGCGCTGGTCGCCATCGGCGTGTTCGCGGGCTACCCGATCGCCACGGCGTTCACCGTCACCGGCGCGGTCGTCGGCGTCGGTCTCGCGCTCGGCGGCACGCCCGCGTGGGGGAAGTACCGGGAGATCGTGGCCCTGTGGGTCGCCGTCCCGTTCGTCGGCGGCGGCGTGGCGTACGCCACCGCCCGCCTGCTCCGAGACGACCGCGTCCCCGAGCCGGTCGCCGTCCCCGCGCTCGGGGGGCTGGTCGCCGCCATCGTCGTCAACATCGGGTTCTCGGTGCTCGGGACCGGCGGCGAGTCGGCCTCGATCGCGGAGGCGCTCGGCGGCCGGCTGGGACTCGGCTCGGTCGGACCGGTCCCGACGGGGGTCGTGCTCGTCACGCTCGCCGCCGTCGCGCTCGTCACGGGCGCGCTCCGCTACGAGATGGGGTACGACGAGGCGGGCGGCCAGCGCCACCTCCTGCTCGCGCTCGGCGCGCTCGTCGCCTTCTCCGCGGGCGGGTCGCAGGTCGGGCTGGCGATCGGCCCGCTGGTGCCGCTGCTCGACTCGGGGCTGTCGATCCCGCTGACGGCGGTGCTCGTCGGCGGGGGGCTGGGCCTGCTCGCCGGGTCGTGGACCGGCGCGCCCCGGATGATCAAGGCGCTCGCGCAGGACTACTCCTCGCTCGGTCCCCGTCGGTCGATCGCGGCGCTGATCCCGAGTTTCATCATCGCACAGACCGCGGTCGCACTGGGCGTCCCCGTCTCGTTCAACGAGATCATCGTCTCCGCGATCATCGGCTCGGGGTACGCCGCGGGCGGCGCGGGCGTGAGCACCCGCAAGATGGTGTACACCGTCCTCGCGTGGGTCGGGTCGCTGGTGCTCGCGCTCGGGCTGGGGTACGGCCTGTTCACCGCCGTCGACGCGGTGATCTGAGGCGGGACGTCGGCGACGACCCGGGGCCACCGGTCGGCCCGACCCGCTCGCCCCCGGGGTCGGCGGGTCAGTCCTCGGCTTCGAGTTGGTCGTGGTCGCGGTCGTCCGACTCCTCGAACTCCTCGCTGTCGTCGTACGCCTCGGTGACGGTGACGCGCGCGCGCATGATCCGAGTGTTGTCGACCTCCTCGATCCGGATGGTGATCCCGTTGTACTCGATCTCCTCGCCCTCCTCGACGAGCCGGCCCGCACGGTTGAACACGAACCCGGCGAGCGTCTCGAACTCCTCGCCCTCGGGGAGGTCGATCCCGAGCAGTTCGTTGACCTCGTCGATGTTGACCTCGCCGCGCATCACCACCGTCTCGTCGTCGACGAACTCGAACGGTTCGTCCTCGTCGCCCTCGAGGATCTCGCCGACGATCTCCTCGACCATGTCCTCGAGCGTGAGGATCCCCTCCGTGGTGCCGAACTCGTCGATCACGACCACCATCTGCATGCGCGACTCCTGCATCTCCTCGAGCAGTTCGTCGGCGTTCTTCGACTCGGGGACGTGCAGCGTGGGCTGGACGACGCCCGCGAGCGTCGGCTCCCCCTCGCCGTAGTAGTAGGCGCGCACCAGGTCGCGGATGTTCACGACGCCGATGATGTTGTCGAGGTTGCCCTCGTAGACGGGGACGCGCTCGTGGTCCGACTGGACGCACGTCTCGATCGCCTCCTCGACGGTGGCGTCCTTCGGCACCGCGGTCACGTCGAGCCGGGGGGTCATCACCTCCTTCGCGATGGTGCGGTTGAACCGGAAGATCCGGTCGAGCATCTCGCGCTCCTCCTCCTCGATAACGCCCTCGCGCTCGCCGGTCTGGATCATGTCCTGGATCTCGTCGCGCGTGACGTACGAGGTCTCGATCGCCGACCGGCCGCCGGTCACCTTGTTGACCAGCCGCGTGAGGTGGTCGAACGTGACCACCAGCGGGAGGAGCAGCAGTTCAGACAGCTGAAGCGGCCGCGCGATCCGGAGCGCCCACGACTCGGTGTTCTCGACCGCGTAGCTCTTCGGCGCCGACTCGCCGAACAGCAGCACGAGCGAGGTGATCCCGAACGTGGATACCAGGACGGCGGTGCCCGCGTTGTCGACGTAGATGCCGACCAGCGCGGTCGCGAGCGACGACATCGCGATGTTGACCAGGTTGTTCCCGACGAGGATCGTGACCAGCAGGCGGTGCGGGTCGGACTTGAGCTCCTTGACCGCCTCCCCTCCCGGGAGTCCCTCCTCGACCAGGTGGTCGACCCGGTGGGCCGCGAGCGAGAACATCGCTATCTCCGACGAGGAGAAGAACGCCGACAGGCCGATCAGGACGGCGATCGCGAGACTGCCCGCGATCGCGATCGTCGTCCCGTTGATCGGAACGACGTCGAGCGCACCTCCGAGTTGCGCGGGAACGACTAGAGGGGAGTATTCCGGCGACAAACCCATGTGATACGGGGGTTTGAGTCGGCCCGGAATTAAGCGTTGTCCTCGTCGTCCCGCCGGTCCGGCGCGGGTGCCGGCGCCGAAGGGATTACCCCCCTGCTCGCCGTACGTCCGCGCATGTCCGACGACCCGGATATCACGCTGTACCGTCTTCAGGCGTGTCCGTTCTGCGAGCGCGTCGTCCGCGCACTCGACGAGCACGGGCTGTCGTACGACTCCCGGTTCGTCGAGCCGATGCACTCCGAGCGGAACGCCGTCGCGCGGATCACTAGCAAGCGGACGGTGCCCGCGATCGTCGACGAGTCGACCGGCGTCACGATGTCCGAATCGGCCAACATCGTCGAGTACGTCGAGCGGACGTACGGCGACGGCGCCGACGCCGCGTCGGAAGCCGAGTCGGGGACGGGCGCCGCCGGGGGTGCGTGAATGCCGGAGTTCGACGTGGTCGAACTCCCCGAGGCGGACCACCCCGAGGCGGGCGAGGAGGCGCCCGACTTCACCCGCCCGCTCGTGGGCGCGGAGTACTGGTCGGACGCGTCGCTCTCCGAGTTCACCGACGAGGGTCCCGTCCTCCTGGTCTGTTTCCCGATGGACGGCGCGTTCCCCGCGACGTACGTCTGGAACGAGATCAGGGACCGAGGATGGGGCGGCGACGACGCCGACCTCACGGTGCTCGGCGTCTCCATCTCGACGCCCTACGAGCACGGGACGTTCCTCGACGAGCGGGGGATGGAGTACCGACTGTTCTCCGACCCCGACGCGGGCGTCGCCGAGTCGTACGGGATCGAACACGACCTCGACGGGATGGCGGGCGTCACGGAGCACCGGCCAGCGGTGTTCCTCGTCGACGGCGACCGCACGGTGCGGTACGCGTGGGCGGCGAGCGAGTGGCCCGACTTCCCCGACTACGACGAGGTCGAGGCGGCGCTCGACGACCTGTAGGGACCGATGACCACCGACCCCGACGCCGACGCGGTCGAGCGGGCGGCCGAGGCGGTGCGTGCGGGCCGCCCGGTCGTCTACCCGACCGAGACGGTGTACGGTCTCGGCGCGGACGCGACCGACGCCGACGCGGTCGAACGGGTGTACGACGCGAAGGGCCGCCCGCGCGCGAAGCCGCTGTCGGTCGCGTTCGCCGACGCGGACGCCGCGCTCGCGGCGACCCGCGCGGGCGACCGCGCCGAGCGGTTCGTCCGCGCGTTCCTCCCTGGCCCGGTGACGGTCGTGGTCGAGCGCGGTCCCGACTTCCCCGACGTCCTCACCGCCGGCGAGGAGCGCGTCGGGGTCCGCGTCCCCGACCACGAGGTGGCGCGGGCGCTCGCGCGGGCGGCCGGCCCGGTCACGGCGACCAGCGCCAACCGGTCGGGCGCGGGGAGCGTCCGCCGGGTCGACGACCTCGACCCCCGCGTCCTGGAGGCGGTCGGAGCGGTGCTCGATACGGGCGAGACCCCCGGCGGCGAGAGCACCGTGGTCGACCCCGAACAGGGGCTGATCCACCGCGCCGGTCCCGCCGTGGACGCGGTCCGCGAGTGGCTCGCCTCGAACCCCTGACTTACAGCCCGAGCAGCGACCGCAGGCTCCGCGTCCGCACGCCGCACTCGTCGGCGTACGCACAGCGCTCGCAGTTCGACCGCGCGCCGCCGCGCAGCCGCGGCGGCGGGCCGTCGATCCCCCGCGCGGCGCGGAGCGCCCGACGGTACGCCGCGGTCTTCCGGACGCCGACGCGGACGCTCCTCACGACGCCGTGGGCGGGGTACTCCACGAGCGCGCGCGGCACCTCGCGGTCGCGCTCCCACGCGAGCGCCTTCGCGGCCGCGACCGCCCGCACCGCCTGCGGCTCCCAGACGCCCGACTCGGGCGGCGCGCCCGGCGTGACGATAGTCGGCACCGGCGGCTCCCCGTCGGTTCCGTCCCCGTCGGGTTCGAGCAGTTTGTACGCCAGCCCGTGTGCGTCCTTCCCGGCGAGGAAGACGCGCGTCCCCGCGGGGTCGGTCAGGCGGTCGTAGTCGTCGCGGTCGGCCACCCGCGCGAGCGCCGCGCGGTACTCCGTCGGCGGTCGGTCGACCGGCGCGGATTCGAGCGCCGCGTCGTCCATCGCCCGGAGGTCGGGGTAGCGGTACGCGAGGTCGACCCGCTCGCGCGCCGCGGGCGGCGGGTCGCGGTCGTCCTCGCGTCTGGCGTAGTACAGTTGACGCGGGCAGTAGGCGGCGCGGGCGAGGTCGGAGAACGCGACCGAGTCCGGGCGGGGGCGCGAACGGGACACGCGCCGGGGTGGTCGCGTCCCCGTACTTGAAGTTGAACTTGAACCCGGACCCGGCTCCGGACTCGCCCCGCCGGTCGACCACCGTCGGTCGACTCGGCGGCGGAGGGGCCACCGCGGCGGGGACCGGACGAGTGGGCGTCGCGCGAGCGGGTCGCGCGGTCCGGCCGTCGGTCGTGCGGGGCGGTCGCCCGATCGGATCAGAAGGAGACGTCGGTCTCCATGTCCTCGGTGGCCTCCTGGAGACCGTCCTCGTGGGCGTCGGCGGTGAGCCCGCCCTCCAGGTCGGCGTCGGCGAGGAGTTCGTCGAACTCGTCGCGGAAGCGGTCGTTCGCGCGCGTCGACTCCATGTCCGCCTCCACCACCTCGGTGTAGCGAGCGACGGTCGGCTCGTCGCTGTCGAGTCGCTCGGCGCGGTCGGCGAGCGGCACCTCCTCGACGTGGAGCGACCGGAGGTCGTCCAGGTCGAACGGCGCCTCGCGGTCCGACTCGCGCACCAGGTGGACGTCCATCCGCGCGTCGAACACCTCGTCTTCGTCGACGCCGAGCGCCTCCGCGATGGCGGCGTCGTCGGCGCCGTCGTAGTACAGTTCGACCACGCGTTCGAGTTCGGGGTTCGAGCGGTCGGAGGCGAACTCGTAGCGGTCGCGCATCATCCCGACCAGTTCGCGGACCCGCGCCTCGTCCCCCTCGCGGTCCTCGTCGGCCAACGACCCCGGCGACTCCTCCTGATTCTCCGTGACCGTGTCCGACCCGGTGGTCTCGACGAAGATGTCCCTGAGTTCCGCCGTCTTCTCGTCCATCTCTCGCACATCACGCGAGCGAGATACAAAAGCCTGTGGGGCGCCGCACGGCGGCTGTACCGACCGTATTCGGCGGATTCGCGAACTGACCGACGCGAGGCGAACCGCGGGTCGTCACCCGTCGAACCCGCGGCGTCCGCGGCGGCCGGTCGCGGGGGGCGTGTACCGGGCGAGCGGACCGCCGCGCCGCGGAACCCGGCGGGGCCGTAAAGCTTGCCAAGACTTAACGTCGCGCGCGGTCGGGCTACGCGCATGCAGTCCGAGGTGACCCGCGAGACGTTCTGGACGGTCGGACCGGTCGGGAAGGCCGTCTTCTACTTCCTGTCGGCGCTCGCGGTCGTCTACTTCGTCTACGGGACGTACGCCCGGTTCGCGCGGTACGCCGAGGGGGCCGACGAGCCGTTCGACCGCCTCGACGACCTGCCCGGCCGGGTCGTCGCCGCCGCGGGGACGGTCGCCTCGAACCGGGGCCAGTTCGACCGCGACCTGTACGCGGGCGTGATGCACTCGTTCGTCGTCTGGGGCTTTCTCACCCTGCTCGTCGGGACGACCATCCTCGGCGTCGACATCGACCTCTGGCGGCCCGCCGTCGGGGAGTCGTTCTTCGTCGGCGAGTTCTACCTCTCGTACTCGTTCGTGATGGACGCGATGGGGCTGTTGTTCGTCGTCGGCGTCGGGATGGCGCTCTACCGCCGGTACGCCGAACGCGAGGGGCGGCTGTGGGGGAGACACACCTCCTTCGAGGACGACGCGTTCGTCTGGACGCTGTTTCTGCTGGGCGCGGGCGGCTACCTCCTCGAAGCGGTCCGGATCGTCGGCTCCGCCGGGATGGCGAGCTACGAGCGGGTGTCGTTCGTCGGCTTCTTCCTCGCGGGACTGCTCTCGGAGGCGGGGCTCGGTCCCGCGGCGGCCGAGACGCTGTACCACTGGGGCTGGTGGAGCCACGCGCTGCTCGCGTTGGGCTTCGTCGCGTTCCTCCCGGCGGGCAAGCCGTTCCACATGATATCGAGCTTCGCCAACGTGGTCACGCGCGACGAGAAGGCGGGCGTCCGCCTCCCCGGGGTGCCCGCCGACGCCGCGCCCGACGAGATCGGTTACACCTCGCTCGACGACGTCTCGTGGCGGCACCTGCTCGACCAGGACGCCTGTACGAAGTGCGGCCGGTGTTCGTCGGTCTGTCCCGCGAAGGCGTCGGGCCGGCCGCTCGACCCCCGCGACGTGATCCTCGACTTGAAGAACTACCGGCAGGACCGGGACGCCGGGCGGACCGAGGAGGTGGACATCGTTGCGGACGGCGGCGACTCCGTCGTCGCGGCGGAGACGATGGAGTCGTGCATGTCGTGTATGGCGTGTATGGACGCCTGCCCGGTCGACATCGAACACGTGACGGAGTTCACCCACATGAACCGCCGGCTGACCGAGACGGGGCAGATGGACGAGGGCGTCCAAGAGGCGATGATGAACGCGTTCCAGAACGGCAACACGTTCGGCGAACCCGCGCGCACCCGGCCCGAGTGGACCGACGACCTGGAGTTCGAGGTGCCCGACGCGCGCGAGGAGGCGGTGGAGTACCTCTGGTACGTCGGCGAGTACCCCAGCTACGACGAGCGCAACCGACGGGTGGCGCGCTCGCTCGCCACCCTGTTCGAGCGCGCGGGCGTCTCGTACGGCATCCTCTACGAGGAGGAGCGACACGACGGCAACGACGTGCGCCGCGTCGGCGAGGAGGGACTGTTCGAGATGCTCGTCGAGGAGAACGCCGAGGCGTTCGCCGACTGCGAGTTCGAAGCGGTGGTCACCACCGACCCCCACTCGATGAACACCTTCCGCAACGAGTACCCCGAGATCAGCGAGTTCGACGCGCCGGTCCACCACTACACCGAAGTCGTCGAGGACCTGGTCCGGCGGGGACGGCTGGGTCTCGACGGGACGGAACTCGACTACACGGCGACGTACCACGACCCGTGTCACCTGGGTCGGATGAACGAAGTGTACGAGGCGCCGCGCGAACTCGTGCGCGCGACGGGCGTCCGCCTCGCGGAGATGCCGCGCAACCGCGCGGACTCCTTCTGCTGTGGCGGCGGCGGGGGCGGGCTCTGGATGGAGTTCGACGACGACCCCAAGCCCAGCGAGGAGCGCCTGCGGGAGGCGCTCGAGGACACCGACGCCGGCGGCGACGTCGAGAAGTTCGTCGTCGCGTGCCCGATGTGCGCGACGATGTACGAGGACGGCCGCAAGACCGGCGACTACGAGGCGGAGATCGAGATCGTCGACGTGGCGGAACTGCTGTGTGAGGCGCTCGACGCGAAGGGGGACACGGAGGCTGAGTCCGGGTCGGACTCCGCGTCGTCCGCGGCCGCGGACTGAGCGGCCCGCTCCGAGCGGTCCGCGCCGGCGTCGGGCGGGCTACGACCGCGAGGCGTCGACGTCGATGGCGTCGACCGGGCAGATGTCGACACAGAGCATGCAGTCGATACACTGGTCCTCGCGGGTCGGCTCCACCTTCCGGTCGCTCTCGGGGTGGCCGGGCGTGTCCACCCAGTCGAACACGTCGACCGGGCAGTCCTCCAGACACGCGCCGTCGGCGATACAGACGTCGTAGTCGACCGCGACGTGCGCGCCGTGGATGCCGAGTTTCTCCGGTCGGTCGACCGGACCCCACACGTCGAGCCCGTTCTCCTCGCCGACCCGCTCGCGATTCCCGTCGAAGTTCGGGTCGATTCCCATCGTCTGACCGTAGCCCGGGCGAGTACAAAAGCGTCGGCATCGACTCGGGGGAGCGCGTACCCGCGGACGCGGCGGTCGACTACCGCGCTCGTCGCTCGGCCCGCCCGGTCGACCGCGCCCGCCCCGGTCGGCCGCGCCCGCCGTCCCGCACCGTCACCGGAGCGCCGCGCCCTCGGTCGTGATCCGGGTGGTCTCCGGGAGGGTGTCGTCCGCGCCCACGCCGACCACCGTCTCGCCCACCATCGCCATGGTCGCGGCGCCGCCCGCCCGCTCGACCGCCGCGACCGCCTCGCGGACCCGGTCGCTCGGGAGACCGGTCCGGTCGGCGAACGTCCACGAGCAGTCGAACAGGTCCGCGAGCGGCCCGGCGGGGTCGAACTCCTCGAACGCGTCGTCGGCCGCTCGGCGGACCCGCGCCATCGCGTCCGCGTCGCCGAGCACGTCCGCCGTCCGGCGGTCGCCGTACGTCGCGTACGACACCGCGTCGGTGCGTTCGGCGCGCCCGACCCCGTCGCCGGTGTTCCAGACGAGACCGCCCCGCGCTTGGACGAACACGTCGCCGAGACCGGTCCCCGCCTCCACCTCCGCGCGGTGGGCGGCGGTCACGAGCGCCTCGCGGTCGCGGTTCGGGCCGAACTCGGCGTCGGCCGCGAGCACCGTCGCGAGCGTCGCCGCGCCGCTCGCGCCGAAGCCGGCGCCGACCGGCACCTCGGCGGACAGCGACACCGCGGCGGTCGCGTCGAGTCGGCGGAGCACGCCCTCGACCGGCGGGAACCCGGTCGGTTCGCCGTCGAGTTCGACCGTCGTCTCGGCGGCGGGTTCGACCGTCGCGGTCACGCCGTCCGCGGTGGTGAAACTCGTGCCGAGCGACCCCGCGTCGTCGGACCCCTCGCCGGGCGCGAACACCGTGGTCACGCTCCCGGGGGCGTGTGCCGTAGTCACACCTCGGCGTCGCTCCGGACGTACAAAAAACGTGATAGACCGTCCGTCGGCGCGTGGTACGACCGACCGGTCGGGTGCGGGCTCACCGGGTGCGAACCGCCGCGGCGGCGTACGCGAGCAGACAGGCCGCAACCGCCACGAGCGCGCCCAGCGGCCCGGGTCCCGGGCCCCCGGTCGCGGTGGTGCCGAGCGTCACCCCGCCCGAGTCGGCGGTGGTCGCGCCCGCGGCCGTCGCGTTCGCCGTCGTGTCCGCCGCCGTCGCGGTTCCGGTCGGCGCGTCGCCCGGGTCGTCCGCGCCGGACGGGTCGGGGGTCGGGGCGTCGGTGGGCGTGACGCGCCGCTCGACGGTCAGCGTCCCCCGGTCGACCGTGATACCGCGCGTGACGAGCGTCATCCGGTACGTCCCCGCCGGGAGCGCCCCGCCGGGCGCGCCCTCGACGCTGGCGTCGCGCAGCGTCGCGCCGGCGACGCTCACCGCCGCGCCGGCGTCGCCGCGACCCGCGGCCGCGGCGTCGAGTTCGAGCGTCGCTCCCGCGTCGCCCCCGTTCTCCACGCTCGCCGACAGGCGGAACCCGTCGGGTCCCTCCAGTCGGAACTCGACCCGGTCGACGTCGTGGAACGTGACCCCCACGTCGACGCTCCCCTCGGCGTCGACCGAGAGGTCGCGCGCGGTGAACAGCACGGCGGCGTGGCCGGCGGCGACGCCGCTCGCGGCCACGAGCAGGAGGGCGACCGCGAACGGGACCAGCGACCCGGCCCGACGGGATGGCATCGTCACGGCCGAGGCGACGGGGGCGATTAAATCCGCCGCCGCCGCAATCGCGCCTGATACGCGGGCGCTCAGAGGGCGTCGCTGGTCGTCTCGAGCGCCGCGCGGGCGGGCGGGCGGTCGCGGAGCGGCGCGTCCGCCAGGTAGCCGACGAGCGAGGCGTGGACCGCGTGGACCTCCGCCGGGGCGAACCGGTCGGCGTCGGATTCGAGCGTCCGCAGCGCGTCGAGTTCGGGGTGGCCCTCGTCGTACTCGCCCGCTTCGACCGCCTCGCGTACCCGTTCGAGGAGGGCGGCGTGGACCACCCACGACTCCTCGCGCGTGAACGCGAGCACGGCCGAGCGATCGCGGGCAGGTGCTGACACGGTGGGTAGCACACG
This sequence comes from Candidatus Halobonum tyrrellensis G22, assembly GCF_000495475.1. Lineage (GTDB taxonomy): Archaea > Halobacteriota > Halobacteria > Halobacteriales > Haloferacaceae > Halobonum > Halobonum tyrrellense. Next base: position 36,394 of record NZ_ASGZ01000027.1, on the reverse strand, counting down.
ACCGAGCTACTTAGGTGTGTGTGTCGTTCGCACGGCTGCCCGATCGGACGCCCGGCCGGCCCGAATTCCGCCACCCGTCCCGCCCGCAGGCAGGGGTACCGGTCGACCGATGGGGACTCCGATGGACCGAGCGGCCGACGGCCGCGGAGACGAACTACTCGAAGGCGGCGATACCGGTCAGGTCCTCGCCGAGGATCAGCGAGTGGATGTCGTGGGTGCCCTCGTAGGTGTACACCGTCTCCATGTTGGCCATGTGCCGCATCGGCGAGTAGTCGGTCGTGATGCCGTTGCCGCCGAGCATCTCGCGGGCGACCCGCGCCTGGTCGCGCGCCGTGCGGACGTTGTTGCGCTTGGCCATCGACACCTGCTGGGGACGGAGTCGCCCCTCCTCTTTCAACGCCGCGAGCCGGTAGGCGAGCAGTTGGGCGGTCGTGACCTGGGTGGCCATCTCCGCGAGCTTCTCCTGTTGGATCTGGAAGCGGGCGACCGGACCGCCGAACTGGTCGCGGTCGAGTTGGTACTCGCGGGCGGTCTCGAAGCAGTCGCGCGCGGCGCCCACCGCGCCCCACGCGATGCCGTACCGCGCCTGCGTGAGACACGACAGCGGCCCCTTCATCCCCTCGACGCCGGGGAGCAGGTTCGACTCGGGTACGCGCACGTCCGAGAGACCGATCTCGCCGGTCACCGACGCGCGCATCGAGAGCTTGTCGTGTATCTCGGCCGTCGTCACGCCGTCGCGGTCCGTCTCGACCAGGAACCCCCGGACGGGGGCGTCCTCGCTCCCGCCGTCCGCGTCGCCTCCGTCGTCGACCAGTCGCGCCCACACCACCGCCACGTCGGCGATGGGCGAGTTGGTGATCCACGTCTTCGACCCGTTCAACACGAACTCGTCGCCGTCCCTCCGCGCTTCCGTCTCCATCCCGCTGGGGTTCGACCCGTGGCCGGGTTCGGTCAACCCGAAACAGCCCACCGCCTCCCCGCGGCCGAGCGCGGGGAGCCACGCCTCCTTCTGCGCCTCGCTGCCGAACGCGTGGATCGGGTACATCACGAGCGCGCCCTGCACGCTCGCCATCGACCGGATCCCGGAGTCGCCCGCCTCCAACTCCTGCATCAGGATACCGTACGCGCGCTCGGAGACGTTCGGCGAGCCGTACCCCTCCAGGTTGGGCGCGTAGAAGCCGAGTTCGCCCATCTCGGCGACGAGGTCGGTCGGGAACGTCCCCGCCTCGAAGTGGTCGCCGATGTCGGGTTCGACCTCCCGTTCGACGAACTCCCGGGCCGTATCCCGGATCAGCCGTTCCTCTTCGGTCAGATCCGCCTCCAGTCCCACGTAGTCGAGCATGCGTACAGGGGGTGGTGCGACGTGAAAAGCGTTCGCGAGCATCGCCGGGTGTGACGCCCCGCGGCGACCGGGGACGGCCGCGGTCCGGCCGGTCGCGTCGGCCCACCCGGCGCCGTTCCGTCCGTCGTCGGCCCGCCCGGCGCCGTTCCGTCCGTCGTCGGCCCGCCGGCGTCCCGCTCAGACGCGCGCGCCGGTCTCGGCGTCGCTTTCGTCGCGTACGCGCCGGCAGTGGGCGGTGAAGTTATCGAACAGCCGTTTCGCCTCGCAGGCGGCGTCGAAGTTCTCGGGCGTCACGCCCGCGAGCACCGCGTCGACCCGGTCGTCGCCCACCGCCTCGCGCTTGCCGTCGGCCACCTCGCGCGCGGTCTCCATGTCGTACTCCGGGTGGAACTGGACGCCCCAGCAACTGCCCGAGCGGAACGCGTGGACGCCGTACTCGTTTCGCGCGAGCAGTTCAGCCGTCGGCGGGAGGTCGACCACCGTGTCGCCGTGGCTCGTGAACACGGTGAACTCCTCGTCGATGCCGTCGAACAGTTCGTCGTCGCCCTCCCGTTCCACCTGGGTGTAGCCGAGTTCGAAGCCGTCCATCCCCCCGACGCGCCCGCCGAGCGCCTCCGCGAGCACCTGGTGGCCGTAACAGACGCCGAGGACGGGCAGGCCGCGGTCGGCGGCGTCGCTCACCCACTCGACCAGCGGCGGGATCCACGCCTCGTCCCAGTAGACGGAGGCGCGCGAGCCGCTGATGACCACGCCGTCCCAGTCGAAGTGGTCGGGGAGGTCACCGTCGTTCACGTCGAACTCCGCGAGGTCGGCGTCGAGTTCGCGGCGGAAGTTCCGCGGCGTGTGCTCCGAGGAGTGTGCGGCGTCGAGAAGGGCGAGCCGTAGCCGTGTCATGGGCACGCATGGGCGAGACGGCGGGAAAAGGGTTTGCGCCGCCGCCAGTCCTTCCGGTGTCCCGTCCCGGCGGGCGACGGGCTACTCCCGGTCGGTCCCGAAGAACGCCAGCAGCCGGTCGTTGACCGTCGGCGCGTCGTCGACGTTCGCGAGGTGGCCCGCGCCAACCACGGGTTCGAACCGCCCGCGGGGGAGCCCCTCCGCGAGCGCCCGGCCCCGTTCGGGCGGGCAGACCGCGTCGGTGCTCCCGTGGAGCACGAGCGCCGGGTTCGTCACCTCGTAGAGCCGGTCGCTCAGGTCGACCCCGTCGAGCGCGGCCCGCGCGGCTTCCCACGACTCGCGGTCGGCGTCCTCCGCGGCGCGCCAGTCGGCGATTCGCTCGGCCACGTCGGGCTGGTCGGCGAGGAAGTCGGCCGACAGCGCGGCCGCCAGCGACGCCTCCGCCTCGTCGGCGTCGTCGGGGTCGGCCCACAGCGCGTCGGGCGCGAGCGCTCCGCCGGACGCGGCGGTCCCGACGAGCGCGAGGTCGGCGACGCGAGACGAGACGGCCGGGTCGAGCGCGGCGGTCAGCGCGACACAGCCGCCCAGGCCGACGCCGACGAGGTGGGCGGAGTCGACGCCCGCGTCCGCGAGCACCGCTTCGAGGTCGGCCGCGAGGTCCGCCGCCGACCACGGGCCGGGCGGCGCGTCCGACCGGGCGTCCGCGTCCGGGTCGCCGGTGCCGCGGGTCGCGGGCACGACGAGTTCGTACGGGCCGGCGAGCGCGGCGTGTTGCCACCCCCACTGCCAGGGGCCGTAGCCGAGTTCGCCACAGAGCGCGACGGCGTCCACGTCGTCGTCGGCGTACGCCGCCCCGTGGGTCTCGTAGTATATCCGCGCGTCTCCGTTGGTGGCGTACGGCACTCTGGTCCGGTGGTTCGTGAGACGGGGGTTTGTATTCGACGGCTCCCGGTCCGCGCGTTCTCCCGGTGAGGTGTATTCGGTAGCCGCAGTGACGACCACCTCGGAAGCCCCCGGGGCGTGGACTCGCGCGACTCGCTGTGCTCCTCGGCTCGGTCGCACTGCTCCCTCGCCTGCGGTGCTTGCGTCGCCGTGCTTCGTCCACGCCCCGGCCCCTTCCAATCCCCCCCCGACGACTCCCTACCGGGCGTCGCCGTCCGGACACCCGAACGGAACGCGTCACGCCGGGGTGTCGGCCGGCGGCGCTCGACCCGCCGACCCTCCGGGTGGGACTGAAAGGGGCCGCGCGCTCCGCGAACCCCGGCGACGCGAGCACCGCAGCGGAGTGAGCGGAGCGAACGAAGCGAGGAGCGCGGCGAGCCGCGGGAGCGGAGCGCGCGGGGGCTTTCGAGGCCACCGTCGCCGTCGTAGTCGCGGCTACTGGGGTCGTCACACGGGGTCCCGCGGTCGTCACTCCCCTCCCACTCGTACCGTCGAATAACGAGCAACATCGACCGGGGACCGCGCGATATTTCCGCCCCAGCCGCCACCCTCCGCGTATGATCGACCTCCGCTCGGACACGGTCACCACGCCGTCCGACGAGATGCGCGAGGCGGCGGCGTCCGCCGAGGTGGGCGACGACGTCTACCGCGACGACCCGACCGTGAACGAACTCGAACGCCGCGCGGCCGACCTGGCGGGGATGGACGACGCGCTGTACGTCCCCTCGGGCACGATGGGCAACCAGGCGGCGATCCGGGTCCACACCGACCGCGGGCAGGAACTGCTCTGTGACGCGCAGGCGCACGTCTACAAGTGGGAACTCGGCGGCATCCCCCAGTTGTCACAGGTACAGCCGCGCACGCTCGACTTCGGCGAGCGGTGCGTCCCCACCCCCGAGCAGGTCCGCGAGGGGTACGTCGCGGAGGACCTCCACCGGCCCGGCACGGGGCTGCTGTGTCTGGAGAACACCCACAACTCCCGCGGCGGCGTCGCCGTCCCCAAGGAACGTATCGACGCGGCGGCCGACGCCGCCCACGACCTCGGGGTGCCGGTCCACCTCGACGGCGCGCGCTTCCTCAACGCCTGCGTCGCACTCGACACCGACCCCGAGGCGATGACCGAGAGCGTCGACTCGGTGATGTTCTGCCTCTCGAAGGGGCTCGGCGCGCCCGTCGGGTCGGTGCTCGCGGGCGACCAGGCGTTCGTCGACCGCGCCCGGCGCACCAGAAAGCTGTTCGGCGGCGCGATGCGGCAGGCGGGGATAATCGCCGCGCCCGGCCTGCTCGCACTGGAGAACGTCGACCGACTCGCCGACGACCACGCCAACGCGGCGCGACTCGCCGAGGGGCTGAACGAGATCGAGGGGCTGTCGGCGTCCGACCCCGACACGAACATCGTGATGGTCGACAGCGAGGCCGCGGGACTCACGGGCGAGGAACTGTCCGCGGCCTGCAAGGAGCGCGACGTGGCGTTCTCGGCGTTCGGCGACTACACCTGCCGGCTGTGTACCAACCTCGACGTGAGCGAGGCCGACGTGGAGGCGGCGCTCGACCGGATCGAGACCGCCGTCGCGGCGGCCTGAGCGGCGGGCCGCGCCCCGCACTCCCTCTCGGCTTCGTCTCCCGTTCTCCGCTCGATCCCGTTCTCGCGGTCAGTTCAGCACCAGAAACCGGTAGTTCAACACGCCCGCGAACGCGACCCACGCGAGGTACGGCACCACCAGCAGCGCCGCCCGGCGGTCGACCCGCCCGAACGCGGCGAGGGTGGCGGCGACGAGGACGAACAGCAGGCCGATGATCCCCAGCGCGACCTGCAGGTCCTGCAGCGCGAAGAACGCCGGCGTCCACGTCAGGTTGACCGCCAACTGGACGACGAACAGCGCGACGGCCGCTCGCCGGTCGCGGCCCGCGTCGGCGCGGAGGACGAGCCACAGCGCGGTCGCCTGGAGCGTGAACAGCGCGGTCCAGACGATACCGAAGACGACCGACGGCGGGTAGATGGCGGGTTTGTCGAGCGCGGCGAACCACGCGGAGTCGGGACCGGCGAGCAGCGCCGGCGCGCTGCCGACGAGGTTGACCGCGACGACGAGCGCGACCAGTCCCAGCGGGCCGTCGAGGCGGTCTGCGGGGTCGCGGGTCGCCGTCCGGGTCGGTGTGTCCATACGGGAGGTGACGCGCCCGCGTGTGATAAAATCGCTCCGCGCGTTCGCCCCGCGCGACGACCGACGGTCCGAGCCGCGCGGCGCGGGGCGGACCGGTGTGCGCCCGCTACCCGCTCGTCTCGAACTCGAAGCGCGCGCCGCCCGCCCCGCCGTCGGTCACGCGGACGGTCCAGCCGTGCGCCTCGGCGATGCGCCGGACGATGGGGAGACCGAACCCGGTCCCGCCGTCGGTGGTGGTGTGGCCAGCGTCGAACACCCGCTCGCACTCGGCGTCGGGGATGCCGGGGCCGTCGTCGGTGACGGCGAACCCCCGTCCGGTCGCCGCCACGCGGACCGACACGCCGTCGCCGCCGTGTTCGACCGCGTTGCGGAACAGGTTCTCGAACAGTTCGCGCAGCCGTTCGGGGTCCGACGACACCGTCACCCCCTCGGCGGCCGACGCGTCGAGGCGCGCGTCGGCGGTCTCGACGCTGTTCCACGCGCCCTCGGCGGCCCAGTCGAGCGCCACCGGCTCGGGGTCGCCGACCACCCGACCCTCCCGCGCGAGCGCGAGCAGGTCGTCGACCAGGGTGCGCATCCGGTCGATGGCATCGTCTATCGTCCGGAAGTGCTCGGGGTCGCCGGTCTCGCGCGCGAGTTCGAGGTAGCCGTCGGCGATGGACAGCGGGTTGCGGAGGTCGTGGCTCACCACCGACGCGAACTCGTCGAGCCGCTCGTTCTGCCGCTCCAACTCGCGTTCGCGCTCCTTACGCGCGGTGATGTCGGAGTAGATTGCGTAGCCGCCGACGTTGGTCTCGTCGCCCGTCAGCGGCACGACGAACACGAGGAAGTCGCGCTCGCCGTCGGCGGTGAGCCGGCGGACCTCCCGGCGGACCGTCTCGCCGCGTTCGAGCCGGTCGTTCATCTCGGCGGCCTCCGCCTCGGCCTCGGGGTCGGCCGGCACGACCCGGTCGTCGATCCGTTCGCCGATCACCGCCTCGGCGTCGTAGCCGAACGACTCCTCGAACCTGCTGTTCACCTCGCGAACCACCGGCTCGCCGTCGACCAGTTCGAACGCGAGCGCGGCGTCGGGGACGTTCTCGAACAGCGCCGACAGCCGGTCGCGCTCCGCGCGGAGACCGTCCTGGGCGCGGACCCGTTCGATCGACACCGCGACGTGCGCCATCAGCAGTTCCGCGCGGTTGACGTCGTCGTCGTCGAACGCGCCGGGGTCGGTCCCGACCGCCTGGAAGACGCCGTGGTCGCCGACCGGGACGCTCAGACCCGACCGGTACTCCGCGCGCGCCGGGTCGGCGTCGGCCGACTCCTCGACCCGGTCGATCAGCACCGACTCGCCCGTGCGGGCGGTCCTGCCGGCGACCCCCTCCGAGACGTGCATCGGCCGGGCGCCGTCGGGGTGGCTGCCGGCGGACGCACCGACGGGCACCAGCGTCTCCCCCTCGTGGAACATGAGCACACACTTGTCGAACTCCAGGACGCCCTCGGCGGCGCCGACCGCGCGCTCGACCACCTCGGCTTCGGTGTCGGCGGTGGCGATGTCGGCGGCGGCGGCGTGGAGCCGCTCGACGACGCCGCGCGACTCGCGGAGCGCCGCCTCCGAGCGGACCCGCTCGCGGGTCGCGTCGACACAGGAGACCAGAAGCTCAGCGAGTCCGACGTCGGACTCGTCGAACGCCTCCGGCTCGGCCGACAGCACCTGGAACACCGCGTCGTCGCCCACCGGGACGCTGATCGCCGACCGTGTCTCCGGGTGTTCGGGCCGCGCGTCGGGGTCGGTGCGGGTGTCGGTCACGAGCCGCGGCTCCCCCTCCTCGAACGTCCGCCAGAGGACGCCCCGCTTGGACACCCGCTCGGGCACGTCGTCGTCGGTCCCGGCGACGGGGACGAACGCCTCGCCCGTCCACCGCAGGAGGTACGACCGGTCGAAGTCGAGCACGCGCGCGGCGATTTCGACCGTCCGTTCGAACAGGTCGGACTCCGTGTCGGCGTCGATCAGCCGGGGGATCGACTCGTGGAGCCGGGTCACCTTCGTCTCGCGGCGCCGGAGGTCCGCCTCGGCGCACAGCCGGCCGTACGCCTGCGCGACGTGCGTCGCCAGCAGCGCCGCGAGTTCGCGGTCGCGCTCGTCGAACGCGTGCGTCCGCGTCGACGCCGCGTGGAACACGCCGTACTCGCCGACCGGGACGCTGACGAACGACCGGATCTCGTCGTGGGGGTCGTCGACGTCGACCGCCGGGTCGTCACACGCCTCCACGTCGGTCACGAGTATCGGCTCGCCCCGCCGGTACGTCTCGCCCGTGACGCCGTAGTCGAGCGGTAGCCGGTCGGGGTACGCCTCCGCGCGCCCCTGTTTTATCACGGCGGCGAACGCGTCGCCCTCGCGGACCCCGACCCAGTTGTGGTCGAACGACAGCACCCGCCGGATCACGCCGGCGGTCCGCTCGAACAGGTCGTCGACGCTCGGCGCGGCCGCGATCTCGGCGGCGCCGTCGTGGAGGCTGGTGACGCGACGGCGCGCCTCGCGGAGTTGGAGCCGCGTCTCGCCCGCCGCCGCCCACTCCACCTCCCGGAGCAGGCAGTCGAGCGGGTCGCCCGCGTCGGCGACGAACCCGTCGACGTACGCCGCCTCCGGCGAGTCGTCCGCGAGCGCGACCACTGGGACGCCCCGCCGTCCAAGCGCGCCGACGCTCGCGTCGTCGAGCGCCCCCGCGGCGTCACCGCACACCACCGCCGCCGTCGGCGTCACACCCTCGTCGTCGAGTTCGGCCAGCGCCTCCCGGACGCCGTCGACCCCGACGTGCCGGGTCTCCACGCCTGCGCGTGCCTCGAGCGCGTCGCCGACCGGGTTGGGCGGGCCGACGACGAGTAGCGTGTGAACGGCAGTCATATCGGTATCGTCTCTGCCGGAGTGTCCGCTCAACTACGTATAAACTCCCCTCCCCGATTATCGCTCCGCGAATCGGGTGCGGGCGGCGCTCGCGGCGGTTCACGGCCGTCCCGCCGGGGCGACGCGCCCCGGAACCCTTTTGGACGGCGACCGGGCATCACTCCCTAATGAGCGACCTCAGCGCGGAGTACCGCCTCGAGTACTTCGAGGAGGAGGGGTTCCACAGGCGGGAGTGTTCCGCCTGTGGGGACCACTTCTGGACGCGGGACCCCGAGCGCGAACTGTGCGGCGAGCCGCCCTGTGAGGACTACTCGTTCATCGACGACCCCGGGTTCGCGGAGTCGTACACGCTGACCGAGATGCGCGAGGCGTTCCTCTCGTACTTCGAGGCGAACGGCCACGAGCGGATCGAGCCGTACCCGGTGGCCGCGAACCGCTGGCGCGACGACGTGTTGCTCACGCAGGCGTCCATCTACGACTTCCAGCCGCTGGTCACGTCGGGCGAGACGCCGCCGCCCGCCAACCCGCTGTGCATCTCCCAGCCGTGCATCCGGATGCAGGACATCGACAACGTGGGCAAGACCGGCAGACACACGATGGCGTTCGAGATGATGGCCCACCACGCGTTCAACGCCCGCGAGGAGGTGGGCGACGAGTACGCCTACTCCGGCGAGGTGTACTGGAAGGACGAGACCGTCCGCTACTGCGACGGCCTCTTCGAGTCGATGGGCGCGGATCTGGAGGAGATCACGTACATCGAGGACCCGTGGGTCGGCGGCGGCAACGCCGGTCCCGCCATCGAGGTGATCTACAAGGGCGCCGAACTCGCCACGCTCGTGTTCATGTCGATGGAGCAGGACGACGACGGCGAGTTCGAGATGAAGGACGGCAACCGCTACTCGAAGATGGACACGTACATCGTCGACACGGGCTACGGGCTCGAGCGGTGGACCTGGATGAGCCAGGGCACCCCGACGGTGTACGAGGCCGTCTACCCCGACGCGATCGACTTCCTCAAGGAGAACGCGGGGGTCGAACTCACCGACGACGAGGCGGAACTCGTCCACCGCGCCTCCAAACTCGCCGGCCACCTCGACATCGACGAGGCGGAGGACGTCGAGGCCGCCCGCGACAACATCGCGGACAAACTCGGCGTGGAGACCGAGCGGCTCACCTCGCTGCTCCGTCCGCTGGAGGACATCTACGCCATCGCCGACCACTGCCGGACGCTCGCGTACATGTTCGGCGACGAGATCGTCCCCTCGAACGTCGGGACGGGCTACCTCGCGCGGATGGTGCTCCGGCGGACCAAACGCCTCGTCGACAACGTCGGCGTCGACGCGCCGCTGGACGAACTCGTCGACATGCAAGCCGAGCGGCTGGGCTACGAGAACCGCGACACGATCCGCGACATCGTGCGCACGGAGGTGGAGAAGTACCGCAAGACGCTCGACCGCGGCGCCCGGAAGGTCGAGGGGCTCGCCGACGAGTACGCCGGCACGGGCGACCCCATCCCGGTCGACGACCTGATCGAACTGTACGACAGCCACGGCATCCAGCCCGACATGGTCCGCGAGATAGCCGAGGAGCGCGGCGCGACCGTCGAGGTGCCCGACGACTTCTACGGGCTGGTGGCGTCGCGACACGACTCGGCGGCCGGGTTCGGCGGCGCGGCGGAGGCGGACGAGCGGCTGGCCGACCTGCCCGAGACGGAGCGGCTCTACTACGACGACGCCGAGCGCACCGAGTTCGAGGCGGTCGTCCTCGACGTGTTCGACCGCGAGGAGGGGTACGACGTGGTGTTAGACCAGACGATGTTCTACCCCGAGGGCGGGGGCCAACCCGCCGACCGCGGGACGCTCTCGACCGACGACACGACCGTCGAGGTGGAGGACGTCCAGAGCCACGACGGCGTCGTCGTCCACCGGACCGACGCCGACCCCGGCAAGGGGGAGTTCGTCCGCGGACAGGTCGACGCCGAGCGGCGGTGGCGGCTGATGCGACACCACACCGCGACCCACATCGTCGGCGCGGCCGCCCGCGAGGTGCTCGGCGAGCACGTCCGGCAGGCGGGCGCCCAGAAGGGGCTCGACTCCTCGCGGCTCGACGTGAGCCACTACGAGCGGGTCGGACGCGAGCAGGTCAAGGAGATAGAGCGGGTGGCCAACGACCTGGTGCGCCGGAACGTCCCGGTGAAGTCGGCGTGGCCCGACCGCCACGAGGCCCAGGAGGCGCACGGCTTCGACCTGTATCAAGGGGGTATCCCGCCGGGCGAGCGCATCCGGACCGTCACCGTCGGCGAGGAGGTCCAGGCGTGTGGCGGCACCCACGTCTCCCGAACCGGCGACATCGGGACGATCAAGGTGCTCAAGACGGAACCGGTGCAGGACGGCGTCGAGCGCATCGTGTTCGCCGCGGGCGAGGCGGCCGTCGACGCCACCCACCGCACCGAGGACGCGCTGTACGACGCCGCGGCGACGCTCGACGTCGACCCCGACGACGTGCCCGAAACCGCAGAGCGGTTCTTCGGCGAGTGGAAGGAGCGCGGCAAGACCATCGACCGCCTGAAGGACGAACTCGCGGAACTGCGCGCGCAGGCGGGCGGCGAGGAGGTGGAGCTCGACGGCACCACCGCGGTTGTCCGGCGGATGGACGCCGACGCCGACCAGTTGCGCGCGACCGCCAACGCCCTCGTCGACGAGGGGAAGGTGGCGGTGCTCGGCTCGGGCGCGGACGGCTCCGCGACGGTGGTGGTGGCGGTCCCCGACGGCGTCGGCGTCAACGCCGGCGAGGTGGTGAGCGAACTCGCGGGCCGCGTCGGCGGCGGCGGCGGCGGCCCGCCCGACTTCGCGCAGGGCGGCGGCCCGGACGTGGACGCGCTCGACGACGCGCTCGACGACGCGCCCGACGTGCTCCAGGCCGTCTTGAACGCCTGAGACCCCGGCGGCGTCCGACCGACCGCTCGGGCCGCGGTTCCGAAAACCGTAATCCGTCGGCGCGGGACCGTGAGACGATGGACCCCAGAGTACGGGAACACGCCGAGACGATCGTCGACCACTCGGTCGACCTGCAACCGGGCGACGACCTCGTGGTGTTGCTGCCGGCGGAGGCGGAGGACCTCGCGGTCGCCGTCCACGAACTCGCGGGCGACCGCGGGGCGAACCCGGTGTACCTCAACAACTCCGACCGCGCCGAACGGGCGTTCCTCCGCGCGCGCGACGACGAGTTCGAGACGCCCGACCACGAACTCGCGCTCTACGAGAACGCCGACGCGGTCGTGATCGCCCGCGGCGGAGCGAACGCCACGGAGAAGGCGGACATCGACCCCGCGACGACCGCCGCGCACAACCGCGCGACCCGGCCGGTCCAGCGCGAACGCCTCTCGAAGCGGTGGTGTCTCACCCAGTACCCCACCGCGGGGCACGCCCAACTCGCGGGCATGAGCACCGAGGCGTACGAGAACTTCGTCTACGACGCCGTCTCGCTCGACTGGGAGGCGCAAGGTGAGTTCCAAGAGCAGATGGTCGACGTCGTCGACGACGCCGACGAGATCCGCATCCGCTCGGGCGAGGGGACCGACGTGACGATGTCGGTCGCGGGCAACACCGCCGTCAACGACACCGGCGAGAAGAACCTCCCCGGCGGCGAGGTGTTCACCGCGCCCGTCCGCGACAGCGTCGAGGGCGAGGTCCACTTCGACATGCCGCTCTACCGGCAGGGCCGCGAGATCGAGGACGTGCGCGTCCGCTTCGAGGCGGGCCGCGTGGAGTCGTACTCCGCGGCGCGCAACGAGGCAGTCCTCGACGGCGTGTTCGACACCGACGAGAGCGCCCGCTACCTGGGCGAACTCGGGATCGGCATGAACCGCGCCATCGACCGGTTCACGTACAACATGCTGTTCGACGAGAAGATGGGCGACACGGTCCACATGGCGGTCGGGAGCGCCTACCCCGAGTGCGTCGGCGAGGGCAACGAGGTGAACGAGAGCGCCGAACACGTCGACATGATCGTCGACATGTCCGAGGCGTCGACCATCGAGGTGGACGGCGAGGTGGTCCAGCGGGACGGGACGTTCGTCTTCGAGGACGGGGCGTAACCCGCCGAACGCGGCCGCGCGGAGCCCACCGGGCGACCGAACCGGCCCGAAAGGCCGTTACACTAATACGTTTCCCTCGTAATTCCCTCCGGGAGCTTTATGACCGTGTAACCGTGTGTCACGCTCGTGCCGAAGGTCACCTGTCCGGACTGCGGCCGCCACATCGGGATGCACGAACTCGAAGCGAAGACGACGGCGCAGTCAGGCGGCTTCTCGACGCGCTATCGCTGTCCGTTCTGCCGGACGGACATGGACGACGTCACCGACCACCTGGCGTAGCGGCGCGCCGGTTCTCCGGCGCTCATCCCCCCGCCGACCGCAGTCTCGCCCTCGACTCACTCCTCCTCGTCGACGTCGAGTTCGAACTGGGCGTTCTCGACGACGGTGTTGAGCACGACCGAGGTGTTGGTCTCGCGGATGTCGACGTCCGACAGCAGTCCCTTGATCCCGTCGTTCATGTCGTCGGTGTCGAGGAACTTCCCGATCGCTATCACGTCGTAGTCGCCCGTCACCTCGTAGACGGACACCATCTGTTTTTGCTCCTCCAGACGGTCGGTGATCTCGGGCAGGGCGTCGCCCTCCACCTTCAACTGGACGATGGCGGTCACGTCGTACCCCAGGCGGTCGTAGTTGACCCGCGGGGTGTACCCCTGGACGACGCCCTCCGACTCCAGGTCACGGAGGTGGTTGGAGACGGTGGTCACGGAGACGTCGAGCTCTTCGGCGAGACTGCGGAGGCTCGCGCGTCCGTTTCCGAGCAGGGCGTTGACGAGTTGGGCGTCGAGATTTTCGTACGTCATTACACGCCGGCACTACCTCCACCCATTATAATTTAACGAATGTCCACTCACTCTCACCCGAGCGGACGCTTGCACGTACCGACAAGGATTTTATAGTGGATGTGTATCGGACAGTCGTTCGAGAACATGACAGACGACACGGTGACACCCGATGGCGGGCTAAGCGAAGAGGAGCAGCGTGTGATCGACCAGATCGAGGAGAAGGGGATCGACTTCCTCCGACTCCAGTTCACCGACATTCTCGGGACGGTCAAGAACGTCTCGGTTCCGGCGACGCAGGCGGAGAAGGCGTTCACCGAGGGTATCTACTTCGACGGGTCGTCGATCGACGGCTTCGTCCGGATCCAGGAGTCGGACATGCGGCTCAAACCCGACCCCGAGACGTTCGCGGTCCTGCCGTGGCGGACGCGCGAGGAGGGCGGCGGCGCCGCGCGCCTCATCTGTGACGTGATGGACACGTCGACCGGCGAACCGTTCGAGGGCGACCCGCGGGGCGTGCTCAAGAGCGTCCTCGACCGCGCCGAGGAGATGGGCTTCGAGGTCAACGCCGCGCCCGAACCCGAGTTCTTCCTGTTCGAGGAGGACGAGGACGGCCGCGCCACCACGAAGACCAACGACGCGGGCGGCTACTTCGACCTCGCGCCGAAGGACCTCGCGAGCGACGTCCGCCGCGACATCATCTACGGCCTCGAGGACATGGGCTTCGACATCGAGGCCAGCCACCACGAGGTGGCCCAGGGGCAACACGAGATCAACTTCGAGTACGACGACGCGCTCTCGACGGCGGACAACGTCGGCACCTTCCGGACGGTCGTCCGCGCGATCGCGGCCCAACACGACCTCCACGCGACGTTCATGCCCAAGCCGATCGCCCGGATCAACGGGTCGGGCATGCACACCCACATCTCGCTGTCGACCGAGGACGGCGAGAACGCGTTCCACGACGAGGACGACGAGTTCAACCTGAGCGAGACCGCCAAACAGTTCATCGCGGGGATCCTCGAACACGCGCCCGCGATCGCGGCCGTCACCAACCCGACCGTCAACTCCTACAAGCGGCTGGTGCCCGGCTACGAGGCGCCCGTCTACGTCGCGTGGTCCGACCGCAACCGCTCGGCGCTGATCCGCAAGCCCGCCGCGCGGATCCCGGCGGCCTCCCGGATCGAGGCGCGCTTCCCCGACCCCTCGTGTAACCCGTACCTCGCGTTCGCGGCGCTGATCACCGCCGGTCTCGACGGCATCGAGCAGGGGCTGGAGTGTGACGACCCCGTCCGCGAGAACATCTACGAGTTCGACGAACAGAAGCGCGAGGAGTACGGCATCACCACCCTGCCGTCGAACCTCGGCGAGGCGATCGACGAGTTCGAGTCGGACGAGGCGGTCCAGGAGGCGCTCGGCGACCACATCAGCGAGAAGTTCGTCGAGGCCAAGACGGCCGAGTACGACGAGTACCGCGTCGAGGTCTCCGACTGGGAACTCGACCAGTACCTCGAGACGTACTGAGTTCGGCGCGACCGGTCGGGACCCGCCTTCCGTCCTCTCGTCCTCCCGGCTTCGCATTTTTCACCCGCGTCGACGAGCGACCGGTCGGTCCTCGGTCGACTCCGCCCGCGCCGACTCCGCGAGTGGTGCCGAACGCGGTCTCCGGGTCGGCTCTCGCCTCCGTCGCGTGGACGTCGAGGAGATACAGGTCGGTCCGCCGGCACGTCGGGAGGCGGTGAGCGCGCCGGCGGGAACGCCGACCCGCGGTGTCCGCGTCGTTACTGCCCGCGGCGCTTGCGGACCGCGTCGATGGCCTTGCCGGGCACGTCGATCAGGTTGAGACCGATGCCCGCGAGGACGAACAGGACGTACAGTCCCAGCGTCGAGAGGAACAGGATGAGCATCGCGCCGATGGCGAACCAGCCGTCGAGCCACGCGAACGCGCCGAGCGTGAGGACGACGCCGTACAGCAACACGAGGTAGGGACCCCAGCCGCGGGCGTGTCCGCGGCGCATCCGCGAGCGGACGTACCGCTTCAGTTCGTCTTCGAGCGCGGGCTTCTCGACGGTCCGGTCGTCGATGTCGTCGAGGTCCGCCCGCAGTTCGGCGACCTGCCGGTCCAGTTCGGAGAGATCCGGCGCGGGGCCGTCCTCGCGTTCGTCCTCGCTCATGTGTTGACGCGCATACGCGGCGAGCCCTTTACCGTGCCGGTCTCGGGCGGCGCCGCCGCGTCCGTCGGTCGCCGGCCGGCCGCCGAGACCGGGTGCGCCCGCGTCGAAGCCGACGCCCTTGTCGTCGGCGAGGGTGACGTTCACGACCACCCCGACGAGGACGACGATGGCGCCGAAGTAGAGCCACGTCACCAGAAGCAGGACCGCACCGACCACGCCGTACAGTTCGACCTGGCCACCCCCGCTCGCGCTCTGGTAGTTGACGTACGCCTGAAACCCCGCCTGCAGCAGCGTCCACCCGACGCCGGCGAACATCGCCCCCGGCAGTACCTCGCGGACGCTCACCCGGGGCTCGGGGAAGAAGTAGTACATCGGGAGGAACGCCGCGCTCAACACGGCCGGCAGGACGAGCACGCCGAGGAGTTCGAGTACCACGTCGAGGTTGAGCGCCGCGAGCACGCTCCCCATCACCACCATCGCGAGGAAGCTCGCGCCGATGGAGACGGCGACCACGAGCGAGTCCTTGATCTGGTCGACGATGGAGGCGGACTCGACCGCGCCGTATATCTTGACGAACGCGGTGTCGATGCCGCGGAACACCTTGAGCGTCCCCCACAGCGTCAACAGGAGGCTGATGACCGTCGCCCCCTCCCACCCGCCGCTCTGGAGCGTGTTGATCAACAGCGCCTGGCCGGTCTCGGTGAGGACGTCGTCGCTCGCGGCGAGCACGACGGTGGCGAGTTGTTCGCCGCCGACGGCGGTGGCGACGACGAGCGCGAGCACCGCCGCGGGAAACAGCGAGACGAACGCGTAGTAGGCGACGGCGGCCGCGAGGAACGTCACGTCCTGGTCGCTCGTCTCGGAGACGACCCGCCGCACGAGTCCGATGGCGTTCCCGACCCGACCGGCGTCGGCGGACTGCGATGACACGCCGGACCGTTCGCCGGAGTCGACCAAGAATCCACTGGCACCCCGAGTATCGGTCGCCGACCGCGCCGACCCGCGGCGGCCGAGTCGGCCGCCCGGGGCTACTCGCCGCCGATCCGGCCCGCGGCGACGGCGTTGAGCGCGGCGCCGACGAGCAACAGTACGTGTGCGACGTAGAACCACAGCAGGAGGAGCGCCAGCCCGCCGAGCACGCCGTAGATGCCGACAGCGGCGTCGCTGGCGGCGTACAGCCCGAACCCGGCGCCCGCGACCGCCCACCCGGTCGCGGTGAACACCGTCCCCGGGAGCGTCTCGCGCCACGTCGTCTTCACCGCGGGTAGCCCGTGGTACAGCGGCCACAGCGTCGCCACCGAGAGCGCGAACACGCCCGCCGGGACGGCGACGTGCGCGAGCGAGGTGTTCGCGTTGGCGTACACCGACAGCGTGCCGCCGGCGATGAGCACCGCGGCGACGCCGAGCGACCCCACCAGGAAGGCGTACACCGCGTCGGTGGCCTTGTTGAGCGCCCCCCGCTCCTCGGCGCCGTACACCGCGGCGAACGCACGGTCGAACCCGCGGAACAGTTGGACCGCGGCGAAACACATCAGCCCGACCGACACCACCAGGATGCCGCGGCGCCGGGAGACGTCCGTCAGCGCGTCGCGGAGGAACGTCCGGCCGACCGGCGTGAGCACGTCGCCGGCGACCGCGACCGCGTTCCGCGCGACCACCTCCCCGCTGAGTTCGAACAGCGCGACGAAGGCGAACACCACCGCGGGGAGCACCGCGACGATGCTGTGGTACGCCAGGCTCCCGGCGATGAACGTCACGTCCGCCCGGCGGACCGCGACGTACATCCGCTTGAGCGTGCCCGCCCCGTGCAGGTCGTCCGCGTCGTCGCTCGACGGGACGCCGACCGAGGTCCGACCCGGGTCGACCCCGCCGCTCGCGGCGTCGGCCCGGCTCCCGTGCTCCCCGGGGTCGCCCTCGGCGGCGTCCGCGCGGTCGCTCGGGGGGTCGTCGCGCACGAGTTCGGACGTCCCGTCGTTCGACACGGGGACGCTGTAGGGACGGAGACGAAAGAACGTCGCGGCCGCTCGCCATCCCTTACTTACCGGGTGGGTCCCGACTAACCCCTCGTCGGGTCGACCCCTCACCCCAAGTCGGCGGTCGCGTCGCGACAGTCCGCGACGCTCGCGTCGGTCTTGAACGCGGTGCCCGAGTAGTGTGCGCGGCTGGCGTCGAAGCCGGCGTCGCGGAGCGCGGCGACGAACTCGTCCATGCCCGCGGCGGGCCGACCCCAGAGCTTGGTGAGCCGGTGTTGGTCGTAGTGGGTCGGCGTGTCGAGTTCCGTCTCCACCGTCTCCAGCGTGTCCCGCGCGCGCTTCGCCTCGCCCATGTCGTCGGTCACCCGCTCGCGGACCGCGGCCGCGAACTCGGGGTCGGCGACCGGGCCGAGCCACAGCGGTCCCGCGGTCACCACGCGGTCGGAGCCGCAGGCGGGACAGGCGCCGGGCGGGTCGGCGACCAACCCGTACTCGTGGCTCCGTTCGAGACAGTCCTGGCAGTGGTAGACGTGGCCGAGTTCCTCCACCGCCCGGTTCGCGCGGGAGGCGCTCGCGTCGAGTTCGAGGTACGTCCGGACGTAGTGCCGGGAGACGTGCGAGAGCACCGGCGTGGCGGCCTTGTCGCGGGCGGCGGCGCGGCGGACTAGCGCCGACAGCAGGACCCGCAGCCCCATCTCGGGGTGGTACTCGGTGTTGCGGGGGACCGCCGAGTAGCGCCGGACGCCGCTGTCGAAGTGGGCGCCGCACAGCGGCGCGGTGTCGGTCGCAGTCACACAGAGGAGGTTACGCGTGCCCGCGACGGCGGCGTCGGCGAACGGCATCGGCGAGCCGTACGGGTCGACGTCGACCACGTCGAAGAAGGACTCGTGGAGCAGCGCGTTCGCGTCGCGTTCGACCGCCTCGCCGTCGTACGGCGCGAGGTTCCGGGCCGCGAGTTCCACCGCGTCGGGGTCGACGTCGGCGCAGGTGACGTCGAACCCCTCGGCGGCCGCGCGCGTCCCGCGGACGCCCGAGGCGGCCATCGCGTCGAGGTACGTCTCCGCGCGCGGCTCGCGGTCGGGGTACGCCCGGAGGACGGCGACGGTCACGTCGCGGTTCAACTCCATCTCGGGGTTGTAGAACACCTCGCTGCCGCTGCCCTCGCTGGCGCCGTCGCGCGCGCTCTCCACCTCGACGGTCACGCCGCCCTCCTCGACCTGCATCGTTCTGCTACACGGTGGGGCGCTGGCGCGGTTAAGCGCCGTGGAATCGACCGGTCGTCGACCCCGGCGGTCGGACCGCCGACCGGACGCCGGGCCGACAGTGTGTGGACCGAAGCGTTTTGCCCGGGGACAGCGAAGTGAAAGTGTGACTCACGGAGAGGGGGACGCCGTCGACGCCGGGGGCGGGCGAGCGGCCGGTGACACCGCGAACGCCGACGCCAATGCCGTCGGGGCGGGCGATGCCGACGCCGCCGACGCCGATGCCGCCGGGGCGGGCGACGCCGGGGGCGACGGGTCCGCCCGGGACGCTCCCGACGCCGCCGAGGACTGGCGGGCGGCGCTGTCGGCGGCGGGCGAACTCACCCCGGCGGTCGTCGAGGCGGTCGTCTCCACGCACGGCGCGCGCGGCCGGCGTGCCATCGAGGCCGTCTCCGAGGAACGGGTCAAGCAGTACCGCGACTTCACCGTGGTGGTGGGCCACCGCGCCGAACACGTCGTCGAGGACGGCGGCTGCGACTGCGAGGACGCGGCGTACAACCTCGACCCGTCGGACCCCGACGAGCGCTGCTGGCACGCGCTCGCGGTCGACGTCGCGGAGGCGCTCGACCGGGTCGACCACCACGACATGTGGTACTCCGAGGTCCACGAGTTCCTCTGACCTCGACCGCGGCTCAGAAGGCGCTCGTCTCGACGGTGAGCGCGTAGTACGTCCCCGGCGCGAGCACGAGCGCGACGGCGGCGAGCACGTACGCCAGCGGCGACTCGGCCGCCGAGAGCCCGGCGACGAGCGCGACGGCCGCGAGCAGCAGCCCCGCCGCGACGCCCGCGAGTTTGGTCGTCCGGTCGGTGCGGACGCCGTGCTCGTGGGCGTACAGCGCGCCCGCGAGCGCGACCAGCAGCCCCGCCGCGGGACCGAACACGGAGCCGGCGACGGCGCCCGCGAACACGAGTCCGCCGCCGCCGAGCGCGCTCCCGGCGAGGACCGCGCGGGCGCGGCCCGGGGCGGCCCTCGCGCCGTAGCGGGCGGCGTACGCGACCGGCGGGAGCGCGACCACCAGGCCGAAGAACAGCCCCCGGAGGGCCGCGGCGAGGGGGGCGTCGGTCGCGCGCACGAGGGTGTCGGCGACGACCGCCGCGGCCGCGAGCGCGCCGGCCGCGCCGACCGCACGCGGCGGGAGCACCGTCGTCGGGTCGTCGTCGTAGCGGACGGCGTACAGCGCGAACGGGTAGAGGAGGACGACCGCGGCGAGCAGCGACCGGGAGACGTCGCGGGTCGCCCACAGCGCGAAGCCGCCGAGCGAGACGGCGAGGAACACCCCGGTCACCAGCGCCAGTTCCGGCACCCGTCGGTTCACGCTCCGGGTTCGGACGGCCCGGCGTTAACGCCGTCGCTCGGGCGGGTCGCCCGTCGCCCGCTCCGCGGCCGAGCGGCGGGCCGAGACCCCGTACGGCCGCCCGACGGGCGTAGACGGAAGCGTTTAGGCGGGTGGTGGCTAGTCTCGACGTATGCCGGACTGTCCACTCGCGGACGAGTGCCCCCGATTCTCCGAGCGGATCCAGGGGATGGGCTGTCAACACTACGGCGACCGCGGCGGCGCGGAGTGGTGTAACAGCTACGACATGCCCATCTCGGACCTGAAACAGCAGCCGGTCAAGCCCGGCGAGGAAGTCGTCGTCGACGTCGAGGACATCCACGAGAGCGGCGCGGGCGTCGGCCGGACCGACGACGGGTTCATCGTGATGATCGACGGCCTGCTCCCGCCGACGCGCGCGCGGGTGCGCATCGACCAGGTGAAACAGAACCACGCGAAGGCGGTCGAGGTGGTCGAGAAGCTCCCGATGGACGACGACGAGGACGCCGACGCGACCGACGCGGACGGACCCGAGGTTGCCGAGGAGGGCGAGACACGGAGCAACCGCGACAGGAGAGAGGAGGAGCGGCTGGGTTCGCGCGACAACTTCTGGGGTTCGTAACCCCGGAGCGACGGCGCGAACGCGCACGGACAGTCCGAACTGTGGGGGCGTTGCGGGTTTTTGTCGCCGGCACTCACACGTCGACCATGACCGACCCGGAGGGGGATCCGGACGCCGTCGACGCCGACGTGGACGACCTGCTCGACCGCGCGGGGTTCGACCCCGACCGAAGCGTCCTGACCCGCAGGCAAGCGGAGGTGCTCGCGCTCCGCGAGGAGGGCGCCCGGCAGGCCGACGTCGCGGCCCGCCTCGGCACCTCGCGTGCGAACGTCTCCAGCGTCGAGGCGAGCGCCCGCCGGAACGTCGAGCGGGCGCGCGAGACGGTCGCGTTCGCGGAGGCGCTCGCCGCGCCGGTCCGCGTCGAGATAGAGGCGGGGACCGACCTCTACGACGTGCCCGAACGGGTGTACGACGCCTGCGACGAGGTGGGGGTGAAGGTGAGCCGCGCCGCGCCCGGCCTGATGAAACTCGTGAGCGACGAGGCCGGCGACGCCGTCCGGGGGCGGGAGGTGGTCGACGCGCTCCTCGTCGGCGTCACCCGGTCCGGCGGGGTCCGCGTCCGCCGGTCGGAGTAGCGTAGCGGCAGATACGAGCGCTCGGCCGGTCAGAACCGGTCGTCGGCCTTCAGTCGGTCGGCCACCTCGCGGACCCGGCCGGCCTCCCCGTTCGGCACGACGAGCACCCGGTCGTCGTACGCGACCACGCAGAGGTCGGAGACGCCGACGAGCGAGACGTGTCTCCCGTCGCTCGCGACGACGTTGTCGCGGGCGTCGAGCGTCAGCGTCTCCGCGCCGTCGACGACGGTGCCGTCGTCGTCCGGATCGAGGGTGCGCGCGAGCGCGTCCCACGTCCCGAGGTCGTCCCACGCGAACCCGACGGGGACGACCACCGCGTCGGCGGTGCGCTCCATCACCGCGTAGTCGACGCTGGTCGCCTCGACCGCCGCGAACCCCGCCGCGGGGTCGGGGTCGTCGCGTTCGAGCGCCTCGACCAGCGGGCCGAGCGGCGTGTCGCGGGCGGCCGCGAACAGCGCCGACGGCGTCCACGCGAACATCCCCGCGTTCCAGTAGTAGCCCGCGTCGACGTACTCCGCGGCGGTCCGCTCGTCGGGCTTCTCGTGGAACGCCGAGAGGGTGCGGTAGTCGCCGTGGTCGGCGCCGGGTTCGACGTAGCCGTAGCCCGTGTCCGGCCGGGTGGGTTCGACGCCGAACGCGACCAGCCGGCCGGTGTCGGCGGCGACGCGCGCGCCGCGCGCCATCGCGGCGCCGAAGGCGGCGGCGTCGGGGACGTGGTGGTCGGCGGGGAGACAGACGACGACCGGGTCGCGGTCGACGAGTTCGCGCGCGCGGTGGGTGGCGTACACCACGGCGGGACCGGTGTCCTTCCCCTCGGGTTCGGCGACGACCGTCGCGTCGGGGGCGTGGTCGGCCGCCTCCGCGCGGAACCGCTCGCGCGTGACGACCAGCGTCTCGTCGGCGAACCCGGTTCGGTCGACGGTGCGCGACAGCAGCGACTCGTCGCCGCCGAGCGGGAGGAACTGCTTGGGCCGGTCGCTCCGGGAGGCGGGGTAGAGCCGGGAGCCGGTGCCGCCGGCGAGGACGGCGGCGACCACGGGTCGGTCCATGGCGGGGCGTCGTCACCGCCCAACAAAAAGCCCCACGCGAGGCGGCTCCGGGCCGCGGGCGGGACGCCGTCGGCGGCGACGCGCGCCGCGCGGTCCGCCCGACTACCAGGTCTGGACGGCGCCCTCGCGGACGTCCTCGGCGCAGCCCTCGCAGTCGGGGTGGCCCGCCTCGAAACAGGCGGGGCGGCCCTCGGGGTCGACGAGGACCGCCCGCCGGTCGACGTGACGGCGGCAGACGACCCGCGCGCGCCCCTCGTCGTCGGTCGGCAGGTCGAACGCCGCGGGGTCGCCCTCGCCGACGCCGCGTTCGCCCGCGTCGCGCCCCTCCTCGTACGCCTCCTTGCTCCGGGCGTACTCCCGGCCGACCTTGCGCGCCTGCTGGCGGAGGACGCGGCGGAACCGGTCGCTCAGCGTCATACCCGCGTCTGGGTGCGCGGGCGGCATAGGTCCGTTGCCTCCCCGGCGTCCGGCGTGCCCTCCCCTCGCTCGCCCCACCCGAGACGACCGCACGCGGGCGGCGACGGCCCCCCGGATACGGCGTCGAGCCGGCGTCGGGGCGCGGGTTTCACTTTCACCCCGCCACCGGAGATTTAAATACTATCGGGCACCAACCGTCGTACGCCTCCCACCGGAAACAGATCGGAGGCAGCACAACCATGGCAGATTTGCGCACCCACGCGGAAGAGATACGCGAGCAGTTTTCAGACCACCTCGACCTGACGGTCGACGACGTGGAGGAGCGACTCGAGACGCTCGTCGACGAGTACCGCGTTCCGGTCGACGAGGCGCGGCGGAGCGTCGTCAACGCCTACCTCGACGAGGCGGGCCTCGAACGCGACGAACTCGGCGGCGGCGCCGGCGGCAACGAGCAGGTGCTCCTCGGCGAGATCGACGAGGACGAACAGTGGGTCGACCTCCGGGTGAAGGTCGTCGACCTCTGGGACCCCGGCCACGAGTCGATCGCACAGGTCGGTCTGGTCGGCGACGAGTCGGGCACGATGAAGTTCGTCGCGTTCACGACGAGCGACCTGTCCGAACTCGACGAGGGGACGAGCTACGCCCTCTCGAACGTCGTCACCGACGAGTACCAGGGCAACTTCTCGGTGAAGCTCAACCGGACGACCAGCATCACCGAACTCGACGAGGAGGTCGAGGTCGGCGACGACGCCGACGAGGTCGAGGGCGCGCTGGTCGACATCCAGTCGGGCTCCGGGCTGATCAAGCGGTGTCCCGAGGAGGGCTGTACGCGCGTCCTCCAGAACGGTCGGTGTAGCGAGCACGGCCAGGTCGACGGCGAGTTCGACCTCCGGATCAAGGCGGTGCTCGACGACGGCGAGGCGGTCCACGAGGTCATCTTCGACGAGGACGCCACCACGGAACTGACGGACATCTCGCTCGACGAGGCCAAGGAGATGGCCCAGGAGGCGCTCGACACCACCGTCGTCGGCGAGGAGATGGCCGACCGCGTCGTCGGCCGCTACTACCGCGTCCGGGGACCGACCCTCGGCCGGTACGTCCTGGTCGACGAGTTCGAGCAGTTGTCCGGGCCGGCGGATGCGGAAGCCGTGCTGATCAAAGCGAGGTCGATGTGATATGAGCCAGCAGAACATCCCCTCCCGCGAGGTCGCACGCCGCGTCTTCGCCGGCGAGTTCAACGACGGCAGTTACACGTTCCAGGAGTCGGACGACGAGCGCGCGCCGCTGTACCTCCTGCTCCCGACGGGCGAGCGCGCGAACCGCGTGTTCCTCGTGGGCACGCTCACCGAGAAGGAGGACGTCGGCGAGGACAGCGAGTACTGGCGCGGCCGCATCGTGGACCCCACGGGCACGTTCTTCGTCTACGCCGGCCAGTACCAGCCCGAGGCGGCGAGCGCGCTGCGGGAACTCGAACCGCCCGCGTACGTCGCGGTGGTCGGCAAGCCGCGGACGTACGAGACCGACGACGGCAGCGTGAACGTCTCGGTCCGGCCGGAGTCGATCACCACGGTCGACGCCGCGACGCGCGACCGCTGGGTGGTCGAGACGGCCGAGCGGACGCTCGACCGCGTCGAGCGGTTCGACGACGAGGGCAACGAGTACGCCCGGATGGCCCGCGAGCGGTACGACCTCCCCGTCGAGTCGTACACCGACGCGGCGGTCTCGGCGCTCGAATCGCTCGACGAGAACGACGAACTCGCGAGCGGGAGCGAGGAGCCGACGCCGCAGGCGTAGGCGTAGCCCGACCCGCGGTCCGGAAGCGGGCGGGTGGTCGCCCTACCCGGCGCGCCGTCCGTCCGCGCGCCCGTCACCCGACGGGACGAGCTACTACGAGAGGCATCGCCGTCCGACCGAACAGCCCCGCTGTGCGCGAAACGCGCCGGTGTGCCAGCACCGACGCGGGGCGGACCCGCTCGAAGGAGCGCAGATACGAGTCCAATGCACGCTCACCGCGTACCCACACAAGAAGCTACCGACGCGACGACCGACCGAGTACCGTCCGACGCGACCGACCCGACCGACTCGACCGACGATCCGCCGGAGGCGACCCATGCCGAGTGAGGGGAACTCGCCGAGCGCCGGGTGGCGCGAGGTGTACGACGCGATGGGGACCGACCCGAACGCGACCGACGGCGGGGGGGACCGTCTCCGCGCCGACGGCGGGCGCGAGGACCACCGGGAGACGAACGGTGACGGTGGCCGGCGCGCGGGTCGCGACCCCGAGCGGTGTCCCGACTGCAAGACCCGGATCGGAACCGGCGCGGACGACCTCTGCTGTGAGGCCCACGCCGAGCGCGTCCGCGCCGCGCGGGCCGCCGGCGACCCCGGTTCGCGCGGCTCGCGCGCGGACTGACCCGTCGGCTCGCGGCGTCGGCCGGGCGACCGCCCGGTCGGGCCGCGCGCCCCTCCCCACCGTCTGACGAACCGTTAAGTGACGCGACCGCCGGGTTCCCGCATGGGCAACAAGAACAAGACGGTCTCCTTCCGCGTCAACGAGGACGCCTTCGACGCGCTCCGGGAGATCGCGGACGAGCGGGACCTGTCGCTGTCGGCGGTGTTCCGCGACTACGTCGACGCGCTCGTCGCCCACGACGGCCAGGTCGAGGTCGTCCCCGAGAACCGCGTCGATGAGGGCGACGACGGGGAGTCGTTCCCGCCGACCGTCGAGGTGCCCAAGAGCTTCGTCCGCGAACACGAGCGGCTGGAACTCGAAGCCGAGCACCTCCGCGAGCAACTCGACGAGTACAAGGCGTTCGTCACGCTCCTCCAGGACCGACTGGAGGACGAGGAGGGCGCCGAGGACGTGGTGTTCCTCGAGGACCTCGACGGCGGTCCCGACGACGAGCCGTACCAACTCGGGTAGCTTCTCGCGTCGGTCAGCCCGCCAGCGCCCGCCGCGCCCGCCGCGCCTTCTCGGCCATCTCCTCGTCGTGTTCGACGTCCGCGAGCGACTCGACGGCTTCGAGCGTGCGCACCGCGTCGTCGAGGAAGGAGAGCACGTCGCCGGGGTAGGCGTACAGCATGTAGTCGTCGCCCATCACGTCGACGATGGCGTCCGGACCCATCCCCTGCGCGCGGAGTTCGAGCAGGTACGTCACGAACTTGCGCTCGGGGTGACCGCAGTAGGGGGCGTCGTCGCAGCCGCAGTCGATGAAGTCCTCCGCGAACTCGAGCACCCGGTCGCGGGTCGCCTCGTCGAGTTCCGCCAGCCCGTCGCCCGTGAACACCAGGTCGAGCGTCGCCCCCTTGAACGCGCCCTTCGGTACGTTGGTGTCCAACTGGGCGGCGATCTGCCGGTGGTTCTTGAGGTAGATCTTGTCCGTGATGGCCACAGGTGGCGGATTTACGCGCCTGGGCGAGAAAAGCCCGGCGGTCGCGCGCGTGCCGGAGTCGCGCGCTCGACCGCACGCGGCGGCGCTTCCGGTCCCGTCGGCGCGCCCGGGCGGACGGGGGTAGGGGTGGTGGTGAGTCGCACGCTAGCCCCCGAGTCGTAACGTATTTGGGCCGGAACGCGATACACTCTGGTGCGTGTCCGGGTTGGGGTAGTGGACCATCCTTCAGCCTTGTGGAGGCTGAGACGCGGGTTCGATTCTCGCACCTGGACCTTCTTCGACTCCTTTCGCGGTTCGTGACCTCCCCAGCGAGCAGCCCGCGGACTCCGCGTCCGCGCGCTCGCGGCGTCTCGCGTTCGGGAAGCGACGCACCGAGGAACGCCTCGACGCAGTCCGGGTCGTCGGCGGCGGCTACCGCCCGTCGAGGGTGGGCAGCGCGTCGTCGCCGCGGAGGCCGCCGAGTGAGGGGGCGGTGCCGCCCGACTGGATGACGTTGAACGCGGTCATCAGGTCGGTCCGCGAGACCAGTCCGACGAGGTCCCCCTCGGCGTCGATGACGGCCAGTCGGCCGACGCCGCGCTCCTGCATCAGTTCGAGCGCGTCGATCGCGTCGGCGTCGGGCGTCACGCTCGCGATGTCGGTCGCCATCACGTCTGCGACGGTGTACGCGTCCCGTTCCACCTCGCGGACGCCCTGTGCGTCCTCCAGCGTGACCATCCCGACGAGCGACCCGCGGTCGATCACCGGGTAGCCGGTGTGGCGGTCGGAGAACATCCGCGCGAGGAGATCCGCGACCGACGTGTCGGGGTCGACCGTCACCAGTTCCGAGCGGGGGGTCATGATGTCGCCGACGATGACGCCCTCGAAGGCGGCCTTGAGCACCGTCTGTTGGGCCTCGCCCGCGCCCGCGATGTAGATGAAGAACGCCAGCCCGATGGTGAGGAAGTCGCCGCTGAGCAGGCCGTACAGCCCGAGCAGGAACGCGAACACCTTCCCCACCTCGGCGGCGAGTTGGGTCGCGCGGGCGTGAGTGCGGTTGCGCGCGAGCAGCGCGCGGAGGACGCGCCCGCCGTCCATCGGGAACCCCGGCAGGAGGTTGAACCCGCCGAGGACGACGTTCATCACGCCGAGGTAGCCGACGACGAACGTCGCCGACGGGGGGAGCGGGAAGCCGAGGGCGACGAACGCGAGTACGCCGAGCGCGAACGACACCGCGGGACCGGCGATAGCGATCACGAGCTCCTGTTTCCAGTCCTCGGGGAGTTCCTCGAAGCTCGCGACGCCGCCGAACAGCCAGAGGGTGATCGAGTCGATGTCGTAGCCGTAGTGCATCGCGGTCAGCGAGTGGCCGAACTCGTGGAGGAGCACCGAGACGAACAGCCCGACCGCCGCCGCGACCCCGAGTGCGAGCGGGAGCGACCCCGCCGTCAGCGCGTCGGCGTCGAGCGAGACGCCGAACAGCCCGAGAATCTCGACGAACTGGCCGACCTGCTGGCTGATGAGCCACGCGAACAGCGGGAGTACGAGCAGGAACGTCCAGTTCAACTGAACCGGGATGCCCGCCACCCTGCCCAACGTGATGCCTCGCATGCTCCGGGATAGCGGTCCGGTCGGTATAAACCCGGTCGTTAAGGTATCCCGTACCGAACCCGGTGCCGTGAGCGACCCCGAACCCGACTCCGAGTCCGGTCGCGACTCCGGTCCGCGGCCGGTCGTCAAGCGCGCCGAGGATATCGAGTACGAACCCGTGGGCGCCGCCGACGGCATGTCGAAGGGCGTCCTGTTGGACGAGTCCGACGGCGCGCCGACCTTCGCGGTCCGCCGGTTCACGCTCGAACCCGGCGCGACGGCGCCGAAACACACCAACGAGGTGGAACACGAGCAGTACGTCCTCGAAGGCGAGTACACGGTCGGCATCTCCGAGGCGTCTGCGACGCCTCGCGAAGACGGCGAAGCCGTCGAGGGCGGCGAGGAGTACACGGTGTCGGCCGGCGACTCGCTGCTCATCCCGGCGGGCGTCGTCCACTGGTACCGCAACGAGGGCGACCAGCGGGGGGCGTTCATCTGCTGTGTGCCCAACGGCGACGACGCGATCCGGGTCGTCGACGACGAGTAGGTCGACGCGTCCGGTGCGTCCGGCGCGGGCGGTCCGGTCGCATCCGGGACCGTTCCGTCTCCGACCGGGCGGGAGCCGACTCCGACTCCGCGACGCCGAGACCTCCCGTGCGGGCCGTACACGCACCGCACGCGAGGCGAACGGCTGAAATAGGGCGTTCCCCTACTGTGGGCAACGACGTGTCCGAACAACTCCCGCAGGTCGAGACCCTGTTCCTCCACGAACGCGACGGCGAGTACACCGTCGTGGTCACGCGTGACGGACAGCGCGTGCTCCGCGGCGTTCTCGAACTGAAGGAGACGGACGCCGGTCCCCGCCCGCGGCGGTTCCGCGTGAAGCGCGACTCGGGCGAGGAGCCGCGCCAGCCCGACGTGTTCGTCGACCTGGCGCGCAACGCCGAGCGGATCCGCATCTCCGAACAGACCGACACGGGCGCGCGCGACCGACTCACAGAGATGCTCGACGGCTACCAACTCGACGCCAAGCAGGTCCGAACCTGCCGCTACTGCGCGAACGCGGGGCGCTACTCGCCGGTGACGAGCGACACCGCGGTGAAGGCCGACCGCGACTACATCTGTCAATCGTGTGCGAAGCGGGAACTCGAACGCGAACTGTCGTTCAAGGGGCAGTTCACCGGCGCCGCCCAAGACCGGTTGGAGGACCTGCTGTTCGAGGTCCAGGACCTCGAGCGGATCACCAACCTCCTGCAGGGCAACCTCGACCCCGACCTGACGAAGTTCGACACCATCTCCGCGACCGTCGAGGACGTCGACCCCGTCCGGACCGACGAGTTGGACCTCCACCCCGCGTTGGCGGAGCGCGTGACGGGCCGGTTCGACACACTCCTCCCGGTTCAGTCGCTGTCCGTGCGCAACGGCCTGTTCGCCGACGGCGGCGGCGCGGGCGACGACCAGTTGGTCGTGAGCGCGACGGCGACGGGGAAGACGCTCGTGGGCGAACTCGCGGGCGTGAACAACGCGCTCAACGGCGACGGGAAGATGCTGTTCCTCGTTCCCCTGGTCGCGCTCGCCAACCAGAAACACGAGGACTTCGAGGAGCGCTACGGCGACGTCCTCGACGTGACCATCCGGGTGGGCGCCTCGCGGATCAACGACGACGGCAACCGGTTCGACCCGAACGCCGACGTGATCGTCGGCACGTACGAGGGTATCGACCACGCCCTCCGGACGGGCAAGGACATGGGCGACATCGGCACCGTCGTCATCGACGAGGTCCACACGTTAAAGGAGGGCGAGCGGGGCCACCGGCTCGACGGGATGATCAGCCGGCTGAAACACTACACCGAGGAGCGAAACTCCCCCGCTCAGTGGGTGTACCTCTCGGCGACGGTCGGCAACCCCGAGTGGCTGGCCGGGCAGTTGGGCGCGACGCTGATCGAGTTCGAGGAGCGGCCCGTCCCCATCGAGCGTCACGTCACGTTCGCGGACGACCGCGAGAAGCTGACGATCGAAAACCGGCTGGTCAAACGGGAGTTCGACACGAAGTCCTCGAAGGGGTACCGGGGGCAGACGATCATCTTCACCAACTCCCGCAGGCGGTGTCACGAGATCTCCCGGAAACTGGAGTACGACTCCGCGCCGTACCACGCGGGACTCGACTACCGCCGCCGGAAGACGGTCGAACGGCAGTTCGGCGACCAGGAACTGGCGGCGGTCGTGACGACGGCGGCGCTCGCGGCGGGGGTGGACTTCCCCGCCTCGCAGGTCGTCTTCGACACGCTCGCGATGGGGATCGAGTGGCTCTCCGTCCAGGAGTTCGAGCAGATGCTCGGGCGGGCGGGCCGCCCCGACTACCACGACGAGGGGACGGTGTACATGCTCGTCGAACCGGACTGCTCGTACCACAACTCGATGGAGATGACCGAAGACGAGGTGGCGTTCAAACTGCTGAAGGGGGAGATGGAGGACGTGACCACCGTCTACGACGAGTCGGCCGCCGCCGAGGAGACGCTCGCCAACATCGTGGTCGCGGGCAAGCGCGCGAAGGCGCTCAACGACCGGATGCTCGGCGACGTCCCCACCACCCACGCGGTCGGGAAGCTGCTGGAGTGGGGGTTCATCGACGGCCTCTCGCCGACGCCGCTCGGCCGCGCGGTGACGAGACACTTCCTCGCGCCCGACGACGCGTTCCGGATCCTCGACGGGATCCGCGCGGGCGACGAACCGTACGACATCGTCGGCGACCTCGAACTCGCCGACGAGGAACTGTAACTCCCGTCGCGTCCCGGACCCTTTTTGCCGACCGGCGGCGTCCCACCCGCCGTGCCACTGACGCCGGAGATCGGCTTCGTCTTTCTCGTGGTCCTCGCGGCGTTGGTCCTCTTCGTGACCGAACCGGTGCCGGTGGACATCACCGCCCTCGGGGTGTTGGTCGCGCTGTTGACGGTCGGCCCGGTGTCGGCGTCGCTCGCCGAGTGGGGGCTGATCGCGAGCGGACTGACGCTCGTGACGACCGAGCAGGGGCTCTCCGGGTTCGCCAACACCGCGACGCTGACCGTGCTGGCGATGTTCGTCCTGAGCGAGGGCGTTCGGATGACCGGGATCGTCCAGCGGCTGGGGGCCGTCCTCTCGCGGGTGACGCGGGGCGACGAGGCCAGGCAGTTGGGCGCGACCGTCGGGCTGGTGGGACCCATCTCGGGGTTCATCAACAACACCGCGGCGGTCGCCATCCTCCTGCCGATGGTGACCGACCTCGCCGAACGCGGCGGCACCTCGCCCTCGAAGCTCCTCTTACCGTTGAGCTACGCGTCGATGTTCGGCGGGACGCTCACGCTGATCGGCACGTCGACCAACATCCTCGCGTCGGACCTGTACGCGCGGCTGGCGCCCGACGCGGTGGCGCGACAGTTCACCATGTTCGAGTTCCTCCCGCTCGGGGTCGTCCTGCTCGTGGTGGGGTCGGCGTACCTGTTCACCGTCGGTCGGTATCTCACGCCCGAGCGGATCAAGCCGCGGACGGACCTCACCGAGGAGTTCGGGATGGCGGAGTACCTCACCGAGGTGGTGGTCCGCGAGGACTCCCCGCTGGTGGGCCAACGGGTCGAGACGGCGCTCGTCGAGACGGAGTTCGACGTGGACATCGTCCAACTCGTCCGCGACAGGCGGGTGTTCCTCGAACCGCTCGGCCCGAAACAGATCCAGCCGGGCGACGTGTTCGCGGTGCGGACCGACCGCGACACGCTGCTCGACCTGATCGACGTCGAGGGGCTGGACCTGGTGCCCGAGGTGACCGTCGACGAGGACGAACTCGAAGCCGCGGAGGGCGGGCAGAACCTCGTCGAGGTGGTGATCGCGCCGGGGTCGTCGCTGGTGGGCGAGTCGCTCACCTCCGCGAGTTTCAGACAGCGGTACGACGCGACGGTGCTCGCGTTCCGCCGCGGGGGGGAGCTGATCCGCCAGCGGATGGACGAGATCCCGCTGCAGGTGGGCGACACGCTGCTCGTGCAGGCGAGCACCGACAGCCTCGAACGCCTCGACGCCAACCGGAACTTCATCGTCGCGGGCGAGATAGAGACGCACGACTACCGCGAGTCGCGGACCGCCGTCGCCGTGGGCATCGTCGCGGCGGTGGTCGCGCTCGCGGCCGTCGACGTGATGCCGATCGTGGTCTCCGCGCTCGCGGGGTCGCTCGCGATGGTCGCGACGGGCTGTCTCAAACCGACCGAGGTGTACGACGCAGTCCAGTGGGACGTGATCTTCCTGCTCGCGGGCGTCATCCCGCTCGGGATCGCCTTGGAGGAGTCGGGCGCGGCCGCCCTGCTCGCGGACGGCGTCGTCGCCGCCTCGCAGTTCGACGCGGTGTCGCCGCTGGTGCTCGTGGGGGTGTTCTACGTGGTGACGGCGCTGTTGACGAACGTCGTCTCGAACAACGCGAGCGTCGTGCTCATGATCCCGGTCGCGATCCAGACCGCGGCGACGCTCGGCGCGAACCCGCTGTCGTTCGCGATGGCGGTCACGTTCGCGGCGAGTACCGCGTTCATGACGCCCGTCGGCTACCAGACGAACCTGTTCGTCTACGGTCCCGGCGGCTACAAGTTCACCGACTACGTCCGGGTGGGCGGGCCGCTACA
The DNA here is from genome assembly GCF_000495475.1 of Candidatus Halobonum tyrrellensis G22. GTDB lineage: Archaea > Halobacteriota > Halobacteria > Halobacteriales > Haloferacaceae > Halobonum > Halobonum tyrrellense. The sequence goes on along the minus strand of NZ_ASGZ01000027.1, from coordinate 4,309 downwards.
GGCCGTGTTCGCGGTGGTGACGACCGTCGGCGTGAGCGTGTTCTTCCCGCTCGGGCTGTGAGCGCCCTGCGCACCGTCGAAGTGGGGACGGGTACGGCCGACCCGCGGGAGCGAAACGCTTTACCCCGTTTCGAGCCGACGTGTACGTACGGGACCGTGGGTTAGCCTGGTATACTTCGGGCCTTGGGTGCCCGTGACCCCGGTTCGAATCCGGGCGGTCCCATCCTGTCGCTGCGAACGTCATCGCGAGTAGCGCCGGCCGGAGCGGATTCGAAGCAGGGAGTGAAGCGAGCAACGCGAGCGGAACGACCGCGGTTCGAATCCGGGCGGTCCCACTTTTCGCGCGAGTCGCCGCGATCACCGTCTCGCCCGCGAACGGCGAACGCCGTGAGCCGTGAGCACCGCGAGCGTGGGGGTGACTCAGCGGGTGCGGCGAGCGTCGACCCGCCCGCGGCCGGCGGCGCGACGCGTCCGATCAGTTCCGCTCCGGGGGCGAAGTTCTTACCCGGTGGGGCGGCAACACTCCACCAATGAGTCAAGCGGAGCGGGGGGAACTCGACGAGTTCCTGAGCTTCTTCCGCGACTACTGCGCCGACGACATCGCGACGCTCGCCCAGCACTATCCGAAGGAGAAGCGCTCGCTGTACGTCGACTACGACGACGTGTACAACTTCGAACCCGATCTGGCGGAGCGCTACCTCAGCCGGCCGGGGGAGATGCAGGAGGTGGCCGAGGAGGCGCTTCGCACCTACGACCTGCCGGTCGACATCTCGCTGGGGCAGGCGCACGTCCGCCTCCGGAACCTCCCGCGGGAGAACACGATCGACATCCGCGCCGTCCGCGTCAGCGACGACCACATCGGGTCGCTGGTCGCGGTCCAGGGGATCGTCCGGAAGGCGACGGACGTCCGGCCGAAGATCGTCGAGGCGGCGTTCGAGTGTCAGCGCTGCGGGACGATGACGTACATCCCGCAGAACGACTCGGGGTTCCAGGAGCCACACGAGTGTCAGGGCTGTGAGCGACAGGGACCGTTCCGAGTGAACAACAACGAGTCGCAGTTCATCGACTCCCAGCAGCTCCGGGTACAGGAGTCGCCCGAGGGGCTCCGCGGCGGCGAGACGCCCCAGTCGATCGACGTGAACCTCGAAGACGACATCTGCGGGCGGGTGACTCCCGGCGACCACGTGACCGTCGTGGGGAGACTAGAGATGGAGCAGGTGGTCTCGGGCCAAGAGAAGACCACCGTGTTCGACCCGTACATGGAGGGGGTGTCGCTGACCATCGAGGACGAGGAGTTCGAGGACATGGACATCACCGAGGCGGACAAAAAGGAGATCATCGAACTCTCCAACCACGACGGCATCTACGAGGAGATGGTCGGCTCCGTCGCGCCGTCCATCTACGGCTACGAGCAGGAGAAACTCGCGATGATCCTCCAGTTGTTCTCGGGCGTGACCAAACACCTCCCCGACGGCTCGCGGATCCGCGGCGACCTCCACATGCTGCTGATCGGGGACCCCGGTACCGGGAAGTCGCAGATGCTCTCGTACATCAGAAACATCGCGCCGCGGTCGGTGTACACCTCGGGGAAGGGGTCGTCGTCGGCGGGGCTGACCGCGGCGGCGGTGCGGGACGACTTCGGCGACGGCCAGCAGTGGACGCTGGAGGCGGGGGCGCTGGTGCTCGCGGACAAGGGGATCGCGGCGGTCGACGAGTTGGACAAGATGCGCCCGGAGGACCGCTCGGCGATGCACGAGGCGCTCGAACAGCAACAGATCTCGGTGTCGAAGGCCGGGATCAACGCGACGCTGAAGTCGCGGTGTTCGCTGCTCGGCGCCGCGAACCCCAAGTACGGCCGGTTCGACCAGTACGAGCCGATCGGCGAGCAGATCGACCTCGAACCCGCGCTGATCTCGCGGTTCGACCTGATCTTCACGGTCACCGACCAGCCCGACCCCGACCACGACGCCCAACTCGCCGACCACATCCTGACGACGAACTACGCGGGCGAACTCAACACTCAGCGGGAGGAGCTACCGGCCTCGAACTTCAGCCGCGACGAGGTGGAGGACGTGACCGAGGAGGTGGAGCCGACGATCGACCCCGAACTCCTCCGGAAGTACATCGCGTACGCCAAACGCAACTGCTACCCCACGATGACGGACGAGGCCAAACAGGCGATCCGCGACTTCTACGTCGACCTGCGCGCGCGCGGCGCCGACGAGGACGCGCCCGTCCCGGTCACCGCCCGGAAACTGGAGGCGCTGGTGCGGCTCTCGGAGGCGAGCGCGCGGGTGCGGCTCTCCGACTACGTCGAGGAGGAGGACGCCGAACGGGTGATCGAGATCGTCCAGTCGTGTCTCCAGGACATCGGGGTCGACCCCGAGACGGGCCAGTTCGACGCGGACGTGGTCGAGACCGGCACGTCGAAGAGCCAGCGCGACCGGATCAAGAGCCTCCGGGAACTGATAACCACCATCGCCGACGAGTACGACGACGAACCCGGCGCGCCGGTCGACCAGATCATCGAGCGCGCCGACCAGGTCGGGATGGACGGCGGCAAAGCCGAACAGGAACTGGAGAAGCTCCGGACCCGCGGCGAGATCTACGAGCCGCAGGGTGGCTACGTACGGACGACGTAGTCGCCGATGGACCGAATCTCAGCCATCCGGAACGTCGAGGACGCCCTCCGGAAGTTCGAGGAGGGGGAGGCCGACCTCGCGGCGACCGAGCGCCGGGTCGGCACCGTCCTCCGGACGTTCGCCACGGAGTTCGAGACGGACGACCGCCGCGCGTACCGCGGCGTGGGCGGGCCGGGCGACGGCACCGTCGTCGTCGCCCCCTCGCCGACGGCGGCGCGCGAGCGGATCGCGGCGCTGTCGGACGGCGAACCCGACGATATCGAACCGATAATCTGATGCAAAGCTATTTACCTGGTAACAACGAGGTATCGTCAGAGGCGGAACTTCACTTGAGCGTACACGAACACGAGGCGGCTGCCAGCACCGAGTTCGACGACGCGTCGAGCGTGCTGTTGCTCTCGACCGCCATGTCTACCGAGGGGGACCGAGCATGTGCCGACCTGTTGTTGCCCAGCGAGGCGGACGACCAGAACGCGCTGTGGATCGCGTACACGAAGTCGCCGGACGCGCAGGTGCGGCGCTACCGTTCGCGGACCGACGCGCGGCCGCGGAACATCGGCATCATCAGCGTCGACAACGGCGCGCGGTCGGCGGCGGCGATGGTAGGCGGCGACGAGTCGTCCGGGCCGGCCGGGCCGGCCGGCACGGGCGGTCCCACCGAGACGGTGACGAACCCGAACGACCTGACCGGGCTGGGCATCCGCATCACCGAGTACCTCTCGGAGTGGGACGACACCGACGGGCGGACGGTCGTCTGTTTCGACTCGCTCACCGCCCTCCTCCAGTACGTCGACTTGGGGACCGCCTACGAGTTCCTCCACGTCCTCTCCGGGCGGTTCGACGCCCTCGGCGCGTTCGCGCACTTCCACATGGACCCGTCGGCGCACGACGCCCAGACCGTCGAGACGATCACGTCGCTGTTCGACGCCGTCGTCGAGGTCGACGGCGACGAGCGGACGGTCCGCGCGCGGTGACGACGGCCGCGACAGTGACCCGCGACCCTTCCTGACGACGATGCTCCTGGTCGTAACCTACTCGCAGGCGGCGCGAACCACGCTCCGGAACGTCTGTCGCGCCCACGAGACGGTCGTCGCCCGTCGGTTCGGGCGGGCGGCGCTACTGGAGGCGACCGAACTGGGCGCGTTCCTCGCGCTCCGCCTGCGGTCGAAACACGGCACCGACGTACAGGTCGAGCGGACCGCGCCGTTCAACGAGTTCGCGGCCGTCCGCCCCGCGGTCCGCGAGGCCGCCGAGGCGTACGAGTCGCGCGAGTCGCCGAGCACGCCGTACCCCAAGTTCGCGGCCGGGACCGACCACCCCGACGCGGACGCGATGCGTGAGACGGAGCTGTGAGCCGGGCGTGACCGCCCGGGGGACGAGCCCCGGCCGGCCGCGCGGACCGCGCGCGGTCGACCTGCGCCGACTCGACGTCACCCCCGAGGCGGTCGCCGCGGCGCTCGGACTCCCCGAGACGGACCCGCTGGCCGTCGTCGACGACGACCCGGCCGGACTCCGGCGCCTCCTCGCGGCGGCCGCGCGGAGCCGTGGCCACGAGTCGGCGGCCGCCGACCGCATCGCCGACCTGGAGGCGGAACTCGACGCGCTCGGTACCGACCGAGCGGACGCGACAGGCGGCGCGGACGCAACCGACGGGGCGGGGCTGGCCG
>NZ_ASGZ01000026.1 GCF_000495475.1 Candidatus Halobonum tyrrellensis G22 | reverse complement strand
CGGCCAGGCCGGCCAGAGCGAGGCCGACGACGACGAGTACGTCGACGCCGACTTCGAGGACGTCGACGACGAGGACGACGACGAGCAGTCGTCGTCCTGACCGGGTCCAGGCCCGAACGGGTCCGTCGTTCGCTGCGGCGGGTTCGGTCGAGACGGCCGCCGAGTCGCGTCGCCGTCCGTGACGCGCCGGCGGACCGTCCGGGGACGGCCGACGAGCGTCTCGGCGCGGATTCCGAGCCACGCGATTGAAATAGTCGCAGCGACGTACCGAACACAAGACCAGTATGAGCGAGGACTTCTACGACGTACTCGGGGTTTCACGCGACGCCGACGAAGAGGAGATCAAACAGGCGTACCGCCAGAAGGCGACCGAGTACCACCCAGACGTCAGCGACGACCCGGACGCGGAGGAGAAGTTCAAGAAGGTGAAGAAGGCGAAGGAGGTCCTCACCGACGACGAGACGCGGCAGGCGTACGACCAGATGGGTCACGACCAGTACGAACGGGCGGAGAAGCGCGGCGGCGTCGGCGGCGGCGCGGGCGGGATGGGCGGGCAGGGCGACCCGTTCGGCGGCGCGGGCGGCATGGGGGGGATGGGCGGTGGCGGCGGTCTCGGCGACATCTTCGAGCAGTTCTTCGGCGGCGGCGCGGGCGGCGGCCGCGGCGGTCCCCGCCCGGGGAAGGACCTCCGGACGAACCTCCACATCGACCTGGAGGAGGCGTTCGAGGGCGTGACCAAGGAGTTCACCGCCGCGCGGCCGACGCGGTGTCCCGACTGCGACGGCTCGGGCCACCCGCCCGACGCCGACGTGCGAACCTGCCCGGAGTGTAACGGCCAGGGACAGGTGACGCAGGTCCAGCAGACGCCGCTCGGGCGCGTCCAGCAGACGCAGGCGTGCCCCCGGTGTGAGGGCGAGGGCGAACTCTACTCCGAGGAGTGTGCGCGGTGTGACGGGTCGGGCGTCACGCGCGAGGAGGCGACGCTCACCGTCGACATCCCCGCGGGGATCCAGGACGGCCAGACCCTCCGGATGGAAGGGGAGGGGGCGCCCGGCGAACCCGGCGCGCGCGACGGCGACCTGCTGATCGACGTGCGCGTCGAGTCGGACGACCGGTTCGAACGCGACGGGGCGGACCTCCGATTGAACCGGGCCGTCTCGTTCCCGCAGGCGACGTTCGGCGCGACCGTCGAACTGGAGGCCATCGACGGCACCGTCGAGTTCGAGGTGCCCGCGGGCACCCAGAGCGGCGAGACGTTCCGGCTGTCGGGGAAGGGGATGCCCCGCCTACGCCGCCGGGGACGGGGCGACCTGTTCGTCGAGGTCCACGTCGTCACGCCCGAGGAACTCAACGCCGACCAGCGGGAGGCGCTCGAAGCGTTCGCGGAGGCCGGCGGCGAGGAGGTCGACGTGAACGAGGGGTTCTTCGAGAAGCTCAAGAACAGCCTCTGAGTCCGGCTCCCGCCCGTCCCCGTACGCCTCGTCGCCGCCAGCCGGTGACGGCGAGACGGCGACGCCGACGGACACACACGGCGCGACCGGTCGGTCGGCCGCGACTCAGGAGAGTTGCGCCGCCAGGTCCGCCTCGGTGATGATGCCGACGGCCTCGCCGCCGTCGGTCACCATCACGGCCTTGTAGTGGTCGAGCAGGTTCCGTATCTCGTCGACGGTCGCCTCCGGCCCGACGGTCGGGAACGACTCGCTCATCACCTCGCTCACGGGGAGGTCCGCGGCGTCCTCCCCCGCGTGGATCACGTCGGACTGGGAGATGGAGCCGACGGGGATACCGTTCTGTAACACCGGAAGCTGGGAGTACGCCTCGGCGTCCATCGTCTCGACGGCGGCGCGGACGGAGTCGTCGGGCGCGACGCTGATCGTCTCCTCGTGCATCAGGTCGCGCGCGCGGACGACCCCGCCTTCCACCTCGTCGAGCGCCTCGACGATCCGTCGGAGCGTCGACAGCCGCGGGTCCACGTCGCCGCCCTCGATGCGCGCGATCAGCGGTTGGGAGACGTCCGCCCGGTCGGCGAGTTCGGCCTGCGTGAGGTCGAGGGACGTGCGGCGTTCCCGCAGGTCCTGCGGCGTCGGCAGTTCCATGCGACGCCATTACTTCGAGTTATCCGAAAAGCTTTCGACACCGGCCGAACGCGCCGCTCAGGCCTCCTCGTCGTCCTCCTCGGTCTGGATGACCTCGATCACGTCGAGCGGAACGTCCCGGAGCGCTCCCCCGACCTCGCTCTTGGCGATGCGGGAGGCGTGTTCGTCGCCCTCGGCGTTGAACACCTCTATCTCCAAGACGAGACCGACCAGCGCGGTGCTGGCGGCGATGAACGCCGAGTCGAACGGCTCGCCGCAGGCGGGGCACGGCGTCGCGCCCACCTCGACGTCGACGTACTCCTTGTCGGTCTCGTTGAGTCGTCTGCCCGCCTCGCTGACCGCGACGCCAATGGCGTCGTCGATGTCCTCGACGTCGCGCACCAGCCACGCCGCTTCCAACGCGACGAGATAGTTGCTCATACGGGTGATGGGGGGACCCCGGGGTTTCGACCTTGTGGTTCGCGCGCCCGAGTGCGGCCCGCCCGTGGTCGAACCGGTCGACGCGCCGCCGCCCGACGAGCGCGGCCGACACGACGTGGGAACGCGGACGCCACCCGACCCTTCGCCGTAAGTTATGGCGAGCATCCGGGTCGCCGTTCCCGATGTGCCGGCGGTCGCGGCGCCGCGGCCGAATTTGTAACTGATCGTAACGCGGTAACAGAAATCGCCGTACTCCGACGGGGTACCGTTTTCGGCCGGACCGGAAAGCATATACATCGACGGTGGCGCAGGCAGGGTACGGTAATGACCGCGACGCACTCGGCTCAACGCATCGGCCTGTTCGCCCTCCACCAGACGACCGTACTCCTCGGCATCCTGCTGTTCCCCCTGGCGCTCGCCACCCACCGGGTGGGGCTGTCGCTCCCCATGGGGGGAGCGGTCGAACGCGTCCGTCGGGCGTACGCGGACGCGACGAACGCCGGCGACTCCGACGCCGCCGACCGGTAGACGACGGACCGGCGCGGGTTCCCGAAAGGGTGGCTTTATCAGCGGCGGACTCCTAGCCCGCGTCAATGCGACCATCGAGCGATATCGCCGACTCCGACCCGCTTCGTGGCGACGAGACGATCTTCGGCCCGGAACTGGGGGAGTTCCCGAACGCCGACCAGCGCGCACAGCAACTCGAGGACGGCGAGGCGATGAAGACGGGGACGACGACCGTCGGCATCCGCGCCGGCGACTCGGTCGTGCTCGCGACGGACATGCGGGCCTCCCTCGGCAACATGGTCTCCTCGAAGGACGTCCAGAAGGTCGAGGAGGTCCACCCGACGGGTGCGCTCACCATCGCGGGCGCGGTGTCGGCCGCCCAGAACCTGATCCAGACGCTGCAGGTGGAGACCAACCTCTACGAGGCTCGCCGGGGCAATGAGATGAGCATGCAGGCGCTGTCGACGCTCACCGGCAACCTCCTCCGGTCGGGCGCGTTCTACATCGTCCAGCCCATCCTCGGCGGCGTCGACGACACCGGCCCGCACGTCTACTCGATCGACCCCGCCGGCGGGATGAGCGAGGAGGAGTACACCGTCACCGGGTCGGGTAGCCAGTACGCGCTCGGGGTGCTCGAACAGGAGTACGACGACGAACTGAGCGTCGACGAGGCGAAGACGCTCGCCGCCCGGTCGATCAAGTCGGCGGTCGAGCGCGACCTCGCGTCCGGCAACGGTCTCAACATGTGCGTCGTCACGGCCGACGGCGTCGAGATCACCCAGCACAAGGACTTCGGCGACTTCATCGACGAGGAGTAGCCCGGTCGTCCGGGCCGGCGTCGGCCGCCGTTCTCACCCGTTTTCCGCGTCGACGAGCGACGGGTCCGTCCGCCTCGTTCGCGCCGTCGCGGGCGCTCGCGCGAGCGGCGACCAGTATCAGGTCGGGACTCGTCTCCGCGGCGACTACCGGTCGGCGAACCGACTACCGCGAACGGACTACCAGTCGGCGAACTGACCGTCGACCAGCGTCTCGGCTTGCTCGTCGATGTAGCGCCGCTGCATCGACTCGACGGCGTCGGCGAACGACGCGCCGTCGTCGAGACGGTCGCGCACCTCCCGGCGCTTCCACCCCGCGGGGGTGACCCGCTCGTTCGCGCGGTAGCGGAGCGGTTCGAGGTAGCGTTCCGCCTCGGTCTCCGAACAGCCCGCGTCCTCCAGTCCCGCCTCGGCGTGCGCGAGCAGGTCGTCGAACAGGGCGTCGGTGTCGGTGGTCTCGGCGCCGTCGGTCGCGATCCACCGGAGGTCGGCGTCGACCCCGTCTTCGACCGCGGCGTAGAAGTTCTCCTCTGCGACCGTCCAGGGGAGGTCGGCGACCGGGTGGCGGCGCCGCGCCATGCTCTCCATCAGCCCCGCGAACGCCGCGAGAAACGCGACCGAGTCGCGGACCGTCGGCTGGGCGGGGATCGGACGGAACTCGATGCGGGCGTTGGCGGCCGACCGCGTCGCGCCGCCGAACACCGGGCGGACCCACCGCCAGTAGGTGCCGTGTTTCCGGCGGAGCGTCCCGAACGCGTCGTCGAACCGGTCGCCCTCCTCGACGGGCATCGGGACGACCGTGGGGTCGGCGGCGATGCGGTCGACCGCCGCCTCGACGGAGTCGAGGTCGTCGGGGAACGACACCTTCGGGGTCGCGTCCTCCTCGCCGCCGAGCACCGACTCGAACACCGCGACCCGGTTCTCGTGGCGACCCTCCCGCAGGACGGTCTCGGGGTCGACCCCCTCGTCGTAGAGGTCGGGCGGGTAGAAGGGGGAGTTGACCCCGAGTGCGAGCAGCGGCCCCGCGACCCGCAGCGCGAGGTCGTGATAGAGGGGGAGGTCCGCGGCGTGGGGCGCCTGGTAGTGGGGCTGGATCGAGGTGATGAGGCTCTCGGGCATCACCGTCTCCGCCGACAGGTCGACGTGGGGGTCGTCGACCGCGAACCGGTCGCCGGCCCACGGCCCGTTGGCCATGGCGTGATACCGGACGGCGTCGCTCATGTTGGTCGCGACCCGGACGCCGTCGTCGTTCACGGAGTCGACGAGGTAGCCGCGGGCGGTCTCGCCCGCCGGCGGGATGGTCCACATGCCGTCGGAGACCAGGCGCATCCCCTCGGCGGCGGTCGTGTCGAGGGCGGCGGTCAGGCGGGCGCGCACCTCGGCGGCCTGCGCGCGGAGCCCGTCCGGGTTGAACGGCTGGGGGCTGGTCGTCATCTCGGCGTTGTGGAGGCCGAGTTCCTTCTCGAAGCCGATGAGTTCGAGCAGTCGCCGCGGGACCCGACACAGCGTGTACGCCTCCGCCTCGTCGTCGCGCCACCGGCCCTCCGAGACGGCGTAGAACTCGTACTCCAGCCCGACGATCGACTGGTGGTTGTCGAACGTCCCCGCGCGGAGTTCGTCCTTCACCGTCTCGGCGTCGACCGCCGCGCGGTGACGGAACTCCTCGGCGTCGACCGCCAGCACGTCGTTCACCCGCCCCACGAGCTCCCCGTCGCCTTCGGTCATACCCGCGGCGTCGCCCCGCCGCCCCTTCAACCCGTTGGGTGGCGGTGAGTCCGGCGACGAACGCGCGAGGGGAGCCCGACGGCGGGCGGGTCACCCGCGGTCGACGGGTCGCGCCGCCGACGGGTCGAGGGCGGGGAGCGGCGGTCCGGCGGGCCCGCGGGCGGCGGGTCGGGGCGTCGACGACCCAGCGGTCCGGCCGTCCGGCGTGCCGGCACTCCAGCGACCCGTCGAGTCGACGAGTCGGCGGACTTATTCGCGGCGCCGGTCCAGCCCCGGGTATGGATTTCGCGGCGTTCGCCGAGCGGGCGGACGAACTCGAAGCCGAGGGGAGCGACCTCGGGACGGTCGCGCTCGTGGCCGACCTGCTGGCCGACGCGGGCGACGAGCTCCCGGTGGTGGCGCGGTTCCTCCGGGGGGAGGTGTTCGCCGGGTGGGACAGCCGGAAGCTGTCGGTCGGGCCGGCGCTGTGTTACGAGGCCATCGCCCGCGCGGCCGGGAGGAACGTGAGCGTCTCGGACGTGGAGGCGCGACTGGCCGACACCGGCGAGATAGGCGCGGTCGCCGCGAACTACGAGTTCGGCGGCCAGACCGGGCTGTCGGCGTTCGCCGGCGGGAGCGACGGCGACGGTGGCGCGGGCGGCGACCTCACCGTCCGCGGGGTGGCCGACTCGCTCGCGGCGGTGGCGGCCGCGACCGGCGAGGGGAGCGAGGCCACCCGCCGGGACACGCTGTTCGGGCTGTTCAACCGCGCGAGCCCCGCGGAGGCCAAGTACCTCGCGCGGCTGCTCCTCGGCGAGATGCGGATCGGCGTCGGCGGCGGCACCGTCCGGGACGCGACCGCCGCGGCGTTCCTCGGCGCGGAGACGACGACGCCCGTCGACGAACGAGGCGAGAAAGACGACGAAAAGCGGGAGGACGACGCGGGGACCGAGGCGGACGACGACGAGCGAGGGGACGACGGAGACGGCGACGGGGAGCGCGGCCCGGAGGACGAGTCCGCCGACGGCGACGAGAGCGAGGGTGAGCGAGAGCGTGAGACCGGCGACGACACCGCCGAACTCGTCGCGGCGGTCGAGCGCGCGCTCCAGGTGACGAACGACTACGGTCGGGTGGCGGAACTCGCACGCGAGGAGGGGGTCGCGGGGTTGCGGTCCGTCTCGCTGGAGGTGGGCCGGCCGGTGCGGGCGATGCTCGCGCAGGCGGGCACCGTCGCCGACGCGCTCGACGGCTGGGACGCCGCGGCGGTCGAGACCAAGTACGACGGCGCGCGAGTCCAACTCCACTACGACGGCGAGTCGGCGTCGGTGTTCTCGCGGAACATGGAGGACGTGACCGACGCGCTGCCGGAACTGGTCGAACACGCCGAGCGTGAACTGTCGGCGCCCGCTATCGTCGACGGCGAGGCGGTCGCGGTCGGCGACGACGGCCGTCCGCTCCCGTTTCAGGAGGTGCTCCGGCGGTTCCGCCGGAAACACGACGTGGATCGGATGCGCGAGGAGGTCGCGGTCGAACTCCGGGCGTTCGACTGCCTGCACGCGGCGGGGGAGGACCTCCTCGATACGCCGCTGACCGAACGCCACGACCGGCTGAGGGACGTACTCGACACCGGGGTGTCCGACCTGCTGGTCTCCGACGACCCCGACGAGATAGCGGCGTTCGAGACCGACGCCCTGGAGGCGGGCCACGAGGGCGTGATGCTCAAGCGGCCCGACTCGACGTACTCGCCCGGACGGCGCGGGCGGAACTGGCTCAAGCGCAAGCCCGACGTGGAGACGCTCGACCTCGTGGTCACCGGCGCGGAGTGGGGCGAGGGCCGCCGCGCGACCTACCTCGGGACGTTCCTGCTGTCGGCGCGGGTCGAGGGGAGGGGCGACCCCGAGTACGAGACCATCGGGAAGGTGGCGACCGGCATCACGGACGAGGAGCTGGCGGAGTTGACCGACCTGCTGGAGCCGCACGTCGTCCGCGAGTCGGGCACCGAGGTGGCGATACGGCCGGCGGTCGTCTTCGAGGTGGGGTACGAGGAGATACAGCGCTCGCCCACCTACTCGTCGGGGTACGCGCTGCGGTTCCCGCGCTTCCTCGGCGTCCGCGAGGACAAGGCGCCGGGCGACGCCGACACGCTCGAACGGGTCGACCGGCTGGCCGACGCCGGGTGAGAGTTCGGTCGCGGTGAGCGAAAGCGGGAAGGTGAGATGGGTGCGCGCGATGATGGCGGAAGGCACTTCCCCCGGCCGGGCGCACGGCCGGACATGGACGTCCGCCGGACCGTCGTCGACCACCCGCTGCCGGTCGTCTTCGCCGCCGCCTTCGCCGTCGCGTTCGTCGCCACCGTCGGCTACGTCGCCGGCGGCGGGTCGACCGGTCTCGTGCTCCGACTCGCCGCGGTCACCACCGTGCTGTTCGGGTTCGCCGCGGCGTTCGCCGCCGGCCCGCTCGCGGAGCGGTACCTGTAGCTGTACTGCCCTGTGGGACCCGTCGTACCCGACCCGGAGGCGGGGGATTAAGCGGACGGCGCGCACAGTCCCGGTATGACGGTTCGTCACGACGACCTGACGGTGGAGTGGTTCGGCTACGCGACCGCGCGACTGGAGACGGCGGAGGGGCTGGTCGCGTACGTCGACCCCGGCCGGTACGGCGTGCTCACGGGCGAGTGGACCCCGCCGGGCGGCGGCAACCCCAAGGAAGCCGCCCACCCCCGCGCGACGGACCACCGACCGGAGGACGCCGACCTGGTCTGTGTCACCCACGACCACCACTACGACTCCGACGGCGTCGAACGCGTCGCGGGCGAGGACGCGACGGTCGTCGTCTACGAGGGCGTCGACGCCGGCTCCATCGACCGCGACCTGACGCCGGTCGACGACCTCCCGTTCGAGGTGGTGCGGGTCGGCGAGGAGGACCACCTGTCGGTCGCGACGCCGGACGGGACGGTCGACGTCTGGTCGGTGCCCGCGTACAACGAGGCGGACGGGCCGCACGCGGACGACGACGGGAGCGTCCCCCACCCGAAGGGGTCGGGCGTGGGCTACCGGCTGGTGCTCGGCGGCACCTCGGCCTTCTGGCCGGGCGACTCGGACGCGCTCGACGCGTTCGCCGAACTCGACGTGTCGCTGTTCCTCGCCAACATCTCCGGGTCGGTCTGCATGAACGCCGACGAGGCCGCCGACCTGGCCGAGCGGATGGACCCCGACCTGGTGGTTCCGATCCACTACAACACGCTCGACTTCCTCGAAGCCGACTCGGCGGGGTTCGCGGTCGACGTCGCGCGGCGGTCGGTCCCGGTCGCGCTCGACGAACGCGGGCCGAACCAGTGAGCCGGTAGCGGACCGCTCGGACGGCGACCGGACGGTCGGGGTCGGCGATGCGACCGGGAGAACGGGCGAGTCGGGTGGAGGTCCGACCGGACGGGACGGGCGGCGTGAGCGGCGCGCAAGCTTCTTGGTCGACCGGAGACCATTTCGGCGTATGACGCCCTCCACCTCCGACCCCGGGGCGGCCGCGTCGCCGACGCACTGTTCGGCGTGCGGGGCGCGGCTCTCGCCGGGGGACGCCTTCTGCTCGCAGTGTGGCACCGAGGCCGACTCGGCGGAACCCGGCGACGCCGACCGGGCGTGGCTCCGGCGGCGCGTCCAGGACCTGGAGGTCGCCGGCTGGGAGACCGAGGCGGACCACGGCGACCGAGTCGTGCTCCGCAAGCGCGGGTTCGGTTCGGTCCTCCCGCACGTCGGCCTGTTTCTGGTCAGCGGCGGCGTGCTCAACGTCGTCTACGCGGCCTACCGCTACACGGTGGGCGCGCCCCGCCGGGAGGTTCGCGCCGACGGCACCGAACTGTCGTACCCCGACCGCGACGGCGACCTGCGCGGAAAACTCCTGCTTGCGGGGGCCGTCCTCGCCGGCGGCGTCGCGAGCGGGGCGGCCGCGCTGGTGGCGTTCCTCCTCACCGGGTCGCTCACCGTCGGGGTCGCCCTCGGAGCGGTCGCGCTGGTCGCGCTGTTGGTGCCGATGCTGCTGGTGCTCGCGCTCCCCGACGGCGAGGAGCGGAAGTCGGCCTCGACGTTCGGCCGCGAACGGACCGTGAGCGAGGAGCCGGTTCGGAACCCGCCCGAACCGTGCGCGGCGTGCGGCGACCGGGTCCACACGGGCGTGCGCCGGCAGTTCGACGACCGGCTGTACGCCGGGGGGCTCCCCCTCCGGACGTACCGCGAGGGCGAGAACGTCTACTGCCGGGCGTGCGCCGCGGACCGCTCGGACGGCGACGGGGCGGGCGAGACGGGCGAGGGCGAACGCGAACCGGACGTGGAACGGGAGCTCGAACGGCTGATGGGCTGAGTGGCTGATGGAGCCGCGAGTCGAGGCGGGAAACCGACCGACGGAGACCGAAGAAGAGGACGACGGAGCCGGTCGGAGCCGACCCCGTCGGGCCGGTGGGGACGCGTTACGACCGATTCACAGCACGCCCATCTCGCCGAGCCGTTCGGGGAGGTAGGTGTCGGTCACGAAGTCAAGCCCCTGGGAGGCGAGCGCCTGCTGTTCAGCCTTCTTGTCGATGTCAAGTTGGAGTTCGATCTGCTCGGTCCAGAACTCCGACTTGAACCGGGGGTCCTCCAGCTCGGATTCGAGGGCGTTCACGTCCGAGTCGCTGAGCGGGTCGGTCGGCAGGTCGTAGTCGACGATGTCCTGCGGGCGGATGCCGACGTACCGCGCCTCGGGGGTCGCGAGGTACTCCGAGAGGTGTGCGGACTTGATCGAGCCGTACGCGACGGAGCCGAAGATGCGGTAGCTCCAGGGGTCGCCGTCGCAGAACACCACCACGGGGAGGTCGAGTTCGTCGTGGAGGCGTTTGGTCAGCCGGCGGGTCGCCCGGGCGGGCTGGCCGCCGAGGTGGACGACGATGGCGTCGCGGTCGGCGTCGAACCCGTTTTCGACCAGTCGGTCGCGCATCCCGCCGGTCTCGACACAGAGGACGAACTCGGCGTCGTTGTCGAGGAACTCGATCGTGTCCGGGTTGTTGGGGATCTGGTAGCCGCCCTGGCCCACGTCGTCCTGACAGTGGATCTCGCGGTCCCCCCGGCGGGTCTGCTCGCGGAGCAGGAGCGGTCCCATCACCTTCGCGCCCGACTCCTCCGGCCGCATGTGGAAGTCCTCGCGGGTGACGCCCGAGACGATCTCCAAGTCCTCGATCAGCTGGTTCGACTCGTCCTGGCTGGTGAACTGCGCCTCCTCGGAGTCCCACGACTCGCTGAGGTAGTACAGTTCCCGCAGCGTCGACGAGCGGTCCTCGTCGAGCTGTTGGGCGAGGAACTCGACGGCGTACACCGCCTTCAGCAGCTTCCGCGCCCCGCGGACGGAGTTGGCCGACCGCGTGGAGGTGCGGTCGCCGTACACCCACACGCCGGCCTCCTCGTCGAAGACGATGTTGCTCTTCGTCCGCGTGGGGAGCGTCATCTCGGGGATGTCGCCCGCCTCGAACTGGTCGTAGAACTCCTCGGCGAGTTCCAGCAGCTGTCTCCGCGCCTCCTCCTCGTCGAGTCGTGCCGTGTTCTGTTGTTGCGTGTCGCTCATTCGCTCGTTCTCCTCGGCATCAGGCGTTCACCGTGAGCTTCTCCGTCTCGACGCCGTCGACGTTCACGTCGAACTCGGCGTCGTCCGAGTCCGACACCCGGTACTCCAACACCGCCTCGTCGCCGCCGCTCACCGACGGCGTCCACTTGACGAACCACTCGCCGTCGAGGTCGACCACCTCGGCGTCGTCGGGGACGTCGGCGGGTTCGACCGAGACGATGTCGGTCACGTCGAGTTCCTCGGTCCGGTCGGAGTGGTTCTCCACGACCAGCCGGACGGCCCCCTCGTCGTACTCGCGTTCGACGCTGACGTTGTTCATGATCCGCGCGAGCGCGCCGTCGATGTCCGGGCGGTCGCGCCCGCAGACCGCCGACACCTTGTCGGCCATCTCGGGGAGGATGCGCCCGAGCACGTCCTGTTTCTCGCGGCGCTTCTGCATCGACCGCCGCTTGTTGAGGTAGCTCTTCAGCTCGCGGGCCGCCTCGCGGATCGCGAGTTCGATCTCGTCTTCGATCGCGGGGATGTTCGCGAGCGCGTCCTTCGACTCGCTGGTGAACGGGACGTTCGTCGACGCGACGTGGACCATGATCACCGCGGGACCGTTGGGCATCCCCGACCCGCCGGGCTGGTCGAGCCCGTAGTTGCGCCAGCCGATGGACTTCACCACGTCCGTCGTCGCACACGCCCCCCGCTGGTAGACCAGCGGGACGCGGTTGGCGAACCGGAGCAGGTCGACCTGTCCCTCGGCGGGCAGGTCGCCGCCGTAGGCGATGCCCGCCTCGACGATGAACGGGTCGCCGCCGTGGACCTCGGCGTCGCGGGTCGCGGCGGCGTAGAAGTCGGCGTCGTACTCCTTGCGGAGGCCGGCCTCGACGAGTTCGGCGGTGATCGGCGCGAGACAGTCGGTCGGGGGCGCGAGGATGTCCGTCCCGCGCATCGCCTCCAGTAGCGACGAGGCGGTGTCGCGGTCGCCGGCCACCTCGCTCACGTTCGGCACGTCGTCCGGGACGGTCGCCATCCGCGTCCACAGCGCGTCGGCGACGTTCTCGCGGGCGGTGTCGCCGAACGTCACCTCGTCGAACTCGACCATCCGGTCTGCGGCGTCGTCGACCAGCCGGTCGAGTCGCGCGCGGGTCAGCCGGTGGCGCGAGTCGTCGAGCCCCGCGACGTCGGCGGCGAGCCGCTCGGCCAGCCCCGTGACCACCGCGTCGTCCTTCTGGCTGCTGGTGGCGTCGTCGACAAGGGCCACGAGCGGCGCGCGGAGCACGGACTCGGCGTCGTCGGCCTCGGCGTCGTCGTCCGCGTCGACCCGCCGGCCCGCCGCGTCGACGCGGGCGGCGGTCATCCCGGTCCAGACGGCGTCGACGGTGTTGGCGCGGACGGTGTCGCCGAACGTCTTGCCCGTCGACTCCTGTGCCGTCTCGGCGGCGTCGGCGACGAGGCGGACGAGTTCGTGGTGGGCGAGGCGACCCGCCGAGTCGAGCGCCTCGGCGACCCGCCCCGCGAACGTCTCGGTCGCGTCGCTCCCCTTCCCCGAGACGGCCGCCGTGACGACCGCCTCGGCGTCGAGCGAGTCGGGGGTCGCCCACGCCATCTCGCGGCCGAAGTAGCGGTCGCGGAAGGCGTCGAGCACCTTGTCGGCGGTCTTCTTGCCGACGCGGGTGAACTCCTCTTGGAGGAACCCCGACACCGAGTACGACTCGGTGGATTCGAGCATCTTGATCAGCGTGCCGAGTTCGACCCCGTGGGGGTGCGGGCGGATCTCGGAGGTCTCCGCGGGGAGCTGGTCGGTGCCGCGCTCGAACTTCAGCGGCTCCTCCGTCCCGGGTTCGCGGAGTTCGAGCCGGGCGTGGGGGTTGACGACCGCGGTGTGTTTGATGTAGTCGTGCAGTTGCGCCCGCGCGCGCATGTTCGCCTCCATCTCCACCTCGATCCGGGTGCCGTGCGACCGGTCCCACGAGGTAGGTTCGTCGGCCTTGATCTCGGGTTCGTTGCTGTCGGTGTCGATGATCAGCTCGAAGTACTGCGCCTGGCTCTCCCCCTTCGGCCGGGAGGTGATCTTCGCGGGCTTGCCCGAGGTGAGCTGGGAGTACAGCACCGCCGCGGAGATGCCGATCCCCTGCTGGCCGCGGCTCTGCTCGCGGGCGTGGAACCGCGAGCCGTACAGCAGCTTCCCGAACACCTTCGGGAGCTGTTCGCGCGTGATCCCCGGACCGTTGTCCTCGACGACCAGCCGGTAGTAGTCGCCCGCCTCGCGGATCTCGACGTAGATGTCCGGCGGGATCCCCGCCTCCTCGCAGGCGTCGAGGGCGTTGTCGACCGCCTCCTTGACCGCGGTGACCAACCCCCTCGCGCCCGAGTCGAACCCGAGCATGTGCTTGTTCTTCTCGAAGAACTCGGCGATGGAGATCTCCCGCTGGCTCGCCGCCAGTTCGTCCGCGATCCCCTCCTCCTCGCCGAGCGTCGACTGGAACGACGTCATTCTGGTACGGCACCCTACCGGGCGGGTGCTTAAAACGGTGTCCTCAGCGGGGTGGAAGTGAAGCGGCACCCCCGCCGCGATCCGGCGAGGGCGACCGGCCGTGCGCGCGTGTGGGACGCGCGCACGACCGCGAGAGAGTGACGTGAGCGTCCACGCTACGCGCGCGTGCGTGGAGTTTATACATGGGGCCGAGCTAGACTGGGTAAGGTTCCTATGTCAGATTCAGGGGAGAACGAGTACGGTGCCGGGCAGATCCAGGTTCTGGAGGGCCTCCAGGCAGTCAGGAAGCGCCCGGCGATGTATATCGGCTCTACGGATTCACGCGGTCTCCACCATCTCGTCTACGAGGTCGTCGACAACTCGATCGACGAGGCGCTCGCGGGCCACTGTGACACCATCGAGGTGACCATCCACGACGACGGGTCGGTGTCGGTTCGCGACGACGGCCGGGGGATCCCGGTAGACACGCACGAACAGTACGACCGCCCCGCACTGGAGGTCATCATGACCGTCCTCCACGCGGGCGGGAAGTTCGACAACAAGTCCTACCAGGTGTCGGGAGGGCTCCACGGCGTCGGCGTCTCGGTGGTGAACGCGCTCAGCGGTCGCCTCGACGTGGAGGTGAAACGCGACGGCGGCGTCTGGCGACACCGGTTCGCGGGGGGTGAGCCGGACCCCGATGGGTTCGAGCGGGTCCGCGACGTGGAGGCGGACGAGGAGACGGGCACGGAGATACGGTTCTGGCCCGACGACGACATCTTCGAGGAGACGGAGTTCGCGTTCGACACGCTGGCCAACCGGCTGCGCGAACTCGCGTTCCTCAACCCCGGCGTCGCGATCACGCTCGCGGACGAACGCGACGGGTCCTCCGAGACGTTCGCGTACGAGGGCGGCATCCGCGAGTTCGTCGCCTACCTCAACGAGACGCGCACGCCGCTCCACCGCGACGTCATCTACTTCGAGGACGACGAGCGGGTGGGCGACGGCGTGGTCCACGTCGAGGTGGCGATGCAGGCGACCGACGAGCTACAGGGGTCGGTCCACGCGTTCGCCAACAACATCAACACCCGCGAGGGCGGGAGCCACCTCACCGGGTTCAAGACCGCGCTCACGCGCGTCGTCAACGACTACGCCAACGACAACGGGTTGGCCGACGACCTCGACGGCAACCTCAAGGGCGAGGACGTACGCGAGGGGCTGACGGCGGTCATCTCGATCAAACACCCCGACCCGCAGTTCGAGGGGCAGACCAAGACCAAACTCGGCAACAGCGAGGTGCGCGGCGTCGTCGAGTCGGCGGTCCACGAGGGACTGGGGACGTTCTTCGAGGAGCACCCCGACACCGCGACGGCCATCGTGAGCAAGGCCGCAGAGGCCGCCCGCGCGCGGAAGGCGGCGAAGGAGGCCGAGGAGCTGACCCGGCGGAAGTCGGCGCTCGACTCGACGGCGCTGCCCGGGAAGCTCGCGGACTGTCAGTCGCGCGACCCCGAGGAGGCCGAACTGTTCATCGTCGAGGGCGACTCCGCGGGCGGGTCGACGAAACAGGCGCGCAACCCCACGAACCAGGCGGTGCTCCCGATCCGCGGGAAGGTGTTGAACGTCGAGAAACACCGGCTGGACCGCGTCTTACAGAACGACCAGATCCGCAACATCGTCACCGCCATCGGGACGGGCATCGGCGACGAGTTCGACATCGACGACGCGCGCTACCAGAAGATCATCATGGCGACCGACGCCGACGTCGACGGCGCGCACATCCGGACGCTCCTGTTGACGTTCTTCTATCGCCACATGCGCCCACTGTTGGAGGCGGGGTACGTGTACGCGACGAAGCCGCCGCTGTACCGCGTGCGCTGTGGCGGCCAGACGTACGACGCGATGACGGAGGCCGACCGCGACCGGATCGTCGACGAGGAGTGTGGCGGCAGTCCCACGCAGGTCCAGCGGTTCAAGGGGTTGGGCGAGATGAACCCCGAACAGCTGTGGGACACGACGATGGACCCCGACGAGCGCATTCTCAAACAGATCAACATCGAGGACGCGGCGGCCGCCGATCGCATGTTCAACGTGCTGATGGGCGACTCGGTCGAGCCGCGCAAACAGTTCATCAAGGACCACGCCCCCGAGGCGGACTGGGTGGACATCTGAGACAGTGAGGTATCCACGATGAGTTCAGACGTACCCGTCGACCCCGAAGACGTACGCGCGGCGCAAGTCGAGCGCGTCCGCATCGAAGACGAGATGGAACAGTCGTACATCGACTACGCGATGTCGGTCATCGCGGGTCGGGCGCTCCCGGACGTCCGCGACGGTCTCAAACCCGTCCACCGGCGCATCCTCTACGCGATGCACGAGATGGGCGTCACCTCGAACACCACCCACCGGAAGTCGTCGTCGGTCGTCGGCGAGACGATGGGTGACTACCACCCCCACGGCGACTCCGCCATCTACGACACGCTCGTGGGGATGGCCCAGGAGTTCTCGATGCGCTACCCGCTGATCGACGGCCAAGGCAACTTCGGGTCGATGGACGGCGACCCCGCGGCCGCGATGCGGTACACGGAGGCGCGGATGGCGCCCATCGCCGGGGAGTTGCTCGCGGACATCGAGAAGGACACCGTCGACTTCTCGTCGAACTACGACGACCGGCTGGAGGAGCCGGACGTGCTCCCGGCGGCGTACCCCAACCTGCTCGTCAACGGGTCGACGGGCATCGCCGTCGGCATGTCGACGAAGGTCCCGCCGCACAACCTCGGCGAGGTCATCGACGCTACGATCGAGGTGATAGAGAACCCCGACTGCGACCTGGCGGACCTGATGGAACACGTCAAGGGGCCGGACTTCCCGACGGGTGCGAACATCGTCGGGCGGAACGCGGTCCGGAAGGCGTACTCGTCGGGTCGGGGTCGGCTCCGCGTGCGCGCGGAGTTCGACGTCGAGGAGTACGACAACGGCCGCGAGCGGATCGTCATCACCGAGCTCCCCTACCAGGAGAACAAGGCCCGGCTGGTCGAACGCATCGCCGAGGACGTCAACGAGGGCGTCATCGAGGGTATCTCCGACCTCCGCGACGAGTCCGACCGCGAGGGCGTCCGGGTCGTGGTCGAACTCAAGCGCGGGGCGAACCTGGAGGTGGTGAAAAACCAGTTGCTCGAACACCACCTCGAGTCCACGTTCGGCGTGATCAACCTCGCGCTCGTCGACGGTCAGCCGCGCGTGCTCTCGCTGAAGGAGACGCTCGAACAGTACATCGACCACCGCAAGGAGGTCGTCACCCGGCGGTCGGCGTTCGAGTTGGGCGAGGCCGAAGACCGCGCGCACATCCTCGAAGGGCGGTTGAAGGCGCTCGACAACGTCGACGACGTGGTCGAGGAGATACGCGGAAGCGAGGACCGCGACGCCGCGAAGGCGCGGCTACGGGAGGCGTTCGACTTCTCGGAGGCGCAGTCGGAACACATCGTCCGGATGCAGTTGGGTTCGCTCACGTCGATGGAGTCGGCGGAGATCGAAGAGGAGTACGACGACGTGACCGCCCGGATCGAGCGACTGGAGGAGATCCTCGGCTCGGAGTCCGAGCTGCTGTCGGTGATCACCGAGGAGCTAGAGGCGATCAAAGCGCAGTACGACGACGACCGGCGGACCGGGTTCGTCGAGGACACCGGTAGCGTCGCCCACGAGGACCTGATCCCCGAGGAGGAGTCGGTCGTCGTCGTCACCGAGGACGACTACATCAAGCGGATGCCCGCGGCGGAGTTCCGCGCGCAGAACCGCGGCGGCAAGGGGATCATCGGCACCGACCTCAAGGAGGACGACCGGGTGTCGTCGGTGTTCCTCGCGTCGACGCACGACTACCTGCTGTGTTTCACCACCCACGGGCAGGTGTACCAGCTGAAGACGTACCAGGTGCCCGAGATGGGCCGCACCGCCCGCGGCAAGTCGGCGGTGAACGTGCTCGACTTGGACGACGGCGAGGAGATAACCGCGGTCGTCAACTGCGACGACCTCGACGACGAGGAGTATCTCACGATGGTGACGCGCGACGGCTACGTCAAGCGGACCGCGGGCGAGGCGTTCGACAACATCCTCTCGACGGGCATCCGCGCGATCAAACTGGAGGAGGGCGACGCGCTCGCGGACGTGGAGGTGACCCACGGCGACCACCACATCGTGGTGGGGACCCGCGACGGGATGGCGATCCGCTTTGCGGAGTCGGAGGTGCGCCCGATGGGTCGGTCCGCCCGCGGCGTCCGCGGCGTCCGGTTGACCGGCGACGACCGGGTCGCGGGCGTCGCCGCCATCGACGCCGACCAGCACAACTGGGTGTTGACGGTGACGAAGAACGGCTACGGCAAGCGGACCGACCTCGACGAGTACCGCGTCCAGTCGCGCAACGGCAAGGGGCTGATCGACATCAAGACGAACGAGCGGAACGGTCCGGTCTGTGCGGTCGAGGCGGTCACCCACGGCGACCACCTGTTCGCGCTGAGCGAGGGGGGGCAGATCCTGCGGACGCCCGTCGAGGGCATCTCGACGTACGGCCGGAACACGATGGGCGTCCGCGTGATGGACTTAGACGCCGGCGACAAGGTCGCCGCCGTCGACGTGTTGCCCGCGGCGCGCGTCGGGACCGACGACGGGGAGTGAGACGCGGTCGGCGGTCTCGGACCCGTCGGCGTCGGGTTCCGGGTCAGTAGCGACCCGGGCCGCCGAACCCCGAGCGGCCGTCCACCGCCGTGAAGACGCCGAGCGCCACGAGGGGGAGACCCGACGCCGCCAGCGTCGGCGCGAGCACGCCGGCCGGGAGGAGTACGGCGCGACGACGCTCGATTTTTTCGGCTCGCGGCGGGGTCGCCCGGTGGCCGACGCGGGCTACGCGGGCACGCCGCCCGCCGACCCGGACGCGCCGCCGCCGACCGACGGCAGGGTCGAGCCGAACCACCGCGTCTCGTTCCCGCGGACCTCCTGGTAGCCGGTGAACTGGACGCGGACCGTCGGTCGGCGGCCGGTGCGCTCGTACACCCGCCGCTGGATCCGGTCTGCGAGCCGGGGGTACGACGAGGTGTTCTCCGTCGTCGTGACGCTCACGGTGACGATTGGCGTCGCCGCGAACCCGACGGGGTAGCTGTACTCCGCGGAGACGCCGACGGCCGAGACGTCGTCGTAGGCGTCCCGCGTCAGCGTCTCGTCGACCGCGGTCGTCACGTCCCGCTGGAGGACGACCTGTTGGCCGGTCGCCGCCACCGCGGGCGCGGCCACGAGGAGGACGACGACCGCGAGGACGACCGTCCTCGCGGTGCCCGACGCACCCTCGCCCTGGTTGGGGTCGCCCGCGCCGGCCGCGCCGTCGTCGTCGTCAGCCCGGTCGTCGCCGCCGACCACCCGGGGGAGTTCGCGGTAGCCGAGCGAGAACAGCGTGACCATCTCGCCGAGGTTGATGGCGAGTATCGACACCACGAGCAGCACCACGGTCCCGAGCGCGAGCAGCGGCTCGCCGTACGCGACGCCGATGCCGGCGACGCCCGCCGCGGGGACGAGCGCCGCCGCGATCATGACGCCGATGATGGAGAGCGGCCCCTCGGTCGTGAGCCCGAACGCGGCGGCCGCACCCGCGACGAACCCGACGAGGACGCCGAGCGCGCCCGGCGACAGCCGGACCGTCACCAGGTCGAGCGAGGTCACCGCGAGCGTCGACGGGACCAGCCCGGCGTACAGCAGGGCGAACGCGGTGATGACCGCGCCAACGACCGCGACGACCAGCCCTCGCAGTTGCTGGCGGACGCTCGCGGTGAACATATCCCCGTCGCCGGTGACCGCGCCGACGCTCGCCGTCAGCGTCGGGCCGACCAGCGGCGCGAGCACCATCGACCCGACCACGACCGCGGGCGAACCGATCAGGAGGCCGACCGTCGCGATGACGGTGCTCAAGAGGATCATCCAGAGGTACGAGACCGTCTCCATGTTCATCGACCGCGCCTTCGCCTGGAGTTCGAACGCGGGCAACGGGACGTACGAGTCGGCGTACCGCTCCTGTAGCTCGTCGATGTTGGACGTGAGCGCGGTCTCGGCGTCCGAGAGGACGACGTACGCGTCCTCCTCGACGTGGATGTCCACGTCCCGCAGCGCCTCGAACACCTCCGAAACCGCTCCCTGCGGGAGCGGGAACTGGAAGAGGTTGGTTCGGTCCTCCTCGTCGGCGACGACGGCGTAGTCGATATCGAGATCCTCGAGCACCCGCTCGACCGCGGGTCGCTCGTCGTCGTTGACGTAGACGTGGACGAGACGCACGTCGGCACGACAGCCGACGCCCGGAAAAGATCGGGGGTTGCGCCTGCGTCGGCCGAGAGTCGACCCGCACCGCCGGCCGGCGGACCGCGGGTCGGTCGCGGGGGTACACACCGGCCGGTCGTCCGCGGTCTGCGGGTCCGCCCGGCGTCAACGACGGTCGGTGCCGTCGGGGCGGGGGCTACAGCACCCGCTTGCCGAACGCGCTGGCGACGAGTTCGGTCGCGAGTTCGGCCGTCTCGTTGTGTTCGTCGAGCACCGGGTTGACCTCGACCACCTCCATCGAGCGGACGGCGTCCGTCTCGGCCACCCGCTCCATCGCGTAGTGCGCCTCCCGGTAGGTGACGCCGCCGCGGACGGGCGTCCCGACGCCGGGCGCGAGCGACGGGTCGAGCCAGTCCATGTCGAGGCTGACGTGGACGCCGTCGACGCCGTCGGCCGCGACCGACAGCGCCGCCTCGACCACGTCGGTGATGCCGCGCTCGTCGATATCCGACATGGTGTACGCCGTCACGTCGCTGTCGCGGATGGCCTCCCGCTCGGCGTCGTCGATCGACCGCAGGCCCACGATGGCGGTGTTCTCCTCGCGGAGCCCCGGCGCGCGCGCCCACCCGTAGGCGTCGTCGGCCCACTCGCCGACGCCGAGCGCGGCCGCAAGCGGCATGCCGTGGACGTTCCCCGACGGCGAGGAGACGGGCGTGTTGAAGTCGCCGTGGGCGTCGAACCAGATGGCGCCGACGCCGTCGGCGTCGCGTGCGCTCCCGCCGAGCGAGCCGATGGCGACCGAGTGGTCGCCGCCGAGGACGAGCGGCGTCTCGCCGGCCGCGAGCGCGTCGGCCGTCTCGTCGGCGAGGCGGGTACACACCTCCTCGGTCTCGCGGAGGAACTTCGCGTTCCCCCGGCTGGGGCGGTGGGCGTCGGGGTCGCGCTCCTCCGCGCGGGGGACGGGCAGGTCGCCCCCGTCCCGGGTCTCGACGCTCGCGGCGGCGAGACCGTCCGCGAGCCCGCCGTAGCGGATGGCCGACGGACCCATGTCGACCCCGCGCCGGCCCTGTCCGTAGTCGGTCGGAACGCCGATGAGTCGAAGCGTGGTCACACCCGTTCGTCCGGAAGCGAGCGCAAAGAGCTACCGGAGTGAGACCGCCCCGGGAGGAGTGCCGGTTCGGGCGAGCGGGCGAGATGGACGGGAGTATGAGTCCGGCGAATTACCACTTGCTCGTGCGGATCGTCCACCTCCGGGTCGACGACGGGGGGCGCGACGGGGCGTTCGAGGCGCTCGACGACGCCGAGTTCACCGACCTGGGTCTCTCGTCGGGTCCCGAGGAAGTCACCGTCAGGCGGGCGCGACCCCCCGACGCGTCGTTTCCCGACCTGCCCGAGCGGTTCGCGGCCGCCGTCGCGGAGCGGACCGGCCGGCGGGTCACCGTCTCCGTCGAGTACGTCGAGCGGGCGCGGTCGGACGCCGGGTGAGCGACGCGGGCGAACCGGCCGCGCCGGTCGATACCGGGTGCGTGCCGCGAGGAGCCGGTTCCGTCCTCTCCCACCGCTTCGGGTCCCCGCTCGTGGCGAGGGGCGGGACGACGCGGACGGGGTGACGCCGCCGCGGCGCCCTCGTCGCGTCCCCCCACTACTTGTCCGTGGGACGCGTGACCCGGAGCCGTGCCCGCGATCACACGCCGACGGGTCGTCGCCGGCGCCGCGGCCGCTGCGGCCGTCGGATACGGGGGGTATCGAGCCGTCGAGGGCGCGTCAGACGCCGACACCGGAGCCTGGACGCCGGAACGGGGGACGTGGCCGCTCGCCCGCTACGACGCCGCGAACACCGCCTACAACCCCCACGCCAGTCCGCCGCGTGCGGCGCCCGACAAGCGGAAACTCGGCTCTCTCGCACACGAGGGGGCGGACCCGCCGTACCTCTCCCCCCTCGCGGGACCCGACCGGCTCGCGGTGTTCGGCACCCGGCTGGCCACGTACGCGGGGGACGGCGCCGTCCCGTACGGGGAGTTCGCGGCCCGCTTCGCCGGGTTCGGTCCCGACGGCCACCTCCACGCGCTCCGTTCGAACGGGTCGGAGACGGACCTGGTTCGGTACGACGGCCGCGAGGCGGCGTACCGGTACCCCGTCCCCGGCTACCCGGAGGGGCTGACACTCGGACGCGAGGAGGCGTACGTCGGCACCGTCAACGACGGCCTGTTCGCGTACGAACCCGACGGCGGACGGGAGTGGGGAGTCGAGGGGGAGACGGCCGCACTGGCGGACGGGCGTCTCTACACCGTCGGGGGCCGCGGCGGGACGGCCGCCTACGCCGAGCGGGTGGGGCCGGAGCGGTGGCTCTCGTCCGGTCCCGAACGGCTCTGGACGACCGCGCCGGTGAGCGCGGACGGCAACCCGCCCGCGGTCGCGGACGGCCGACTGGTCGTCGGGACGTACGGACTGTTCGACGCCACGCTCGAAGCGTTCGACGCCGGGACGGGCGACCGGCTCTGGGAGCCCGAGTCGTTCGGCGAACGCGGCGCGGCCGACGTCTCCACGCCCGCCGTCGTCGGTCGGAACGGCTACGTCGCCGCCGGCGTCGACGGTCTCGATGCCGGCGTCGTCGCGCGCTACGACCTCGCGACCGGCGAGGAGGTGTGGCGCGACGACACCGAGTGGTACGCCTCCGACCCGGTCGTCGGGGACGGGACACTCGTGGTCGCCGGCGACGTTCGATCGGGACCCGACGCACCCGCGACGGCGGTGCGGGGCTACGACGCCGGGACCGGCGAGGAACTGTGGACGGTCGGGTTCCCCGGTGACGGGGGGACGGCCCTCGCGCTCGTCGGGGAGCGGGTGCTGGTGACGGCGGGAGCGTCGCTGTTCGAACTCGTGTCGGCCGCCGCTCCGTGAGCGGTCGGGGCGGACTCGCCCGGAATCGGTCGGCTCGGGGCGTCCGCGACGGGCGAGCGCCGCCCGCCGGGACGGTCGGCGTTCGTCGTACGGAGGGATATATAGGCATACACCTGTGGACCAGTCACGTGGACGGGTACCGGACCGTGGATTTATGCGCGCACGCGAGGAACTACATAGCAAATGTCGTCAATTGAACTCACGGACAGTCAGCGGAAGATCCTCAACGAACTCGTGAACCTCTACCGCGAGACCGAGGACGCGGTCAAGGGGGAGCGGATCGCGGACGCCGTGGGGCGCAACCCCGGAACGATCCGCAACCAGATGCAGAGCCTGAAGGCGCTCCAGTTGGTCGAGGGCGTCCCCGGCCCGAAGGGCGGGTACAAACCGACGGCGAACGCGTTCGAGGCGCTCGACCTCCAGAGCCTCGACGAACCCGCGGCGACGCCGCTGTCGCACGAGGGCGAGAAGTTGGACAACGTCAACGTCCAGGAGATCAACCTCACGTCGGTCCACCACCCCGAACTCTGTCGCGCGGAGATCCACCTCCAGGGGTCGGTCCGCGACTTCCACGAGGGCGACACCGTCGTCGTGGGCCCGACGCCGCTGTCGAAACTGGAGATCACCGGCACCGTCAACGGGAAGGACGAGACGTCGAGCGTGCTCATCCTCAAACTCGACGGGATGAAAGCGCCCGCCGACCAGCCCGAACACTGAACTGAGCCGAACGGGTCGGCGCGCGGACGCTCGCGGGCCGACGCAGTCGACTCCGGGCACGCACCCGACCGACGAGACGAGCCGTCGACACCGGTCGGTCCGACGGGCGGGGGAAGCGAACGGACGGCTCCGAGACCGACCCGGTCGGGGCGCCCGACCGGGGGCGGCTTACATGTCGTTCCAGGCGGAGATCGCCCGCGTAGGCGACGAGACGGTGGCGATCCAGCGGGCGGCGATACCCTTCTTCAGCGTCTCGGCGATGGGACCGCTGAACGTGTTGACCGGGATACCCTGCACGTCGTGGGCGACGACGTCGTCGCCGACCGAGATGACGGTCCCCTTGTCGGTGTGGGTCCACGTCTTCAGCGGCGCGCCGCGGAGCGCGCGCGCGAGGTTCTCCCCTGCGACCTCCGCGGCCTGCCAGGCGGCCTGGGCGGTCGGCGGCGCGACCTCCTCGTCGTCCTGTTCGACCAGCGCGGAGTCCCCCAGCGAGAACACGCGGTCGTCGCTGGTCTCGAACGTCGACTCGGCGAGCAGGCGCTTCGAGCGGTCGTCGCTGTCGACGGTGTCGGCGAACTCCTCGCGGCCGGTGATCCCGCCGGTCCACAGCAGCACGTCGTGTTCGAGTCGGTCGTCGTCGTCCTCGCTACCGAGGTAGACGGCGTCCTCGTCGGCCTTCGAGATGAAGTCGCCGGTGAGGATCTCGATGTCGTGGTCGAGGAGGTGCTTCCGGATCGACCCCTGCACCCGGGGGTCGTTCCCGGGGAACACCTGGTCGAGACCCTCGACGAGTTTGATCTCCAGCGGGTAGTCGCGCTCGTCGCGGAGTTCGGCGATCTCGCCGGCCGCCTGGATGCCCGACAGGCCGGCGCCGCCGACGATCACCTGCGCGGGGTCGTCCTCGTCGGCGTCGGCGGCGGCGTCGACGACCTGCTGGTGGATCTCGCGGGCGTCGTCGAGGCTCTTGAGCGTGAGCGCGTGCTCTTCGAGTCCCTCGATGCCGAAGAAGGCCGTCTCGGAGCCGACGGCGACGAGGAGGTAGTCGTAGTCGATGTCCTCGCCGTCCGCGAGTTCGACCGACCGGTCGTCGGTGTCGACGCCGGTGACCCGGTCGCGGACGAACTCGGTGTCGTCCTCCTTGATCTCCTCGACGGGGATCGTCACCTTCGACTCCACCTCGGGTTTGCGGATACACCGGTGGACCTCGTGGAGCAGGAGGTGGTAGTTGTGATCCGACACCCAGGTGAGTTCGGCCTCGCCCGGGTCGATCTCGTCTTCGAACGACTTGACTGTCCCCGCCCCGGCGTAGCCGGCGCCGACGACGACGACCTTCTCGCTCATGGTACGCCGTTCCGAGGCATAGGATAAATGGATGTTGAAACGGCCGCGACTCGGCCGCGCATCGCCGTCGACTCACGGCGCGTCCGCCGGGGTCGTCCGCCGACGATACCTCAATCAAGAGACAGTCCCGCGTGCCAGCGGTCGGCGCCCGCCGCCGCCTTCACGCGGTCCATCTCCGCGAGCAGCGCCGCCGCGAGGCTCGCACACTCGGCGGCGCGCGACTCCCCCTCCGTCCGGAACTCGCCGGTGACCCGGTTGGCGTACACCGTACAGACCGCGCCCGCCCGCAGGCCGTACAGGCTCGCTATCGTCATGATCGCCGACGCCTCCATCTCGATGTTCTTCACGTTCGCCTCCCGGAGTTCCGCCACGAGCGACTCCGACCCCGCGGCGCGAAACCCCTCGAACCCGGGGCGGCCCTGCCCCGCGTAGAAGGAGTCGGCCGACATCGTGAGTCCGACGTGGTAGTCGTACCCCAGACGCTCGGCGGCGGCGACCAGCGCGGACACGACTTCCCCGTCCGCGACCGCGGGGTAGTCCTCGCGGACGTACTCGTCGCTGGTCCCCTCCTGTCTGACCCCGCCCGACGAGATGACCAGATCGCCCACCTCCATCCCCGCTTGGATCGCGCCGCACGACCCCACGCGGACGAACGTGTCGGCGCCGACCCGCGCGAGTTCCTCAACCGCGATGGCCGCCGACGGCGACCCGATCCCCGTCGACGTGACCGAGAGCGGTTCACCGTCGTACGTCCCGGTCGCGGTGCGGTACTCGCGGTGGTCGGCCACAGCCGCGGACTCGTCCCACAGCGCGGTCACCTTCTCCACCCGCTCGGGGTTGCCCGGCAGGAGGACGGTGTCGGCCACGTCCTCGGGTCCGACCCCGAGGTGGTACTGCGTCTCGTCGTTGGGGTCCTCGCTGTCGTCCATGCCGCCGGTTGGACGAGGGGGCTGTTAGTTCCACCCGCTCGCGTCGGGGGGCGAGCGGAGACCGCCGTCCCGGCCGACCCACGGTCAGGCCGTCGGCTCCGTTCGGTTGCCGGTCACGGGTTTGAGGTTGACGCCGCCGCACCGCCGACAGCTGGATATCTCCGTGTTCGGGGTGGCGTAATAGACCTCGCCGCAGTCCGCACACCGGTGGGAGGGGCGTTCGAGGTTCTCGACCGACCCCGCGACCGTCGCCGGGGCGGTCGCCTCCCGGACGACCGCCTGGCTCACGCTCCCGAACACGACCGCCCCGAGCGACGAGCGCTTGCGACCGCCGAGGACGATCTGGTTCGCGCCCGTCGCGCGGGCGGCCCGGACGATCTCCTCGGCCGGGTTCCCCGCCTCGCTCCGCTCGACGACCGCCGCCCCGGCCTCCGTGAGTCGGTTCCTCGCCTTCCGCCCCGTCGCGAGTTGCGACGGCGCCGTCCCGTCGGCCCGGTCCTCGTCGTCGAACACGTGTAGGAGGACCACCTCGATCCCGTCGGCGACCTCCAGTAGCTCCGAGACGACCTCGGCCTGCGCCTCGACGCGTTGTTCGTCGTCGTCGATCGGCATCAGGATCCGATACATATCACGAACTATCATCCACGAACCTGTAGTCCTATCCCCGGCACGCGCGTGCCGGGGAGTACGAGCCTTTTCCACGGTGGCCGCCGAGCCACCGACGATGAGCGCGCCCCCGGACCCCGGGCTCGACGTGACGAACCCCGCCGCCGCCTACGGCTTCGACGCCGCCTACCGGGGGGCGCCGCCGAACTGGGACGTCGGCCACCCACAGCGGGCGTTCGTCCACCTCGCGGAGGCGGGGTTGGTCCGCGGCCGGGTGCTGGAGGTGGGCTGCGGGACGGGCGAACTGTCGCTGTTCCTCGCGGGGCGGGGTCACGAAGTGCTGGGAGTCGACGTCGCCCCGAGCGCCGTCGCCCGCGCCCGCGCGAAGGCGCGGTGGCGGCGGGCCGACGCCTCGTTCCTCGTCTGGGACGCGCTCCGGCTCTCGGAGGTGGGGGTGCGCGCCGACACCGTCGTCGACTCCGCGATGCTCCACTGTCTCGGCCCGGACGAACAGCGGCGCGCGCTCCGCGAGATACGGGAGGTGCTCGAACCCGGCGGCTACTACTACCTGCTGTGTGACGCCCGCCCGGACGGCGCGTGGTCGCACGGCGCGTCGCTGTCGCGGGCGGAACTGCGCGACCTGTTCCGCGCCGAGACCGGGTGGGAACTGTCGTTCGTGGTCGAGACGGTGTTCGAGCGGCGCTACTCGTCGAACCCCGCGTACCTCGCGGGCGCGCGGCGGCTCTGAGCCGAACCCGACGCGGGACGACCCGGCGGCGAAACCGCACCGAAACCGGACGGCCGAGGGGCGGCCGGGCTACTCCGCGCCGGCGTCCCGGCGCTTCGCGGCGGCGTCCTCCAGCGTGTCGAGTCCGATGGTGTTCGGGAGGAGTTCGCCCAGCGTGTACGCCACGAGACCCGTCTCGCCGTCACACACCACGGGCATGTCGTCGTCGCCGAACTCCGCGAGCGTCTGTCGACACATCCCGCAGGGCGTGACGCCGTCGCGCGCCTCGGACGTCACCGCGAGGCGGGCGAACTCGTCGTGACCCGCCGACACCGCCTTCCCGACGGCCACCTCCTCGGCGTGCAGCGAGTTGGAGTAGTTGGCGTTCTCGACGTTACAGCCGGTGAAGACGCTCCCGTCTTCGGTTTCGAGCGCCGCCCCGACCGGGTACTCCGAGTAGGGGACGTACGCCTCCGAGAGCGCGTCGCGGGCGGCCGACACCAGCGGGTCGTCCGCGGGGTCGGCGTCGGGCGTGGTCGGCATACCCCCACCCACCGCGGGCCGGCACATAAGTCTCCAGTGTGGGCGGTCGTCCCGGGTCCGTCCGTCCCCGGATTCGTGAACCGCCGGGCGGGGTTCCGACCCCGGAGGCGGCGGACGCCGCCCCGGGAGACTCGACAGAGCCATGCCCGTCGACCCACAACGCCGAGCGTGAGCGATCCGAGCGACCCGAACGAGCCGAGCGGCCCGAGCGACGCCGGGAGGAACGACGAGGGCGGCGGCGCGGCCCGGACTGACCGCGACGTGGAGGCGAGCGGGTCGGGCCGGCGCTACCTCGCGGGCGCGGCGGTCACCGTCGTCGCGTTCGTGGCCGTCGCGGGCTACGTGGTCGCGGCGAACAACGGCGTCGACGCCGTCACCGTGTTCGGCGTGGTGACGATCCCGGGCACGCCCACCGGGGTCGCGCTGTACGGCGTGGTCCTCTCGGTGGCGGTGCTCGCGCTCCTGTTCGGGTTGGTGACGGTCGCCTCACGGTTCGACGACGCCGGTCGCGAGCGCACGTAGCGCCGGGACGAGAGGGCGGTGTGCGCCGGACCGGGTGCGCCCGACCGACTAACGCGTGGCTTTTGTGCCCGCGGGACCGAGAGCCGACCATGGCCGCGGACGTCACCGACACGGCGCGCACGTGGAACCGCAAACGCGGCGTGCTGTCGACGCTCCCGTTCCTGTTCGTCGGTCTCGCCGACGTGGTCCTGCTGCTGTTCTGGGGGATCGACCCGCTGTGGGGGTTCATGATCCTCCCGCCCATCCTGTTCTGTTCGGCGCTGTCGTACATCGTGTTCGCGACCGACTTCCTCGACGACCGGACGTAGCGCCGGGTGCGGTCCCCGCGAACCGCACGGCCGGGGCGGACGCCGTTCGACCGCCGGCACGCGGCGTCCGCGACTACCGCCCGGTGTCGTACTTGTAGGTGGCCTCGTCGGGGTCGATACCGAAGTCCTCGGCCGACTCCTCTATCCCGCCCTCGCCGTCGCCCGCGGGGGCGGCGGTCTTGAACCGCTCGCGCAGCCGGGTCGGCATCTCGAACCCCTCGACGGCGACCCGGAGCGGCACGGTCGCGTCGTCGTCGCCGCCGACCGCCTCGAACCGCTCGCGCACGGGGACGGACAGGTCGTCGGCGTCGACCCGTTCGAAGCCGAACTGCGCGAGGTACGTCGGGAGGTCGGTGAAGCAGTACACCGACTCGAAGCCGTCGTCGCCCGCCTCGGTCACCAGCCGTTCGACGACGTGCGCGCCGACGCCCTGCCCGCGCCACGCCCCGACGACGCCGATGCTCGTCAACTCGCAGAACTCGTCGGCGTCGTCGGGCTTGTGCACCCGCACGCGCCCGAACCCCGCCCGCTCGTTCGTCTCCTCGTCGACCGCGATGACGTAGTCGCGCGACCGGAACGACGCCTCGTCGAGCCCCATCTCCTCGATTCGGTCGAGCAGCCAGACCTCGTCGCGGTTCTTGGCGTCGCGGACGTACATACCGGCCGTACGCGGGGGGTGGAAAAGTCGTTTGTGGGGGTCGCCGGGGCGCGGCGACGCCCGCCGTCGCGCCGCCCGCCTCAGTCGCCGAGTTCGAGGTCGACCACCAGCGGCAGGTGGTCGGAGGGGAACCGCCCGTCGGGCCGCATGTCGGTCGCCGTGGCGTGGCCGGTGACGCGCACGTCGTCGTCGACGAACACGTGGTCGATGCGGCCGGCGGAGACCAGCGAGTCGAAACTGGTGAACGTCGTCTCCGGGCCGTGGTGGGTCGTCTCGCAGACGTCGACGGCGTGGACCAGCGGCGACTCTTCGGCCGTGAGGAGTTCGAGCGGCTCCGAGTCCGCCATGCAGTTGAAATCACCCGTGAACACCAGCGAGGCGTCCCGGTCGGCGAACCGGTCGCGCAACAGCGCCGCGCTCTCCCGGCGCGCCTCCGCCCCCTGGTGGTCGAGGTGGGTGTTGACGTGGATCAGTCGTTCGCCCGTCTCGCGGTCCTCGAGGTGGACCCAGGTGGCGACCCGGGGGCAGTCGGCGTCCCAGCCCTTCCCCGGCTGGTCGGGCGTCTCCGACAGCCAGAACGTCCCGCTGTCCGCGAGGTCGAACCGGTCGGCGCGGTAGCCGACCGGCGTCGCCTCGTTCGACTCCGATCCCTGCCGGCCCTCGCCGACCCACTCGTACGCCGGCAGCGCCTCGCGGACGTCGTCGTACTGCTCGGGGACGACCTCCTGGAGACCGACGGTCGCGGGTCGGTGGAGCCGGACCGCCCCCGTGACGGTCGCGCGGCGGTTCACCCACGCGTCGACGCCCTCGTCGAGGCCGGCCGCGCGCACGTTGTACGACATCACTCGGAGGTGAGAGGAGTCGCTCACGTTATCGCCCTTCCCCGCCGTCGGCGTTTACCTCTGTCGGCGCCTCGGACCCCTCCGCCACCCCGTGCGCGCGCGCGTCGCCGCCGGTGTCGAACAGGTGGACGCGGTCGCGGTCGAGCACCACCTCGACCCGCTCGCCGGATTCGAGTCTCACGTCGGGTTCGACGCTCATCAGGAGTTGGTCGGAGCGGGCGCTCGCCTCGTCCGCCCCCTCGACGGTCGGGCCGCCGTCGTCGGCGGCGTCGCCGAGCAGGAGGTAGACGAATATCTCGTCGCCCATCGGTTCGAGCACGTCCACGGTCGCCTCGACGGCGTCGGTCGGCTGCTCGACCGTCGCCGCGGTCTGCCGGAGGTAGATGTCCTCCGGGCGGATGCCGACCGTGACCGGTCCGTCGGCGCCGACGTCGACCGCCGCGGGGTCGACCCCGACCGAGAAGTGGGGCGTCTCGACGCGTTCGCCCCCCATCTCGCCTTCGAGGAAGTTCATCGACGGCGAGCCGATGAACCCGGCGACGAACTCGTTGGCGGGTTCGTTGTAACAGACCAGCGGCGGGGCGAACTGCTGGAGTTCGCCGTGGTTGAGCACCGCGATCCGGTCGCTCATCGTCATCGCCTCCGCCTGGTCGTGAGTGACGTAGAGGATCGTCGTCTCGAGTTCGTCGTGGAGCCGCTGGAGCTCCGTGCGCATGTGGACGCGGAGCTTCGCGTCGAGGTTGGCGAGCGGTTCGTCCATCAGGAACACCTCGGGTTCGCGCACGATGGCGCGGCCGATCCCGACACGCTGCTGTTGGCCGCCGGAGAGCTCGTCGGGCATCCGGTCCAACATTCCCTCCAACTGGAGGATCTCGGCGGCCCGCTGGACGCGCCGCTCGGTCTCCTCGGAGTCGAAGTCCCGCAGGCGGAGCCCGAAGCTGATGTTCTTCCGGACGTTCATGTGCGGGAACAGCGCGATGTTCTGGAACACCATCGAGATGTCGCGGTCCTTCGGCGGCAGCCGCGTCACGTCCCGGTCGGCGATGGTGACCGTCCCGCCGCTGGGGTTGGTGAGTCCCGCGACGATTTCGAGAGTCGTCGACTTGCCGCAGCCGGAGGGGCCGACGAGCGTGACGAACTCGCCGTCCTCGATATGTATGTTCACGTCGTCGACCGCGACGACGTCGTCGTAGCGTTTCGTGATCCCGTCGAGTGTGACGTCTCCCATGTGTTTACTCCTTGAGTCCGCCGGACGTGAGTCCGCTGACGATCTTCTCCTGTGCGAGGACGACGAGTACCGCGACCGGGATGACCCCGATCAGGCTCGCCGCCGCCATCAGGTTGTAGTACTGCTGGTACTGCCCTTGGTAGTTGAGGATCCCCCAGACGATCGGGGCCCAGCTCTGCGCCTGGCCGTCGGTGAGCAGGAACGAGAAGAAGAACTCGTTGTATATCGAGATGAACGTGAGCACGCCCGCGGTGGCGACGCCCGGCGCCGACAGCGGGACGATCACCCGGAACAGCGCGCCGATCCGGGTGGTCCCCTCGATCCGGGCGGCGTCCTCCAGCCCGTCGGGGATCTGGCTGTAGAAGGTGGTGAGGATGAAGATGGCCAGCGGCATGAACAGCGCGCTAAACGGCGTGATCAGCGCGCCGGGCGTGTTGAACCAGTTGGGGCTGTACACCGCGGTGACGCCGGGGATCGTAAACAGGTGGACCCCGCCCGTGAAGTACCGGAAGATCGGGATCGCGAACGTGACCGGCGGGAAGTACGAGATGGCGAGGAACAGCACCATCAGGACCCGCCGGCCGCGGAACTCCAGGCGGCCGAACGCGTAGCCCGCGAGGCTGGCGATCACGAGCACGATCGCCGTCGTCACCAGCCCGATGAAGATGCTGTTGAACATGAACCGGTGGAACGGCACCAGCCGGAACACCTCGACGAACGCCGCCGGGTTGAACCCCTGCGGCACCGGCACCGGCAGCGGGAGCCCGAACGCCTCGAAGTCGATGTTGTTGACGTTCGTCAGCGGCGTGAGCGCCAACACGAGCAGCCAGTAGAACGGGAACAGCGTGATGAGGACGAACGCCACCACGCCGAACGTGAACGCGGCCCGGTAGACGGTCCACGGCCGCTCCATCGCGCGGCGCGCCGAGCGTTCGAGCGCGTTGCCGTCGTCCCCGTCGCCGTCACCGTCGTCGCCGGTGACGGTCGCCATCAGATCGCACCTCCCTCGACGTCGGCGAAGCCGACGATGTAGATGCCCGCGACGATCGCGACGACGACCGCCGTGATGAACGCGAGCGCGGCCGCGGTCGCGTACCGGCCCGACCCCTGGAACGTGGTCACGACCAGACACGACAGCGACGGCAGCGTCGAACAGCCCCCGCTCCCGCCGATGGTCCGGATGATCCCGAAGATGCGCATCGACTGGATCGTCCGGAACAGCAGCGCGACCAGCAGGGTGGGGACGACCAGCGGGAACGTGATGTAGCGGAACCGCTGCCACGCCGACGCGCCCGCGACCCGCCCGACGCGGTACAGTTCGCGGTCGATGCTCTGGAGCCCCGCGAGCACGATCAGCGCGATGAACGCGGAGGTCTTCCACACGTCGGCGATGATCACCATGATCAACAGGTCGGCGCTGTTGATGAACGGCGTGTCCGAGAACAGGCCGATGGCGTGCATCGCCTGCGTCCCGAACCCGACGCTCGGCAGGAAGATGAGGTAGAAGATCATCCCCTGGATCGCGATCGGGACCGCCCACGGCACCAGGATCGCGACCCGGACCCACCGGCGGCCGTAGAACTCCTTGTCGAGTATGAGCGCCATCCCGAACCCGACGATGAGTTCGAGCGTGACGCTGATCGCGGTGTAGATCAGCGTCACCGACAGCGCGCTCTGGAGCGGTTGGTCGAGGTCGAAGAACGGCGCGCCCAACAGCGCGGTCATCTCGCCCGTGAGGATCGCGACGTAGTTCTCGATACCGACGAACTCGCCGACGTAGCCGGAGCCGGTGAGGTTGTCGGCGTGGAGCGACATCTGGAACGTCTCCCACAGCGGCCACAGCGCGAACGCCCCGACCAGCGCGAACGCGGGCAGCAGCATGAAGTACGCGAACTGCTCGTCGGTCATGTTCTCGACCCAGTAGGTGGGCGAGTACCGCCGCGTCGCCGACCGGGACGACTCGGATTCGGTCGCCATCTCAGACGCTACTCTCGATGGTTTCGAGCGTCGATTTTAGCTCGCTCATCGCGGCGTCGGGGGCCTCCTGTCCCGCGAGCACCGCGCTCACGCGCTCTGCGATCGCGGGCGACTCGTCGGGCCACACCACCGTGACCGGCCGGGGCATGGCGTTCTCGCCCGCGATCTGGAGCGTCTCAGCGTACTCGCCCCAGACCGGGATGTCGCCGATCCGGTCTTCCCCCAGCGCGGCGGTGTCCGGCGGCAGGAGGTCGAGTTCCTCGAGTTGGAACTGCCGGAACGGCTCGGAGTCGATCGCCTGCAGCACCTGCAGCGCCGCGCTCCGGTTTTCGGTGTTGGGGTTCAACACCATGTTCCACCCGCCGAGCGCGGAGATGGTGCCGCCGAGTCCCTCGTACTCGGCCTCGCTCTCGGGGATGCCGTACGGGATCGGCATCACGCCGAGGTCGTCGCCGAACTCCTCGTGGGCCGGCGGGAGCGCCGACGGCCAGTAGCGCAGCGAGACCGAGTTCCCGTCGAGGAACTGCGACTGGGAGGGACCCTCGGTCCACTGGAGCACGTCGGTCGGCGAGATGGACTGGTAGCCGTCGAGCGCGTACTCGTCGTCCTGCCCGCGGATGAACGTCCGGGCCATCCGGAGCGCCTGGATCACCTGCTCGCCGTCGACCGTGACCGGCCGCTCGCCGACCGGGCCGAACAGGGTGTCGCGCCCGCCGAAGTACGCGCCGCCCCACGTGCTCATCAGCTCGTTGAACGTACAGCACGACAGCCCGACGTAGTTGCTCGCCTGCCACGAGTAGCCGTAGTCGACGTCGTCGACCTGCTGGTGGGTCTGGCTGATGACGTTCGAGAACTTCTCCCACGACATCGGCTCGGTCGCCCAGTTCTCCTCGCTGGGGTTGAACCCGGCCTGTTCGACCAGGTCCTTCCGGTACTGGACCGTCGGCAGGCCGATCTGGTAGGGGACGCCGTAGAGGTTACCGTCGGCGTCCGACACCGCGTCGACGGTGGCGGCGAAGTAGTTCTCGTTGATCGACGTGACCGTCTCGTCGGGGAGCGCCTCGGTCAGGTTGGCTATCTGGCCCCGCTGGATGAACGGGATCGTCCACCCGCTGTCCATCCGCATGATGTCGGGCTGACCCCGCCCCGCCTGGAGCCACTGCCGGTACTGCGACTGGACGTCGCCCGAGATTCCCGACGTCGCGAGGAACGATATCTCGACGTCCTCCGAGAGTCCGCCATCGCGGAGCGCCTGCCTGAACGCGTCGCGGTGGCCCTGGATGTCGGCGGTCGCGATCTCGATGCTGCCGCCCGCGCTCCCGCCCGACTCGCCCGTGGTCGTCCCCTCCGACCCGCCGGAAGTACCCTCGCTCGTCTCCGACCCGGACCCCTCGTCCGGGTTCCGCGTCGAACACCCCGCGACGAGCCCCGCCGCCCCGGTGGCACCCGCCACGCGGACGAAGCGCCGTCGGGAGACGGGACCGTCGGTTCCGCCGTCACTCTCACCGTCGCCGTGTTTCCGGCTATCCGAACTCACGGAGTTGGGCTACTCCACACGGCTCCTTATAGACACTTGCCGTCTGTTTACGTATCGTTACTGACTATCCACATATGAGTCGATTCACCGACACGTATGGCCGATCTTCCCGTCTCATCGCGCTATCCACGCGATACGACAGTCGCCTCACGCGACGGATCGCGTCGCATACGTAATCGTATGTAACGGATAGGTCCCGTGTAGAGGCGAGAAACGGGCGGCTACGTTGCTCGACACCCGGTATCGATGGTTACGATTACGGATCCGGGGGTGTCGGGCGGCCGCGCGTCGAACGGGGGGTCGAACCGCGGAGCGGGGCGGGGAGCTAAGCCGGACGCGTCCGGAGGACCGGGCGTGTCGGTCGAACTGGTCGGTCACCGCGGCTGCGGGCACGAACACCCCGAGAACACGGTCCGCGCATTCGTCGAGACCGCACGACGGCTCGACGCCGTCGAGTTCGACGTCCGGCGGTGCGGGTCGGGCGAACCGGTCGTCGTCCACGACGAACGGCTCGACCGTATCGCGGGCGTCGACGCGCGCGTCGACGAGACGCCGTGGCCGGTGGTACGGGAACTCGACGTGTTGGGCACCGACGAACCGATCCCGCGGCTCGCGGACGTTCTCGACGCGGTCCCGGCGGGGACGACCCTCCAGGTGGAACTCAAGACGGTCGGCGTCGCCGACGACGTGGCCGCGGCGCTCGCGGACGCCGACCGCCCGGCGCGGGTCACCTCGTTCTCCCCGGCGGCGCTGGCGGCGTTCGCCGAGGCGGAGGGGAGCGAGGGCGTCCCGACGGGGCTGCTGTTCTCGGGCGACCCCGAGGCCAACCTGAGTCTCGCGGCGCGGCTCGACTGCGGGAACGTCCACCCGCACGTCGACGACTGCCTCCGGACCGGGGTGGTAGGGGCGGCCCGCGACCGCGGGTTCGGCGCGTACGCGTGGGGCGCGGGGTCGCCCGCCGACGTGGACGCCGCCGCCGACGCGGGCGTGGACGGTCTCACCGTCGACGCCGCCCGGTGGGGCGACCCCTGAGGTGTACAGCGGGGGTGGACCGCCGGGGCGCCGCCGGCCGCGCGGGGTCGGACAGACACCCCGGAAAACTACTTGCCGCGCGCACGCCAATTCGCTGGGGAGATGGCGCCCACGGAGCCCGAACCGCCGGTCGACCCGGACGCGGTGGTCCACGAACCCGACGAGGCGTTCGCGGAGGCCACCAACGTCCGCCGGTTCATGCGCGAGTACGGCATCGACACGTACGACGAGTTGGTCGAGCGGACCACGACCGACCTCCCGGGGGTCGAGGCGTCGGGCGTCGACTGGTTCTGGGACGAACTCGTCGACTACCTCGACCTGGAGTTCTACGAGCCGTACGACGAGGTGCGTGACGACTCGCGGGGGCCGCAGTTCGCCGACTGGTACCCCGGCGGGCGGCTCAACGTCGCGCACAACACGCTCGACCGCCACGCCGCGGTCGACGCGGCGGCGCGTAACCGCGTGGCGGTGCTCTGGGAGGGTGAACCCGGCGACCGCCGGGAGGTGACGTTCCACGACCTCCAACGGGAGGCGAACCGGGTCGCGAACTACCTCGACGCCGCGGGGGTGGAGACGGGCGACACCGTGGGGCTGTACATGCCGATGGTGCCCGAGGTGGTGTCGGTCCTCTACGGCTGTTTCAAAGTCGGCGCCGTCGCGGTGCCGATATTCTCGGGGTTCGGCACCGACGCGGTGGCGACCCGGCTCGCGGACGCGGAGCCGTCGGTGGTGTTCACGGGCGACGGCTTCTACCGCCGCGGGAGCGAGGTCCGGCTGAAGGGGACGCTCGACGCGGCCATCGAGCGGGCGGGCGGCGTCGAACGCGTGGTCGTCCACGAGCGACTCGGCTGCGACCCGCCGTGGGGCGCCCGCGACGAGTGGTGGGTCGACGCCGTCGGGACGCGGTCGCCCGTCTACGAGACGAAGTCGCTCCCCAGCGACGCCGAGTCGATGCTGCTGTACTCGTCGGGGACGACCGGCCGGCCGAAGGGCATCGTCCACACCCACGCGGGCGTCCTGACGCAGTGTAGCAAGGAGGTCCACTTCGGGTTCGACCAGAAGCCGTCGGACCGGTTCTTCTGGGTGTCCGACATCGGGTGGATGATGGGACCGTGGACGCTGGTGGGCAACCACGCGTTCGGCGGCACCGTCGTGATCTACGAGGGTGCGCCCGACCACCCCGGGCCGGACCGCCTCTGGGACCTGATCGAACGCCACGGCGTCACGACGTTCGGCGTCTCGCCCACCGCGGTCCGCGCGCTCCGGAAACACGGCACCGAACCCGTCGAGAGCCACGACCTCTCCAGTCTCAGGCTCCTCGGGTCGACCGGCGAGCCGTGGGACCCCGAGTCGTGGCTGTGGTTCTACGAGCACGTCGGCGGCGGCGACTGTCCGATCATCAACATCTCGGGCGGCACCGAGATCTGCGGCTGTTTCCTCATGCCGATGCCCGACCAACCGCTCAAGCCGTGCACGCTCGGCGGCCCCGGGCTCGGGATGGACGTCGACATCGTGAACGAGGCGGGCGAGTCGGTCGCCGAGGCGGGCGAGCGGGGCTACCTCGTCGCGCGCGACTCCTGTCCGAGCATGACCAAGAGCCTCCGGGAGGGCGACGAGCGGTATCTGGAGGAGTACTGGTCGCGGTTCACCGACCCGCCGCTGTGGAACCACGGCGACTGGGCTCAGCGGGACGACGACGGGTTCTGGTTCCTCCACGGCCGGGCGGACGACACGCTCAACGTCGCCGGACGGAAGGTCGGTCCCGCCGAGATAGAGGCGGTTCTGGTCGACCACGACGCGGTCACCCAGGCGGCGGCGGTCGGCGTCCCCGACGCGACGACGGGCACCGCCGTCGTCGCGTACGTCGTCCTCGAACCGGGCGTCGAGCCGAGCGACGGCCTCCGGGCCGAGTTGCGCGACCGGGTGGGCGAGGCGCACGGCAAGCCGTTCCGCCCGCGGGAGGTGCTGTTCGTCGACGAGTTCCCCCTCACCCAGTCGGGGAAGGTCGTCCGCCGGGCGATGGCGGCGGCGTACGCCGGCGAGGACCCGGGCGACCTCTCGTCGGTCGAGAACCCCGAGGCGCTCGACCGGATCCGCGAGGGCACCGACGGGGCGCGGTGACGCGGACGGCGCGTCGCCGTCGTCACGCCGCCCCGTCTCTCACCCCGACCGCGACAGCGACACGTCTGCGAGCCACAGCGTCGGCACGTCCGGCGCGTCCGGCGGGTCCGAGTCACCGGTCGCGACCGCCGCGGTCGCCGCCTCGGCGGCGTCGGCCTCCCCGGACTCGCCGCCCTCCGCGCCGACGACCGGAAGTCTGACCGCCCCGCCGGCGAGCAGCGGCGCGAGCACGCCCGCGGCGACCGCCCGCGGGTCCGACAGCGGCGCGCGCAGGTCGACCCGGTCGTCGGCGGTCAAGTCGAGCGCGTCGACCGCGCCGCGGGCCGCGTCGAGCAGCGTCGCGTGGTCGTGCGTCGCGCCGTCGGCCGCGAGCACCGGCGCGTCGGGGTCGTACGTCGCGGGCGGGAACGCGGGGTTCTCGCTCCACACCTCCCCCTCCCAGTGGGTGGTGTCGGCGCGGTCGGGTGCGCCGCCGAAGGCGCAGAGCTTCGACCCCGGCGGGAGGTCGAACTCGGATTCCCGGCGGGCGTCGACCACCACCACGCGGGCGTCCGTCCCGGGCGCGGCGTCGAAGGCGGTGACCGCGCCGAGCAGCGCGCTCCCGAGGAACGTCGTCAGCGGCTGGAACGCGGGCGCCGCCTCGACGGCGACGCGCGCCCCGTCGTGGACGCCGAGGTGGCGGAGGACGTTCCCGGCCTTGTACGCGGTCGTACAGACGTCGGCGTAGCTGTGCGTCCGCCCGCGCGCCGCGTCGACGACCGCCGGCCGGTCGCTCCGGCGCTCGCGGGCGACCAGGTCCGGGACCACCGCGGCGTCGCTCGCCGACGGGTCCGCGCCCGGCCGCGGGTCCGAGTCGGTCATACCGGCCGGAAGGCCGCCGCCGAGAAGAGTCCCGCGGTCCCCCAGTCCCCGGTTCTCCGGTTCTTCAGTTCCCCTGTCCCCCGGCTTTCCGGTTCCCGGGTTCTCCAGTTCTCCCGACGGACGCGGCTACGGCGCGCCGGCGACGACGAGCGTGCTCTCCTCGCTCGCATCCAGCCGCCGGCTCGCGTCGGGCGAGACGCGCACCGCCTCCCCCGGCGAGAGCGGCACCGCGTCGCCGTCGACGACGACCGTCGCCGCGCCGTCGACGAGGTAGTACACCTCCTCGTGGCCCTCGTCGGCGTGGTCGTGTTCGGGTCCGCTCCACCCCGCGTCGGCTTCGACGACCGTGAAACCGAGGTTCTCGCAGTCGAGGGGGTCGCGCATGAACCGCATCGGACCGCTCGGTTCGACGTCGTCGACGCTCACGTGCGTGTGCGACATCTACACGACGACACGCCCCCCACGCCCTTGGTTGAAACGGGCAATCGAGAAACCGTTTAGTGGCCGACAGCTCTCACTGCCGGCGTGTCTCGTCCCCCCTCCCCGTCCGCGCTCCGCCGCGTCGGCTACGCGCTCTCGTGGCTCCGCGGCACCGCGGTCACGTGGTGTCTCGGTGGGGCCTACCTCGGCATCGTGGCCGGGGTCAGTTTTCCCACCGTCGTCGGCACCGTGACCGGCGCGTTCTGGCTGTGGGCTCGTCTGTCGCTCGGCCCGGTCGCGGGCTGTCTCTACTTCCTCGGTATCGGCGCCGTCGTCATGGTCGAGTTCACGCTCCTCCGCCGCCTGCTCGACGGCGTGGGCGCGGTCGTCCTCCGACCCGGCGAGGGGTAGCTCGGCGGGGGGTAGCCCAACACACCCGGCCCGCGGGCGGGACGCCGGCCGGTCGTTGTTACCACGTTCGTTCGATTACCACCGGAGAATAGGGACGGAACCCGGACGAAAGTCGGAAAAGGAATACCCCGTCGACAGGCGTCGGTGGGAGTGCGCGACGGCGCGCATCCAACATGAGTGACCGAGAGCGGACCCCCGAGACGGAACAGGACGGACCCAGCCCCGAGACAGCGGCGAACACGGCGCTCGACTTCGGCCG
This sequence comes from Candidatus Halobonum tyrrellensis G22, assembly GCF_000495475.1. Taxonomy (GTDB): domain Archaea; phylum Halobacteriota; class Halobacteria; order Halobacteriales; family Haloferacaceae; genus Halobonum; species Halobonum tyrrellense. The sequence goes on along the minus strand of NZ_ASGZ01000026.1, from coordinate 50,172 downwards.
GCGAGGCTTCATGGGCGCGGCGGTCGCGGGACTGGGCGCGGCGTTCGGGATGGGCCAGGTGGCGGCGGACCACGGCAGCGACGACCCGACGATCCCGGAGATACTCAACTACGCGCTCACGCTCGAACGCCTGGAGGCGGCGTACTACCGGAACGCGCTCGCGTCGAGCGGCGGCGTGTTCGACGAGACCGCGGTCGAGACCTCCGAGGTCGCGCGCTACTTCGACCGGCCGACGCTCCGGTACTCCACCTACCAGCACTTCGAGGACATCCGGGACCACGAGGTGTACCACGTGGCGGCGCTCGAGAGCACGCTCGACTCGCTGGGCGCGGCGGTCACCGCGCCGACGGCGGACGAGTTCGTCCTCCCGGACGGCGTCTACGACAGCGTCGACAGCTTCGTCGGCTTCGCGCAGGTGGTCGAGGACCTCGGCGTCTCGGCGTACGCGGGCGCCGCACCCTACCTCGCGAAGGCCGAACTCGAAGCGCAGGACGGCAACGTGATGGACCTGCAGGTGACGCCCATCGCGCTCGGCATCCACAGCATCGAGGCGCGTCACGCCGGCTACGTGCGGACGCTGACGCTCCAGCGGCCGTGGCCGTTCGGCACCGACGACGACGTCGCGGACGTCGCCGTCGACGACCCGCGGTCGATGGGGGAAGTGCTGGAGGTCGCCGGCGACTACATCGACGGCTGAACGCCAGCGGCGAGCGTTCTCCGTAGCGTCCGGCACCGGGCGGCAGGGAGCGGCGCGGCGCACCACGGAAGGGGGAGACGTCGACGGTGGACCGGCGGGCGGAGTGGGGAACGCGTCGACGCGGGCCGGGAGGGGGAGCCCGGTCCGCCGGCGCGTCCGCCCGACCGGTCCGGCCCCCGCGGCGCGACCCGGTACGGCCCGTCGCGGTTCGCCGACTCGACCCCCGATCGTAGCCTCCGGCCCTCTCGTCCCCCGCTTACAGCGACAGCCCGCGGATCGACACGCCGTCGCCCTCCGACACCGAGCCGACCACCCGTCCACCGGTCGCGTCCGCGAGTTCGTCCGCGTCGTCGGGGTCGACTGCGGCGACGAACCCGGTCCCCATGTTGAACGTGCGGTGCATCTCCGCGTCGCTCACGTTCCCCTCCGCTTGGACGAACCCGAACACGTCCTGTGCGGGCCACGGGTCGGTCACCTCGTAGCGGTTGTCGCCGAGGCGTTCGAGGTTGGTCCACCCGCCGCCGGTGACGTGGGCCGCCCCGCGGACGCCGGCCTCGCGCATCGGGCCGAGCAGGTCGGCGTAGATGCGCGTCGGCTCCAACAGCGCCGCGCCGAGCGTGTCGTACTCGCCGAACGGACACGGGTCCGTGTACTCGTGGTCGCGGGTGACCGCCTCCCGCGCGAGCGTCAGCCCGTTCGAGTGGATGCCCGAGGAGGCCCACCCCACGAGCGCGTCGCCCGCCTCCGCGCGCCCCTCGAAGGTGGCGTCCTTGGCGGCGAGCCCCGCGCAGGTGCCCGCCAGGTCCAGCCCCCGGACGACTTCGGGCATCACCGCCGTCTCGCCGCCGACGAGTTCGACGCCCGCGCGCTCGGCGCCCACTCGCAACCCCTCGCCGACCTGTTCGGCGAACGTCTCGTCGGGGTCGTCGACCGCGAGGTAGTCGACGAACGCGACGGGGTCGACGCCCGCCGCGACGAGGTCGTTGGCGTTCATGGCGATACAGTCGATGCCGACCGTCGAGTAGTCCGCGAGCGCCTCCGCGACGAGGAGTTTGGTCCCCACCCCGTCGGTCGCCAGCGCCAGGTAGCGGTCGCCGATGTCGAGCAGGCCCGCGTAGTCGCCCTCGCCCTCGCCGACCGCCGAGACGAGCGCCGCCGTCGCCGCCTCGCTGGCCTCGATGTCGACGCCCGCGTCGGCGTACGTGAGTTCCTCCCGTTCGTCGGCGTCCGCGCTCGCGTCGGAGTCGGCGGGTCCGTCGGACTCGGTGGGTCCGTCGGGGTCGCCGGTCCCGTCGCTCCCGTCGGTGTCGTCGGTCATACGCGCGGAGGGGACGCGCCGGGGGAAAAGCGCACCGAACCCCGGGTCGGACGCGACCGCTCGGCGACCGCACCGCCGGCCCGCGTGGGGCCGCGGCCGCGACCGTCGGCCGCGGCTGCGTCCGTCACCCGCGCTCTCACGTCACTCCATGCCGGCGAGCGGCACGTCGATCAGCGTGAGTTCGTCGTTCGAGACGCGGTCGAACGCCTCGTCGACGGCGTCGATGGAGTCGGCTCGGACCGCCTCGACGCCGAAGCTCTCGGCGAACGTCACCAGGTCGGGGTTGTCCAGCCGCGTGCCGAACGACTCGCCGCGGTTACCCTCCTGTTTCTCGGAGATGAGCCCGTAGTCGTCGTCGCGGAACACGACGGTCGTAAACGAGCAGTCGAGCCGGTTGGCGGTCTCCAGTTCGGCGGCGTTCATGAGGAAGCCGCCGTCGCCGGTGCCCACCACGACGTTCGCGTCGACGGCCAGGTCCGCCGCGAGTCCGCCGGGGACGCCGATGCCCATGCTCGCGAGGCCGTTCGAGATGACGCACCGCCCGGGTTCGTACACCGGGAACCGCCGCGCGATGGCCATCTTGTGGCTGCCCACGTCGGAGACGAGGACGTCCTCGTCGGCCATCGACTCCCGCAACAGCGGGAGGGCGTTGGCGACCGTCACGGGGTCGTCCGAGTCGGGCATCCGGGTGGCGTGGTCGTACACCCGCTCGTGGGCGTCGGTACACCACGTCTCCCACTCGCCGCCGACCGCGTCCGCGAGTTCGGACAGCGCGGTCGAGGGGTCGGCGACCACCTCCACGTCGGGGTTGTAGTGTTCGTACACCTCGGCGGGTTCGGCGTCGAGGTGGACCACCGACTTGTCGCCGCCGGGGTTCCACCCCGCGGGGTCGTGTTCGGCGATGTCGTAGCCGACCGCGAGCACGCAGTCGGCCTCCGCCATCGCGCCGCCCGCGTCCTGATTGGGTCCGGAGTCGAGCGTCATCAGCGACCGCTCGTCGCGGTCTGAGAGCGCGCCCTTCCCCATGTACGTCGCGACGACCGGCATCCCCGTCGCCCCCACGAACTCGTGTAAGGCGGTGGCGGCCTCCGCCCGCACCGCGCCGTTGCCCGCGAGCAGCAGCGGTCGCTCGGCCTCCGACAGCACCGAGACGGCGTCCGCGAGCGCCCCCGCGTTCGGCGCGGGACGGGCGACCCGGTCGCGGACCGGGAGCGGTTCGCCGTCGGTCGCCTCGGCCGCGACGTCCTCGGGGAGTTCGAGGTGGGTCGCGCCGGGCTTCTCGTACTCGGCGACCTTGAACGCCTTCCGGAGCGACTCGGCGACCCCCTCGACGTCGGACAGTTGGGCGTTCCACTTCACCACGGGTTCGAACGCGTCGACGACGTCGAGTTTCTGGTGGCTCTCCTTGTTCAGCCGCTCGCGGCTCCCCTGCCCCGTGAGCGCGACGACCGGCGACTTGTCGAGGTGGGCGTCCGCCACGCCCGTGATCAGGTTGGTCGCGCCGGGACCGAGCGTGGCGAGACAGACGCCCGCGTCGCCCGTCAGCCGGCCGTGGACGTCGGCCATGAACGCCGCGCCCTGCTCGTGACGCACCGGGATGAACTGCACGTCGGAGTCGCGCAGCGAGAAGAGGAGGTCCTCCAGTTCCTCCCCCGGCAGCCCGAACACGTAGTCGACGCCCTCCGCCTCCAGCGACTCGACGACGAGATCCGAGACCCGCATCACTCGATCCCGCTCTCGCTGGCGTCGAGACCGTGCTGGACCCAGACGGTCTTGCGGTTGACGAACTCGTGGACGCCGTGACGGGCGAGTTCCCGGCCGTACCCAGAGCGCTTGACGCCGCCGAACGGGACGCGCGGGTCGGAGGCGACGATGGAGTTGACGAACGCCATCCCCGACTCGAACTCGCGGGCGATACGCTGGCCCCGGGTGAGGTCGTCGGTCCACACCGACGCCCCTAGCCCGAACTTCGTGTCGTTGGCGAGTTCGACCGCCTCCTCGTCGCTCGACACCTCGAACAGCGCCGCGACCGGGCCGAACACCTCCTCGTCGCGGGCGGGCGTCCCCTCGGGCGGCTCCTCGATCACCGTCGGCGGGTAGAACGCCCCCTCCCGGTCGGAGGGCTCGCCGCCGGTGAGGAGGTCGCCGCCCGCGTCGACGGTTTCCTCGACCTGTTCGTGGAGTTCCTCCATCAGGTCCGGTTGCGCCTGCGGGCCGACGTCGGTGTCGTCGTCCGTCGGGTCGCCCACGGTGAGCGACTCCATCTCCTCGACGAACCGCGGTTTGAACTCGTCGTACACGTCCTCGTGGACGATGAACCGCTTGGCGGCGATGCACGACTCGCCGTTGTTCTGCGTGCGGCCGTACGCCGCCTGCTCGACCGTCTCCTCGATCGGCGCGTCGTCGAGGACGACGAACGGGTCGGAGCCGCCGAGTTCGAGCACCGTCTTCTTCGCCTCGCCGCCCGCCGTGGCGGCGACGGCCTCGCCCGCGGCGTTGCTCCCGGTGAGCGTCGCGGCGCGACAGCGCTCGTCGGTCAGGATCGACTCCACCGTATCCGAGTGGGTCAACAGCGTCTGGAACGCCCCCTCGGGGAAGCCCGCCGCCTCGAACACCTCCTCGATCGCCAGGGCGCTCCCGGGGACGTTCGAGGCGTGTTTGAGCAGGCCCACGTTGCCCGCCGCGAGGTTGGGCGCGGCGAAGCGGAACACCTGCCAGAACGGGAAGTTCCACGGCATCACCGCGAGCACCGGGCCGAGCGGCTCGTAGCTCACGAACGCGCGGGCGTCGGCGTCGACGCCGACCACCTCGTCTTGGAGGTGTTCGTCCGCGGTCTCGGCGTAGTAGTCGCACGCCCACGCGCACTTCTCGACCTCCGCGCGCGCCTGGTCGACCGGCTTGCCCATCTCGCGGGTCATCAACTCGGCGTACTCGTCGGTGCGGTCGCGGAGCACCGACGCCGCCTCCGACAGCAACTGCTGGCGGTGGGCGAGAGACGTCTCCTTCCAGTCGTCGAACGTCTCGGTCGCGCGTTCGAGCGCGGCGTCCACCTCCTCGGCGGTGTGCTCCTCGTAGGTGTCGACCGTCTCGCCGGTCGCGGGGTTGGTACTCTCCATCGCACACAGCTAGCGGCGAGCGGCGGGTTACACTTGTGGCCAGTTGCGGTGGAGCGGGTCGCATCGACCCCGCCACGCGCTCGCGCTCCCGGGTTACAGGCCGATCCGGAGGACGAACACCCCGACCGCCAGCCCCGCGGTGAGGAGGAAGCCGACCAGCCAGACGGGCGTACTCCATCCGCGGACGGTGTTGCCGTCGAGCGGGCCGAACGGGAGCATGTTGAACGCCGCGAGCAGGAGGTTGACCGCGAGCCCCCGCTCGCCGAGCAGCGTCACCAGCGACGAGTCGACGGCGACGCCCGCCACCGCCACGGGGAGGAACAGCCCCGCGAGCGCGACGTTCACGGCGGGACCCGCGAGCGCGATCAGTCCGTGTTCGCGCTCGGTGATCCGGCCGGCGTGGTGGACCGCGCCGGGCGCGGCGAACAGGAAGCCCGCGAGCGCCGACGCGACGGCGAGAAACAGCATGCCGTAGTCGGCGCGGAACGCCGCGCGCTGGCCGAACCGGACCGCGACCACCTTGTGTCCGAGTTCGTGCAGCAGGAAGCCGACGCCCGCGGTCAGCAGGCTGACGACGAGTATCGAGACGAGCGCGCCGTACTCGCCGGCGAGCAGCAGGCCGCCGACGACCTGTCCGCCGCCCGCGAAGAACAGCGCGAACGCGACGCCGAGCGCGAGCCACGCGACGAGGAGGTCGCGCACCTCCCGGCCGGAGAACGACAGCACGCCCGAGCCCGGGCCACCTCCGGCCCGTCCGCCCGCACCGCCGCGGCGCCGGCTCACGCCAGCCCCCGCAGGGTAGTCCAGAGGATGCGCGCGCTCTCGCGGGCGCCGTCGAGCATCAACTGGGTGACGCCCGCCTCGAACGACGAGAAGAACGCCGGGATCACGTACAGCAGGAACAGCGCGCTGGCGATGATGCTCCCGACGTTCGTCATGGCGACGACGACGATGAGCCGGAACAGCGGCACGTCGAGCATCTCCGAGACGATGTCGGAGACGGGCCGCGTCTCGTCGGAGAGGAGGGCGTTGAGCCGGCCGATGTCCGCGACGTTGACGGCCATGTGCCGGAGTTCGACGTAGCCCGTGAACCACCCCGGCGCGAGCAGCGGGTTGATCGAGGTCATCCACGCGACGGCGCCGCCGACCAGCGCCGAACTCCACCGCGCGCCCGCGAGTTTCGCCAGCCCGGCCGCGAGCACGCCGTTGACGAGGAACCACGCGCCGAACAGCGCGAGCAGTTGCTCGTTACGTACTCCTGCCATCGCCAGGAGGACGAACAGCCCGACGAAGCCGACCGAGACGCCGTACGCGACGATCTTCCCCCACGGGACGCCCGTCGACTCGGCCTGCCCGACGAGCGACTCCATCGGCGGGAGCGTCTCCGGACTCCGGAGGTACGACTCGATGCCCGCGCGGTGGCCCGCGCCGACGATGGCGACGACGCGCGCGCCCGACTCGCGGAGCGCGACCAGTCGGTGGGCGATGAACGCGTCGCGCTCGTCGATGAGCGCCTCCGCGCCGCCGGGCGACACCGTCCGGAACTCCTCCATCATCGCCGTCACCACGTCCGCGTCCGTGAGGTCGTCGGGGTCGAACCCCTCGTCCACCTCCTCGCCCTCGTCGGCGAACCCGACGCCGAGCGCGTCGGCCGCGACGGCCGCAACCCCGCCGACGCCGACGCCGACGGCCACGCCGACCGCGAGACTGCCGAGCGCGCCGAGGACGAACTCCGAGAGCAGCGACGCGAGCAGGTCGACGCCGACGCCCGTCCCGGCGACGCCCGCCGCGACGGCGAGCCCGACGCCCGCCGCGACCGCCAGTCGGGTCGTCGTGTCGGCGCCCGTCGCGGCCGCGTACGCGAGGTAGCCGGCCGCGCCGCCGACGACCCCGCCCGCGCCGACGGCCACGAGCAGCGGGGTGGTCAGCCCGACCGCGCCGCCGAACAGCCCGACCAGCGGGCCGAGCACCAAGCCGGCGACGACGCCGAACACGACGCCCGCGACCCGCGGGTCGGTGACCCCGAACGCGAGCGCGCCGCCCATCCTGAGCTTCTCGACGAGCGACAGCCGCGTCCAGAACCGCTGGATCGTGGTCTGGATGTCGCGGTCGACCAGCGCCACGTCGACACCGAGCGACTCCGCCGTCTCGACCGCCGCGAGCATCTCCGCGCCGGGTTCGATGTCGAACCGCTCGCCCATCCGCGCCTGGACGTACGACAGCATCCAGTAGGCGATGAACTGGAAGACGGTGTTCCCCCGGAGCAGGTCGCCCGCGTCCAGATCGTCGGGCGTCTCGCCCTTCATCTGCCGGTAGCGACCCTCGTCGAGTTCGACCGCGACCACGTCCGGGCGCTCCTCCTCGATGGTCTCGCGTACCTCGTCGACGCTCCGGTGGGAGACGTGTGCGGTGCCGACGACGCGGACGCTCCCCTCGCCGTCCCCGTCGGGTGTGACCGCCGCGGTCCCGCCGGAGGCGGAGTCGGGGCGCCGACCGGAGTCCGAGTCGGGATCGGAGTCCGTCGACCCCGACCCCGGCGGGTCGAAACTCACGCCGGCCGCCCCCCCGGGCGTCGGCCGCGCGTCGCGCGTACCATTGGCGGCGGGTTTTTCCCGCCCCCGTTTACGTGTGTCGGAGTGTGCCCCCGCGAGCGGTCGACGGCGGCGTGCGGTTCCGGGCGCCGGCGGTGCGAGGGTGGCTGGCGTCGCTCGCGCGCACGCGGCGCCGCGGTAGTTATTCGTAGCACCCCCTCGAAGCGGGGGCATGGACCACGAGGCGGACATCGCCGGCATCGGGGTTGGCGTCGGGCCGGACGGCGACGAGGTTCCCGCCGTCGTCCTCCGCGCGCGCGACGAGTACCTCCCCATCTTCGTCACGCGCGACCAGGCTCAGTCGATCCGGCTGGCGATGGACGGCGAACAGTTCGAACGGCCGCTGACGCACGACCTGCTCGTTGAAGTGCTCGTCGAGTTCGGCGGTGCGGTGGACTCCGTGCGGATCGACGACCTGACCGACGGGACGTTCTACGCGAAGGTCGACGCCGAGCGGTACGACGACGGCGAGCCGGAGACGTTCGTCTTCGACGCCCGGCCGAGCGACGCCATCGCGCTCGCGGCGCGGTTCGAGTGTCCGATCCGCGTGCTCGACGAGGTGCTCGACGCCGCCGGCCAGCCGCCGGAGACGGTCGAACTGGGCGACGACCCCGACGAGGAGTTCAGGTAGTCGGGGGACCGGGAGGCCAAAAGAGGGGACGCGGGCGACGACCGCGACCGGTTCCGAGTGGGTCGGTACGCCGAACGTACCCTCTCCCCCGCGTCGCGCCGAGACTGCCCCCACACGGGGGTTTTTGTGATCCGGGACCGCCCCGTCTCACATGTCACGCGAGACGGTCTCGTACACCGACGGCCACATCTACGAGTTCTCCCCCGACCTCGACCCGGTGTACACCGCGGCCGACGGCGAGTCGCTGACGTTCGAGACGATCGACAGCCTCAACAAGGAGATCCAGGAGGACGACGACCTCCTGGAGTCGATCCCCGAGGAGGTCAACGCCGCGACGGGGCCGGTCGCGGTCGAGGGTGCCGAACCCGGCGACGTGCTCGCGGTCGAAATCGAGTCGGTCGAGGTCAACGAGGACCGCGGCCGGGTCGTGACCGCGCCGGGGTTCGGCCTGCTCCAGGAGCACGACGACATCGAACACCCGTTCACGCGGATCACGCCGGTCGACGACGACGCGGACACGGTCGAGTTCGACGGGATCGACGTGCCGATCCGCCCCGTGATCGGGACGATCGGCGTGGCGACCGAGTCGGAGACGATCTCGACGCTCAGCCCGCACGACCACGGCGGCAACCTCGACACCACTGACATGACCGCGGGCACGACCGCGTACTTCCCGGTGTTCCAGGAGGGCGGACTGCTCGCGATGGGCGACTCGAAGGCCGCGATGGCCGACGGCGAGATGTGCGGGACGGGCGCCGAGATCGGGACCGACGTCGACGTGACCGTCTCGGTCGTGAAACAGCCGGAGCCGTCGATCGACCGCCCGCTGGTGCGAACGCCCGACGCGTGGAAGACGGTCGCGAGCGCCGACACGATGGAGGAGGCGGTCGAACTCGCGAACCGCGACCTGATCCGCCTGCTCGCGGCCGACCACGACATGAGCCCGACCGAGGCGTACACGTTCTCGAGTCTGGTCGGCGGGCTGGAGATCAGCCAGGTGGTCGACCCGCTCGTGACCGTCCGGAACGCCTGCCCCGCGGAGTACCTCTCGGTCCCGTTCTGAGATCCGGCCGGGGTCGAGGCGGTGTAGGTCAAGCGTGGACGGTGGACGGCCGGGAGGCGGGCGTGAGTGCGCCCGCGTTCGGGGGTCGCGCGTGAAAGATGCCCGCATGATCACCTATATACCGGCCATCGCACAACCCCCCCACGTGCTATCGTCTGTCGTCGACAGGGTACAGCGACGAACGCGGCTCGGGAAACACGGATGGGCGGTCCTGGGCGTGGCGTTCGGCGTCGTACTCCTCTTGGATCTGGTTCGCAGGCTGCTCAGCGGCGACCTCACGGTCGCGCTCCTGGTCGGCTACCTCTGGAACGGACTGACCTACGGGCTCGTGATCGGGCTCGCGGGCGTCGGGCTGTCGCTGACGTACGACTTACTCGAGTTCGCCAACTTCGCGCACGGCGACTACATCACCGTCTCCGCGTTCGTCGGCTGGGGGGCGGCGTACCTGATCGCCGGCTTCGGCCGGTTCGACCCCGGGTCGCTGTTCTTCCTCGGGGTCGGCGGGACGCTCTACCCGGGCGACGTGGGGGTCAGCGTGACCACCGCGCCGGTCGCGATCCTCGGCGGTCTCGTGGTCGCGGCGGCCGCGGGCGCGGTCGTCGCCGTGACTCTCGACCGGGTCGTCTACCGGTCGATGCGCGGGATGGACGCCATCTCGCTGCTGATCGCGTCGATCGGCGTGGCGTTCGTGCTGCGGTACCTCACGATATACGTCTTCACCCAGCAGGCGTTCGGGCTGACCGTGAGCGCGTGGACGTACGGCGTCGCGCTCCCCGGCGGGACGGTCAACGTCAGCGCGCCGACGCTGCTCCTCGTCGCGAGTTCGCTCGCCGCGATGGCGGGCGTCCACCTGCTGTTGACGCGGACCAAACTCGGGAAGGCGATGCGGGCGATGGCGGCCAACCGGTCGCTCGCGCGCGTGACCGGTATCCCCTCCGAGCGCGTGATTCTGGCCACGTGGCTGATCGGCGGCGCGCTCGCCGGCCTCGCGGGGTTCATGATCGCGCTACTCCAAGGCACGATCACCTACCAGATCGGGTGGACGCTCCTCCTGCTCGTGTTCGCGGGAGTGATCATGGGCGGGATCGGGTCGGTGTACGGCGCGATCGTCGGCGGGGTCCTGATCGGGCTGATCACCCGGGTCTCGCTCGTGTGGATCCCGGCGAGTTTTACCGAGGCGATGGGCTTTCTGATCATGATCCTGATCCTCCTGACCCGCCCGCAGGGGCTATTCGGGGGTGAGACGGCGTGAGCGACGACGCGACCGCGGGCGGTCCGGTCGAGGCCCGGCTGCCGGCGTGGGCCGCCGACTACTGGGCGAACGACCTGGTCAAGATCGGTGCGACGCTCGCGGCGGTGTACGCGGTCTACCTGGTGATCGGTGCGCTGTTGGGCTACGACCTCTCGGGACAGCTCAACTCGCTCCGCCGGCTGACGTTCCTGATCGTCCTCTACAGCATCGCCGCGCTCGTAGTCAACCTCCACTGGGGGTACAGCGGGCTGTTCAACATCGGCGTCGTCGGGTTCATGGCGACCGGCGTCTACACCACGACGATGCTCTCGCGGCCGCTCCAGGGTCAAAACCCCACGGGCACCCTCCCGGGGCTGGGGCTCCCGTTCCCGGTCGCGGTGGTCGGGGGCGTGCTCGCGGCCGCCGCCGTGGGGTACGTCGCGGCGCTCCCCTCGTTGCGCCTCCGCGACGACTACTTCGCGATCGTGACGCTCGCGTTCGCGGAGATCATCCGTATCACGGTCAAGGCGTCGGAGCTCCAGGAGTTCACCGTGTTCGGCGTCACGCTCGGCACCGGCGGCGGGCGGGGGATCCGGACGTACCCCAACCCGGTCGACGAGTTCTTCGCCGGTCCCGGCCAGCCCGTGGTCGAAGCCGTCTCGGCGCTCGGGGTCGACGGGTCGCTCGTCGCCGGGTGGGCGTTCGTTCTCGTGTTGGTGGTCCTGCTCGCGGGGGTCTACCTCCTGATCACCAGGCTCGCCGAGTCGCCGTTCGGTCGCGTGCTCAAGGCGATCCGCGACGACGAGCAGGCCACGCTCGGGCTCGCGAAGGACACCGCCTCGTTCAAGATCCGCGCGTTCATCGTCGGCTGTGCGGTGCTCGGCCTCCTGGGGATCGTCTGGCAGGGGAGCCAGGGCTACGTCTCGCCCAGCCTGTTCATCCCCCAACTCACGTTCTTCATCTGGATCGCGGTGATCGTCGGCGGCGCGGGGTCGAACACCGGCTCGATCGTGGGGACGATCCTGTTCGTCGGAGTCGTCTACCTGGGTCCCGACTACCTCCGGCGACTGGTCGAGGAGTACGTCTCGCTGTCGGGGTCGGTGCCGACGTTCCCGGGTGCGGTCGGCGCGCTCGCGGGCGGCGACCCCCAGGGTGTACTGTTGTACACGCTCGACCAGACCAGCACGCTCCGGGTCGTCCTCACGGGCGTGTTCCTGGTGTGGTTGCTCCGAACCAACCCCGACGGACTGTTCGGCGACCGTCGCGAGATCGCGTCGAGCATCGACCTCGAGGACCGGGTCGAGCGTCGACGGGCCCGCGGGGACGCCGACGGCCAGGAGGGGGGTGGTTCCGAGTGACCGCGTCAAGCGACGTGGACGCAACCGACGAGACGGAACTCGACGACGCGGACGCCGACGAGCGGGCGGCCGATCCCGACGCGACGGGACGACCCGCGGAGCCGCTGCTCGAAGTCGACTCGCTCACCAAGTCGTTCGGCGGGATCGACGCGCTCAACGGCGTCACGTTCGACGTAACGGCGGGGATGCTCACCGGCCTGATCGGCCCGAACGGCGCGGGCAAGTCGACCACGTTCAACGTGATAAGCGGCGTCTTCCCGCCCGACTCCGGCACCGTCCGCTTCGGCGGCGAGGACGTGACCGGGCTCGCGCCCAACGAGACCGCGAGCCGCGGGCTGGTGCGGACGTTCCAGATGGCGCGGGAGTTCCGGAACATGACCGTCCTCGAGAACCTGATGGTCGCGCCGAAAGCGCAGGTCGGCGAGACCGCGTGGCGGTCGGTCCTCCCCGGCGCCCGCGGGGCGGTCAGCGACCAGGAGGAGGAGGTGTTCGAACGGGCGTGGTCGATGCTGGAGTTCTTCGACATCGACCACCTCGCACTCGAGAACGCCGGCAACCTCTCGGGTGGGCAGCGCAAACTGCTCGAACTCGCGCGCGCGCTGATGCTCGACCCCGAGATGCTGCTGCTCGACGAGCCGTTCGCGGGCGTCAACCCCTCGCTGGAGTCGAAGCTCCTCGAACGGATCGAGACGCTCCGCGACCGGGGACAGACGTTCCTCTTGGTCGAACACGACATGGACCTCATCATGGAACACTGCGAGCGGGTGATCGTGATGCACCAGGGGAGAACGCTCGTGACGGGGACGCCGGAGGAGGTCCAGTCACAGGAGGAGGTCGTCGAGGCCTACCTCGGGGGGAACGTCGCGTGAGCCTCCTGACCGTCGACTCGCTCGACGCCGGCTACGGCGAACTCCAGATCCTCTACGACGTCGACCTGTTCGTCGACGACGCCGAGTACGTCACGGTCGTCGGCCCGAACGGCGCGGGCAAGTCGACCGTGATGAAGTCGGTGTTCGGGCTCACGACCTACATGGGCGGGTCGATAGAGTACCAGGGGGTCGAGATATCCGGGCTCGACCCCGAGGAGATCATCCACGAGGGGGTCGGCTACGTCCCCCAGACCGACAACGTGTTCGCGCCGCTGTCGGTGCGCGAGAACCTCGAGATGGGCGCGTACATCCGCGACTCGGTGCCCGAGGCGGCGTTCGAGCAGGTGTACGACCGGTTCCCCATCCTGCGTGAACGCGCCGACCAGGAGGCCGGAACGCTCTCGGGCGGCCAACGCCAGATGCTCGCGATGGGCCGGGCGCTGATGCTCGACCCCGACCTGCTGTTGCTCGACGAGCCCTCGGCGGGGCTCGCCCCCGACCTGGTCGACGAGATGTTCGACCGGATCGACCGGATCACCGACGCGGGGACCGCGGTGCTCATGGTCGAACAGAACGCGAAGGAGGCGCTCCGACGGTGCGACCGGGGGTACGTCCTGGTCAACGGGCGGAACCGCTACGTGGACAGCGGCGAGGCGCTGCTCGACGACGAGCAGGTCCGACGCGACTTCCTCGGCGGGTAGGTGCCCGCCGACGACCCGTCGACGCGGCCGGCGAACGCCGGACGGACGAGCGGAGCGGGGAGGCGAAACGGAGGACGATCCCCGGGTCGGGACCCGGTGGACCCGAGCCCGTCGGTCCGGTTCCGATCAGTTCGAACCGGGGTTGAGCGCCTGTTCCTGATTGACGTCGACCACGTCGAGTCGGTTGATCCCGGTCTCGGTGTCCTCGGTGAACTCCCAGATCTCGTACGACCCGCTCTGGAGGTCGCCGTTCTCGTCGAAGTCGACGTTGCTGGCCGCGCCGAGGTACTGGATCTCCTCGCCGTTGGCGGCCATCTCGACGCCCTCGGCGAGGTTGTCGAGCGTGACCTCCGTCCCCCCCGGGTTGGCGACCGCGTTCATCTGTCCGGCGACCGCCTGACCGTCGTTCTCGCCGGCCGCGGCGTTCGCGAGCAGCGTGATCGCCGAGGCGTCGTACGTCTGAGCCGTAAACGCCGACGCGGGGTTGCCGTACTCCTCTTGGAACGCGGAGGTGAACGCGTCGTAGGTGGGGCCCGCAGCGGCGGGCATCGTCCCGACGGCCTCCTCCATCGGGTTGCCGACCCGCTTCGAGAGCGTCGGGTCCTTGGTCCCGTCGGTCAGCATCAGCGGCCGGCCGGTGTCGTGGTCGGCGTAGTAGTCGCGGAACAGTTGGACCGCGCTCTGGGGGTAGCTGACCACCACGAACAGGTCGGGGTCGTCCGCGAGCGCGGTCTGGAGCTTCGAACTGTACGACGACTGGACCGGGTCGTGAACGACCTGGTTCTGGACCGTCCCGCCGAACGTCTGCTCGAAGTGGTCGGCGAACCACTGCGAGAGGAGTTGACCGTAGTCGTCGTTGATGTAGGTGGTCGCGGCCGTCTCGACCCCGTCGAGTCGCTCGGACGCCGCCTGCGCCATCGCGAACCCCTGATACTGGTCGCCGGGGGTGGTCCGGAAGAACAGGCCGTCGTCTTCGAACGTGCTCAGCGTCGGGAGCGTGTTCGACGGCGAGCACGCGAGCATCCCCTTCGGGACGAACACGCGATTGCCGATCTCGATGTTCGACGTGGCCGCACCCACCATCATCGGATAGCCCGCGTTGGCCAGCGCGTTCGCGCCGTCGATCGCCGCCGGCACCGTGGTCTCGGTGTCCTCCTCTTGGGTGTCGACCGAGATGGCGATGTCGGCCTCGTTGACCTGGTCGGCCGCCATCGTACCCGCGTTCCGCATCGGCGTACCGAGCGACCCGAGGTCGCCGGTCAGCGGGAGGAGGTACCCCTGTTTGATCGTCCGGCTCGACGCCCCCGAGTCGCCGGACGCCGTCCCGGCCGTGGTCCCGCCGGAGTCGCCCCCGTCCGACCCCCCGGAGCCGCCCGAACAGCCGGCGATGGCGGCCGTCCCGGCCACCGTAGTCGCCTTCAGAATACTCCGCCGCGTCACACGCTCGTGTCGGTTCGACATTGGTTCACACCCATCGACCACGCGCTGTTAAGCATTCTGGATCGGTTCTTCGGGTCGTCAGGTGAGACCCGATATCCGTGATCGTGTGTCGACAGCGGGGCGAACGAGACGCCGACCGGGACCGCGGTAGTTCGCCGGCGGACCCACGCGTGCCGCTCCCCTTCGGCCGCCCGCCGCTATCGGGGCCGTCGGTGACCGGTGGGGTCTCGCCCGCGACGTGTGACTCGATCGGCCCCGCGGGGGCGCGTCGAGGTGCCCGCGGTGATCGCACTCGAAGCCGAGCGAGTGAGGGACCCGACGAACGCGCGGACCGGACCGGGAGTCGTCCGGGCCAACCGAACGCCATTCGTACTCCCCCGCACAACGGCCGGCCGTGACCGACGACACGCACGACACCGACGACACCGGCGACACCGAAGCGGTCGCGCTCGCGGAGTCGTACACGGAGATGACCGAACTCCTCCTCCCGAACCACACCAACAACCTCGGCCGGGCGCTCGGGGGCGCGGTGCTCAACTGGATGGACATCTGCGGCGCCATTGCCGCGATGCGGTTCTCCTCGCGGCAGTGCGTCACCGCGTCGATGGACCACGTCGACTTCATCTCGCCCATCGACATCGGCGAGGTGGTCGTCGTCGAGGCGTACGTGTTCAACACCGGGCGGACCAGCCTCGACGTGAAGGTGGACGTGCGCGCGGAGGACCCGACGACCGGCGAGGAGCGCAAGACCACCACGTCGTTCCTCACGTTCGTCGCGCTCGACGAGTCGGGGTCGCCCACGACGGTGCCGAAGGTGGCGTCGCCCTCCGACGACGAGGAACACCTCCGCGAGGAGGCCGTCGAGAAGCGGCGGTCCCAGTCGGAGGCCGTCGCCGAGCGGTTCTGCTGAGTCGGCGCGCGGGCGGGAGCGCGCCGGCCGCGACGGGCGCACCGACCGCGACGGGCGCGGCAGGCGCGGCGGAACCGGCGGACTGACCCCTTAGTGACCGGAAGCCGTTCAGTATGCGCCGCGAGATCTCGTTACTATCTCGCTCGGGCGAGTGGGAGGCGCATGGCGAAACAGGTCAGCTGTCGCGAGATGGGGATCGACTGCGAGTTTCTGGTCCGCGACGGTGACGAGGCGGAGTTGGTCGACTTCGTCAAGCGCCACGCGGCGAACGTCCACGACATGGAGCTGTCGGACCAGGACGTCCGCGACGTGATGCGCGAGGCCGACCGCTGACCCGACCGGGGCGGGGACCCAGAACGCGACCGCCCGGGCGTCGCGGCGGCCGCCGGCGGTGGGGGAGGCGGGCGGCCCGGCCGTCGACCGCCTCGGCTAGGCGTCGGGCGCGGGTCGCTCGCCGAGTTCGAGCGAGACGGTCCGCCGGCGCCCGCCCCGACGGACGGTCAGCGACACCGTCTCGCCGGGCGCGGTGTCGAGCGCGAGGACGTTCGAGAGGTCCGCCTGCGTCTCCACCTCGGTGCCCGCGATGGCGACTATCACGTCGCCGCCGGTCGGCACCTCGACGCCGTTCACCGTCTCCGACCCGGTCGCGCCGCGGAGCACGCCCGCCGCGGGACCGCCGGCGACGACGTCCGTGACGACGACGCCGCCCACGTCGGCGGCCCCGTACGCCTCCGCGACCGTCGGCGACACCTCCAGCAGCCGGACGCCCACGTACGGGTGGGCGTACGCGCCGTCGGCCGCGAGCGCGGGGACCACCCGGCGGGCGAGGGCGGCGGAGATGGCGAACCCGAGGTTCTCGCCGCCCGCGGAGCTGACCACGCCGGCCACGCGGCCGTCGCGCGTGACCAGCGGGCCGCCGGAGTTGCCCGGGTTGAGCGCGGCGTCCGTCTGGACCGCGTCGGCGATGAGGAAGTCGTTGGGCGCCGGGAGCAGGCGGTCGACGCCGCTCACGATCCCTTCGGAGGCGGAGCCGGCGTAGCCGTACGGCGACCCGATGGCGAGTACGTCCGTCCCGACCGCGGGTTCGGGGTCGGCGTCGACGAACGCCAGCGGGTCGGGGTCGCCCGGGCGAGCCGCCGGGTCGAGCACCGCGAGGTCGCTGTAGGGGTCGGTGCCGACGACCGCGGCGTCGGCCCACTCGTTGCCGTGAAACCGGAGTTTCACCTCCGTCGCCCCGGCCACGACGTGGTCGTTGGTCACGACGACGCCGCCGTCGTGGACGAACCCCGACCCGCTCCCGGCCAGGCCCGTCTCGTCGTACACCAAGACGCCGACGACCGAGGGGACGACCCGCTCGTACACCGCGGCCGCCGCGGAGGTGAGACCCGGCGCGTCCGCGCTCGCGGTGCCGCCGGCGGTCCCGCTCGCGTCGTTTGCACTGCTCGCGCCGTTCGCGTCCGCGGGGTCTCCCGCGTCGTCTAGGTCCCCCGCGTCGGGCGCCCGCCCCGGCGCGCCCGAACTCCCGAGCGAGAGACAACCCCCCAGTCCCGCGACGGTCGCCGACGCCGCCGCGAGAACGGCCCGTCGTGTTGGCATACTCCCTGCTACGCGCCCGCTCGGATAACAGTACTGCGCCCCGGCGGGGTCGCATGCCGACCGCCGTCGGCCCCGACGCGCGAGGGTTTTTGCCGTCGGCAGCCGACGACCGTCCATGGGACTCGACGCCGACCCGCCGGAGCCGCCGACGCTCGACGCGGTCGACCCGAGCGAGTACGACGACACGGAGGTGGCGGGCGACGAGTACCACCGCGCGGACCTCGAACGGTTCCTCCGCGAGGGGGCGTGGGCGGAGGCGTTCGAGCGGTGGGCCGCCGACGCCGAGGTGGACGGGACCGAGTGGGGTATCGTGACCGACCTCGGCCTGACCGCCCGGTTCGACTTCTTCTGGGACGACTTCGCCGACCGCGTGGGGTATCACGCCCCGGGCATCCCGGAGGACTGGAAGGAGCGCGACCTCCACCCCGCCCTGGAGTCGTGGGCGCAGGTGTCGGCGATCAACGCCGGACTGACCGAGTTCGGCCGGATCGTCTGTGAGGTGTTGAAAGAGGAGTACGTCGACTGGGAGAGCGAGTTCGAGGCGCCCGACGACCTCCCCGACTTCTGAGCCGGGTCCCGCGCCGCTCGACCCCCCGGTATCGATTTACGGCCGCGGGACAGATCCACACGCATGGTCACGGAGACGGCCCGGGACGACGCGACCTGGTACGAGTGTGAGGCGTGCGGCCTCCTCTTCGACGACCGCGAGGACGCCCGTCGACACGAGGAGAACTGCGACGCGGAGGATCCTACCTACCTCCAGTGAGCGGGTCGTGACGGCTACTCCCCGTCGAACCGGACGGTCAACACCGGGACGGGCGCGGCCCGGACCACCTTCTCGGTGACGCTCCCCAGCAGGTAGCGTTCGAGACCCTCCCTCCCGTGGGTCGCCATCACGACGACGTCGATGCCGTACTGGTCGACGTAGTCGACGATGGTCCGGTGGGGGGTGCCCTGAACCACCTCGGTGACCCGTTCGATCCGCTGGTCGAGCGAGTCGGCGGTGTCCCCGACGATGCGCTCGCCCGTCCCCACGAGTACGTCGAGCGTCTCACCCCCCTGGAGGGTGGTGACGCTGTCGCGGTTCGTGTCCGCGACGTAGAGGACGTGGACCGTCGCGTCGAACGCCGTCGCCAGCGCCTCGGCGTGGACGAGCGCCGCGCCGGTGCCGTCGCCGCCGTCGGTGGGGAGGAGGATGTCGTCGTACATGGGTGCGCCCGAGCGCGGTGCCGGTCGTGGGAGACGGTAGCATCCGTCGGACCGTAGGCGTTACGCTCGCCGCCGGAGCCCGCGGCCCGCGCGCCCGGACTCAGAACGCCTCGTCGGCGAGGCGTTCGGCGTGCTCGCGTGACTCGGCGGCGACCCAGCGCACCTTCGCCGCGTCGCCGTAGGCGAGTTCCTCCTTCAGTTCGTCGCGGAGGACGCCGACGCCGTACCCCAGCGAGGTCCCCTCGGCGTCGCCGAGTTCGTACACGCCGTAGCGGTCGGGCGCCGCGCCGACCGCGCCGCGGTCGAACTCGCGCCACTGCTTGCGGAGGCTCACGCGTCCGCCCCGCCCCCGTCGGAGTCGCGTTCGCCGGCGGCGTCGCCCGCGCTCCCGCGCCCGTCGGCGTGTCCGTCGCCGGCCGTCCCGTCGCCACCCTCGTCGGCGCCCGCCTCGCCGTCCGCCTCGCTCTCGTCCGCCTCGTCGTTCACGAGTTCGTAGCTCCGCTCGCTCCAGTCGTCCTCGGCGAAGACGAACACCCGGCCGCGCGCGACCTCCGGGTCGGCCTCGACCGCGGTCCGCTGTCCGCCGGGGCGACGAACCGTGACCCCGGGGAACAGTTCCTCGGTCTCGCCCTCGTCGAGGATCACCCGGCCGACGCCGCTGTCCTCCAGGATCTCGTCGGCGGTCTTGCGGTCGTTGACGTACATCAACACGCCCTCGGTCTCGGTCGGGTCGGTCACGAGCACGTGCGTCTGCTTGCCCGGCGCCGTGGTGAGCGTCCCCGCCACCCGCTCGGGGACGCCGTGGTAGAACGTCTCCCGGCCGTCGAGGTACTCCACCTCGACCCCCCCCTCGCGGAGGGCGACGCTCACGGTCGCCGGCGCGACGTCGCTCTTGGCTGCGCTCATGGGTCGGGGTTCCCCCGCCGCGCGAATAAGCGCCGCGCTCCGTCGGCCTCACCGAGTGCGGTCGCGCACGTCCTCGCCGGGCGTCGCCCGCGCCCCCTTCGACCGTTGTCAGTGTCCATCCGGCCGCCGTCCATCCCCGGTCCGACCGTCGTCGCAGTCCGGGAGCCGGACCGGTCGACGCGACCGTCAGTTTCAACACGACCCACCGCGCCGGTACCCCCATGCAGGGCCGTGCCGCGGCGCCCGGGGCGGGGACCGTCGTCAACGCCATCGCGACGGGCGTCGGCTCCGCGTTCGCGCTCGACATCGAGACGACCGCCGAGGTGACCCTCGACCCCGACGCCGAGGGGGTCGAGGGGACCATCGCGGGCGCGCCCGACGGCGACACGTCGCTCGTCGAGCGGTGCGTCGAGTTCGCCGTCGCCGAGTACGGCGCCGACGAGGGCGGCACCGTCCGGACCGAGAGCGACGTGCCGACGGCGGCGGGCCTGAAGTCGTCGAGTGCGGCCGCCAACGCCGCGGTGCTGGCGACGCTCGACGCCCTCGGGCTGGAGGTGGCGGACGACCCCGACGCCGACGTGACCGGACGGGAGGCGTGTCTGGTCGGCGTCGCGGCGGCCCGCGACATCGGCGTCACCGTCACCGGCGCGGTCGACGACGCCATGGCGAGCATGCTCGGCGGGGTGGTGGTGACCGACAGCGCCGACGACAGCCTGCTGGCGCACGACCCGTTCGAGCGCGAGGCGGTCGTGTGGACGCCGCCCGCGCGGGCGTACAGCGCCGACACCGACGTCGAGCGGTGTCGACGGGTCGCGCCGATGGCGGATCTGGCGACGGAGTTGGCGATGGACGGCGAGTACGGCCGCGCGATGACGGTCAACGGGCTGGCGTTCTCGGCGGCGCTCGACTTCCCGACCGACCCCGCGGTCGAGGCGATGCCCGACTGTGCGGGCGTCACGCTGTCGGGCACCGGCCCGAGCATGATCGCGGTGGGCGCTCCCGTCCCGGCCGACGGAGACGCCGGCGGCGGCGCGGACGTGGAAGGAGGAGCCGACGGGGGATTAGAGCGCGTCCGCGAGCGGTGGGCGCGCCGGGAGGGCGAGACGCGGACGCTGCGGACGCGGAACCGAGGCGCAGTCGTTCGATGACGGGACTCCAACGATGACAGACGACACAATCGACTCGATCGACCCGGCCGAGATGGAACTGGACGAACTCCGCGAGGAGATCGAGGACATCGACCGTGAACTGGTCGAACTCATCGCGCGGCGGACGTACGTCGCCGACACCGTCGCGAGCGTGAAAGCCGAGCGCGACCTCCCGACGACCGACGAGCAACAGGAACAGCGGGTGATGGACCGGGCGGGCGAGAACGCCCAGCGGTTCGACGTGGACGCCAACCTCGTGAAGGCCATCTTCCGGCTACTGATCGAGTTGAACAAGGTGGAGCAGCGGGAACAGCGGTAGCCGTACTCCAGCGACAAAACCGTCTGGTACCCATCTAGTTCTAAAGCTATTCCTTCGACTGGGGACGGTGAGCAACACCGTATTCGGACTCGGAAGTCCGAGAGACGGGGCAGTGATGAGAGGACAAGCGTTTTGCCCCCTGCACTCACAATGTACACACATGAGTTCCGGGTCCGAGAAGAAGCGCGTACAGTTCCGCGCACCGAGAGGACTGGTCGACCGGGCCGACGCGCTCGCCGCGGTGTTCGAGACGGACCGGACGGACATCCTCATCTCCGCGCTTCGGGAGTACCTCCGGGACGCCGCCCACTCCGACGAGGTGAAACAGGAGATCGCGGATGCATTCTACGACGACGATATCTCGTTCGAAGAACTGAAGGACCTCGTCGGGCGCGAGGAGGCTGCCAACTTCCGACTACTGAAAGCACAACTGACCGACGAGTTCGTGGACGATGTCGCGGAGGAGTTGGCCGACTCGTAGATGGTGCTGATAGTCGCCGACACGTCCGCCCTCGTGAGCCTCGGGACCGTGGCGGACGCCGCATCGAACCCGCTCGACCTCCTCCTCGACTCGCATACGGTAGTCGTTCCGGAGCAGGTCGGAGACGAACTCACCGAGACGGCCTCCTACGACGACGCCTCCGGTGAGGCGGCGCAAGCGGTTCTCGACCGTCGCTCCGCGTTCGAGGTGCGGTCCGTCGAATTGGACGAGACGTTTCCGTTGGACGATGGCGAGAACGCGGCGGTCACGCTGGCGAACGAGATCGACGCCGTGCAACTGCTCTGTGACGAGTTCAATCGGCTCGCGCTCGTCCACGCCTCGCTCGCAGCGACGCGCCTCGTGACGACACCCATCCTCCTCACCGCGCTGGTTCGCAACGACGCGCTCTCACCCGACGCCGCCGAGGCGTTCCTGACCGAGATGAGTGATGCTCGCAGCTGGTCGTCGAACTCCTACGTCGAGCGTGCGAGGGCCACGCTTCGACAGCAACGTGAGAACGGTTAACCCGACTTCTACCCCGATACTTGGGGTAGACGGGTCATTCAGTCGAATCCATGGTGGATTTCGTCGATTCGAATGATGGAACAAAAGTATAATACGGGAACCAGCGGACAGCGGGAGGATATGAGGGCTGACGAGTAGATGTTTAAGTAGAATTTATAGGGAACACGTTCACAGATCGACGGACGCCGCCGAACTCCCTCTAGATGCCGAGCTTGAAGACGGCCTCACGGTAGTGGTCCTCAACCTGCTCGTAGTACGTGTGGATGTGCCGGTGCATCGCGCTCCGGTTCGTACCAATATCTGGCCCCATTACGTCCCCGCGCAGGTACTGGATCTGCGGTTCCGATAGACCAGCGTGGCGGAACCACGACGGGCACCAGTGACGAGAGTAGTGAGGCGAGATGGTTTGCACGCCTGCGTCATCGTCGAACTCATACTCCGAGTGCCAATACGTAGTCCAGATGTAACGTAGGTGATTCGGCGCATCGGGCCACCCTTCTGGGTCAGGAACACGTGGGGGTGGCCGTTATCGGGACGGATGCGGAGCCAGTCGATGAGAACGCGTCGCGTCTCGTCATCAAGGGTGGAGAAGGGTGGGAGCCCGCTTATCGACCTCCTACTACGCCGATAGGCACCTGTCTACTCCGGGTTCAGTCCGTCGCTCTACATCCGGCTCACAGGAGGTAAGTATAATCCGGTCCCTTCGCGGTCGCTGGGGACGAATGACTAGCTAGATAGCTTTAGTTTCCACTTTACAACCTCTCCAAGACGAACTATTCGGATGCTGATAACAATACTCCACTCGCTCCACAGGTCGAGTGCAACATGGCAGACAACGACGGCGACAACACGACTCGGCGACGCGTTCTCAAAGCAGGCGGTTCGATGGGTGCGATGGCTCTCGTCGGCGGGGCGGGCGTTCTCGCCTCCACGGGGAGTGCGGCGGCAGAGGTCTCTGTCAACTCGAACGAGGTCTCTGCCGCGAACCCTGACGGGGAAATCGAGGGTGTCTACATCACCCCGAAGGGCGGCATCTCGTGGGAGAACTTCGACGAGCAGGTGGACCACATCCACCTCAAAATCGAGTCGCGCGTCACGAAGAAGAACGAGACCGCGCTCACGGGCTGGCGGACGGCCTTCGAGAACACGTGGGACCTCAAGGGCGAGGCCGCGCTCGGAAACTCGTTCGACGTGGGTCCGATTCTGGGCGCAATCAACCTCTACGGCGACGCGAAGGAGGGCGAGGCGGGTGGCTCCACGGAGTACTTCAACGTGAGCGCTGACGGCGCGACCGTGCGGCGGCGCGTCGAACTCCGTTTCACGGTGGACCTGCTCCACGGCGACCGGCTGGCCGACCCCAAGTCCGAGGCCAACATCGTCGAGGAAGCGGCGTTCTACGCGGACAGCACCAACGAGGAGGCTACGTCGGGCATCTCCGTCGACAACGACGCTGGGATGGACTAACTCCACACCATCGTCGGCCCGCACTCAGTCGGGCGAGTCGGTCTTCCGGTCGATTCACCGGCCGCTGAGGGATGGGAGGTCAGTCCTTTGACTTAAAGAATGAGTTCATCGGAACCACCGGAAACAGTGGTCACACCGGAACGATGGTTTGATCCGTGACAAGACCGCGTTCAATCGTGAGGGCCGACGACTGCTACACTGTCCGTGAGACAGTCACTACTGGTGGGAGAAAGAATATACCATCTATCGCCATCTGTCAAGCTACGTCTCGTGAACTCCTCCCCTCCACGACACCTTTCGACGGACACGGTGTGGTCCATCTTCGCGGGGCTCTACGCCTTCGGCTGTGGAACACTCCCGATACTCTGGTTAGGAAGTGTCACGACCGCGTTCGCGGACTATTTTGGGGTACCCGGAGACGAAGCGCTCCTCTTGGCAAGCCCTGCGCTCGCCGTTGGAGCGGTTCTGTGGTGGCGGCTAGTCGAACGACCGACGAACTACCGCTACCGAGAGAGCGTCGCTTTCGGTGTTCTCACCGCCGTTGGAACAGTCCTCCTGTGGGTCGGCTGGCTCGCAGTTATCGACTGGCGGTGGCTGACGGTGTACCCTGTGCCGCTCGTAATTGCGTTCCTCCTTGGAGTGACTGTTCTCGTCGGTATCGTCTCAAGCCTCCCGCTCATGTTCGTACGGCGTCGACTGGGAAAGCGCTCCGCGTCTCCGTGAGCGAAGTACCGACGGCGTCGGATTCTGCCGTCGGTTCGGGCCAGTTGGGACGAATCTCACTGGAGCCCCCGGCGGAGTAGGTAGAACTCGGAGGCTCCCGCAGGGAGTTCCGTCACGACCTGTTCGTGTTCGTCGTGGGCGACGTCGGGCGTGGTTCGCGTTTGTCCTCGGATTCGCTCACGAGGAGGAGTTCGGGATCATCGCGCTCTGTGCCGGGTCGAACCACTGTCTCGAACTGAGTAGCGCATACGCCACCACCGTCATCGGAGGTGTCATCGCTGTGACGACGTTGTTGATTTCCGGTTGTCACCATTATGAGGACAGGGGTGAGAAGTACACGCCGTACCTTCCAGCGTTCTCCGCCGCTGTTCCCATCAGTGTGGGAATCGGGTTCGTTACCGGCTTGTTCTGAGCCACGATTACCGTACCGTATCTGGTCGCGTTTACGCCGGAGAGCGGTTACGGTCCTGTACCGGGTGAATTTCGGACGTCTCAGAATCCGGGGGGCTTTAATTTCTCCATGTCGTGATGTGGATTCCAGCTACCTGAACAACGCGGAGCAACGGAGCGGTCGGTAGCCAAACTCGGGGTTTCTTCTCTGGTCGAATAGCCACGTTCCCTTCCGGCCGGCCAGACGTCTGGTCACTCCCCGCTGTCAGTCCACGCGGTCTTCGCGTCGTCGACCGTCTCGCCGATCTTCCGCCCACGGTAGCCGAAGATACTGGAGTATCCCGACTGCGACATCAGTATCGGAACGAACGGGTCGTCCGCCAGGAGGGTGCCGTCCGTCGACCGTGCGTACGCTTCGTCCGCCTGCACGCGCTCGAAGTTCCTCGCAAGTAGCTCGTACGATTCGTCCCCGGACGGCTTCTCGACTTCGTCGTAGATTTCGAAGTAGGTAGTATCGGGAGCGTACATCGGAGCTCCCTCGGAGAGCGCGTCCTCGTTGTTGAGGAACGCCCGGATCAGCATCTCGGCTTTGCCGATCGCGTTCGGCGTCTCCACCCTCCCGGCCTCTATTGAGACGACCGGTCCAGTCGAACTGAACGAGGATTCGACGACTGGCGTCTCGTTAACGACGGAGGCGATCGGGAGCTGTGACGCGACCTCGAGTGAACGGGGGTGCCCCTCCGAGATGAACGCGATCGGCTCCGGGGTCGCGTGCGTCGTGTGGATCGCGAGCGTGACGAGTCCCGCCGTCTCCTCGACCAACTGGGCTGCAAGGCGACGTTCGAGGTCGTCCGCATTCTGATCGCCCGGGAACACCCGGTTCATGTCCGCGTCGAGAAAGCGACGGTGTGCGATAGACGCCGGCGGATTAGCGACGACGAACTTCACTCCGCGCTCGAACGTCGGTGACGATTCGATGATGCGACGGACGGCACGGGCTCCCGTCGGTTCGTCACCGTGAACGTTGCAGACGACCGCCAGCTCCGGATCACCCGGCCCGAACTCCGCGATGTCCGGGGAGACGTTGTGAAATTTCATAGATAGGAGTAGTACGTGCGCTGGACACAAAGTTCGTCGGACTAGTACCGATACAGAAGAGGCACGGCTGACTCGAACACGGGACCCCGTTCATCGGGGACAGCCACTATCGGACTAGCTTCTGAACTGTATGGTGTGAGCTCGGACTGTCCGCAGCGACGACTTCCCGACCACGCGAAATCGTATCGGGTGGACTCGTCGGACCAGCCGTCGTATCCACGGATCTCGGACACCGCCGGGGTCGACGTGGATCCGGTCGAAGCGGTCCGCGACGTCGGAGAGCGCGAGTGAGGGCGTTCGTGGATACGAGTGTTCGTCGCTCGCCTCACCGAGGAACCGTCAGGGGGAGGTGGCGACGGAGTTCCTCGACCAAGCGACGCCCAGTTCCTGACGGGTCCGGGCCGTCGCGGCTCAGTGCTCCCAGAGCCGTTCGATCCGCGATTCCACGTCAGGGTGTTCGACCCGGAGCGTCTCGACGCTCCGCTCGCCGTCGACGTTGACGACGTGGACCTCCCCGCGCCGGCCGGAGTAGGCGTCTTGGAAGTCGTAGACGACGCCGACGACACCCGTGTCGCCGGGCACCTCGTCGCTCTCGCGGAGGAACGCGACCTGCCGGTCGACGTTGTACTCGACGAGTCGGTTCACCGCGTCCGCGCGGTCGAGACCCGCGGGGAGGCGGTCGACGCCCGGTTCGAGCCGCGGCGTCAGCAGGTCGAGACAGTGGGTGATGCCCGCCGGCTCGGAGGCGTCGGCCGCGTCCTCGTTCTCGTCCTCGTCGGTCAGGCGGTCGTACGCCGCCGTGACCGCGCCACAGCCCGTGTGTCCCACGACGACGACCGCCTCGGTCCCGGTGTGTGCGAGCGGATAGAGCACGTCTCCCGAGACGGCCTCGCCCGCGTCGGTCCGCTGGACCACCCGGTTGCCGATGTTGGCGCACGTGAAGACGTGTCCGGGCTCGTCGTTCCCCCAGAGGTGGTCCTGCAGGACCCGCGAGTCCGAACAACAGACGGTGACGACGTCCGGGTGCTGTGACTCCTGAACGCCGTCGAATCGGGCGTCGAACTCGGCTGCGTGTTCCAGATTCGCCTCCAACAGGTCGACGAACGGCCGGCGCATACCGTGGAGAACACACCCACGGGCAAGATACCTCGGATCGCGACGCGCGAGACGAACGTCCGCCCGGAACGCCGCCTCGCCCGCCGGGACCGTCCGGGGGCGTCGGAGGTGACGTGGGGCGTCCTCCTCGTCCTCGCCGGACTCGCCGCCCGGCGGTAGACGCAAAGCGGGTCCGCCGTGTCCGGAACCGGCTCCACCTACCCGATCGGTGATACGGGGGTCGACCACCGGAAACCGGCCGATTTCGGCGCGTTCACCGACTGCTCCTCCGTTTTTTTGGTACGCCTCGACGGACGGGACAGTGTAGATTCCTATCTGAGATGGAGTAATTTATGCGTCGAGTACCCCACGTGCGAACATGGCGTTACCACTGCCGGTTCACCCGGTCCTCGCGCAGGCGTCGGGGGCGGGCAACCAGGGCGGACTGCTGACTAATCCGTGGTTCTACGCGGTGTTCTCCGGGGTCTCACTGACCGTCGGGTCGGCGATCGGGATCTGGATCGACCCCGAGAAGCGGTGGCAGGCGATCCTCCTCGCGGTCGGGGGCGGGTCGCTGATCATCTCGCTGGCGTACGAACTGTACGACCCGGCGGTCCAGACCATGGGCAAGTGGGCCGCCTCGGGGGTGTTCCTCGGCGGCGTCGCCACGTTCGGCGGACTCGACATCCTGATCGACCGGTTATCGGACGACGAACAGCAGGAGAACGGGTTCGGGCTCTGGGCGAGCATCACCACCGACGGCATCCCCGAGAACGCCGCGATGGGGTCGCTGCTGACGGGGCAGGTCCACGGCGTGCTCGCGTTCCTGTTCGCGCTCGCGGTGACGAACGGGTCGCAGGCGATGCTAGCCGGCACGAACATGAGCGAGAGCCACGGAAAGTGGAAGACGCTCGGCGCGTTCGTCGCGACGGGTATCGTGGTCGGCGCCGCGGTGATGCTCGGCTACTGGTACCTCCCGTCGGTGGCCGACTTCTGGGTCGCCGCGGTGCGGGCGTTCGCGGGCGGGGCGATCCTGGCGTCGCTCGCGGGTGAGATCTACCCCGACGCCTACGAGCAGGCGGGACCGTACATCACGCTGGCGACCGCCGTCGGGTTCCTCGGCACGTTCCTGCTGTAACCGCGCCGCGGGACCGCACGGTTCGAACCGGTCGCCCCGGCGCGCCAGCAGTCCTCGATCTCGGACACCGGCAACCAGGTGTTCCTCCTCGTCGGGATCTGGTTCGGCAACCGGGAGGCCGACCGCGACCACCCGTTCGGTCACGGGAAGGCGCAGTTCTTCTACAGCTTTCTCGTGAGCGTGCTCCTGTTCGGTATCGCGGGGTACGCGAGCGCCCGCGAGGGGTACGACGCGCTGACGCACGGCGAGACGCACCTGGCCGCCGGGACCGCGACCGTCCCGCTGACCCACGTCTCCGTCCCGGGCGCGTGGGTGAGCTACGGCGTCCTGGTCGGCGCGATCGGGTTCGAGGGGTACGCCTGGCGGAAGGCGTACCGCGAGATCAGCCGGATCAAGCGCGAACACGACTGGAGCGGGCTGGTGGAGACGTTCGAGAAGACCAGCCAGGTCACGACGCTGACCGCGTTCACCGAGGACTCGGTGTCGATCACCGGGTTGGTCGTCGCACTGGTCGGTCTCGCGGCGACGCAGTTGACGCACGACCCGGTGTACGACGGGGTCGCGGCGCTCGTTATCGGCGTCCTCCTGATGGGGTTCGCGCTCGCGCTGGCGTGGCAGAACAAGCGGCTCCTGCTCGGCGAGAGCCTCCCCGCGGACGAGGAGGCGGAACTCCGGGCGGTCGTCGGGAACTTCGAGGGCGTCGCCGCGCTCCGCGACCTGCGCTCGGTGTACTTCGGGCAAGAGCACGTGGTCGTGACGGCGGACGTCCGCTTCGACGCGGACATGACCGCCGAGGAGGTGGCGGAGGCGATACCCGAACTCGAAGCGGCGCTTCGCGGGACCAACGGGAAGGTCGCGGAAGTGTACGTCGAACCCGAGGCGCACGCGCCGACGCGCGACTACCCCGCGGTGTAGCACGACCACGGCGGGCCGGGCGGCGAGTTCGTCCCCGCGACGAGCACGCTCTCCTCGCGGCGAAGCGTCACGCGGCCGCACTGGCGGCCGGGTCGGCCGACGCGACGGCGGCCGGACCGTCGGGCGCCGGCCACCCGTACCCCCCGGCGCCTCGGACACCTCCGACACCCCGACGCGTCCGTCGCGGAACTCCGACAGTTCCTCGCGCGAGTGGACGCGAGAACGGGTCGACGTGGGGAGCCGAGTGTCCGACCGGCGCGCGCGGGAGCCGACGACGACTCGACGCCCAATTCGCGTGACTGGAGCGTGGTCGGTCCGGCACACGAGGCGCGACCCGCCCCGTGTTGCCGGCCGGAGACCGGGAGAAAGTATTCATTCCTCCAGTCACATGTCTCGCTCGCGGCAAGTGGGGATGTGCATGAATAGCACATATCAGAAACTGGAAAACGCATCCAACCGGGAAGTCAGAGAACTGCACGGACAACTGTACCGAAAGATCAAGCAGCTCCAGCGCGACCGGAACCTCGTGTTGGAGGAACTCGACGCGCGGCACGAAGCCGGCGATACCGACGACGAGACCGAGGCCGAGCTAGACGTCCTCCAGTAACGCGTCGACGAGTCGTGTGCTCCCTCGACGACGGCGCGGGCGTGGTCGGACGCGCGCCCGTCGCGCGAGGCTGTCGGCAGTGCGGGGCGCCCGGACGGACGACGGACTCCGAGACGAGCGCCCCGGCCCCGGCCTGAGCGGGTGTACACCCGCGTTCCCCCCGGGGTCGGCCGACGGCATTTTTCCCCGTCGCGGCGTACCGAACCGGCGATGAGTCTGCTCTCGGACGCGATGACGTACTACCCGTACGTCTTCCACCCGATCACGCTGGTCGGCGCGGGGAGCCTGCTGTTGCTCCACTACGAGTGGGCGCTCCAGCACGCCGACCGGGCGGCGCTCAAGCGGCGCGTCGCCGCCTTCGTCGGCGCGGGCGCGCTCGCGCTCCTCCCGACGGTGGCGTTCTTCGTCGTCACCGGGGCGAACCCCGTCGAGTCGACGCAGGGGAACAGTTGGGTGATGGACTCGCTGGTCGCAAGCGGCCTGCTGATCGTCGCGAGTACGACCTGGCTCCTCTGGCGCCGGTTCGAGTGGGGCGACCTGCTCCCGGGGATGATGGTCGCGCTGGCCGCGGTGACGGTGCCGTACGTCGGTCTCTCGCCCGTCTGGAACGTCTCCGGTCACGTCACGCTGTCGCTGCTGCCCGCGCTGTATCTCACGCTCGTCGACCGGAAGTTCTGGCCGCTACTCGTCGTTCCGGTCGTGATGGTTCCCAACCGACTCTACCTCGACGCTCACACCCCCGCGCAGGCCGTCGGCGCGTTCCTCCTCACCGGCGCAGTCACCGTCGCCGTCTACTGGTGGCAGGTCGGCGGCACGCTCCGTCCGGTGACGGACGCGCGCGCCGACGAGTCGTGACGGCGCCCGGCGGTCCGAGGGCGACGAGCGGCGGTCGACCCCTGAAACCGCCGGGGAGGCGGAGGCGGGGGACCGACGCGCCGAGGGGCCCGAGTTCGGATCGCGTCGAGACTCTCCCGATCCGTCGATCGTTCGTCACGATCTGCGAGCGGTCTCCGTACGGGCACCTAGAATATTAGGATCGTAATACGATACAATGTATCTTAATTCACCCCATGAAACGCTCAAATACAGTGATGCGGTACGACGTGACACGATGACCGACTCCATGAAGGACGTTTCGCACACGGCGCCGCACGAGACGTCCGCCGACGCGGTGTGGGAGCGAGGGAACGAGAAATCCGACGACGCCGCCGACGAGAGCGAACCGGCCGTGGCCGACGACTGATCGACCGCGCGGAGAGTACTGGTCGTACGGGTGTTTATCGCGGGATATTCGAGACGATCGAGGATCGATGCTGGCCGAAATCGTATTAACCTAGGAGTCGCACGCTAGGAATAGACACATGTCGAAGCGGGCAGAGCGACCCGGCGACGGGTGGGGGCGCGACCCCGCCTCGCTCGACCTCACGCCGGAGTCGTACCCCGACTGGACGGCGAACGGAGCCGTCGCGTCGACAGACGGAGCCGTGACCGAAGCCGAACCCGACGAGGACGGGGGCACGCCGGATCGACCCACGTCGTCGACGGCCGACACGCTCGTCCGGCGAGCGATGAGGGCCGACGAGGCGAACCCGGCGCCCGAGGAGTACGAGACGTTCGGCGTCGTCGGCTACCGACCCGAGGAGTGAGCACCGGCCGACCCGGCGGCCGTCGACGACGCCCCGGGCGGCGCGCGGGCTGCCGGTCGGCACGGGGTCCCCGACCGAGCGGACTCAGGGTGCGACGAGGTCGACCACCGTCTCGGCCTCACACACCAAGTTGTACGCCCCCTCGTCGTCGTTCCAGAGGACGAGGGCGTTCTCGAACGCGAGCACCGCGCCGTACGGCGCGTCCGGCAGGTCCCGGTTGAGCGCCGACTCGCCCGTCACCACCGCGTACGCTTCGAGTTCCTCCGAGCCGTCGCCCACCTTGAACAGCGGGTTCGCCTTCGGGTCGCTCAGGTCGCGTGAGAGCTTCACCGCGAGCAAGTTCACCCGGTTGGTGACGTGCCGCTCCGCCTCCGCCAGTCGCGCGTGGCGGTCGGGGTCCGCGCGCACGTCGACCCGCCGGCGGCCGTCGGTCCGCAACAGGGCGTACGAGAAGCGGACGTCGACGTTGGTGAACGTCCCGGGTTCGTCGTCGGGACCCCGGCGCTCGGCGTCGTCGAGTCGCGCCTGGAACCCCGGCACCGCGAGCGACGGCCGCTCGTCGAACGACCAGCCGCGGTCGCTCGGCGCGGCGTCGGGCCACAGCCGGAGGTCCGGGCCGTACACGCCGACGTCGCCGCCGGGCGGCGTCAGCGCGCGTTCGACCGCGCGCATCCCGGTCGAGGTGTTCAGATCCGCGGGCGCGAGCAGGAGACACGAGCCGTCGGGCGCGAGCGCGTCGAGGTAACGGTCGACGGTCGCCTCGGGGTCGCGCAGTTCCGAGAGCACGTTCCCGAACAGCAGCAGGTCCACCTCGCCGACGGACTCGGGGTCGAACGACTCGGCCGTGCTCCGGTGGACCGTGGTTCCGAAGTTGCGCCGCGTCTCGCCGAGCATCCGTTCGAGCACGTCGGCGTTCGCGCTGGGTTCGAGCGCGTGGTAGTCGACGAGCGCGTCGTCGGGGAGGTAGTCGTGGAGACCGAGCGCCGGCCCGCCCGTCCCCGCGCCAACGTCGAGCACGCGGAGCCGCCGGGGGAGGAGTTCGCGTTCGGCCAGGTCGTCGAGCGCGTACCCCACGGCGGCGTAGAAGTCGGGGAGGTGATACACCGCGTAGCCCAGCGCGGCGTCGGCGTCGTACTCGACGTCCCACCCCTGGTAGTACTCCTCTTTCAGCCGGCGGATGGTCGCACGCAGGCCGTCGCCCGACTCGCCGGTCGCCCACTCGCGGCCGTACCGCTCGACGAGCAGCCCCTCCAGTTCGTACGCGTACGCGTCGGGGAACGCCTCCGGCTCCCACCCGGGCCGGGGCGCGGGGTCGTCGTTCGCGGGGACGAACGTCCCGTCGTCGCGTTCGACGAGTCCGAGGTCGAACGCCTCCTCGCGGAGCGCGCGCCGGACCACCGCGGGGTGGGGCTGGCCGGGGAGGTACTCGTACACCTCGTCGGGGTCGACGGGGCGGACGTTCCGGAGGTACTTGGCGGTGCTCCGCAGTTCCTCGCGGTCGACGCCCGCGCTCATCGGCCGAACAGCCCGCCGTCGCGGTCGGACCCCTCCGAGTCGTCGGCGTCGTCGCCGTCGTCGTCCTCGTCGAGACCGGCGCCGAGGCTGATCTCGGGCGCCCAGTCGTCGGCCGCGACGCGTTCGCCCGCGCGCTCGAACAGTTCGACGAACCGGTCGTCGTCGGTGACCGCGAGCGCACGGGCGGCGGTTGCCAGGTCGTCGGCGCCGCCGAACGTCCCGCGGATGTCGGCGTACACGCGGGGGTTGCCCGCGGTGACGGTCCGCGCGAGGTCGCGCAACTCCTCGGAGACGGGCGTCTGGAACCGCTCGTCCACGCCCTCGTCGGCCGCGAGCGCGTACGCCAACACGGCGGTGTGGGCCGCGGTCTGGACCGACGCCATCGCGTCGTCGTGTTCGTCGGCGGTGGTCTCGAACACGTCGTTGCCCGCCTCGATCAGTCCCTTGCGGACCCGGTCGACGGTCGCCCCCGCCCGACCGGGCACGTACGCCACGTTGCCGGGGGCGCGCTCGGGCGCGAACAGCGGGTGGAAGCTGGCGTACTCGCCGTCGGCGTGCTCCTCCATCGCCTCCAGCGGTCCCGTCATCGCGCCCGAGACGTCGACCAGCGCGCCGTCGGCCGCGTTGGGCGCGTAGCGTTCGACGGCCGCGGCGGTGTCCGGGATCGGAACCGCGAGCACGACGCAGTCGAAGCGCTCGTCGGTCTCCGGGTCGACCACGCGGCCGTCGACGACCGCCTCGGCCGCGTCGGTCGCCGCCTGGGGGTTCGTGTCGACGAAGCCGACACGCTCGGCGGTCGACCGGAGCACCTCCCCGGCCCACCGTCCCATCTGTCCCGCGCCGACGACGAGCAGTCGCATGGGGACGTGTATCCCGAGGGCCGCCGAAAGGGTATCGGTCCGCGCGACGCGAGCACGGGGAGATCGAGTCAGTCGGGTTACGCGTCTCGTCCGGAGCGCCCGCCCGGTGTCGCGTGCGCGTCGGCTCAGCCGACGACGAGTTCGACCGGGTAGTCGGTGAGGTTCTCGTAGCCGTCCTCGGTCACGACGACGATGTCCTCGATGCGGACGCCGCCCACCGCGGGGTCGTACAGCCCGGGTTCGACGGTGATCACGTGGCCGGGTTCCAGCGCGCCGCCGCGGGGGTTGAGTCCGGGCCGTTCGTGGACCGCGAGCCCGACGCCGTGGCCCGTCGAGTGGATGTACCCCGTCTCGGTCGTCGGGTCCGACCGGAGCGTCGGGTGGCCCGCCGCCTCGTACACGTCGCAGGCGGCGGCGTGAACGTCCGCGCCGGTCGCCCCCGGTTCGACCGCCGCGAGCGCCGCCTCCAGCGCCTCCTCGGTGAGGTCGTATCTGTCCCTGATCTCGTCGCTCGGCTCCCCCTTGAGGAACGTCCGGGTCATGTCCGAGTGGTACTTGCTCGCCTTGTCGCGGGGGAACACGTCGATGACGATGGCCTCGTCGGCGGACAGCGGGCCGCTCCCGCGGTCGTGGGGGTCGGCGGCGTCGGCGCCGCCGGCGACGATGGTCTCGTCGAGCGCGCAGCCGTGGCGGAGGAGGGTGACCTCTATCTCCTCGCTGACCCGCTCGCTGGTCAGCGGCTCCCCCTCGTGGGTCAGCGTTCCGTCGTCGGCGACGCCCGCGCCCGCGATCAGTTCCTCGGCGGCGCGGAGCGCGGCCTCGTTCGCCTCCTGCGC
Source organism: Candidatus Halobonum tyrrellensis G22 (assembly GCF_000495475.1). Classification (GTDB taxonomy): domain Archaea; phylum Halobacteriota; class Halobacteria; order Halobacteriales; family Haloferacaceae; genus Halobonum; species Halobonum tyrrellense. The sequence continues at coordinate 15,776 of NZ_ASGZ01000026.1, read as the reverse complement.
GCGCCGGACGTGTTCGACCTCCTCGTCGGTCTTGACTGCGCGGACGCTCTCGACTACGTCGTCGCCGTCGACGCCGACGCCGACGCCCGCCTCGCGGAGGCCGTCGGCGACGCCGACCGGGAACCGGTCGGGGACGAGGGCCGACTCGACGCCCAGGTCGGCGAGGAACGCGGCGTACGTGCGCGCGGTCCCCTCGCGTTCGCCGTACTCGCCGACGCGCTCGTGGTAGTCGTAGTCGGCGAGGCGGGCGACGGCGTCCGCGCGCGACTCCTTCTTCGCGCGGCCGTACTCCAGCCCGGAGACGAGGACGGCGAGTTCGCCGGTCCCGTCAGGGGCGGTGAGTGCGTACGCGGTGAAGAACGGGTCGGGCGCGTCGAACCCGGAGAGGTAGAGCTGGTTCGGCTCGGTGCTGGCGGCGTCGAGACAGTAGGCGTCGACGCCCGCGGCGTCGAGTCGGTCGTCGAGCGTCGAGAGGTCGGGGTCCACGCCTCCGAGACGTGCGCCGGGGAGTAAAGTCGTTACAGATCCAGCAGTCGGGGAACGGCGAGTGGGTCGACTTTCGCGGGAAAGACTCCCATCGGTATAAAAAGACCTTCGATAGTAAGAACTCAAAGTAAACGGGCGCTGAGTCGTCTACCGTGCTGACGAATGAGTAGCCGTGGAAGCGACCGGCCCGACGACGGTCGGTCGTCCGACGACCCCCCCGGGTCGACCAACGAGTATCGGAGTCCGGCAGCGCCGAGCGACGAAGGCGTGTACGGCGTGGAGTTCGACGGGGAGACCGTCTACCGAACCCGGTTCGACCCCGGGGTGCGAGACCCGAGCACCATCGTCCTCGCGATGGTCGCGGCGGTCACCGGCACCCCGGTCGAGGAACTCGAACCGCTCTGGCCGACGATCGACCTCGAAGCGCTCGACCGACTGTTCCCGGCCAGAGGTGGCGGGGGGATGAGCATCGAGGGGAGCGTCCACTTCCGGTACGAGGGGACGGAAGTGACCGTCTGTGACGACGGCTACGTCACCGTCCGGGCGGTCGACGACTCCGACCGCGACTGGGTGTCGGCGGGTCACGACGAGGAGTAGGGGGCGACCCCGCGTCGGGGGGCGCGGGCCGCACTGCGGTGGGCCACAGGGGGACCGAGGACACCACGGCGACGGAGGGCGGACCGGGCTATCCGGGACGGATCGGGCGGCGCGGACGGACGGATCGGGCGGCGCGGACGACACCCGAGACTGTGGACGGCCGGGCGGCGCCGGGGGGAGCCGCACCGGTACACACTTGCCCGGCGGGACGGAGAGGCGAGCCATGGACGCACACGTCTCGCCGTCCCGCGTCGCGGGGCGCGCGCGCGCACCGCCGTCGAAGAGCTACACGCACAGGGCGATCCTCGCCGCGGGCTACGGCGAGGGCACGGTCGTCCGCGACCCGCTAGACAGCGCCGACCCGCACGCCACCGGCCGCGCCGTCGAGGCGTTCGGCGGCGACGTCGAGTGGGACGACGACGCGAGCGCGGTCCGCGTCGACGGGTTCGCCGGCCGACCGGAGACGCCCGAGGACGTGGTCGACTGCGGCAACTCCGGGACGACGATGCGACTCGTCACCGCGACCGGGGGGCTGGCGGGCGGGCTGGTCGTGTTGACCGGCGACGGCTCGCTCCGCTCGCGCCCGCAGGGACCGCTGCTGGACGCGGTGACGAACCTCGGCGGGCGCGCGGAGTCGACGCGCGGGAACGGCCAGGCGCCGCTCGTCGTCGGCGGGGCGATGTCGGGCGGGTCGGTCGCCATCCCCGGCGACGTCTCCTCGCAGTTCGTCTCCGCGCTGTTGATGGCGGGGGCGGTGACCAACGACGGCATCGAGGTGGAGTTGGAGACCGAACTCAAGTCCGCGCCGTACGTCGAGATCACACGGGAGTTGCTCGCCGACTTCGGCGTCGACACCGAGCGGACCGACGCGGGGTTCCGCGTGCCCGGCGGGCAGACGTACCGCGCCGACGAGTACGCGGTGCCGGGCGACTTCTCGTCGATGTCGTACCTGCTGGCGGCGGGCGCGCTCGCCGCCGAGGACGGCGAGACGCTCACCGTCGAGGGTGCGCGCCCCAGCGCGCAGGGCGACTCCGCCATCGTCGAGATACTCGACCGCATGGGCGCGGATATCGACTGGGACCGCGATGCGGGCGAGATCGGCGTTGGTCGGGCGGCGCTGTCGGGCGTCGAGGTGGACGTGGGCGACACGCCCGACCTCCTGCCGACGATAGCGGTTCTGGGCGCGGCCGCCGACGGCGACACCCGGATCGTCAACGCCGAGCACGTCCGTTACAAGGAGACCGACCGGGTGGCCGCGATGGCCGAGGAGTTGGGGGAGATGGGCGCGTCGGTCACCGAGGAGCCCGACTCGCTGACGGTCCACGGCGACGACTCCGACCTCCGCGGCGCGACGGTCGACGGCCGCGGCGACCACCGCCTCGTGATGGCGCTCGCGGTGGCGGGGCTGGTCGCCGACGGCGAGACGAAGATACGGGGCGCCGAACACGTCGAGGTGTCGTTCCCCGGCTTCTTCGAGACGCTCGCCGACCTGGGCGCGGAAGCGCTGGCCGGCGGGTGGCCGTAGTCGGGATCGGAGCCGTCCGACCCCCGCCGGACGGGGGTTCCGGTGGGCCGGGCCGCCCCGCCGGCACGGTTTTGCGGCGCCCGGCCGACTCCGACGTATGGATCCAGAGCCGTTCGTCTTCGAGTTCCGGACGGGCGAGGTACAGTACGGGCGCGGCCGGATCGACGGCGTCGGCGACGCGCTCGCCGACCTCGTGAGCGACCGCGCGCTCGTCGTCTGCGGGTCGAACACGGGCGCGAACCGCGAGCTCATGGACGCGGTGGAGGCGGGTCTCGGCGACCGCCACGCGGGCACGTTCGACGGGACGACGCCCGCAAAGCGCGTCGAGACCGCAGCGGCGGTGGTCGAGCGCGCCGAGGAGACGGACGCGGACGCGTTCGTCCCGGTCGGCGGCGGCTCCAGTCTCGACGTGGCGACGGTCGCGAGCGCGCTCCGCGCGGACGGCCGGTCGCTCGACGACGCCCGTACGGAGGTGCGCGAGACGGGCGGGCTGGCGGTCCCCGACGCGGGGACGACGCCGCTGGTGCCGGTGCCGACGACGCTCGCGGGCGCGGAGATGACGGTCGTCGCGGGCGCGAACGTCGAGGTGGACGGCGAACTCGTGAGCACGGGTGTCTCCGGGGCGGCGCTCGCGCCCGCGGCGCTGGTGTACGACCCCGACCTGTACGAGACCACGCCCGACGGCGTCCTCGCGGGGTCGGCGATGAACGGGTTCGACAAGGCGGTCGAGTCGCTCTACTCCCGGCACGCCTCCGTGCTGACCGACGCGACGGCGACCCGCGCGGTACGGTACCTCCGGGCGGGGCTGCCCGGGATGGCCGACGACGCGGCCGCGATGGAGCGCGCGGTCGCCGGGGTGGTGCTCGCGCAGTACGGCGTCTCGCGGCCCGAGCGGTCGACGCTGAGCGTCGTCCACGCGTTCGGGCACGGCCTCCGGAAGGCGTTCGGCGTCCAGCAGGGGCTGGCGCACGCGGTGGTCGTCCCGCACGTCGTACGCTCGCTGGTCGACGCGGGCGCGGTGCGCGACCCGCTGTTCGAGGCGTTCGACGCCGACCCCGGCGACGGGGAGGCGGTCGTCGCGGCGGTCGAGGAGTTGCGGGACGCGCTCGACCTGCCGGCGCGCCTGCGCGACCTCACGGGCGCGAGCGAGGCGAAACTCGACGCGGCCGCGGCCGCGACCGCCGACGATGGCGTACTCGACAACGGTCCCGCGGGGTACGAGTTGCGCGCGGCGGACGCGCGGTCGATACTCGACGCCGCGTGGTGAGTGGAGTCGGGAGTGCGCCGGACCCCCGACCCCCGAGCGGGCGGCACCCGGCGCCGCGCCGGTCGCGGGCGTCGACGCGCCGGCCGGCCGGGAGAGACGGGCCGACTGCGGGTGAGCCGGTCCGTGGCGTCCGTGAGCTACATGTGTCCGTCCGTGTATGAAGATCCATGACCGAACGGACGGGTCCGCTCCGTCTCCTCTTCGTCGGGGTAGCAGACGCCGTAGCGGAGGGAGTGACGGCCGCGCTCGACCGTCGCGTCGAGTCGACGCGGGTCGACGCGGGGGCTGACCCGGCCGGCGTCGACCCCCGCGAGTACGACTGCGTCGTCGTCGCCGCGGACGCGCCCACCGCGTGGACCGAACGCGACGCCGCGCGGGGAGACGGCACGTCCGTCCCGCACGTCCGCGTTGACGGGGACGAGGCGGCCGGCGCGGACACGGAGACGGGGGCGGCCGACCGACTAGCGGCGCGCGTCCGTGCGGTGACGAGCGTGAGCCGCGAGCACCGGCGGTCGGTCGAGCGGAGCGCCGAGGACGCCCACGCGGTCGACGCCGACTGGCGGGTCGTGGTGTGGAACAGCGCGGTCGCCGACCGACTCGACAGGCCGGCGGCGTCGGTGCTCGGCGAGGTGGTGTGGGAGGCGTTCCCCGAACTCGTCGGCACGCGCTTCGAGGCCGAGTACCGGCGCGCGATGGGGAACGGGGAGGCGCGGACCGTCGAGGCCCGGCCGGTCGGGTTCGACGTCCGCGTCGAGTCGCGGGCGTACCCCGACGAGTCGGGGCTGACGATATACACGCGGAACGCCGAGGAGGGGCGCGAGCGGGCGCGCCGTCTCGACCGGTACGAGGCGGCGGTCGAGGCCATCCGCGACCCCGTATTCGTGGTCGACGAGGAGCGGCACGTCGTGTTCGCCAACGCGAGCGTGCGCGACACGGCACCCTCCGACGGCGACGACGACGCGGGCGCGGACGACGGGAACCGGTCGGTTCGCGACCTGCTCGGTGACGCGGGCGAACGCGTCGAGTGGGCGGTCGACGCCGCCCTCGACGCCGCCGGCACGATCCGCGCCGAGGGGTTCGACCGGCAGGTCGTCGTGACGGGCGCGGGCGGCGAGTCCGGGTCGGGCGACGGGAGCGGCGCCGCGGCGGGAGGGGCGGACGGCCGGCGGTCGGTCGAGTACCGGGTGACGCCGTTCACGAGCCGCGGGCGGGCGTACGCGCTCGTCGCCGGGCGGGACGTGACCGAACGGGAGCGCGAGCGCGAGCGGACGCGCACGGTCGCCGAGCGGTTCGGGACGCTCACCGCGGCGATGCCCACCCCGGTGGTCGGGGTGAACGCCGAGGGGGAGGTGACGCTGTGGAACGACGCCGCCGAGGACACCTTCGGCTGGTCGCGCTCGGAGGTGCTCGGCGAGTTCAACCCGATCGTCCCCGAGTCGGAGCGCGCCGACTTCGAGGTGAACCGGCGGCGCCTGCTCGACGGCGAGCGGATCGACGGCCAGGAGGTGAGACGGCGCGCCCGCGACGGCGAGACGCTCGACCTGCGGCTGTGGGGTGCGCCCGTGCGCGATGGCGACGGAGCCGGGTCGGACGCACCCGGGACGGAGGTGCTCGCCGTCTTCGAGGACCTGACCGAGCAGAAGCACTACCACCGACGGCTCCGCGCGCTCCAGCGGGCGACCGGGGGGCTCAACGTCGCGTCGACCCGACAGGAGGTCGCCGACCGGGCGGTCGAGGCGGCCGTCGAGGTGCTCGACATGGAACTCACCGGGCTGTACGGCTACGACCCGGAGGCGAACGCGCTCGTACCGGTCGCGAGCGGCGCCGGGACCGACGAGACGTTCGACGAACTCCCGACGTTCGAGGCGGGCGAGGGGTTGGTGTGGGCCGCGTTCGAGGACGGGACCCCCCGCGTCTACGAGGACGTGAGCGCGGTCGAGGGACGGTACAACACCGACACGCCCGTCCGGGCCGAACTGATCGTCCCGCTGGGCGAGCACGGCGTCCTGATGACCGGGTCGACGGACACGCGCGCGTTCGACGAGACGGAGGTGACGATGTTCCGCTCGCTGGCCGCCGCGGTGGAGGCGGCGCTGACCCGCGCCGACCGCGAACAGCAGCTCACGCGGCAGAACGAGCGGCTCGAGGAGTTCTCCCGGGTAGTCGCACACGACCTCCGCAACCCCATCTCGGTGGCGGAGGGGTTCCTCGAACTGGCGCGCGAGACGGGCGACCCCGACCACTTCGAGCGGGTCGAGCGCGCGCTCGACCGGATGGCGCGGCTGGTCGACGACCTGCTGGTGTTGGCGCGGCGGGGCGACGCCGACCGCGAGTCGGAGCCGGTGGAGCTGACGGCGGCCGCCCGCGAGGCGTGGAAACACGTCGAGACGGGCGCCGCGACGCTCGACGCCGACGACCTGCCGTCGGTGACGGGCGACGAGAGCCGGTTCGTGCAGTTGTTCGAGAACCTGTTCCGCAACGCGGTCGAACACGGCGGCGACGGCGTGACGGTCCGGGCGGGCGCGCTCGACGGCGGCGGGTTCTACGTCGCCGACGACGGCGCCGGCATCCCGGACGACGACCGCGACCGGGTGTTCGAGCAGGGGTACACCACCCGACAGGACGGGACGGGGTTCGGGCTCTCCATCGTCGAGACCATCGCGGCCGCACACGACCTGCGGGTCGCGGCGACCGAGGCGGCCGACGGCGGCGCGCGCTTCGAGTTCCGACCCTCCTAGCCCGACGCCCCGCGGTCGGGCGCGGGGACTCACGGACGAACGGGAGCCGGACCGCTCGCGACCGGCCTCCGCGGGGTCGAAACCGCGCGCAACGCAGACCCAGTTCGCGAACGGCTTTTCGCGCGGGCGACGTAGCCCGCGCCGTGAGCGACCCCTCCACCGCATCCGAGCACGCCGACACGCACGAGGCGGCCGAGACGGCCGAGACGCCCGCTCCGGCCGAGTCGGTCCCCGGTCCGGACGGTCTCCCCGTCGTCGGGTCGTTCTTCGACGTCCGCGACGACTCGTTCGCGTTCCGCGAGCGCGTCGCCCGCGAGTACGGCGGCGTCGCGCGCTACGACGTGCTCGGCTCGCCGGTGTACCTCCTGACCGACCCCGCGGCGATAGAGCGCGTGCTGGTCTCGGAGAACCAGCACTACCGGAAGGGCGACCTGTTCCAGCGACAGCTCGGACCCGTTCTCGGCGACGGCCTGCTCACCAGCGAGGGGGCGTTCTGGCGGCGCCAGCGCCACCTGGTCCAGCCCGCGTTCGGCCCCGACCGGATCGCGGGGTACGCCGACACGATGGTCGACCGGACCGTCGCGGCGACCGACGGCTGGCGCGACGGCGAGGTCCGGGACGTCCACACGGACACGATGGGGCTGACGCTCGACATCGTCGCGCGCACGCTCCTCGGCGTCGACATCGGCGCGCGGCGTCACGCCGTCGGCGGCGCGCTCGACGCCGTGATGGACGCCGCGGCGGGGTCACTGTTCGACCTGCTCCCCGAGGGCGTCCCCACGCCGGGACGGGTGGCGCGCCGCGAGGCGGTGGCGACGCTCGACCGGATCGTGGACGAACTGGTCGCGGAGAAGCGCGCCGACCCCGGCGAGGACGTGGTGACCACGCTCCTCCGGGCGGAAGACGAGTCGGGCGAGCCGATGAGCGACGAGCAGGTGCGCGACGAGGTCAAGACGCTGCTGCTCGCGGGCCACGAGACGACCGCGCTGTCGCTGACGTTCACGCTCCACCTGCTCGCGCGCCGGCCCACGGTCGAAGCGCGCGTGGTCGACGAACTCGACGAGACCCTCGGCGGCGACGACCCGTCGCTCGCGAGCGTCGACGACCTGCCGTACCTCGAACGGGTAGTGAAGGAGTCGATGCGGCTGTTCCCGCCGGTCCACGGTATCCTCCGCGAGCCGACCCGGGACGTGGAACTCGGCGGCTACCGGATCCCCGCGGGGTCGCCGCTGTCCATCAGCCAGTGGGTGGTCCACCGCGACCCCGCGGTGTACGACGACCCGCTGGCGTTCCGACCCGACCGGTGGACCCCGGAGTTCGAGCGGTCGCTCCCCCCGCTGGCGTACTTCCCGTTCGCGGCGGGGCCGCGCCGGTGTATCGGCGACCGCTTCGCGATGCTCGAAGCCAGGCTGGTGCTCGCGACGCTGCTCCGGCGGTACCACTTCGAACTCGTCTCGCCGGAGGAACTCGACCTGGTGGCGTCCATCACCTCCCGGCCGACGACGCCCGTCCGGATGCGGGTCCACGAACGCGAGGAGTGAGGTCCGCGCCGACGGGTCGCGACGCCGCGACCCGCGGCGCCCCCGTCGGGACACCGAGCCGAGACGAACGGAACGACTACGGCCGGGGAGGTTCACGCACCCGTATGTCCTCGTTCGGACGACGCGCGTTCGCGGTCGGTGCGGCCGCGGGAGTCGGGGTCGTCGCACTGCTCGTGGTCACACTCACGACCGGCGTCAGACTCTGGCCGCCGGGCGAGCGTTCGTGGAAGTACTACCTCCACTGGGGGCTGGTGACGGCGTACGAACTCTCGACGCTCGCGGTCACGCGCGACGACTGGGACTCGTGGGTGGTCCCGACGGCGGTCCGGTTCGGCGTCGGCGTCCCGCTCGCGGTGGTGGGTGGGGCGCTGTTCGTCGTCGGGACCGGGACGCTGGGAGCCGACGAGACTGGCGGGGTGGAGGGTGACCTCCGCACCGACGGTCCGTACGCGTACACGCGGAACCCGCAGTACGTCGGGATGATCCTCGGGCGGGCCGGGCTGGTGTTGCTCGTCAACTCCCGGCGCGTCGCGGTCCTCGGCGGCCTCCAGGTCGGCTGGGTCACCCTGCTCCCGTTCGCGGAGGAGCCGTGGCTCGCCGAGCGGTTCGGCGCGGAGTACGAGCGGTACCGCGAGCGGGTCCCCCGGTTCGTCGGGCGCGACTCGCTCCCCTGAGGGCGGCGTCGAGTCGGCGTCTCGGGCCGACTCCGCTCGGGTGCCGGATCGCGTGTCGGCCAGCCGCCGGCCGGCGTCCGTCGGGCTTTATGCGTCCCGGTTCACAGACTCGGGTAATGAACGGCAACGAGTTCGGCCGGCTCTTCCGCGTCACCACGTACGGCGAGAGTCACGGGCCGGCGATGGGCTGTACGGTGTCGGGCTGTCCGGCGGGCGTCGAACTGGACGAGGAGGCGATCCAGCGGGAACTCGACCGGCGCAAGCCCGGCCAGTCGATGATCACGACCAGCCGCGGCGAACCCGACGAGGTGGCGGTCAACTCCGGCGTCCAGGACGGCTACACGACCGGCACGCCCATCGGGATGACCATCGAGAACAAGGACGCCCGCTCGGGCAAGTACGAGCCGTTCGTGACCGCGCCGAGACCCTCCCACGGCGACTACACCTACTCCGCGAAGTTCGGCACGCGCAACTGGGGCGGCGGCGGCCGGTCGTCGGCGCGGGAGACGGTGAACTGGGTCGCCGCCGGTGCGGTCGCCCAGCAGGTGTTAGACGCCAGCGAGTACGACGTGCGGGTGAAAGCGCACGTCAACCAGATCGGCGACATCGAGGCGCCCGAGGTGAGCTTCGAGGAGATGCTCGAACACACCGAGGAGAACGAGGTTCGCTGTGCCCACCCCGAGACGGCCGAGCGGATGCGCGAACGGATCGACGAGTACCAGGAGGCCGGCGACTCCATCGGCGGGAGCGTCTACTTCGAGACGCGGGGCGTCCCCCGGGGGTTGGGCGCGCCGCGGTTCGACTCGGTGCCCGCGCGGCTGGGCCGGCTGATGATGGCCATCCCCGCGACCACCGCCTTCGAGTTCGGTCTCGGCCGCGACGCCCGCGAGGTGACGGGCCACGACCGCAACGAGGACTGGGAGTCCGACGCGGGCGGCGACGACCACGCCGACACCGTGAGCGAGGAGGGCGACCCCGTGCCGGTCGGCAACGACCACGGCGGTCTCCAGGGGGGGATCACGACCGGCGAACCCGTCTACGGCGAGGTGACGTGGCACGCCCCCACCTCGATCCCGAAACAGCAGACGACGGTCGACTGGGAGACGGGCGAACGGAAGGATATCCAGGTGGTCGGCCGACACGACCCGGTGCTCCCGCCGCGGGCGGTGCCCGTCGTGGAGGCGGTGCTCCGGTGTACGGTCCTCGACTTCATGCTGTTGGGCGGGCGGATCAACCCCGACCGCGTCGACGACCGGCCGGGCGAGTACGACACCGACTACCACCCGCGCAGCCCCGACAATCGCGACGAGACCGAGGAGTAGCGCCGCCGGCGCGGCCGCGGAGTCGTGTCGGCGGCCCGAGCGGGGACCGACCCTACCCGGGCGTCGGCGTCGCGCCCCCGGCCGCCGGGAGCACGCGGACCGTGACCCGCTTGCGCCCGTAGCCGTTCGGTCCCTGCGAGGTGGTGACCTGGACCGTGTACGTGCCGGGCGTGTCGTAGACGCGGGAGAACCGCGTGTCGAGCGGACCGCGCGCGAACTGCCGGGCGGTCCCGTCGCCGTACTCGACGAGGAAGCTCTGGTGGCTACCGACGCCGAACTGGACGCGCGTCCCGGCGGGCACCCGGAGCGTCCCGTTCGTCGCGTTCCACCGCCCCGCCGACGCCGAGAGGTTGACGTGGCGGTGGGTCATCACGGTCCGGTGCGTCTTCCCCAACCGCAGGGTCGCGGTGTCGCCCGTCGCGTCCGAGAAGGTGACGCTGACCGGGTGGTAGACGCGCCCGCCGTCCTCGGAGCCGAACACGTGCAGGAGGGACGAGCACAGCCTCCCGTCGGTGCGGCTGAGCGACTGGGTCTTGACCGCGCCGTCGCCGAACTCCCACGTCGCGGTGACGCGGCCGTACGCGTCGCCCGCGACGCACGCGTTGAAGTCGTACGACCCCACCTCGATGGTGTCCGCGACCGAAGTCTGGGGGGAGCCGTCGATGCGTCGCCTGGCCGACCCGTTGGCCACGTAGAGCGCGCCGGCGCCGTCGGTCACCGCGACGGGCGTCTCGACGGTGACGCGGTTCCCCTCGTCGTCGGTGACCGTCGCGGCGACGGTGACCGTCGAACCGGGGTCGTCGGGGATCCGGACGCGGCGTTCGAACCGCGAGCCCGAGTCGGTCCCGGCGGCCGCCGCCGTCGACCACGAGACGCGCACGCCCCCGCCGTCGGGGTCGAACGCCTCGACGCGGTACGTCCGCACGCTCCCGGCCGGGGCGGCGTCGGGTCCGGACAGCGACGCCGCGGGTTCGCCGTCGGCGTACACCTCGACGCTCGTCGCCGCCGAGTCGGTGCCACCGTCATCGTCGACCACCGACCCGCGGACCGTGTACGTCCCCGGGTCGGTGAACGTGCGCGTCAGCGTCCGTCCGGTCGACCCCGTCCCGTCCCACGCGTAGCGGACGACCGACCCGTCGGGGTCGTTCGCGTACAGCGTGTACGTCGCCGTCTCGCCGACCGCGACCCGCGTCGGCCCGTCGACGACGGGGTCCGGGACGGCGTTCCGACGGCCGGGGCGAACAGCTCCCCGAGCGTCGCCGGTCGCGTTCGACTCGACCACCTCGACCGTGTCGTTCAGCCGGGTCGTCCCGCCGTCGTCGTCGGTCACCGTCACCGAGAGGGTGACGTTCCCCGCGCGGTCGAACGTGAGAGTCGGCCGCCGTCCGGTCGCGACCGGACCGGTCGCTCCCGTCTCCCACCGGTAGGAGACGACGCGGCCGTCGGGGTCGGTGGCGTTCGCGCGGAACCGCGCGGAGTCGCCGCGGGTGACGGCGTTCGGTCCCGCGATGCGATCCGTCGGCGGCCGGTTGTCGGCACCGGCGGGCGCGGCGGTCGGACGCGTGCGCGCGTGGACGTACAGCGAGTCGGTCCGCGTCGCCCCGTCGTCGTCGGTGACGGCCAGCGTCACCGTGTACCGCCCCGCGGCGGCCGGGGTGAACCGCGTCGTCTCGGCCGTCGGGTCGACGGGCGCGACGGCGTCGCCGTCGGGCGCCTCGACGCGCCACTCGTAGGCGGTCACCTCCCCGTCCGGGTCGAACGACCCGCCCGCGTCGAGGAGGACGGGTTCGCCCACGTCGACCGACCGGTCGAGACCGGCGTCCGCCAGCGGCGGGTCGTCGGGCGCGGCCGTCGGCGTCGACGGGGCGGCGAGCGGGGAGGCTCCCGCGGCCGGCGACGCCGCGACGACGAGCAGGAGGGTGAACAGCGGCGCGAGTCGCATTGGAATCGGGTTGCCTCGGAATCGGGTATAAACGTTCGCGGGGCGTTATCAGCGGTAATTTCGCCGACGGTCAGAACGGCCGCGACCCGGCTCGGGAGCGGCCGAGTCGGCGGATCTCTCACGAACGATCCGTGAGAACCGATGGCAAGGTCTTTTAGTGGCCCAGGCTCTACCTCTACAGCACTAGGCCTTGGCGGAAGGCCGTTGACCTACTATGGCAGACAACGAACTCATCTGGCGGATCGCTGGCGGGTCCGGTGACGGGATCGCCTCGACCAGCCAGAACTTCGCGAAGGCCCTGATGCGTGCGGGGCTTCACGTGTTCACGCACCGGCACTATCCGTCGCGCATCCGCGGTGGCCACACGTACGTCGAAGTGCGTGCCTCGGCCGACCCCGTCAAGTCACGGGGCGACGGGTACAACTTCCTCCTCGCGCTCGGCGACTCGTTCGCGCGGAACCCCCAAGACGAGGCGTACTACGGGAACGAGGAGATCAAACCACTCTCGGAGAACCTGGACGAACTCCGCGAGGGCGGAGTGATCATCTACGACGAGGGACTCGTCGACACGGACGACATCCCCGACTTCGACGAACGCGTCGAGGAGAACGACTGGCACGTCTACCCGCTCGACCTCCGCGGGCTGGCCCGCGAACAGGGCCGCGAGGTGATGCGCAACACCGCGGGCGTCGGCGCAACCTGCGCGATCACCGGGATCAAACTGGAGTGGATCGAGGAGCTGATGCGGGACGCGATGCCCGAGAAGATCCTCGAACCCAACCTGGAGATCCTCGAGACGGCGTACGACTCCGTCCAGGAGGAGTACGACACGGACGCGCCCGACATCGACCTCCCCGAAGGGGAACACGACGAGGACCAACTGCTGATGTCCGGCTCGGACGCGATCGCGTACGGCGCGATCGACGAGGGCTGCCGGTTCATCGCGGGCTACCCCATGACGCCGTGGACGGAGGTGTTCACGATCATGTCGAAGAACCTGCCCGAACTCGGCGGGATCTCCGAGCAGGTCGAAGACGAGATCGCGGCCGCCGCGCTCGCCATCGGCGCCTCCCACGCCGGCGCGAAGGCGATGTCCGGGTCGTCGGGCGGCGGGTTCGCCCTGATGGGCGAGCCGCTCGGACTGGCGGAGATGACCGAGACGCCGCTCGTGCTGATCGAGGCGATGCGCGCCGGTCCCTCGACGGGGATGCCGACGAAGCCCGAGCAGGCCGACCTCGAACACGTCCTCTACACGTCGCAGGGCGACTCCCAGCGGGTCGTGTTCGCGCCCGGCACCGTCCAGGAGGCGTACGACCACGCGCGGAAGGCGTTCGAGGTGGCGTACGACTACCAGATCCCCACGATCGTCCTCTACGACCAGAAGCTCTCAGGCGAGTTGACGAACGTCCCCGAGAGCCACTTCGACCGCGACCCCAACCCGGGGATGGGGAAGACGCTGACCGAGGCGGAACTCGAAGACCAGCCCCACACCGACGACGGGCAGTTCCACCGGTTCCAACACGACGTCGAGGACGGCGTGACGCCGCGGTCGGTGCCCGGCCAGAAGGGCGGGCGGTATCTCGCGACCGGCAACGAGCACAACCCGGCGGGCCACATCGCGGAGGCGCCCGACAACCGGATCGCTCAGATGGACCGCCGGAGCCAGAAGCTGGCGGCGATCCGCGAGAACCTCGATTCGGACTCGCTGCTCTCCGAGCACGGTCCCGACGAGGCCGACTACGGCATCCTCACCTTCGGCAGCCAGCAGGGGACCGTCGAGGAGGCGGTCGACCGGCTGAACGACGGGGGCACCTCGGTGAAACTGCTGACCGTCGGCGAACTCATGCCGTACCCGCGCGAGCAGGTCGCGGAGTTCATCGAGTCGGTCGACGAGGTGTTGGTCGTCGAGATGAACGCCTCCGCGCAGTTCCGCGGGCTGACCCAGAAGGAACTCGGCCAGTACGGCGAGAAGCTCTCGTCGCTGCTGAAGTACAACGGCAACCCGTTCGAGCCCCGGGAGATCGTCGAGGGGTTCGAGACGAACATCGTAGCGGGCGAGGGGGACTCCCCCGACCACCAGACCAAGTTCGTGCCCCCGGCCGAGGACGCGGGCGCGAGCGCGGCAGGAGACTGAAACCATGAGTGCATTCAGCGCGATCGGAGAGGAGCGGGAGATCGACCGGGAGGAGTACACGCCGGCCATCGAGCCCCAGCCAACGTGGTGTCCGGGCTGTGGCGACTTCGGCGTGCTCAAGTCCCTGAAGCAGGCGTTGCCCGAGGTGGGCCGGTCGCCCGACGAGACGCTGCTGGTCACGGGCATCGGCTGTTCGGGCAAGCTGAACAGCTACCTCGACAGCTACGGGTTCCACACCATCCACGGGCGCTCGCTGCCCGTGGCGCGCGCGGCGAAGTTGGCGAACCCCGATCTCGAAGTCATCGCCGCCGGCGGCGACGGCGACGGCTACGGGATCGGCGGGAACCACTTCATGCACACCGCCCGCGAGAACCACGACATGACGTACATCGTGTTCAACAACGAGATCTTCGGGCTGACGAAGGGGCAGACCTCCCCGACCAGTCCGAAGGGGCACAAGTCGAAGACCCAGCCCCACGGCTCGGCGAAGACGCCGATCCGCCCGCTGTCGCTGTCGCTCACGTCGGGCGCGTCGTTCGTCGCCCGCACGGCGGCGGTCAACCCCAACCAGGCGCGCGACATCCTCGCGCAGGCGATGGAACACGACGGGTTCGCGCACATCGACTTCCTGACCCAGTGTCCCACCTGGAACAAGGACGCCCGCCAGTACGTCCCGTACACGGACATCAACGAGTCCGACGACTACGACTTCGACCCGACCGACCGCGCGGAGGCCCAGCGGCTGATGCGCGAGACCGAGGACAAACTGTACGAGGGTGAGGTGCTGACGGGCGTCTACTACCGCGAGGACGACCGCCCCTCCTACGGCCAGGAGAAGCGCGACATCGGCGAGATGCCCGACGAGGCGCTCGCGGAGCGCTACTTCGACGACGACTACGAGTGGGAGCGCTCGTACGACATGTTCATCGACAAACACAAGTAGACCGCAGCGGGATCGACCCCGCCGCCCGCGTCCGGTCGGACGCTCCCGAAACGTGGGTTTACGCTTCGCAAGGTATTTTTTCCGTGCCACCAAAGGAAGCTACATGAGTACGTCCTCGACGGCCGACCGCATCCTCGAAGCCCTCGAGGCTGACGCGCAGGCCTCCTACGCCGAGATCGCGGAACGCGCCGGCGTCTCGAAACCCACGGTCCGTAAGTACATCTCCGAACTCGAAGACGAGGGGGTGATCGTCGGCTACTCGGCGGACGTCGACCCCAAGAAACTCTCCGGGAAGACGATCGCGCTCGTCGGTCTCGACGTCGACAGCGAGCAGTACGTCGACGCGACGCGCGCGCTGAAGCAACTCGACGCCGTCGAGGCGCTGTACACCTCCTCCGGCGACCACATGTTCATGGCCGAGGTGCGCGCCTCCGACGGCGACGAACTGGGCGAGGTGATCAGCGAGGAGATCCTGAGTATCGACGGCGTCACCGCGGCCCACCCCTCCGTCCTCCAAGAGCGGTTGAAGTAGCCGCGCCGCCGGTCGCGGCGTCGGCGCCTCCCGGCCGCCGCGGTCGGCGTCGGCGTCGGCGCCCGCGAGCGCCGC
>NZ_ASGZ01000025.1 GCF_000495475.1 Candidatus Halobonum tyrrellensis G22 | reverse complement strand
GCACCGGCACCGCCGGCGCCGGCCTGCGCCTGGCCCGCACCCTCGTACATCTGCTTGCCGATCTCCTGGAGCTGGCTACTCAGCTCCTCGGTCGCCGACTCGACCTCGTCGGTGTCGGCGTCCTCGTCGGCGAGAACCTCCTCGACGTCGTCCATCGCGTCGCGCACGTCGGATTCGAGGTCGTCGTCGACGTTCTCCTCGTTCTCCTCGAGGAGCGTCTCCGCGCGCTGGACCGTGCTCTCGGCCTCGTTGCGCGCCTCGATCCGCTCGCGGCGCTCCTGGTCCTCCTCGGCGTGCTGTTCGGCCTCCGCTTGCATCTGCTCGATCTGGTCGTCCGAGAGGCCCGCGCCGCCCTCGATCGTGATCTCCTCGGAGGTGCCCGACCCCTGGTCCTCCGCGGAGACGTTGACGATGCCGTTCTCGTCGATGTTGAACGACACCTCGATCTGCGGGGTGCCCGCGGGCGCCGGCGGGATGCCGTTGAGCTGGAACTCGCCGAGCAGTTCGTTCTCCTCGGCGATCTCGCGTTCGCCCTGGAACACGCGCACCTGCACCGAGGTCTGGTTGGCCGCCGCGGTGGTGAAGATCTTCGACTCCTCGGTCGGGATCGTGGTGTTCTTCTCGATCAGCCGCTCGAACAGCCCGCCCTTCACCTCGATGCCGAGCGACAGCGGCGTCACGTCCAACAGGACGAGGTCGTCGACGTCGCCCGAGAGCACGCCGCCCTGGATCGCGGCGCCGAGCGCGACCGCCTCGTCGGGGTTGACGTTCTTCTTGGGGTCGACGTCCAGCAGTTCCTCGACCTTCTCTTGGACCTGCGGCATCCGGGTGGAGCCGCCGACGAGGATCACCTCGTCGATGTCCCCCTTGTCGTAGCCGGCGTCCTCGAGCGCCTGCTCCGTCGGGCCGACCGTCCGGTCGAGCAAGTCGCTCGTGATCGACTCGAACGTCGCGCGCGTCATCTCGGTCTCGAGGTGGACCGGCCCCGAGTCGGTCGCCGTGATGAACGGCAGGTTGATCGTGGTCTGCTTGCGGGAGCTGAGCTCGATCTTCGCCTCCTCGGCGGCGTCCTTCAGCCGCTGGAGCGCCTGCCGGTCCTCACGGAGGTCGATCCCGTGGTCGTTCTCGAACTCGTCGGCGAGGTGGTCGATCACCGCCTCGTCCCAGTCGTCGCCCCCGAGGTCGTTGTCGCCGTTGGTCGCGACGACCTCGTAGACGCCGCCGCCCAGGTCGAGCACGCTCACGTCGAACGTCCCGCCGCCGAGGTCGTACACGAGGACGGTCTGGTCCGACTCGTCGTCGAGACCGTACGCCATCGACGCCGCGGTCGGCTCGTTGACGATCCGGTCGACCTCGAAGCCGGCGATCTCGCCGGCGTCCTTCGTCGCCTGCCGCTGACGGTCGTTGAAGTACGCCGGCACCGTGATGACGGCCTTCGCCACCTCGTCGCCGAGGTACTCCTCGGCGTCGTGCTTGATCTTCTGGAGGATCATCGCCGAGATCTGCTCGGGCGTGTACTCCTCGCCGTCGACCTCGACGGTGTAGTCCTCCTCGCCCATGTGCCGTTTGATCGAACTGATCGTGCGTTCGGGGTTCTGGACCGCCTGGTTCTTCGCCGGCTTCCCGACGAGTCGCTCGTCGTCGTCGGAGAACGCGACCACCGACGGCGTCGTCCGGTCTCCCTCGCCGTTCACGATGATCTCGGGTTCGCCACCCTCCATGACCGCGAACGCGGAGTTCGTCGTCCCCAGGTCGATCCCCAGAATCTTGTCGCTCGCCATTGTTGAAAGGGCCTAGGCGGCCCGACTCCGTTAAACGTTACTAGATACGCCGGCACACGGAACCGCGGTACCCCGGCGCAGTCCGGCGGTTTCGCTTTCCCCACCCGTTGGAAGTGGGAACGCTTATCACGAACCGCCGGTCGCGCGGTGCGGCCCGCGCCCCGGTGCGGGCGAGACCGCACGGGAGCCCCCGTCGGTGCCGGGAACTTCGGCGCGTCAGGCGTCGGCGACCGCGTCGAGGTCGTCGAGGAACCGGTCGAGGACGGCCCGCCGGCCGCGCGAGGAGAAGAACTCGTGTTCGCCGTCGTACAGGCGGACCCGGTCGGCGGGCGCGCGCTCGCCGATGGCGCGCGTGCTCACCACGCGGTCGCGCAGCGAGCAGTGGACCGCGCTCCCCTCGCGGAACGGCGGCAGCGTCGACTGCCCCTCCCGGACCGCGCCGAGCCACGCCGGCGAGACGCCGCGGTCGGCCGCCGCGTCCTCCTCTGCCGGTCGGAGGTCGCCGATCGCCGACCGGTCCCGCGTCAGCGGCACGACCCGCTCGGCTATCGGGAGCCGCGACAGCAGCGGGAGTAGCGCCGCCGCGCCGCCGGGGTGCGGGCCCCAGAACGGCGCCGAGTACACCCGGGGGTCGTCGCCGGGGACGTGCGCGAGCGCCAACCCCCCGAGGCTGTGGCCCGCACAGGCGTCGGGGTACACCTCGTCGCGGACCCGCGTCAGCGGCTCGGCGTAGTCACGCTCGAAGTCGGTGCCGTTCTCGTCGAGGACGACCGCGTGGACGGTCCAGCCCGCGTCCGTCAGCCCGTCGAGCAGCCAGTCGACCGTCGCGTGCCCCGGGCGGTTCCCCCACCCGAGCGCGAACAGGAGCGTGCGGTCGCCGTCGCCGCGGACGTGCACGCGCACCGGACTACTCCTCGCTCCCGTCGCTGACGGTCACCTGCGCCGCCTCGAGCACCTTGTCGGCCATCTCGTACCCCGGCTTGTACACGTCGACGACGGTCCCCTCCGGGCGGTCGCTGTCGACGCGCATCATCACCTCGTGCCGCTGGGGGTCGACCGCCTCGCCCGCCTCGGGTTCGATCGGCGTCACGTTCTCCTCGTCGAACACGCGGTCGAACGTCTCCAGCGTGGACTCGACGCCCGGGCGGATGTCCGTCCCCTCCTCCTGGTCGAGCGCGCGGACCAGGTTGTCGCGCACCTCGGTCAGCCGCGAGACCAGGTCCTCGGTCGCGCGCGCCTCGCGGTCCTCCTGGCGCTTCTTCGCGCGCTTCTTGTAGTTCTGGAAGTCGGCCTTCGTCCGCTTCAGCGTCGCCTCCAACTCGTCGACGCGGGCTTCGGCCTCCTCGGCGCGGTCGACCGTCTCCGCCACCGCGGTCGCGAGTTCCTCGTCGTACTCCGCGACGCGGGCGGCCAGCGACTCCGCCTCCCGGTCGTCGTCCGCCCTCGCGGGCTCCGTCTCGGCGTCCGACTCCGTCTCCGCACCGTCGGGGTCGACTCCGGCCTCGTCGCTCATGTGCGGTGTCAGTCGTTCGGCGGAAATAAGGGTTACATGTTGGGCGCGGCCCGCCCCCGACCGCGGCGGGCGAGCGACGGTGGCCCGCGGCTACTGGTACATCCGGACGGGCTGGGCCTTCGACGACTTCTCCTCCTGTCTGCGGATCTGTTCGGCCAACTGCTCTTTCGCCCGCTGGATCCCCGAGGCGCTCTCGTCGAGTTCCGCCGTCGGCACGTCCACCCCGGCGACCGGCGCCACGCCGTCTTCGAGCACCGCCTTCGCCGCCGACGGGTCGGGGAACTGCGGGTCGCAGTCGACCACTAGCCCGACCGCGTCGAGGCCGGTGTCGAGCGCGTGGTTCAACAGCGCGCCGGTCGGCCCCGAGACCAGCCCCGCGCCCTCGGGTGGGTCGATCCCCGCCGCGTCGAGCACCGCCCCGCGGTCGCCGGTGGCGACGCCGCGCACCTCGCGCCCCGCCGCCTCGTCGGCCGGCCCCTCGCGTTTCAGCCCCGCGAGGTACAGCGGCGTCACCGACTCCTCGCGGACCCACTCGGCGCTACACTCGGCGAACTCGCTGGCCGCCTCGGGGGCGACGGGCACGTCCGACTGGAGGACCACCAGATCGCGGTCGGCGTCGGCGTACAGCCTCACCGGCGTCCGGAGCGTGCGGTCGTCGTCGGCGTACGCGGCCGCCAGCGGCAGGCTGTCGCAGTAGACGTTCGCGTAGTGGGTCATCCCGAACGCGCTCACGAGGTGGTCGGCCGCTATCTTCCCCACCAGCCCGGCGCCGGGGAACCCCTCGACGAGCACCGGGTCGTCCAGCGTCAGTTCCGCCGTCACCTCGATCCGGGTCATACCCCCCTATCTCCACCCGGCACCGTAAACCCGCGGTCGCTACCGCTCGCCGCTCACGCCTCTGTCTCGGCCCGCGCGGCGGGCGCCGCTGCCCGCCGGTCGATCGCCGCGGTCCGTTCCGCGGCCGTCGGCTTCGGTCGGTGTGCGGGCGTCAACGGCACGTCGGCGCCGACCACCCCGGCGAGACCGACGAGCGCGACGGCGACCGCGAGCGTCAGTAGTCGGTCGTGGTATATCACACAATACACTTGGAGATGTAAGTAATAAGTATTTGGATGGGTTACACGTACGCCGCTCGCTCATCGATGCCGCGGGCGAGTCGGCGGCGGGTCGCGGGGCGGTCGCGCCGCTCCGAAACCGACAAACGCGCCCCGCGCGAACCGGCGGCGTATGAACCCACTCGACCGCTACGCGCCCCTCGTCGACGACGAGGCGGCGTTCCGCGCCGCCTGCGAGCGGCCGCTCCCGTCGGTGGTTCGGGTCAACACCATCCTCGGGGACGCCGACCGGGTCGCCGCCGCCTTCGACGCCGAGGGGACGGGCTACGAGCGCGCCGACTGGCACGACGGCGTCTTCCGGCTGTCCGGCGGGTCGCCCGGGACGACGTGGCCGTACGCGCACGGGTGGGTCCACGGTCAAGAGGAGGTGTCGGCGCTTCCGGCGCTCGCGCTCGACCCGGACCCCGGCGAGCGCGTCCTCGACGCCTGCGCCGCCCCGGGGAGCAAGACCACCCAACTCGCGGCGCTCATGGACGACCGGGGGACGCTCGTCGGCAACGACACCAACCTCGGGCGCATCTCCGCGCTCAGACACAACGCCGAACGGCTGGGGGTCACTGACCTCGTGGTCGACCAGCAGAACGCGCGCAACTACTCGCTGAAGCACCTGGGGTTCGACGCGTTCGACCGGGTGCTCGTTGACGCGCCGTGTTCGTGTGAGGGGACCGTCCGGAAGAACCCCGACGCGCTCGAGACGTGGACGCTCGATCACGTCCACGAGATCGCGGGCGTCCAGAAGGGGCTCCTCCGGCGGGCGGTACAGGCCACCCGCCCCGGCGGGACCGTCGTCTACTCGACGTGTACGTTCGCCCCCGAGGAGAACGAGGCGGTGCTCGATCACGTGCTCCGCGAGGAGGACTGCCGGGTCGAGCCGTGGGACCCCCCGCTCGACGCTCGGCCGGGCGTGACCGGGTGGGACGGCGAGACGTACGACCCCGACGTCGAGCGCGCCAGCCGGGTGTACCCCCACCTCAACGACACGGGCGGGTTCTTCGTGGCGAAACTCCGCGTCGGCGGCGACGCGGCGGACGGCGCCGACGCGGAGGTGGCGGCGTGAGCCAGCGACCCGGCGGCTCGGACGACGCCCCCGAGAACGACGGCGGCCGGTTCGACCGCCTCCCGGCGACCGCCGCCGACCGGCGCGTTCCGGGGCGCGCGACGCGCGCGGAGGTGCTCGACTGGTGGGACGAGCGGTTCGGCGTCCCGCCGGAGACGTTCGACGGCCACACGTTCTGGGAGAAGGGGTCGGGGAAGCTCTGGGCGTTCGCGGACGACGTTCCCTCGCCGATCGACGTCGAGGGCGTCGGGATGACGTTCCTCCGGACGCGACAGGAGCACTGGAAACCCACCACGACCGCGGTCAAGCGCTGGGGCCGGCTGGCGACGAGGAACGTCGTGACGCTCTCGCCGGGCGAGGCGTCGGCGTTCGCCGCGGGCCACGACCAGGCGCTCCCGCGGTGGGACGGCGACTGGGGCTACCTGGTCGCCGCCCACGAACTCGCGGGCGACCCCGAACCGATCGGCGTCGGGCTGTACGTCCACGGGGAACTCCGCTCGGTCGTGCCGAAGGGGTACCAAGAGGAGTTACCCGACCTGTCGGCCGCGGACGCGGGCGCCGCTCGCTCCGAGTAGTCGGCCGTCAGCCGTCGTCCTTCTCGCGGACGGTCCCGCCGCCGAGTCCCTCCCACGCGACCCGGTAGCCGAGCGCCGACAGCGCGGCGCTCGCGTCCGGTATCCCCAGGTCGGCGAGCGCCGCCTCCGCGTCGGCGTACGACGCCCCGGCTTCGACCCGTTCGCCCGCCGTCTCCAGCACCGCGGGTCTGACGAGCGTCCCGCCGAGCCGTCGGTGCTCGGGGAACGCCACGTCGTCCATCGCCCCGGTCGGCACGCCGTACTCCGCCGCGAGGTCGGCGACCGACACCGCGTCCGCGTCGGGAACGAGTTCCGCGGGCAGGTCGGCGGTCACCTCGGCCTCCAGGTCGGCCTCGTACTCCCGGAGGACGTCGACCACGTCCTTCACCCGGACCGACCCCGCGTAGGGTATCGCGCGGTGGTCGCGGGCGGCGATCTCCTCGCCGACGCCGAGCGACTCGTCGACCGCGACCACCAGTTCCACGTCCTCGACGCCGTCCAACTGCGCGAGCTTCTTCTCGACGTACTCGGGCGTCCAGAAGCCCATCACCTCGAAGAAGACGCGGAAGTCGGCGTGGCGGTAGACGAACGCGAAGTCGGGGATCATCACGCTGGTGTCGACCCGCAGCGGCTCCGGCTCGCGAACCAGTTCCCAGTCGAGGTCGAGCGCCCGAAAGCGCGCGGCGAAGTCCGCCTCGACGCCCGAGTCGAACGCGGGCTCCGCCAGCGGCTCCACCCCGGGGACCCGAACCTCGGCGTCCGAGAGGCGGAGCGTCCGCTCGCGCCCCCGGTCGTCTATCGTCGCTTCGAGCTCCCAGTCGGCCGCGCTCCCGGCGACGCTCCGGAGCAGGCGCGCGAACGCGGTGCCGTACCGCCGGCTCCGCCGGAACAGCGCGTCCGGGCCGGTCACCACCACCTCCCGCACCGGGAGACCCGCCGCGGCGGTCGACGCGCCGCCCGCACGCCCGCCGTCGGCCCCGCCCGTCGTCGCGTCCGCCCCGCGCTCGCCGCCCTCGATCTCGTACAGCAGGCCCAGCCGCTTGACCGCGCTCACGAGCGCCTTCGGGTCCGACGAGCGCACGCGGACCTCCGTGGCGTCGAACAGCGCGGTCTGCGCCAGCGAGAGGTCGTACTGCGCGAGGAGGGCGTCCGGCCCCCACCGCGGGTCGAACGACGCCAACACCCGGTTCACGTCGCGGTCGGCGTACAGCGAGGCGTTGAGGTCGGCGGGGTCGACCCCGAGCCCGTCGGCCGCGCGCGCGAGCGCCGCCG
>NZ_ASGZ01000024.1 GCF_000495475.1 Candidatus Halobonum tyrrellensis G22 | reverse complement strand
CGTGCCACCGGGCCGACCCCGACGCACCCGGCGAACCGCTGGGTCGCGGTGGGTCGCGGTGAGTCGCACGCCCGGCGCCCGCCGACACGCCGCCGGGACCGCCGCGCTCGCGCCGACCGCGGGACGGCGGAGGCGTCGGCGCGTTCGGGAGTACCGCGCCGACCGGGCCGGACGGACGTGCGGAACCCGGCCGGCGTCCGACCCGAATGTATTCGGTGGTGATTTTTACGCGAACCGGACGTACGTCCGGATATGCAACCCGACCTCGACCGGTTCGACTCGCGCCGCTCGACCGTCTACGGCCAGCGGGGCGTCGTGGCGACGAGCCAGCCGCTCGCCTCGCAGGCCGGCGTCTCCGTCCTCGAAGACGGGGGGAACGCGTTCGACGCGGCGGTGGCGACCGCCGCGGCGCTCAACGTGGTCGAGCCCACCTCGACCGGTCTCGGCGGCGACGTGTTCGCGCTCTACCGCACCGCCGACGGCGAGGTGGGGGCGATGCGCTCCTGTGGTCCGGCCCCCGAGGGGGCGACTATCGAGCAGGTGCGCGAGTCGGTCGCCGACGAGCAGGGGGTCGACCCCGCCGACGCCGAGATGCCCGCAACCGGCGCGCACGCCGTCACCGTCCCCGGTACCGCCCGCGGGTGGGAGGTGACGGCGGAGGAACTCGGGACCAAGCCGCTCGGCGACCTTCTCCAGCCGGCGATCCGCTACGCGACCGAGGGCTACCCCGTCTCGGAGGTCATCGCCTCCCAGTGGGAACACGGCGAGGAACTGTTCGACTCCGAGCACGCCCGCGAGGCGTTCCTCTTCGACGGCGCGGCGCCCGACGTGGGCCAGCGGGTGACGCTGCCGCGACTCGGCGAGACGATGGAACGGATCGCCGAGGCGGGCGCGGACGTGGTGTACGAGGGCGAAATCGCGGAGGCCATCGCCGAGGAGGTGCAGCGCGAGGGCGGGTTCATGACCGTCGACGACCTCGCGTCGTTCGAACCGGAGTTCCTCGACCCCGTGAGCACGACGTACAACGGCGCCGAGGTGTACGAACTCCCGCCCAACAACCAGGGACTGATCGCGCTCGAAGCGCTCAACGTCGCGGAGGAACTCGGCGCGGGCGAGTACGACATCGACTCCCCCGAGCGGGTCCACTACTTCTCGGAGGCGCTGAAGCTCGCGTTCCACGACGGCCACCGCTACATCACCGACCCCGCCTTCGAGGAGCACCCGCCGCTGGGGTCGAAAGCGTGGGCGCGCGAGCGCGCCGCCGAGGTGGGCGGGACGGCGAACCACGACGTGAGCTTCGGCGTCCCCGACGCGAACGCGGAGGACGCCGACACCGTGTTGCTGTGCGTCGCCGACGACGAGGGGAACGTCGTCTCGTACATCAACTCGCGGTTCGCGGGGTTCGGCTCGGGACTGGTCGCCGGCGAGACGGGTATCGCGCTCCAGAACCGCGGGGCGTCGTTCTCGCTCGACCCCGACCACCCCAACTCGCTCCGGCCGGGGAAGCGGCCGTTCCACACGCTGATCCCGGCGCTCGCGAAGTTCGACGAGGACGACTGGGCGGCGTTCGGCGTGATGGGCGGGTACATGCAGCCGCAGGGGCACCTGCAGGTGGTCTCCAACATCGTCGACTACGGCCTGCCGCTGCAGGCGGCGCTCGACCGGCCGCGGTGGCGCTACCGCGAGAGCGGCGAACTCGCGCTCGAACCCCACTTCGACGACGCCGCGGCGGCGAAACTCGTTCGCAAGGACCACGACGTGCGGACGCTCTCGCCGGGGCTGTTCGGCGGCGCACAGATCGTCCGCAACGACGGGGGAACCCTCTCGGGGGCGACCGAACCCCGGAAGGACGGCAACGCGCAGGGGTACTAACCCGGACGCGGGTCCCGCCGGGGTCGGCCGGCGACCGGGCCGCCGTCGAGGCGCTCTCGCTCCCGACTCGGTTCGGACCGGGCCGGCCCAGTTCTCTCGTTCGGTTCGGCTCAGTTCGGGTCGGGCGTGGGCGACCCGCCCGTCGTCTCCTCGGTCTCGTCGGCTTCGTCGATCTCCTCCGCCTCGTCGGTTTCCTCCGCCTCGTCGGTCTCGTCGGTCTCGTCGGTCTCGTCGGTCTCGTCGGTTCCTTCGTCGTCTCCCTCGCCGGTGCCGCCACAGCCCGCGAGGGCGACGGCGCCCGCCGCTCCCACCGCGGCGGCGAAGCGGCGGCGGCCGAGTCGACTCGCTCCGGTGTCGTCGCTGGGTGTCACGTTCGGTCGTCCGCCTCGCGGCCGCGGACGAAAAGCGTCGTGGCCGTCACACCCGAAAACGGACCGCTCGGTCACATCTGCGTACGGGTACCCGCCGTCTCGATTCACAGTCGCCCGCGAGTGGGTTACGGCGACCCGGCCGGGTCGCGGTCGGCTGCGTCCGACCGCAAGCGACACGGCGGTGCGGCCGGGAGTCGGGGTATGCGCCAGTTCGTCGTCTGCGGCCACGACGCGCCCACGACTCCCGACTTCCCGCTCGACGACCTGCCGGGCGCGGCGGGACGGCTCGACCTGCTGTGTCGGTGCGTGAACGCGGGGCTGTTCGTCTCGCACGGCATCCGCGAGGACAGCCGGGTCCACCTCGTGCTCGGCGACGAGTACACCGTGCGGTTCGACGGCGCGAGCGCGCGCGGGCTCCACCCCGACGAGCGGAGCACGGCGGCGCGGGTGCGCTCGGCGCTCGAATCCCGCGACGACGCCATCGGCCACATGCCCGCGGAGGTGGCGCCCGGGGTGGAACTCTACCGGATGGGGCTCGCGGAGACGCTCGACTCGCTCGACGGCACGCTCGTCCAGTTGCACGAAGCGGGAGCGCCCGTCGCCGACCTCGCCCCGCCCGCGGACCCGGTGTTCGTGCTCTCGGACCACAGCGACTTCGCCGACAGCGAGGCGGACCTGCTCGCCCGGCGGGCGGACGAGCGGGTGCGGCTCGGACCGCGGGCGGTCCACGCCGACCACTCCATCGCCGTCGCGCACAACTACCTCGACACCGACGGCTACGCGACGTACTGACGCGGGCGGCGCGTCGGGGCGCGCGACGCCGCCACCGGGGGTTTCGCCGCGACTTCCGGAAGGGTTAAAGGAACTCGTGGCCACCTTCCGTGTGCGGGCCGGTGGGGTAGCTTGGTATCCTTCGGCCTTCGGGTGGCCGTAACCGCGATTCGAATTCGCGCCGGCCCACTTCTCCCGCATCTGTTTACCGCAAGTGGTTAACCAAGAATACATTCGAGAGAACACGACACCCTTCCGCGCATTGTTCGTCGTTCGGTTATTCTACTCTCATCTACCAGATCCCGTCATCTACGATGTGCTTCCTTACTCCCAGTGCAAGCGCTAGTCCGGCGAGAAGTGCCATTGAGTCAGTTCCTTCAGATGGAATCACTTCCGCGAGCGAATAGTCGAAGAATCCATACGCCAATACCCCCATCAAGAGTACGAATCCGGCCGTATGGGTGAAGCCACGATGGGTCGAAAACGAATCGAAAGCCGACCCTATAGCTGACAATACCGACGGAAGGAGTGTCAATCCTACGTACATCCCTATTACTATTGAACCTACTCCTACCATGGGATTAGAATAGAGTTCGTCAAGGTACGAGGCAGAAGCGAACAGCCCAGTAACGTATGCGAGGGTAGCTACAATCCCACCTGCAACACTCAGCTTTCGTCTGGGGATCGAGGATTGATGGTCAATATCCGGAAGCGCGGCTCCAACGAGAACCAGTAGGAAATTGAGACCGGCGAATATACCCGCTACTCCCGGGTTAAATCCGTTTCCGACTCCGCCGACTAGTGTTATGGAACCTACTAGTAGTGCGAGTGGGAGGGCGTTTGAGCGGTGTTTTCCGTACGAAGGCATGGCTACCTATTAGTCTAGATGGTAATAAAAATATCTCTAATAGGTTAGGTGACGATCGTATATAGTTAATATATGATCCTCCATCACGGATATTCTCACGAACTGGGGTTCGACTCGGCTCCTTTCGGTCCCGGCGGCCCAATCCTCCGGTATGCAAGGACTCCGCTGGGTACAACTGAGCACGACCGAACTCGACGGGTTCCTCGGGAGCGGCGGGACCGGCGTGTTGTCGCTCGGCACCGACCCGGAGGACTCGCCGTTCGCGGTGCCGGTGTCGTACGGCTACGACCCGGAGACGCGCGCGTTCTACTTCCGACTCTCCGTCCCCGAGGGGAGCGGCAAGCGCGAGTACGTCGACCGGCCCGTCACGTTCGTCGTCCACGACCGGGTCGACGACCGGTGGCGGAGCGCCGTCGCGACCGGCCGCCTGCGGGACGTTTCCGAGGCGGACGCCGACTCGGCGCTCCTCGCGGGGCTGTGGGCGGTCGACATCCCCGAGGTCGACGTGTTCGACCGGCCGCCAGAGGAGGTCGAGTTCCGCCACTACCGGCTGGCCCCCGAGACGCTGACGGGGCGGAAGGAGGTCGCCGCGTCCGCGTGAGCGCCGCACAGCCACCGCGCTTAGTGGCCCGGCGCCCGAACCCCGAGTCATGGCCGACGAACTACTGATCTACGGGTCGTACGGCTACACGGGGCAACTCGTCGCGCGGGAGGCCGTCGAGCGCGGCCGCTCGCCCGTCCTCGGGGGGCGGCGCGCCGAACCGCTCGAGGCGCAGGCGACGACGCTGGACCTCGACCGTCGGGTGTTCAGCCTCGAACACCCCCACGTGATCGAAGAACGGGTCGCGGAGTTCGACGCGGTGTTGAACTGCGCGGGGCCGTTCTCGCGAACCGCCGACCGACTGGTGTCGGCGTGTATCGAGACCGGGACGGACTACCTCGACATCGCGGGCGAGATAGACGTCCTGGAGGCGGTCGCCGAACGCGACCGCGAGGCCGAACGCGCCGACGTGACGCTGTTGCCCGCGGTCGGGTTCGACGTGGTGCCGACCGACTGCCTGGCCGCACACGTCGAGACGCGGCTGCCGTCGGCCACCCACCTCGCCATCGCCATCGACGGGATGGGGACGTTCTCGCCGGGGACGCTCAAGTCGATCGTCGAGGGGTTCACCCGACCGGGTGCGGTCCGCGAGGAGGGGACGCTCCGGGAGGTGCCGCCGGCGTACAGGCGCCGCCGGGTCGACCTCGGGCAGGGAGCGAAGCCGGCGGTCACGGTGCCGTGGGGCGACATCTCGACGGCGTACTACACCACGGGCATCGGCGACATCGAGACGTACGCGACGGTCCCCGCGTACGCCGCCGACCTCATGGAGCGGACGCGCGACCTCGCGCCGCTGATGGGGTCGCGGCCGGTCCGGTGGGCGCTCGAGTCGACGATCGACCGGTTCGTCTCCGGGCCGACCGCCGAGGAGCGCGCGAACAGCGTGAGCCGGGTGTGGGCGGAGGCGACCGACGACGAGGGCGGCCGGGTCGCCGCCCGCCTGCGGACGCCCGACACGTACGACCTCACCGCCGAGACCGCCGTCGAGTCCGCGCGACGCGTCGTCGACGGCGACGTCGCGGACGGTTTCCAGACGCCGGCGTCGGCGTTCGGTCCCGACTACGTGCTGGAGTTCGACGGCGTCGCCCGCGAGGACGCCACCGACGGCGTCTCGGTCCCGGTCGACGACTGACCCGACCGGCGGCCCGCCTCGGACCCGCGGGCGGACCGTCTCGTCGCCGGCGTCGTCGCTCGACGCACCTGCCGGGTGGTCCGTCGGCGAGCGTCGGTCGCGGCCGCTCCGGCCACTCCACTTTCAAACGCCGCGGCCGACCCGCGGGTATGGCTACGAGTTCGTCGGTCGTCGGCACGGCCAAACGCGTCTTCTCCGACGTCTCCGAGAAGAACGTCACGTTCATGGCGGGCGGTATCGCGTACAACGCGCTGGTCTCGCTCGCCCCCGCGCTCTTGCTGCTGTTGTTGGTCGTCTCGCTGGTCGGCGGCGGCCTGGAGGCGCGGATCGCCACCGTCGCGGGCGAGTGGCTCCCCGGTCCGATCGCGGACCTGGTGACGCGCGTGTTCGAAGGCGACGCGTCCGCCCCGGGGGCGTCGTTCGTCGGCTTGGTCGTCCTCGTGTGGGGGACGCTCAAGATATTCCGGAGTCTCGACACCGCCTTCTCGGAGATCTACGAGACGGAGGACGAGAACTCGCTGGTCGACCAGTTGAAGGACGGCGCGGTCGTCCTGGCAGCGCTCGTCGTCGCCGTCGTGGCGATGGTGGGCGCGAGCGCCGCCTTCTCGGTGTTCGCCGACGCGCTCCCGCTCGGCGGTCTCCTCCCGCCGCTCGTCCTCGTGGTCGGTCTCGGCGTCGCGTTCTTCCCGATGTACTACCGCTTCCCCGACGCCGACGTGGGCGTCAGCGACGTGGTGCCGGGCGTCGTCTTCGCCGCCGTGGGGTGGGCGGCGCTCCAGGGATTGTTCCAGGTGTACCTGACGTTCAAGAACCCCGACTCGGGGGCGTTCTTCGGCGGCGTCATCGTCGTGGTCACGTACCTCTACTTCTCGGGGCTGGTCCTCCTCGTCGGCGCGGTGGTCAACGCCGCCCTCGGCGGCCACTCCACCGGCGCGCCGGGTGGCGTCGGGCGCGGGGCGACCGACGCCGAGACGGACGAGCGGTCGCTCGACGGCGACGACCTCGCGACGTACCTCGCCGACCTCCGCGAGGGGCTGACCGGGCGGTACGACGGGATGCGTCCGACCGCCCCCGCCGAGGAGCGCCCCCGACGGGCGGGTGCGGTCGACGTGACCGAACACACCACGACCGACGGCGACACCACGCGCCGGACGGTCACGCTCCAGTGGGAAGCGGAAGGAGACGCGGACGGGGACTCCCGGACGGACGGCGACTGACCGGCACGCTCACTCGGCGCGACGCTCGACACCGCTCGGCTCGCGGTCGTGTCTGGGTGCGGCGATCACGACCTGTCCCGGGAGTACCGTGACGTCGCAGTCGGCGACGCTGAACGTCACCTTCCCCTCCACCTTCGGGTTGGCGCCGTTGAGCGAGGCGACGCAGGCTTCGAGGCGGTCGGGGTCGATCTCGGGGGCTAACGGCGGGATCTCCGTCGGATCGACCCCGCGTACGTCCGCGATCGCGAGCACCAACTCGACCACCAAGTCGTCGGTGACGGCGTCGTAGTCGAACCGGTACACCCCGACCTCGTCGTCGTACCACAGGTTTTCGACGGAGCGGTGTTCTCGGGTCATGAGCTCTCGGCCCCGCCCGGCGCGGGATCTGAACTATTCTCGGGCCGCACAGGTAAAAATCGAATGGTAATAAATGTAAATAACGGGAACCTGCTCACGTGTGGGAACGTTCCCACGAGTGGGAACGGATGCGAGCGTGGCCGCCGGCGGG
The DNA here is from genome assembly GCF_000495475.1 of Candidatus Halobonum tyrrellensis G22. Classification (GTDB taxonomy): domain Archaea; phylum Halobacteriota; class Halobacteria; order Halobacteriales; family Haloferacaceae; genus Halobonum; species Halobonum tyrrellense. The sequence continues at coordinate 38,872 of NZ_ASGZ01000024.1, read as the reverse complement.
GTGACCTGGCGAGTGACCCGCTCAAAACAGGGTGACGTACTCCGCGTCGGCCGCGTACCGTTCGAACAGGTCGGTCGCCCACGCGACCGCCGCCTCGCCGTCGAGTTCGACGAACGCGTGGGAGACGCCGGCGTCGTCGTGGGCGGTCATCCCGACCGTCCGGTCGAAGACGAACAGTTCGAACGGGCAGCAGTCGTGCGCCCGGACGCACAGGCCGCCCTCGGCGGCCGCCTCGCGCGACTCCGAGCCGTACTCCGAGAACAGCGTGTCGACGACCGCCCGGTCGAATATCGCCTCGATGTCCGCGCCTCGCTTGGCGTGACGGACGCAGAGATCGACGTACAGCGGCGAGACGACCGTCGAGAACATCCGCATCGACTCGGCGTCGGCCATCAGGTCCGACACCCGCTTGACGGTGAAGTGGGCCCGCCCGGCGGGCGGTTCGACCACCGTCGCGTCCGCCAGCAGGTCGAGCGGCAGGTCGACGCCGTCGAGAGTCGCGTCGCGGAAGAACGGCTCCGCGCGGCCGATCGCTCGGAGTTCACGGCGGACCGACGCCACCCGGGTGGCGACGAGCCGACCCATCTGGGTCAGTTCGTACCCCTGTTCGCACCGGCTGACGACCCCCAGGTCGCCCATCCGGTCGAGCACCCGGTGGATCGTCGACCGCGACGCCGAGAGGTCGCGTTCGAGGTCGCCCGACCCGACCGGTCCGTCGGCCAACCGTTCGAGCATCGGGCCGCGCTTGACCACCTCCGTGATGTCGTCGTCGTTCATACGGTCGTGTCACCGTCCAGCGTCTGCTCGTGTCGCCGCCCCCGCCGCGGACGCCCCGGTCGTTCGGTCCACTCAGAGGTCGTCCGTCCCGGCCTCGTCGATCTCGGGTTCGATGTCGTCGCCGGACAGCGAGAGCCCGTGTTCCGCCTCCGCGTGCGTCCGAACGAGGCGGACGACCTCCTCGCGCGAGTCCGCCCTGACGGCGAAGTTGCATCCGTCCTGATAGCACTCGAACTTGTACGGCATCGTTCGAAACCGTCCCCGCAGACGCCGATAAAGACTTCGGCGCTACGGGCTCGAAATGAAAGGCCCTACCCGTCACCCCGCTGTGAGTTCGTCGGCGAGTCGAGCCGCAGGGAAGGAAACGGAACCCACAAGGGACCGTCCGCCTCACCACCGCGTAGACGGCGAATGACTCAGGGATCCGACCCGGCGCGACTCGTCGTGGTGTGCGGGCTACCCGGAACCGGGAAGACGACCGTCGCGACCGAGGTGGCCGAACGGGTCGGCGGTCGCCTCCTGCGGACCGACGTGGTCCGGAAGGAACTCGTCTCGGACCCGGCGTACACCGACGCCGAGACCGAACGGGTGTACCGCGAACTCCTCGACCGCGCCGGGCGGACGCTCGCCGGCGGCGGATCGGCCGTCGTCGACGGCACGTTCCGGACGGCCGACCTCCGCGGGCGCGCCCGCGAGACGGCCGCGGCCGCCGGCGCGGACTTCCGGCTGGTGAAAGTCGAGTGCGAGGAGGCGGTCGTCCGCGAGCGAATCGCCGCCCGCGAGGACGACGAGAGCGACGCCGACTTCGCGGTCCACCGCCTCCTCCGCGAGGAGTTCGACCCCGTCGCCGACGCCGGCCTCGTCGTCGACAACTCCGGCGACCGCGAGACGACCCGCCGTCGGGTCCACGAGCGGTTCTGAGCGGTTCTGCGATTCTAGCGGCTGGGCGGTTCTGAGCCGTCAGACAGGTGAGTAACCCAGCGACCCAGTGGCCGGACGGTCAGACCGGACGTGCGTGGTTAGATTCTGACGCGAAACAAGAGAAAAATTCGAGACCTCTCCCGAGCGCTACCCGTATGAGCGTGGATGGGGATCCGACAGCGCTGCGGGCGGCACTCGAAGACGCACTCGACACCGCGGCGGACGCCGACGCGCGCTACTACCTTCGGACGGCGCTCCAGTTGTACGACGCCCGGCGCGACGCGGCGGCGACGCCGGCCCGCGCGGGGAACGCCGAGGGGACGAACGGTCCGGAGGGGGCCTGAACCGGCCGTATCGACCCCGCCCGCCCCGACGGCCGCGGGGGCGATACCGAAGGTTTTTGCCCCAAACCCGACTCCGGACGGTCGATGACCGCCAGCCGCGGCCGCCGTCTCGTCGTCGCAGGTCTCCTCGTGTTCGTGGTGACCGTCGGCGCGAGCGCCGCCCTCGCAGCGCCCTCCGGCGGCCCCGCCCCCGCCCTCGACGACGACCGCCCGACGCTCGTCGGCTCGCAGGGCGGCGGGACGGGGTGGCACCGGTTCGGCAGCGTCTACCTGCTCGACGGCTCCGACGTGGCGTGGACCGAAGGCTCCGCGGACAGCTACTTCGACGTCCAGCGGCTCGACGACGGGCGCGTGCTCGCGGGGTTCATGGACTCGGGGTACACCGACTGCGGGCCGTACGACGCCCCCTGTACCCACACCGGGTTCCGGATCGTCGACCCCGACGCCGCGGACGGCCCCGCGGTGGTCGACGAGTACGGCTTCCCCGTTCGCACGGACTCGAACAGCGAGGTCCACGACGCGGAGCCGCTCCCCGGCGGCGGGTTCCTCGTGACCGACATGGAGCACGAGCGCCTCCTGATAGTCGAGAACGGGTCGGCGGTCTGGTCGTGGAACGCCTCGACGGTGTACGACGCGCCCGCCGACCCGACCACCACCGACTGGCTCCACATCAACGACGCCGACCGCATCGGCGACGGCCGGTTTCTCGTGTCGGTCCGTAACGCCAACCAACTCCTGATCGTCGAGCGAACCGACGACGGCGGACGGGTGGTCGAGACCGTCAACGCCGACGACGGCGGGAGCGACGCCTCCTGCGTCGGCAACGGCCAACTCCGCGACACCGACGGCGACGGCGACGTGCAGTGCGGCGACCCCGACGTGTTGAACCACCAGCACAACCCCCAGTGGCTCGGCGACGGCGCGGTGGTGGTCGCCGACTCCGACAACGACCGCGTGGTCGAACTCCACCGGACCGAGTCGGGCGAGTGGGAGGTCGCGTGGGTGCGGACCGGGGCGGCCGGGGCGGCGTTTCACTGGCCGCGCGACGCCGACCGCCTCCCGAACGGTCACACGCTGGTCACCGACACGCTGAACAAGCGACTGGTCGAACTCGGCGAGAACGGCAGCGTCGTCTGGAGCTACCGCACCGAGCGGATCCCCTACGAGGCGGACCGCGTCCCGCGGGAACTCGTCGGCGGCGTCGACGCCGACCTGCCGCGCGCGTCCGGTGACGCGACCGACCCCGTCGACGCGACGCCCGACGCCGGCGTGCCCGTGCTGTCGACGCTGGTCGTCGGGCTCCGCGCGGCCGCACCCTGGGCGCCCGTCTGGTTCGCCGAGACGCAGGTCGGGCTGACGCTGGTGTCGCTCGCGCTCGTCGTCGGGGGCGGGGTCGTCGCGGTCCGCGACCGACGGTAGGCGACCGGGAGGAGGCGGCGCCGCGCGCGGCCGGACGGTGGCTACCGGCGTCGCGTCTATCCGAGGGTTCATCCGCGAGAGCGCGTCCACTCCCGGCGTGAGCTGACCCCCTCCCCGGCGCGCTCCGCGGTCGTGCGGCGCCGCGCGTCGGGACCGACCGCGTCCGCGCCGCCGGCCAGCCACTTCGAGACCCGGAGCCGCGGCGCCGTCTTCGGGTCCGCCGCTACCGCCGCCCGGGGCGGTGCGTCCCGCCGGTCCGACCGACCCGGGCGGTCCTGTCGACTTTTCCCGCGTCGGGGACACGCCCGGGTATGGACGACGCCGACCGCGACGGCGGGGGCGACGCGCCGACCGGGACCGCCGTCGACACCGACGGGACCGACGCAGACGATGGCGGCGCACTCGCGTGGGAGACGCGCGAGAGCCGCCTCGACTACTCGTGTCCGGGGTTCGACGTGCGCCGGGACGCGGTCCGGTTCCCCGACGGCACCGACGGCGAGTACCACTACGTCGACGAACCGCCCGCCGTGGTGGTGCTCCCGTTCACGCCCGACGGGTCGGTCGTCTGCATCGACGAGTGGCGGCAGGCCGTCGGCCGCGTCAACCGGGGGATCCCCGCGGGGTCGATGGAGTCCGGCGAGGACCCCGCCGAGGCCGCGGCGCGGGAACTCCGCGAGGAGACGGGCCACGAGGCGGAGACGCTCGACCCGCTGGTCACGGTCGAGCCGAGCAACGGGGTCGCGAACTCGGTCCACCACCACTTCGTCGCCCGCGGCTGTACGCCGACGGCCGACACCGCGTTCGACGCCGACGAGAGCATCCGCCCGGTCACCGTCGACTACGCGACGCTGCGGGAGGCGGCGCTGTCGGGCGACCTCCGCGACGGCCGCGCGGTGCTCGCGGTGTCGAACTACGAGGCGAGCGACGGCTGAGCCGTCGCGACCGGTCGGGACGAGCCGAGCCGGGGCGACGCGGTGAGTCAGGCCTTTGCCCGTGGCCCTCCGAGCGGGCGTATGGCAGGATCCACCACCCGGGCCGGCGACTGGTACCGGGGGCTGAACCCGCGGGTGCAGGCGCTCGTGGCCGCGGTCGCCATCGGCATCGCCGGGGTCGCGGCGGCGTGGGTCGTCCCCGTCGTCGTCGTCCGTCCCCTCCAGTATCTAGGGGTCACGTTCTCCCCGATCGTAGCCACCGGGCTGTCGCTCGTACTCGTCCAAGGCGTCTCGTTCGGCGGACTCGCGACGCTGTACCTCTACCGGCAGGGGCGGTCGCCGCTGTCGCTGTTCCACCTCCCGTCGCTCCGCGACGTGGTCGTCGCGGCCGGCGGGTTCGTCGGCTCGTTCGCCCTCGTCATCGCGCTGGGAGCGCTCGTGGGTGCCCTCGGCGCGCCGACCGCCGAGAACAACGTCGCGCGGATCGGCGCGGAGAACCCCGAGGTCCTCCTCCTCCTGATCCCGGCGGCGTTCGTCCTGATCGGTCCCGGCGAGGAGATACTGTTCCGCGGGATCGTCCAGAACCGCCTCCGCGAGGCGTTTTCGCCGTGGGTCGCGATCCCGGTCGCGAGCGTGATCTTCGGTGCGGTCCACTACCTCGCGCTCACCGGCCCGCCGGTCGCCCGTCTCGTCACCGTGGGGCTGCTCTCGATACTCACGCTGGTGTTCGGCGCGACCTACGAGTACACCGACAACCTGGTCGTCCCCGCGTTCATCCACGGCGCGTACGACGCGCTCCTGTTCGTGTTGCTGTACGTCGTCGTGGTGTACGGTCCCGGCGCGGACGCCGTCACGTCCGCGAGCGAGGCGGCCGTCTCGGCGTTCGGACTCGGGCTGGTCGGCTGACGGGGACCGGGTTCCTCTCCCCGGCGGCTCACTCCTCGCGCACGCCGACGCCGGCGGCCGCGAACGCCGCCCGGCCGCGCTCGACTGCCTCCCCGCCGTCGGGCGTGTACGGCGACGGCATGTGGACGTACCGGCGCCGCTCGCGGCCATCGTCGTCGTACCGGACGACGAACCGCGGCCGGGTGACGCCCCTCGTTCCCTCGACGAGCGCGACCTCCCGCACCGCCGACAGCGGGATCCGGTCGGTCGTCGTGAACCCGCGGACCAGCCGCTGGTAGCCGGCGAGCACGGCGACCAACGCGGCCGTCGCGCCGTAGACGTAGAGGTCGAACCGGTCGACCCCGTCGAACAGCGGGTTGAGAGCCCCGAGCGGCACGCCGACGACGATGCCGAGGAACACCGCCTTCCGCCAGGCTTCGTCGCTCCGCCAGTAGCTGTCGCGGAGATTCCGGAGGTAGCCCAGCCGGCTCCCCTCGATCCGGACCGCGTCGTCGCCGACGACGCACTCGCCGCGCTTGGTGGGAAACCGGCGGGCGTCGTCAGGGGCGCCCGTCGGCTCCCCGGTGTCCGACGGGTCCACGCGTCCGCTGCCGTGTTCGTGTCCGCGGGCGTCGGTGGAGGGCATCGTCGGGCGGTGCGACCGCCGAGGCGTAAGTGTTCTGCCGGTACGACCCCGCGCCGCCCGTACCGGAACCCCTTCCCGTTCCGGCCGCACACCCCGGAACATGCGCGAGCAGTTCGAAGTCCGGGCGCACGACGCCGCCGGCCGGGTGGGGGAACTGACGGTCCCTCGCGCGGGCGTCACCGTCGAGACGCCCGCGCTCCTCCCGGTCGTCAACCCGAACATCCTCACCGTCGAGCCGTCGCGGCTCGCCGAGGAGTTCGGCGCGGAGATCCTGATCACCAACTCCTACATCGTCCGCAACGACGACGACCTGCGCGCCCGCGCCGAGCGGGAGGGACTCCACGAGATGCTGGGGTTCGACGGCGCGATCATGACCGACTCGGGGTCGTTCCAACTCGCGGAGTACGGCGAGATATCCGTCACCACCCGCGAGATACTGGAGTTCCAGCGCGAGGTCGGCAGCGACATCGGGACGCCCGTCGACATCCCGACGCCGCCGGACGCGGGTCGCGAGCGGGCGGAGGCGGACCTGGAGACGACGGCGGAGGCGCTCGCGGACGCCGCGGCGGTCGAGACGGGCGAGATGCTGGTCAACGCGCCCGTCCAGGGGAGCGTCTACCCCGACCTGCGCGAGCGGGCGGGTCGGCAGGCGGCCGCGACCGACCTCGACGTGTTCCCCGTGGGCGCGGTCGTCCCGCTGATGAACGCCTACCGCTACGACGACATGGTCGACGCGGTGGCGGCGGCCAAACGCGGACTCGACGCGGACTGTCCGGTCCACCTGTTCGGCGCGGGCCACCCGATGATGTTCGCGCTCGCGGTCGCGCTCGGCTGTGACCTGTTCGACTCCGCCGCGTACGCCATCTACGCCCGCGACGGCCGCTACCTCACCGTCTCGGGCACGGAACACCTCTCGGAGTTGGAGTACCTCCCCTGTTCGTGTCCGATCTGTCACGAGCACTCGCCCGACGACCTCCGCGCCGCGGAGGGCGAGGAGTTCGAGCGATTGCTCGCCGAGCACAACCTCCACGTCACGTTCGAGGAGATGCGCCGGGTGAAGCAGGCGGTCCGCGACGGCGACCTGCTCGAACTCGTCGAGAAGCGCGCCCGCGGCCACCCCGCGATGGTCGACGGCTACCGCGCGCTGTTGGACCACTCGGCGCAACTGGAACGGGCCGACAGCGCGAGCAAGGGGGCGTTCTTCGCGCTCTCGCACGAGTCGGCTCGCCGGCCCGAGGTAACGCGACACCACGACCGACTCGGGCGGCTGTCGACGCCCGACCGCCTGCTCTGCTCGGAGTACGGTGCCCCCTCCGACCACGAGTACGACGCGGTCTGGCGGGTGGTGCCGCCGTTCGGCCCGTTCCCCCGCGCGCTCTCGGAGACGTACCCGCTGACCGCCGAGACCCCCGACCGGACCGACGCGGCGGCCGAGCGCGCGGCCGCCGAGGGGGTGGCGGCGCTCGCGGACGCGAACCCGGCGAGCGAGGTGACGCTCGCCCACGACGGCTGGGGGGCGGACGCGCTCGACCGCCTGCCCGGGTCGGTCGCGACCGAGGACCTGTCGGGGCTGGGGAGCGGCGAGGGGGAGTAGCGGGTCCGCGCGGGTCGACGACTCAGGCCGCCGGGACGGACAGCGTCGCCACGGTGCCGCCGGTCTCCCCGTCGCGTCCCTCGACGGCGAACTCGCCGTCGAGCGTCTCGGCGACCGTCCGCGCGAGCCAGAGGCCGAGTCCGCTGCCGTGGTCGGTGTCGGTGATCGGGCGGTCGCCGAGGACGACCGCCCGCTCGGCCGCGGGGACGCCCGGGCCGTCGTCGGTGACGACGAACGCGGCGCGGCCGTCGACCGCGCGGGCCTCGATGTCGACCGTCGGCTTCGGGCCGGCGTGTTCGGCGGCGTTCTCCGCGAGTTCCTCGACCGCGCGGGCGGTCCGGCCGTCGTCGACGACGCGCGCGTCGGCGACGCTCCCCACGCGGACGGTCGCGTCGGGGTCGGTCTCGCGGACGACCGCCGCCGCCCGCTCGACCACCTCGGCGGCGTCGGTCGGGTACGTCTCGGCGGGACGCTCGGCGTACTGCCCCAACTCCCGGGCCTTCACGGCGAGGTCGCTGATCGCGGTCGCGCGGTCGCGGAGCGCGGCCGCGGAGTTCGCGGCGGGCGTCCCCTCCTCGACGGCCTCCGCCAGCAGGTCGGCGTGGCCGAGGATGACGTTCGCGCCGTTGCGGATGTTGTGCCGGAGCGCGCGGTTCAACACCGCGGTCCGGCGGCGCTCGCGCGCCAACTGCTCCGCGCGGACCCGGCGGGCGTCGTAGACGCCGATGATGATGTGTGCGCCCGCGCCGATAGCCAGCAGCGTCCCGAGTACGAACCCCGGCGACTGGATCACCCCGCCGTCCGCCCGCTGGTAGGCGAACAGCGCGAGCATCACGGCGCCGAGGACGGCGATACCGAGGAAGTTCCACGCCGCGATCCGGACGGCGTTGTCGGTCGAGATCGTACTCCGGTAGAGGAGACCGCCGACCGCGACCAGCGCCGCCGCGACGACGCTGCCCAGCACCGCGAGCCCGGTGCCGACGCCGCTCCCCCCGGCGAACAGTTGCGCGACGATGGGGACCAGCAGGCCGACCCCGCTGAGCGAGATGCTGCCCGCCGCCATCGCCCGGACCGCACCGCGTTCACGCGGCGGCGGTTCCACCGTCGGGAGCACGCCCACCTGCCGGAGTCGGTCGGCCAGCGGACCGCCGCTCCGGCCCGTCCGCGCGTCGTCAGTTGCCATTCTCTGCTGATACGGGCGGAGACGCAAAATAACGATTTCCCCGCAATTATCAACCGAGATGGATACCGGGTGGCGACCGCGGGCGCAGGCCGCCGGGAGGCGGGCGTCGCCACGCTCTCGCCCCCGTCGCACCCCTCGACGGTGAACTCGCCGCCGACCGTTCGGCGACCACCGCCGCCGGGTGTGGGTCGGTCGACCGGTCGGCGTACCGGGCTATCGCGCCTTCACCGCGAGAACGAAAGCGAATAAACCGTCGGTCCCGCACGCTGGGGCATGACCGACTACTTCGAGGTCCACGACCGGGACGGGGCGGCCCGCGTCGGGGAACTCCGCCTGTCGACGCCCGTCGCGACGCCCGCGCTCGTGGGGGGAACGAGCGGGGCCGACCCGAGCGGGGGGGACGCCGGCGGCGGCGACGCCAGCGGCGACTCGGGCCGCCCCCTCGAACGGGTGCCCGTCCGCGACGCGGGTAGCCTCTGGAGCGCCGACCGCGAGGTGCCCGAGGGGGACGACTCGACGCTCACCGTCCTCCCCCACCGCGCGTTCCCGTCGGGCACCCGCGAGGAGGTGGTCGACTCGTTCGCCACGGCGTTCCCCGACGTCGACGGGCCGTCCGCGGCGGTCGTCTCCAGTGACGCCCCCGACGCCGCGGGCGCGGCCGACGCGCCCGTCGACGCGTACGCGCTCTCGGACGCGCAGGGGTTCGTGGGCCACGCCAGCGCGTTCGTCGACGCGGTGGTCGGGGTGCGGGAGGCGGTGCCGGCCGACACCGCCCTGTATCTCGCCGGCGTCGCCACGCCGGCGAACGTCTCGACGCTGGTGTACGCGGGCGTCGACCTGGTCGACGACAAACGCGTCCGGGTGAAGGGGTCACAGGGGAAGTACCTCGCCACCGACGGCGAGTACTTCCTGGAGGACCTAGACGAACTCCCCTGCGCCTGTCCGGCGTGTGCGGTTCCCAGAGCGGAGTTCGACCGCGCCGCCTGCGAGGAACACAACGTCAACGCCCTGACCGCGGAACTCCGGCGGGTGCGCCGGCGGGTGCGCGACGGCCGCCTCCGCGACTACATCGAGGGGCAGGCGCGTCACGACCAGTGGCTCACCGCGACGTTCCGCGAACTCGACCAGCAGTACGGCTACCTCGAACAGCGCACGCCGGTCGTCCGCGGGGCGGACCTGTCGGCGGCGTCGAGCGACACCATCCGCCGCGTCGAGATCCAGCGGTTCGCCGAGCGCGTCACCACCCGCTACCGCAACCGCTTCCGCAACCCGCTGGTGTTGGTGCCCTGTTCGGCGCGCAAACCGTACTCGGAGAGCCAGAGCCACGCCCAGTTCCACGACGCCATCCAGTACCGCGGCCACCTCGCGTCGATGACCTCGCCCATCGGCGTCGTCCCGCAGGAACTCGAACTCACCTACCCCGCCCAACACTACGACACCGTCGTCACGGGCCGGTGGTCCGAGGACGAAAAGCGGTTCGTCGCGGACGTGCTCGAACGCTACCTCGAACGCAACGACTACCCCCGCGTGATCGCACACGTCCCCGACGAGGGCTACCGCGACATCTGCGAGCGGGTCGCCTCGCGGGTCGAGGTGCCGTTCGAGTACACCGTCTCCGAGCACCCGACGACGACGGAGTCCATCGGCAACCTGATGGCGACGCTCGACGGCGAACTCAAGTACACCAAACGCGAGCGCCAGCACAACACGGTGCGCGCCATCGCCGACTACATGCTCGGCGACGGCGCGGGCGACGACCTGTTCGGCGACATCGCCACGACGAGCCGCTACCCCAAGTTGCAGGTCCGCGACCCCGACGGCACCGACGCCGACGGCAGCGGGGGCGAGCAGTTGGCGACGATGGTGCCCACCTACGGCGTGCTCGCGTTCACGCTCGCGGGCGCGCGCCGGTGGGTCGAGAGCGACGCGCCGACCAAGCGGGTGGAGATAGACGGGTTCGTCCCGCAGGGGAGCGTGCTCGCGCCGGGCGTCGTCGACGCGGACGCGGGGGTACGGGTGGGCGACGAGGTGGTCGTCGAGGGACCGCGCGCGTTCGCGGTCGGCCGCGCGGAGATGTCCGGCCCGGAGATGGCCGACTCGACGCGCGGTATCGCGGTGGCGGTGCGGCACGTCGAGGAGACCTGACGCCGCGCGCCGGGAGGCGAACGCCTACAACCCCGCCCGCACAGTCGCGGGTATGGACGACTCGGACGGAGCCGGGACGCGCGTCGGCGTCGACGTGGGCGGCACGTTCACGGACCTCGTGACGGTCCGCGACGGCCGGGTGCGCGTCGACAAGACGCCCTCGACGCCCGACGCGCCCGAGGAGGGGGTGCTGACGGGGCTGGGCGGCCTCGACGCGCCGCTCGCCGAGGTGGACTTTCTCGGTCACGGGACGACCGTCGCCACGAACGCGGTACTGGAGGGCGAGTGGGCCGACACCGCGCTGGTCACCACGGCGGGGTTTCGCGACGCGCTCGAAATCGGCCGGCAGACCCGCCCCGACATCTACGACTTCGACGCCGAGAAGCCGACGCCCGTCGTGGAGCGCGACCGCCGGTTCGAGGTGCCCGGGCGGGTCGACGAGCGTGGGGAGGTGCTCGAACCGCTCGACGAGGACGCGGTCCGCGCGCTCGCTGACGACCTCCCCGACTCGGTCGACAGCGTCGCCGTCGCGCTGCTGTTCTCGTTCGAACACCCCGGCCACGAGCGGCGGGTGCGCGACCTGCTGTGCGAGGCGGGCGTCGAGGCGTCGGTGTCGCTCTCGTCGGACGTGTTACCCGAGGTCCGCGAGTACGAGCGCACGCTGGCGACGAGCCTCAACGCCGCGCTCAAACCCGTGATGGACGACTACCTCGGCTCGCTCGCGGAGGCGGCGGCCGACGAGGGGCTGACCGCGCCCCTGCGGGTGATGGGGTCGAACGGCGGGCTGATGGCGGCGGCGGCGGCGCGCGAGCGGCCGGTGAACACCCTGCTGTCGGGACCGGCGGCGGGCGTCCGCGGCGCGACCCACGTCGCCGGCCGGCGCGGCGTCTCCGACCTCATCACGATGGACATGGGCGGCACCTCCTGTGACGTGTCGCTGGTCCGCGACGGCGACCCCCTCGTCACGACCGACACCGAGGTGGGCGACTACCCGGTGGCGGTGCCGACGGTCGACGTCCACACCGTCGGCGCGGGCGGCGGGTCGATCGCGCACGTCGACGCGGGCGGCGCGCTCCGGGTCGGCCCGGCGTCGGCGGGCGCCGACCCCGGGCCGGTCTGTTACGGCCGCGGCGGCACCCGGCCGACCGTCACCGACGCCCACCTCCTGTTGGGGCGGATCGACCCGACGGGGTTCCTCCCGGACGCGCTCGGCCGCGACGCGAGCGCGGTTCGGGAGGCGTTCGACCCGCTGGCCGACGCGGTCGGCGGGAGCGTCGCGGACGCCGCGGCGGGCGTGTTGCGCGTCGCGAACGCCAACATGGAGCGGGCGCTGCGGGTGGTGTCGGTCGAGCGGGGGTACGACCCCCGCGAGTTCACGCTCGTCGCGTTCGGCGGCGCGGGACCGCTCCACGCGACGGCGCTCGCGGGGGCGCTCGACGTGCCCCGCGTGGTGGTGCCGCGGGCGGCGGGCGTGCTCTCGGCGCTGGGCCTGCTGATCAGCGACGTGACGTACGACTACGCCACCTCGATGGTGCGGCCGTGGCCGGACGTCGACGCGGCGACGCTCGACGCGAAGTTCGCCGAGTTCGAGGCAGAGGGGGGCGAACGGCTCCGCGGCGCGGGGCACGACGACTCCGAGATCCGGTTCGAGCGGACGCTCGACCTGCGCTATGCGGGCCAGTCGTTCGACCTGTCGGTCCCCGTCGAGGGGGAGGCGACCGAGGCGGAACTCGACGCCGCCGTCGCGCGGTTCCACGACGCCCACGAGCGGCGGTACGGCCACGCCTACCGCGAGGAACCGGTCGAACTCGTGACGGTCCGCCTGCGCGCCCGCGGGCTGGTGGAGCCACCGGATCTGGCGGTCGACGAGCGGGCCGGCGACCCCGCGGACGCGCGCGTCGGGACGCGCGAGGTGACGTTCGGGGCGGTGCGCGACACCCCGGTGTACTACCGGTCGCGGCTCCCGACCGACGCGGCGTTCGACGGGCCGGCGGTGGTCGAGGGCGGCGAGAGCACCGTCGTCGTCCACCCCGGCCAGACCGCCCGCGTCGACGCCGACGCCAACATCGTCGTCGAGACGGGGGGTGAGGCGGGTGCGTGAGGCGGGCGCGGGCGGCGCGGGCGGCGACTCGGACGGCGGCCGCGTCGACTCGGTGACGCTCGAAGTGATCCGCAACGGCTGTGAGGCGGTCGCCGAGGAGATGAACGGCGACCTGGTGCGGACGGGCTACTCGCCCAACATCAAGGAGCGCCGCGACTGCTCGACCGCGCTGTTCGACGCGGGCGGCGAGATGGTCGCGCAGGCGGAGACGATGCCGGTCCACCTCGGCGCGATGCCGTTCTCGGTGGCGGCGGCGGTGGAGGCCCACCCGCCGGAGACGCTCGAACCGGGCGACTCGGTCCTGCTCAACGACCCGTTCCGCGGCGGCGCGCACCTCCCCGACCTGACGCTGGTGACGCCGGTGTACGACCGCGACGGCGACCTGCTCGCGTTCGCGGCCAACCGCGCACACCACGCCGACGTCGGCGGCTCCACCGCGGGCAGCGTCGCGGCCGACTCCACCGAGATCTACCAGGAGGGGCTGCGGATCCCGCCGGTGAAGTTCGAGCGTGGGACCGGCGCGGTGGACGACGACGGCCTCCCCGAAAGCGAGGTGCGCGGGGACGTACTCGACCTCGTCCTCGCGAACGTCCGCACGCCCGACGAGCGCCGGGGCGACCTCCGCGCACAGACCGCGGCGAACGCGACCGGCCGGCGGCGGTTCCGCGACCTCGCCGACACCCACGGCGCGACGCTCCGCCCGGCATTAGAGGAGATCAAAGCGTACTCCGAGCGGCGGATGCGCGCGGAGATAGCCGACCTGCCCGACGGCATCTACGCCTTCTCGGACGTACTCGACGACGACGGCCGGGGGAACGAGGACCTCCCGGTCGAGGTGAGCGTGACGGTCGAGGGCGACTCGGTCACCGTCGACTTCGCGGGCACCGCGCCCCAGACCGCGGGGCCGGTCAACGCCGTCTTCGCGGTGACGGCGTCGGCGACGTACTACGCGGTCCGGTGCGTGACCGACCCCGACATCCCGCCCAACCACGGCTGTTACCGGCCGATCGACATCGAGGCGCCCGAGGGCACCATCGTCAACCCGGAGCCGCCCGCGGCGGTCGTCGGCGGCAACCTCGAAACCAGCCAGCGGGTCACCGACGCGGTGTTGGGCGCGCTCGCCGAGGCCGACCCCGAGGCGGTCGTCGCGGGCTGTCAGGGGACGATGAACAACGTGACGCTCGGCGGGACCGACCCCAGGAGCGGGACCCCGTACGCCTTCTACGAGACGCAGGGCGGCGGCTTCGGCGGCCGCGCGTCGGGCGACGGGATGGACGGCGTCCACGTCCACATGTCGAACACGCTCAACACGCCCGCGGAGGTGCTGGAGACGGCGTACCCGCTGCGGGTCGAGCGGTACGAACTCCGGCCGGACTCGGGCGGCGCCGGGGAGTTCCGCGGCGGACTCGGTCTCCGCCGGGACATCGAGGTGCGCGACCACACCGCTCGCCTCAGCCTGCTCGCGGAGCGACACGAGTCGCGGCCGTACGGACTCGCGGGCGGCGAGTCGGGGGGGACCGGCGCGGCGTACCTGTTCGACGGCGGGAACGACGAGGGGAGCGAGGACGGCGGGGAGAAACTCCCCGCGAAACACACCCGCGACCTCCCGCCGGGGTCGGTCGTCAGCGTGCGGACGCCCGGCGGCGGCGGCTACGGCGACCCCGCCGACCGCGACCCCGACGCGGTCGCTCGCGACGTGGAACTCGGAAAACTCACGCCCGCGGCGGCGCGTGAGCGGTACGGCTACGACGCGGACGACGCGGACGGCGCCGACCCGGGCGGGACCGACGCCGACGAGTAGACGGCCGCGGTCGGTTCGAGTCGAGCGCTCCGACGACCGGTCGCCGCGTCAGTCGGTCGGGGTCGCGCCCGCCTGGCGGCTCCGCTCCTTGAGGTTCCCGATCCGCCACCGCAGGACGGCGACCGTGATCAGTCCGACCACGAGCGCGCCGTTCATCACGTACAGCGCGGTGGTGTAGTTGCCCGTCGTCTCGAGGACGTACGACGCGAGTTGGGGGCCGACGACGCCCGCGACGCCCCACGCGGTGAGCGCGTAGCCGTGGATGGCGCTGACCTCTTGGGTCCCGAACAGGTCGCTGAGGTACGCCGGGAGGCAGGCGAACCCGCCGCCGTAACACGTGATGACGAGGAACATCGTCGCCGAGAGCACCCAGACGCCGACGAGTTCGGGCATCACGAAGAACGCGACGATCTGGATGGCGAAGAACGCCCCGTACGTGGTCGTCCGGCCGATGTAGTCCGACAGCGTCGACCAGAAGATCCGGCCGCCGCCGTTGAAGATGCCGATGTAGCCGGTGATGAACGCGGCGGTGGTGGCGGTCGCCCCCGCGATCTGTTGGAGCATCGGCGACGCGAACGCCAGCAGCATGATCCCCGCGGAGACGTTGATGAAGATGATCAGCCACACCATCCAGAAGCGCGGCGACGTGCGCGCCTCCGCCGCGGTGAGGTTTTCGAGTCCCGACAGCGCGCTCTTGGCCTTCTCCTGTGCGTTCTCCTCGCCTTCCATCCCCTCGGGGAGCCAGCCCTGCGGGGGTTTGGCGAGGTAGCTCGCCCCCAGCGACATCAACGCGAAGTAGAGCACGCCGAGCGCGTAGAACGCCGTCGCCACGCCGACGCGCTGGATCAGGTAGTTACCCAGCGGGCCGGTCAACAGCGCGCCCGCGCCGAACCCCATGACCGCCAGACCGGTCGCCATCCCCCGCCGGTCGGGGAACCACTCGACGAGCGTCCCGATGGGCGAGATGTAGCCCAGTCCGATCCCCATCCCGCCGACGACGCCGAACGTGGCGAGGAACAGCGGGAGGCTACCCAGTTGGACGCTGACCCCCGACCCGACCATCCCGAGTCCGTAGAGGGTGGCCGCGGCCAACCCCGACTTGCGCGGGCCGTACTCCTCGACGTACCGCCCGAGGAACGCGGCGGTGATCCCGAGGACGAACACCGCGATGGAGAACGCGAGCGTGACGCTCGACGTGCTCCACCCCTGGGTCTCGTTCAGCGGGATCTGGTAGATACTGTACGCGTAGATGCTCCCGATCGACAGGTGGATCGCGACGGCCGCCACCGCGATCAGCCACCGGTTCTTGTCGGCCTCCCGGGTTGACATAGCCTATCATGTACGATCATCATGGATTAACGCCTCGGGTAGCCTCGCAAGTTTCCGGGAGGAAAACACTAATATATCTTCGACCGGCCGAAACATAGATTGGTGTGGGTGCAAGATCATATCCACGATCGCATCCCCCCGATTTATATTCATGAATAACGGTGTATGTTTAGGACGGACAAGATGAACTCCATCGAATCGAGTGAGCGGACGGTGGTACGGGTCGCCGCGGCCGGTTCGGAGGCGGACCCCCCGGAGGCGGTCAAAAGGACCGACGCGCGGGTGGTCCCGGTCGGATCGACGGGCGTGACGGCGCTCGAACCGCTGGTCGCGGTGACCCGCGGCGGCCGGACCGCGTTCCACGCGCGGTGTTCGGTCGACCGGTTGGAGGGGGTCGTCGCCGCCGCGGAGGAGGCCGACGACGTGACCGCGGGCGACCCGGACGCGGTGGTCGACCACGACCCGGACGCGACCCGGCTCCCGGCGGTCGACCTGCCGGGGTTGAGCGCGGGCCGGCGCGACGTGTTGGGCGCGTGCGGGTGGCGCCGGCCGACGAGCGCCGACGACCACGAGGCGGCGGGCGGGTTCGCCGACCACGACGCCGCCGACGTGTTCGACGCCGGCGCGGACCTCCGCGGCCGCGGCTGGGGCGACGCGTGTCACGACGACCCCGTCGGCGAGTCGTGGGCGACCGCTCGCGACGCCGACGGCGACGCCGCGGTGGTCGTGAACGCCCACGGCAGCCCCGCCGACGCGCTGTTGCTCGCGAGCGCGCCCCTGGAGGTGCTCGACGGCGCGACGACGCTCGCGGACGCCGTCGGCGCGACCGAGGTGGTCGTCTACGCGTCGAGCGACGACGCGCGGGCGGTCGAGACCGCCCGCGAGGCCGTCGAGGCCCACCCCGACCCGGTGGTTCCGGTCGAGGTCGTGACCGGCCCCCCCGAGTACCGGGCGGGCGAGCCGACGATGGCGCTCGAAGCCATCGAGGGGAACCACCGGCTGGAGGCGCGGCTCCGCCCGCCGGGTCCCGAGCGGGTCGGCCTCGACGGCCGGCCGACGCTGGTGCACACGCCGCGGACGCTCGCGCACCTCGCGGTCGGGCTTCGAGGTGACGACGGCGACGAGGGCGGCGACACCCGGCTGGTGACCGTGCGGGGCGACGTCGAGACGCCCGCGACGGTCGAACTCCCCGAGACCGCGTCGCTGTCGGCGGCGGTCGACGCCGTCGACGTCGACGGCACGCTCAAGGCGGCCTGCGTGGGCGGCCGGTTCGGCGGCCTGACGGCCGACCTCGGCGTCGCGGCGGGACCCGACGCGCTCGCGGACGCCGGTCTCGGCACCGAGGGCGTCGTCGAGGTGCTCTCGGAGGGGCGCTGTCTCGTCGAGTTCGTCGGCCGGCGGACGCGGTACGCCGCCGAGGAGAACTGCGGCCGGTGCGTGCCGTGCCGCGAGGGGTCGACCCAACTGGCGAACCTGCTGCGTGACGTCTACGACGGGGAGTACGACCCCGAGGGGGTTGCGGAGTTGGTGGGCGTGATGGAGCGGTCGAGCATCTGCGAGTTCGGCGTCAACGCGGGGCGGCCCGCGCGGACGGCGACGACCGAGTTCGCGTTGGAGTTCGAGGCGCACGCCGACGGGCAGTGTCCGGCGGGGAACTGCTTCGACGCGCGCGAGGCGCCGGAGGTGACGACATCAACATGAGTTCAGACAGAAGTGAGGTGGACGTTCCACCGCTGACGGAGGGGATCGCACCGGGAACCGCGACCGACCCGGATGTTGGGAGCGACGAGGCGGCGACGGTCACCGTCGACGGCACCGACGTGACCGTGCCCGCGGGGTCGACGCTGCTGGACGCGGTCGACGCCGTCGAGACGGACGGCTACGTGCCCGCGCTGTGTCACTACGGCCGGCAGGATATCGGGCCGCGGAGCGAGTGCCGGACCTGCATGGTCGAGACGGAGTCCGACGGGGTGGTGCCGGCGTGTAGCTTCCCCGCCGAGGACGGCGCGGTGGTCGACACCGACGCGGGCGAGGCGGCCGAGGCGCGCGACGTCAACCTCGATCTGGTCCTCTCGGACCACAACCTCCGGTGTACGACCTGCGGGAAGAACGGCCGGTGTGAGCTTCAGGACGCGTCGATCGACCAGGGCGTCGAGGAGCCGCGGTACGGCGTGCTCGACGACCGCGACCAGTACGAACCGCTCGACGACTCCTCGTCGTTCATCCAGATCGACCGCAACAAGTGCATCCTCTGTAACCGCTGTGTCGAGGCGTGTAACGACGTGCAAGTCGAGGGCGTCCTGCGGATGGAGGGCACCGGCAACGACACCCGGATCGGCTTCCAGAACGGCGCGGAGACGATGGAGGACTCGACGTGCGTCTCGTGTGGCCACTGCGTGACGGTCTGTCCCACGGGATCGCTCGTTGAGAAGGGGATCGAGAACGCGACGACGATCCCGATCCCCGGATTCAACCAGAAGAACAGCATCGGCAAGACGTACGAGAACACCGACAGTACCGGGAGTTCCGGCACCGTCGGGCGCTCGGACAACCAGATGACACCCCAGAAACGAGACCAGCGGACGCTCGAATCGGAGGAGGCACCACCGGAGAGTGACGGGCCGGACGTCGTCGACCCGGCGTCGGAGGTCTGGGACGACGAACGGAGGGACTGGCCGTGAGCGGACGCGACGACGGCGAGGAGAAGGACGGCGTCGCGGGCTACATGCAGCGCGCGAAGAAGCAGGCGATGGAGAACGCCGAACACGTCGCCGAGGGCGTCGCCGCGGGCACGATGTCGGAGGGGAAACTGTTCGACGTCGCCACGACCATCGGCGACAAGCGGCTGGACGACCTGACCGTCGAGGACACCACCTGCGGCTACTGTGCGGTCGGCTGCCGGTTCGACCTCTACTCCGACGGCGAGGAGGTGTTGGCGGCGCGGCCCGCCGACGAGGAGGACGCCCCCGTCAACGGCATCTCGACGTGCGTCAAGGGGAAGTTCAGCTACGGCTTCGTCAACTCCGACGACCGGCTGACGTCGCCGCTGGTGCGCGACGACGACGGCGAGTTCCGCACCGCGACGTGGGACGAGGCGCTCTCGCGGGTCGCGGCGGGGCTCGGCGGGATCAAGGAGGAACACGGCGGCGAGGCGCTGTCGGTGATCGCCTCCTCGAAGGCGACCAACGAGGAGAACTACCTGATGGGCAAGTTCGCCCGGCAGGTGCTCGGCACCAACAGCGTCGACAACTGCAACCGGCTGTGTCACTCCTCGACGGTCGCGGGGCTGGCCAAGACGTTCGGCTACGGCGCCGCGTCGGTGTCGATGGGCGACATCGAGGAGACGGACTGCTACCTGATCACGGGGTCGAACACCACCGAGGCGCACCCCGTCATCGGCACGCGGATCAAACAGAACGTCCGCGACGGCGCGGATCTCCTCGTCTTCGACCCCCGCGAGGTGCAGATCGCGGAGCACGCCACCCAGTACAGCCGGGTCAAGCCGGGGTACGACGCGGTGTGGATCAACGGGATCACCCGCTACATCGTCAACAACGACCTCCAGGACGAGGAGTTCCTCGAGGAGCGCACGACCGGGTTCGAACCCGAGGAGGAGCCCGAACACGACTCCGCCGACGACCGCGACCAGCGGACCGAGGACCGCGACGCCGGCCGCGAGGCGGTCAAGCAGGCCGTCCAGGAGTTCACGCCCGAACGGGTCGAGGAGATCACGGGCGTCCCGCCCGAGGAGATCGCGTCGGCGGCCGAGACGATCGCCGCGGCGGACACCTGCGTGTTCGGGTGGACGCTCGGGCTGACCGAACACTCCCACGGGACGGAGAACGTGATGGCGATGGCGAACCTCGCGGCGGTGACGGGCAACCTCGGCAAACCCGGCGCCGGCGTCTCCCCGTTCCGCGGACAGAACAACGTCCAGGGCGGCGGCGGCGACATGGGACCGCTCCCCGACAACTTCCCGGGGTATCAGGACATCGGCAAAGACGAGGTCCGCGCCAAGTTCGAGAAGGCGTGGAACTGCGACATCTCGCCGGAGTACGGCTACTACACCACGCAGATGTTCCTCAACGACGACGTGCGTGGGATGTACATCATCGGCGAGAACGCCGCGCTCTCGGAGCCCGGGGTCAACCACGCGGGCGAGGTGCTCGAAGACCTCGACTTCCTCGTGGTCCAGGACCTGTTCGTCAACGAGACCGCGGAGTACGCCGACGTGGTGTTGCCCGCGTGTTCGTTCGTCGAGAAGACGGGCACGTTCACCAACACCGACCGCCGGGTCCAGATGGTCAAGCAGGTGATGGAGCCGAAGGGCGACTCCCGCCCCGACTGGAAGATCCTCCAGGACCTCGCGGGCCGGATGGGCCGCGAGTGGGAGTACGACTCGACCGCGGAGATCATGGAGGAGGTCAACTCGCTGACGCCAATCTACGGCGGCGTCACCCACGACCGGATCGAGGAGGAGGGCGGTCTCCAGTGGCCCTGCTGGGACGAGGACCACCCCGGGACCGAACGCCTCTACGAGGACGAGTTCGACACCGACGACGGGAAGGCCCACCTCCAGGCGGTCGGCTTCAGCGAACCCGCGGAGACGCCCGACGACGAGTACCCGTTCTCGCTGACGACCGGGCGCGTCCTCTACCAGTACCACACGGGCACGATGACCCACCGCGAGGAGGGGATCATGGAGTACACGCCGAGCGACTTCGTGGAGATCCACCCGGAGACCGCCGAGGAGTACGGCATCCGCGCGGGCGACCGGGTCGAGATCGAGTCGCGCCGCGGCGAGATAACGGTGCCCGCGCAGGTCACCGACCGGGTCGCCCCCGACAACCTGTTCGTCCCGATCCACTTCGCCGAGAGCGCGGTCAACCAACTGACCGACGAGGAACATCTCGACCCCGAGGCGGCGACGCCCGAGTTCAAGGTGTCCGCCGTCCGGATCCGCCGGGTCGACGACGGGGACGACGGCGACACCGACGCGCTGTCGACCGCGACGCGAGAGGCGGGCACGGGGGACGACTGAGATGGCGAAACCACAGGAGTCGTACCCCGAGGCGGCGACCAACGGCGCGCGCAAGCGGACGCCCGACCCCGACAACGAGGTCGAACTCCGGGAGGCGCTCGACCGTCACGGCGACCGACTCGCGGCCGCCGTCGAGAACACCGACGAGTTGGAGGACGTGCTTACGACCGCGATACTCGTCGTCGCCAGCGCCGACGAGGAGGACATCGACCACGTCACGGAGTCGACCGGGGCGCTGCTCGACGCGGTCGACGGGATATCGACGGCCGAGGTGGGCGACCTCGCGGCGTCGGTCGGCGACAACGCCGACGACCTCACCGAGACGCTCGACGTGGTGCTCGACCTCCAGCGGGAGGGGCAACTCGACGACCTCGTGCGGCTCGCGGCGGCGTTCTCGGAGTCGCTCTCGCCGGCGGAGGTGGAGGAGTTGGCGACGATGCTCGAAGCCAACGGCTCCGAACTGGTCGACGCGCTCGACGCCGTACTCGACCTCCAGCGGGAGGGCCGGCTCGACGACCTGGTCGAGATCGCGAAGGCGGTGTCGGTCGTCGACATCGACGAGGACACGGCCGAGGGGATGGACACGTTCCTCTCGGCGATCGGCGACGCCCACCGCGAGGCGCGGTCGGGACCGACGAGCCTCCTCGGGATCGTGGGCCAACTCACCAGCCGGGACGCCCGCGCGGGGCTGGCGTACCTGATCTCGCTGCTGAAAGCACAGGGGCGGCGGGTGCGAGAGCGGTAGCGTCGCCGTGAGCGACCACGCGTCGGCCCCCGACTCGGACCCGGACCCGGCGTCGGCGGCGTCGGGGTCGACCCCCGAGCGCGGTGCGGACCCGGACGCCCGAGGGACCGTCTGTCCGCTGTGCGGGGTCGGCTGTCGGCTCGAACCCGGCGAAGACCGGGAGCGCGCCCGCGGCGTCGCCGGCCCGTCGAACCCGAACGGCCGGCTCTGCGGGAAGGGGGTCGGCGCGTTCGACGCGTTCGACGACGGCGAGCGGCTCACCCGGCCGCGGGTCCGCCGCGACGGCGACCTGGTGCCCGTCGCGTGGGCGGAGGCGTACGAGCGGGTCGCCGACGGGTTCGGCGGCGTCGTCGAGGCGGCGGGACCGGACGCGCTCGCGTTCCTCGGCGCGCCCCACTGCACCACCGAGGAGAACTACCTGCTCGGGAAACTCGCGCGGACGCTCGGGACGAACAACGTCGACAACCGCGCGCGGCTGTGTCACGACGGGACGACGCGCGCGCTCTCCGAGCGGTTGGGCCGGCCGGCGACGACGAACGGGCTGGACGAACTCGACGAAACCGACGTGATACTCGTCGCGGGCGCGAACCCCGCCGAGCGCCAGCCGGTCGCGTTCGACAGCTTCGTCCGGCCCGCGGTCAACGACGGCGCGACGCTGGTCCACGTCGACCCCGTGGGCAACGCGACGACGCGGCTCGCGGACGTCCACCTCGCCCCCCGACCCGACACGGACGCGCTCGTGTTCGACCTGTTGAGCGCGGGCGTCGCCGAGGCGGGCGGCGTCGACGGCGCGTTCGTCGACGGGCGGACCACCGGCTACGACGGGTTCGAGGCCGACCTCGCGGAGCTCGACCGCGGGGCGGGGACGGCGCGGGCTGGGGTCGACCCCGAGGCGCTCGACCGGGTCGTCGGAGCCGTCGCCGACGCCGACCGCGTGGCGGCGATGGTCGGCACCGGCGTCGAGGGCGCCGGCGGCGAGGGCGACGCGAGCGCGGCCGACGCGCTCGTGAACCTGCTGTTGCTGACGGGCAACGTCGGTCGCCCGGGCACCGGGCTGTACGTGCTCCGCGGGCTGGTCAACGAACAGGGGGCGACCGACGCGGGCTGCGTCCCCGACAGGCTCCCCGGCCACGGGCGGGTCACGGACCCGGACGCCCGCGCCCGGGTCGCCGCCGAGTGGGGGGTCGACCCGCCGGCGGAGCCGGGGCTGCCGGCCGACGACCTGCTCGCGGCGTTCGGCGACGGGGTCCGGGGGGCGCTCGTCGTCGGGGAGAACCCCGCGGTGTCGAAGCGGGACGACGCGTGGCTCCGCCGCCGGCTGGACGCGCTCGACACGCTGGTCGTCGTCGACGTGGTCGACACCGAGACGACGCGGCACGCCGACGTGGTGCTGCCCGCCGCGGCGGGCGTCGAGAAGGCGGGCACCGTCACCAACCTCGAACGCCGGGTCCAGCGGCTCCGGCCGACCGCGGACCCGCCCGGCGACGCCCGGCCGGACTTCGCGGTGCTTCGCGACTTGGGACGGCTACTGTGCGAGGCGGGCGAGAACCTCTTCGACTACGCGTCCCCGGGGGCGGTGTTCGACGAGTTGGCGCGGGTCGCGCCGACCCACGCGGGCGTCGGGTACGACGGCCTCGACGCGGGCGGGCGTCGGTGGCCGTTCGACTCGGAGGGCGGGACGCTCTACCGCGAGTCGTTCGAGACGGCCGACGGCCGCGCCGCCTTCGGGTCGGTTCAGCCGACCCCCGCGTTCGACCCGGGCGCCCCCGACTCCGGCGCCGCGTCCGGGTCGGCCGACTCCGAGTCGAGCGCGGACGGCGACAGCGCCGGCCGCCTCCGGCTGGTGACGGGCGGGCGGACGAGCGGCTTCCACGGCGAGACCGGGGCCGACCGGACGCTCCGTCTCCACCCGGCGGACGCCGCCGACCGCGGCGTCGACGCCGGCGACCCCGTCGTCGTCTCGACAGCCGCCGCCGCCGTCGAGGCGGTCGCCGACCCCGACGACGGCGTCCGCCGCGGGACGGCGTACCTCCACGCCGCGGTCGCGGACCCGCTCGTCCGGACCGACGGGTCGACGGTCGCGGTTGCGGCGACCGGACGGACCGCCGGCGAGGCGGACGAGTCCGAGTCCGACTCCGACGAGCCCGGATCCGACGGGACGAGCGGCGATGGGGCGGGCGACGAGGGGAGCGAGCGCGGGAGTGAGACAGAAGGCGACTCGGCACGTTCGTGAACGTGAGCGTGAGTCCGTACCCGTGACCCCCGACCCCTCGACCACCGAGCCCGGCTCCGCCCCTGCCTTCGTCCGCGGCGTCGTCCTCGCCGGCGGCGACAGCAGTCGCTTCGGCGCCGCCGGCGAGGACAAGGCGCTCGCGCGGGTCGGTTCCGGTCCCGACGCCGAGCGACTGCTCGCCCGGACCGTGCGCGTGCTCCGCGAGGCCACGGGTCGAGAACCGGCGGTGGTCGTCCGCGACGACGACCGGCGGGCGACGTACGCGCGGGCGCTCGGCGCCGAGGGGGACGACGGCGAGAGCGTCGCCTTCGGGTTCGACGCGCCCGGCTACGAGGGGCCGCTCGGGGGGCTGTTCGGCGCCGTCGACGCCGTCGACGCGCCGGCGGTGTTCTGCTGCGGCTGTGACATGCCGCTGCTCGACCCGGCCGCGGTGGCGTGGCTCGTCGACCGGTTCGAGAGCCTCGATACGGCCGGCGACCGCGTCGACGCGGTCGCGGTCGCGTACCCCGACGGCGCGCTCGACCCGCTGCACGCCGTCTATCGGCGCGAGCGGGTCGCCGCCCTCCGCGACCGACTCCCGCCGACGGCCGGCCCGCGGGCGGCGCTCGCGGAACTCGACGCCGTCCACACCGTCCCGGTCGACGACGCGCCCGCGGGCGTCCCGCTCGGCCGGTCGACGACGAACGTCAACACGGTGGCGGAACTCGCGGCGGCCGCCGACGAGGCGGGCGGAGCCGACCGGGTGGACGGGAGCGACGACGCCGACTCCCCTCCCGACGGGTTCGACCGCTGACGCGCGCGGCTCCGGCCCGCTCCCGGTGATCCAACCCCGGAGTCGGGGGCGGGGACCGCTCGGAAAACGCTGTCGGGCGTTCCGCGCGCGCTGGAATCTCGACAACCCGTATGCCGGTCGGACGACGACGTCGAGACGAGCTATGTACGACGATATCCTGATCCCGACCGACGGGAGCGACGCGGCCGAGGCGGCGGTCGCCGAGGGGGTCGACCTCGCGTCGTTCTGCGACGCGACGGTCCACGCGGTGTACGTCGTCGACACGACGGACTACGCCGGCGTCCCGGAGGCGCAACTGTCGCCGGTCCACGACCGCCTGGAGGACGCCGGCGCCGACGCGGTCGGGGCGGTCGAACGGCGGGCGACCGACGCCGGTCTCGACTGTCGGAGCGAGGTCCGCTACGGGGTTCCCTCCGACCAGATCGTCGAGTACGCCGACGACCACGGAGTCGACCTGGTCGTGATGGGGACGCGCGGGAACACCGGTCTCGACCGGGTGCTGCTCGGCAGCGTCGCCGAGAACGTGATCCGGAGCGCGAACCAGCCGGTGATGGTCGAGCGGTACGACGGGTAGCCGCCCGTAGCGGTGACGGCGCGGCGTCCGGCGCGCCCCCGTCGGCCGGTTCGCCGGCGTCCGCGACGCGGCGGGTGAGGGCGACCGCGACGGCCTCGCGCGTCTCGACGATTGGGGCCTGCCGTGTTCGTCCGCGAGACCCGCTTCGCTCGTTTAGCGTGCTCCCGTGCTCCCTTCGGTCGCTCACGGGAACTCCGGTCGCTCGCGTGCGTCCTCCCGGTCGTCGTGACGGTGCGGTACGACCGCCCCCGACACCGGGTCAGTCGTCGGCGGTCGCGCCTCGGCCGGCGGCGCGTTCGGACCGCTCTTCGCGGGTGAGAAGCGGCGTGCCGTCGGCCTTCGGGCCGAGACGGGGACCGAACGGTCCCTCGCCGGTCGGGTCGATCTCGCGTTTCGTGCGGTAGTCGGTCGACCGTTCGACGGGGGTGCGGCCGACGCTCGCGACCATCTCGACGTAGTCGTCGAAACTGCGGAACTCGCCGAACCGCCCGCCGGCGCGCTTGGTGATCTCCTCCGAGAGGATGGTGCCCATGAAGTCGTTCGCGCCACACGAGAGCGTCTTGAGCGCCTTCTCGTCGCCGTACTTCACCCACGAGGTCTGGACGTTCTCGACGTTGTCGAGGAACAGCCGCGACACCGCGATCAGGAGTTCGTCCTCGTCGTCGCTCGCGCCGCCCTCGACGACGCCGTGTTCGTACAGCGGCGTCCGCTCGTGGATGAACGACAGCGGGACGAACTCGGTGACCCCGCCCGTCCGGTCTTGCAACTCCCGGACCTTCTCGAGGTGGAGCGCGCGGTGCATCTCGTTTTCCACGTGGCCGTACATGATCGTCGCGGTCACGTCCAACCCCGCCGCGACGGCGCCCTCCATCGCGTCCATCCACCCCTGGGTGTCGATCTTGCCGGGGCAGATCACGTCGCGAACCTCGTCGACGAGTATCTCCGCGGCGGTGCCGGGCGCGGAGTCGAGACCGGCGTCCGCGAGCGTCTCGTACACCGACTCGTACGACCAGTCGGTGCCCCGGCGGGCGTGGTACGCCTCCTCGGGCGTCATCGAGTGGAGGTGGACGCCGTCGACCGACATCGCGTCCATCTGCTCGACGTACGTCCCGGGGTCCGTGGTGTACCGCTCGGGCGGCTTGTAGTTCACCGTCTTGGCGGCGTCGTCGGTGGCTCGAAGGATCTCGTGGTGTTCGTCGTTCAGCGCGAACCCCGGGTGGAGGCCCGAGACGGAGGTGACCTCGTAGACGCCGCGTTCGACCGCCGCGCGGACCGCCTCCCGCGACTCCGCGGGCGTCTTGGTGAACCCGCCGTGGTCGTCCGCCTGGTCCGCCTCGAACCGGTGGGCGGTGTCCTTGAAGTTACAGAACAGACAGCCCGTGTTACAGGCGGTGGTGACGTTGTTGTTGAGGTTGGCGACGAACGTCACCTCCTCGCCCACCTCCTCGGCGCGGCGGCGGTCGGCGAGTTCGAGCACCCGTTCTTTCCGCTCGGGGTCGATCCCCTCGGTGTCGGTTCCGGTGGTCAGCAGTTCGACCGCGTCGTCGACGGAGAGTCGGCGGCCGTCGCGCGCGTTCGCGAGGGCGTTCTCGAACGACTGATCCGTCTCGGGGTGGTGGTCGAACCCCAGGTCGTCGGGGTCGAGCGAGGCGGCCGACGGTCGGCTCATGGGCGTCCCCCACACGGTCGGACGATAAAAACCGGGCGGAACCGGCGGTCCCGGGACCGACCGGAGCGCTCTTGACGACCGAGTGCGGCCTGTGCCCATGGACCAGGGACCGCGCGGCGGGAGCGCCGACGCCGGTGACGACGCCGGGACCGGCGGCGACCGCCGCGCCGACGACGGCGCGGGCGGCCACGCCGTCGGCTTCCTCGCCGACCTCTCGCTCGACGGCGAGGCGTCGTTCGGCGCGTCCGACCGCGACCTCCACGCCGGGGGGTACGAGACCCCCGAGGAGGAGGAGGTGACGCCCGACGCCGTGGTGTTCGCGGCCTCGACCGCGGACGTGTCGGCGGTGCTCGCGGCCGCGAACGACCGCGGCGTGCCGGTGACGCCGTACGCCGCCGGCACCAGCCTCGAATCGCACGTCACGCCGGTCGAAGCCGGGATCAGCCTCGACCTCACCCGGATGGACGCGGTGCTCGACGTCCGGCCCGACGACCTCACGGTCGACGTCGAACCCGGCGTCGTCGGCGCCGACCTCGACGAACGCGTCGCCCGTCACGGGCTGACGTTCCCGCCGCTCCCCTCCTCGGGGGAGATATCGACGGTCGGCGGGATGGTCGCCACCGACGCCTCCGGGATGGGGACCGTGAAGTACGGCGAGGTGGGCGACTGGGTGCGGAGCCTGGAGGCGGTGCGAGCCGACGGCACCGTCATCGAGACGGGGACGCGCGCGGCCAAGACCTCCAGCGGCTACAACCTCACCGACCTGCTCGTCGGGTCGGAGGGGACGCTCGCGGTGGTGACGCGCGTGACGCTCGAACTCGCGGGCATCCCCGAACAGGTGCGGGGCGGCCGCGCGGTGTTCCCGACGCTCGACGACGCGACCGCGGCGGTGCGCGACGCCGTCGCGTCGGGGGTGGACGTCGCGAAGATCGAACTCATGGACGCCGACGCCGCCCGGATGGCCAACGCCTACTCGGGGACGGCGATGCCCGAGCGGCCGATGGTGTTCGTCGAGTTCCACGCCAACCACGGCGTCGACGAGGAGGTCGGGTTCTGTCGGGCGGTGTTCGACGCCCACGACGTCGAGTCGTTCGAGGTGAGCGACGGCGACGAGATGGACGAACTCTGGACCGCCCGGCGGGACATCACGTACGCCGCCGAGGAGTGGCACCCGGATCTGGACATGGGCCACTCGGGGGACGTGACCGTCCCCATCTCGAACTACCCCGAGATGATCCGCGCGGTGAAGGAGACCGCCGAGGCGTACGACCTGTTCATGCCGGCGTTCGGCCACGCGGGCGACGGCAACCTCCACTACTTCGCGGTGTACGACCACGACGACCCCGACGCGGTCGACCGCGCGGAACGCGCGTACGTCGACCTGGTGGAGCGAGCGCTCGAACTCGACGGCACGGTCACGGGCGAACACGGCATCGGCACCGGCAAGCGGCAGTTCCTCCGCGCGGAACACGGCGCGGCCGTCGACACGATGCGTGCGATCAAGGACGCGCTCGACCCTCGGGGGATCCTCAACCCGGGGAAGATACTCCCGGAGGAGTGACGCCCGCCCGAGTCGACCCCGGTCCCGCGTCGGGACCCCGCCCGACCACTCCACGGACGTGCACACATCTGTGCGTTCTGCCGGGCGGATGCGCAGGGAACTGAAAGATTCATACCGTCGCCCGTTCCCCACTCGACCATGACGAGCGTCAAGGAGTTCCTCGTCGACCGCCCGCCGGCCGACGGCGACCTCGGCGCGGGGCGGTTCGCCTTCACCGACGACTACTCCGTCTTCGACTGGGGGAAGATGCCCGACCCCATCCCGGGGAAGGGCGCGTCGCTGTGCACGATGGGCGCGTTCAACCTCGAACGCCTCGAAGACCGGGGCGTCCCCACCCACTACCGCGGGGTCGGTCCCGACGCGGTCCCGCTGGCGGAGTCGGCGGAGCCGCCGCGGGAACTCGCCATCGACCTGGTCACGGTGCCCGACCTGCCGTTCCGCGACGGCGCGTACGACTACGAGGCGTTCCACGCCGAGGCGGACGAGGCGGGCGCCTACCTCGTTCCCCTGGAGGTGGTCTTCCGGAACGCGGTTCCCGTCGGCTCCAGCCTGCGGTCGCGTGCGGACCCCCGCGAGGTGGGACTCGACCGCGACGAGTGGCCCGCCGAACCCGTCGACCTGCCCGCCCCCGTGGTGGAGTTCTCCACCAAGTTCGAAGAGCAGGACCGCTACCTCACCCGCGAGGAGGCCGACGACGTCGCGGGCGTCGCGGAGATCGACGACCTCGAAGCGCTCGCGCGCCGGGTGAACGAGGCGGTGACCGACCGCGCCGAGGAGACCGGGTTCACCCACGAGGACGGCAAGATCGAGTGTCTGTACGCCGACGGCGAGGTGCGCGTCGCCGACGTGGTGGGGACGTTCGACGAGAACCGCTTCGCCTACGAGGGCCAGGAGGTGTCGAAGGAGGTGGTCCGGCAGTACTACAAGCGCGAACACCCCGCGTGGGTCGACGCCGTGAGCGCCGCGAAGGCGCGCGCGGACGACGAAGGTATCGCCGACTGGCGGACGCTCTGCGAGCGCGACCCGCCCACCCTGCCCGACTCCGTGGTCGGCGCCGTCGCGGACCTGTACGCCGCGGGCGCGAACGCCTACACCGGCAGCGACTGGTTCGACGCGCCGCCGGTCGCGGCGGCGGTCGACCGCGTGCGCGACCTCTAGAGTCGGACCGGGACCCGTCGCTGGCCGGGCCACCTACACTTATCGCCGAAAAGACGCTCCGCGAGCGGTTCGAGCGCTACTCCGCGGGCGGCGCGGCCGCGGTCGGCGTCTCCGTCGCCACCCCGCCGAGGTCGTACTCGTCGGGGTCGACCTCCTCGCGGAGGTGGGTCCGCCCGCGCCGGATCACCAGCGCGTCGTCGATGTGTGCGCGCAGCGCCGCGACGAGCGCCTCGGATTCGAGCGGCTGGCCGCGCTCCTTCAGCTCCTCGACGTCGGCGCCCGGCGGGACCGCGAACCCGCGCTGGGCGATGACCGGTCCCTGGTCGAGGTCGGTCGTCACGTAGTGGGCGGTGACGCCCGCGACGCGCGCGCCGCCCTCGACGGCCTGCCGGTACGCCTCCGCGCCGGGGAACGCCGGGAGGAGCGACGGGTGGACGTTGACGATCCGCCCCTCGTAGCGGAACACCACCTCGGGCGAGAGGATGCGCATGAACCGCGCGAGCGCGATGCAGTCGACGCCGTGCTCCTCCAACACGGACAGCAGTTGCGTCTCGTCGTGCGAGCCGTTCTCGTCGCCGACGTCGACGAACGGCACGTCGAACTCGGCGGCGAGCGACTCCAGCGTGTCGCGGTTGCCCACCATCACGGCCACCTCGGCGTCGAGGGTGCCGTCGGCGCACGCCTCCAACACCGCCCGCGGCGCGTGCGCCTCCTTGGTGACGAGGAGGCCGACGCGGTGGCCATCCGTCTCGTTCGGGAAGCGGACCTGCACGTCGACGCCCAGGTCGTCGCCCAACTCCTGGATGTCCTCCCGGAGCGTCGCGGGTTTACAGACCATCCCCGACGAGTCGGCGTGCAGGCGCATCCGGAACACGCCGTCGCGGACCGCCTGGTCGAGGTCCTCGATGTTACACCCCCGCTCGAACAGAAGCGAGGTGACGCGCGCGACCAGTCCGGTGTCGTCGTCTCCCACCACCACGATCTCGGTCAGTTCGCGCAACGGCGCCTCACCTCCGTCGTCTCCGTATTCGAACGGGACACGTCACCCCGTATCCACGAGGGGGATAAACCTCCGTCGTTTCGCGCGAACGCCACCACCCACGAACGTGCATACGAGACGCGACCCAAAACCGATTTTAGGCACGACCGCGCAGATCGACCCGATGACCGCCTACACCGCGACGGTGACCGTGCGGCTGAAGCGGGGCGTGCTCGACCCCGAGGCCGAGACCACGAAGGGGGCGCTCGAACGCCTGGGGTTCGAGGTGGACGAACTCCGGTCGGCCGACCGGTACGAACTCGACTTCGACGCCGCCGACGCCGACGCCGCCCGCTCGCGGGCCGACGAGATGGCCGAGCGACTGCTCGCCAACCCCACGATCCACGACTACGACGTGGACGTGAGCGAGCGATGAACGCCGCCCCGCGCCTCCGGCGCGTTCGCCGCCGGAGGTGGCTCGCGTGACGGTGGCCGTCTCTCCGACGCCCACCGCCAGCGTCCGCGCACACGGAGGTGACACGGCGTGACGGTGGCCGTCGTCACGTTCGGCGGGTCGAACTGCGACCGCGACGCGGTGCGCGCGCTGTCGCATCTGGGTATCGACGCCGAACGCGTCTGGCACGAGGACGGCCTGCCCGCCGACACCGAGGGGGTGGTGCTCCCCGGCGGGTTCTCCTACGGCGACTACCTCCGGGCGGGCGCGATGGCCGCGCGGACGCCCGTGATGGCCGAGGTTCGCGAGTGCGCCGACGAGGGCGTGCCGGTGCTCGGCGTCTGTAACGGCGCGCAGATCGGCTGTGAGGCGGGCCTGACCGACGGCGCGTTCACCACCAACCGCTCGGCGCGCTTCCAGTGTGAACACGTCCACCTGCGTGTCGAACGGGCGGACACCCCCTGGACCGCGGCGTACGACGAGGGCGACGTGGTCGAGGTTCCGATCGCCCACGGCGAGGGCCGCTTCGAGACCCGCGACGACCGACTCGCCGAACTGGAGGCGGCCGACCGCGTGCTGTTCCGCTACTGCGACGCCGACGGGAACGTCACCGACGCGGCCAACCCCAACGGTTCGGCCGGGAACGTCGCCGGCCTGCTGGGCGCACGCGAGACGGTCGCGGTGATGATGCCCCACCCCGAACGGGCGACGCTGCCCGACGTCGGCGGCACCGACGGGCAGGGCGTCCTGCGCGCGTTCGCCTAGACCCCTCGCCGCGCTACTCCTCGCACTCGACGAACGTGTCGCTCGCGACCCACTGGCCCGGCACCGACGCGTCGCGGAGTTCGACCCACCCGGACGGACAGACGACGCATTCGACCTCCCCTAGTTCGTTCATCGATCCGTCCCACACCCGACTCGGTCTTGGTTACGAGCCGATTACTACCCGGGTAGTGGCCATCTGAATACCGGACTACGAGTGGTACCGACCGCCTACCGGGTCAGCGGGGCGGCGTACGCCGCCTCCTCGTCGAGCGTCAGTTCCCACGTCCGCTCGCACTCGCACGACACCTGGTCGAACACCGAGGGGTCCTGTCTGAGATCGAAGTCCTTGATCGCGGTCTGGACGCGGTCGTCGCAGTCGCCGCAGTTGTGCGGGCCGCGGTCGCTGCCGTGGCCCACCGGGTCGGAGACTACGATGGCGTCGGCGTCGGCGGTCCGCTCCAACACGGTGGCGACCGACCAGAGCCACGGCGGGCGGTAGCCGCCGCGGAAGTGGAGTTCGTCCACCATCGTGTACCGCTGGACGTTACACGGGTTCATCGAGACGGTGTGACAGCCCGCCACGTCGGCGCAGCGCTCGACCGACGACACCATGTCCTCGACGGCTTCGGACTCGGTGAGGAACGGCGGCTTCATCAGCAGGTACGCCTTCACGCCCGCGCTCGCGGCGTCGGCCGCCTCGTCCGCCCGGCGCGCCTCCGCGCAGGCGTCCTCGAAGTCGGCGAAGTCGAAGTACTTGTTCACGCAGTCGTGTCGCACCCGGTCGGTCGCGGTCTCCAACCCCACCGCCACGTCGGCGTCCAGCCCCCACCGGGTGAAGTCGGCTATCTTGTCGGCGTCGACGAAGTCGGGCAGCGACTCCACCACCACCCGCTCGCGGTCCGAGAACGCCTCCGCGATGGCCCGCCGGGTCTCGGCGGACACCTCCCGTTCGTCGAGGAACGACCCCGAGGTGTAGATCTTGATCAGGCTCGCGGGGTCGTCCGCCTCCTCGGCTTCGTGGTCGAGACAGACCTCGATCTGGTCCATCAGCGCCTCGTGGCTCACGCTGCCGCCCTCGACGGACTCGGCGACGTAGCCGCACATCGTACAGCCGCCGGCGCGCGCCCACCGACACCCCCCCGTGTTGAGGATGATCGTGAGGCTCGTCCGGACGCCGTCGGGCGTGTTGTCCTCGTCGAGCCACACCCGCGTCGGCTCGTGGGGGTCGTACGTCTCCTCCTTCTCCGCGCGGATGTCGCGCATCACCGCGTTGTGCGCGTCCATCCCGCGTCCCCGCTCGTACGCCTCGGGCGTCGGCTGGCTCATGGGCGTGAGTCGGCGACACCCGCGGAAAACGGCTTCGCTCGACGGGTCAAGCCGACGCGCCCCGCGGGCGGTCGACCGGTCGGAAGCGGACGGCCACACGCGGGGGAACGCACTTGTCCGCGGGGGTTCCTCACCGGGTGTGGACACGTACCTCTCGCTCCCGTACGGGCACGACACGCCGCTCCCGGAGGGCTACGTCGACGAGGTCCGGACGCCCGACGCCCTCGTCGAGCGGTTCGTCCGCGAGCGGACCGACCCGGGGGACGCGGTGTTCGACCCGTTCGCGGGGTTCGGGACGACGCTCGCCGTCGCGGAGCGACTCGGCCGCGAGCCGCACGGACTGGAGTACGAACCCGACCGGGTCCGGCGGATCGTCGACCGACTCGCCGACCCCGAGGCGGTCCGGCACGCCGACGCCCTCCGGTTCGACCCCGACACCGTGCCGGCCTGTGTGCTCTGTTTCACCTCGCCGCCGTTCATGACCGAGGGGATGGCGTCGAACCCCTTCGAGAACTACGCGGGCGAGTCGACGTACGACGACTACCTCGCGGATATCGAGACGGCGTTCGGCCGCGTCGCCGACGCGGTCACCCCGGGCGGGTGGGTCGTCCTCGACGTCTCGAACCTCCGGACCGACGAGGGGGTGACGACGCTCGCGTGGGACCTCGCCGACGCGGTGTCGGGGGTCGACGCGCTCTCGTTCGCGGGCGAGACCGTCGTGACGTGGGAGCGGCCGCCCGACCACGAGGGGGAGAACTACCAGTACGGCTACGACCACAGCTACTGTCTGTCGTTCGAGCGCGTCGCGTGACCGCCGTCGCCGGCCGAGACGCTCCGCCGCCACGCCCGCCACGCGGCCGCACCGCCGACCGCGCCGACGAGATTCGCGCCCGCGTCGGCGACCGACGCGGTCCGCCCGGGGACGGCCGACTGGAGGAGTTCGACGCCGCCGCCGAGGGCGACCGCCGCGGCCGCCGCGACCCCGAGCGCGAACGGGACGCGGACCGGTCGACGCTCGCGCACACGAAACGCGCGCGCGAGGAGGAACGCGACGGTCGCGTAGCCCGCGGCGTGGAGGAGTTTGTCCGCGCCGACCGGGCCGACGGTCACGGCGACGCCCCCGGCCGGCCGCGGGACGAGCGACGCGACCACCACGACGCCGGCCACGACGACCACCGCGAGCCAGCGTCCCCGCGGGGTGGGTTCGGACACGGCTCCCCCTCCGTCGCGGCGCGGCATAACCGCGGCGCTCGACCCGCCCGGTACCGCCGAGCGGTGTCGGTCGGTCCGTACCTTCTTGCCGGCGGCCGCCGCAGTCGGAGCCGTGAGCCAGTCCCCCTCCTCGCTCCGCGAGACGCTCTCCGGTCCGACCGGGGTCGGCGTCGTCGTCCTGTTCGTGCTGTTGGTCGCGTACTCCTTCTTCGTCGCCGGGAGCGTCCTCTTCCCGGTCTGGGTCGGGTTCGTCGCGTTCTCGCTGTGGCTGTTCTACCGGTTCGTCGTCGCCCACGAGCGGATCGCGGCCGCCAACGAGCGGCGGGCGACCGCGGGCGAACGGCGCGCGCGGGCCGCCGAGTCGCGCGCCGGCGTCGGTCACCCGGACGCCGGCGAACCGGGCGAGCGACCCGACGACACGGCGGCCGACCCCGGAGACGCGGACGACGATTCGGCCGACGACCCCGGCCGCGGCGCGCGGTGAGTCGGGCGGCCGTAGTGTGGTCCGGCTACAGCAGGAACCGCGCGAGGTGGAGACCGACCATCCCCGCGGCGAGCGTCCACGCCACGCTCTCGGTTCGCCACGCCGCGAGCGCGGCGGCCGCGCCGCCGACCAGCCGCGGGTCCGCGAGCGCCGCGGGCGTCGCCACCCCCGCGGGGACGAACGACGGGACGACCAGCGCCGCGAGCACGGCGGGCGGGACGTAGCCAAGGGCGCGTTCGACCGTCGGCGGCACCGACTCGACGCGCCCGAACAGGTAGATGAACGACAGCCGGACCGCGAACGTGGCGGCGCCGACGGCGAGGATGACGGCCCACACCGCGGCCGGGCCGTAGCCGGTCGTCACCGGTCGTCCTCCGGGAGTCCGCTCTCGCTCTCCGGTTCCGGTTCGGTCCAGCGGTCCGCGTCCTCGCGACCGTTCCCGTCCCCCCGCCGGTCCGCGCCCGCGCGTCGGTCCACGTCCTCCCGCCGGTCCGCGTCGGGTTCGCCGACGCCCGCCGTCTCGGCCGTCAGTCCGGCGGCGATGCCGACGGCCGCGCCCGCGAGCAGGCCGGCGTTGAGCGGGAGTCCCGCCCCGAGCGTCGCCCCGGCGGCGGCGACCCCGCCGGCGACGAGGCGCGGGCGGTCCGACAGCGCGGGCACCAACAGCGCGAGGAATATCAGGGGGACCGCGAACTCCAGCCGCCAGCCGTCGGGGACCGCGGCGCCGAACGCGACGCCCGCGGCGGTTCCGACCTGCCAGACGACCCACAGCGTCCCGCCGACGCCGAGGTAGTAGTACGGCGGTCGCGGTCCCGACTCCTCGTCGGTCGTCTCCTCGCGTGTGCGTTCGGCCGTCCCGTCCCCCGGCTCCGCGCCCGCCTCGGCGTACCGCGCGACCGACAGCGCGTACGATGGGTCGGTGAGCAGGTAGGCGCAGCCGACCCGCACGCGCGCCGGGAGGTGTCGGAAGTGGGGGGCGATGGACGCGGAGTACATCAACAGCCGGAGGTTGACGACGACGGCCGTGAGGACCACCGCGCCGAGGGCGGCGTCCCGGCCCAACAGGTCGAGCGCGGCCAACTGCGACGCGCCCGCGAAGACGAGGACCGACATCCCCAGCGTCTGGAGCGGCGTCAGTCCGGTTTCGGTTCCGGCGACCCCGGAGACGAGCGCGAACGGGACCATCCCGACCAGCAGCGGGAGCGTGTCGCGCACGCCGGCGCGGACCTCGTCGGGGAGACGCGCGTCCATACCCTCCCGCCGGCGCGCCGCGTGATACCGGCGTCGGTTCCCCCGCTCGACTCCGCGTCGACGCCGAACCCGGACCGGGCCGAGCGAGACGGCCGCCGCGGCAACGAATCGCCATCGGTAAGCCCGCGAGCGCCCCAGACGCGAGACATGGACGACACGAGCCAGCCGGACGGGACGGACTCGGAGACGAGTCGGACGGAGGTGCGCGCGGTCGACCGCGACCTCTACGAGCGGACGAAGGCGATGCTCGAACCCGGGGAGATCGACCTCGCGGGTGCGATCGTCCACACGACGCTGGCCGGCGAGGAGGACCTGGAGATGCACGAACTCACCGTCGAGATCAACGACGTCATCGCCGACCACGCGGGCGAGGAGGCGTACATCCACGCGGGCAACGACGACCCCGACTTCGCGTCCAACCAGTTCCAGGGGCTGGCGGTCGATGACGAGTCGTTCGTCTGGGAGTGTCAACAGCTACTCCGCGAGGGGACGTTCGACCTGGTGTTCTACTTCGAGGCGGACCTCGACCGCGAGTCGCTCGCGGCCGCGCTCTCGGAGCTGTCGGGCGTCGACCGCGTCACGACCGTTCCGTGACCGGGGCGACCCCACGCTAGGACGCGTACGTGTGTCTTTGTTACGCGCCAATTCGAACCCCTCGAAGTGGTAGCTTTCGCGCGGCTATCTTCGGCTTATCGCGCGCCCACTCGGACATAGGAGCCGTATACCTATGGGGGCGTGGCCGCTTGGTGAGCGTGGGTACTTCCCCTGACGGGCCTGGCGTCGGGTCTTTTCACCCCGCGCCGGCCCGGTCGGGGCCGTGGTGCCCGATTCCGTCGGCGGCCCGCCTTGCCCGGACGGGACGCCGACACCCACGGACGCCGCAGACCGACTTCGTCGGTCTTCCCCCCATCCCGGCGTCCATCGCTCCCTGACGGCGGCTGGCACGCGCCGTTCGCGCGTGCCCGCCACGACCGTCGACGCTATTCCCCCAACCGTCGACCCCGTTCCCCAACCGTCGACACTATTCCCCCAACCGTCGACTCCCTCCCGATTATCGGCGTCGCCGGCCGGAGCGCGACGCTTATGCCCGACGACCACCGAGTGCCGTCGATGACAGACGCCGGGACCGACGCGGAGCTCTCGACGCTCGACCGCGCCGTGGTCAACGCGTTTCAGGGCGGGTTCCCCGTGGTCGAACGGCCGTGGGGTCCCGCGGCGGCGGCGCTCTCCCAGCGCGGGGTCGACGTGACCGGCGAGGAACTGCTCGCGGCGGTGCGCGACCTCGACGACCGGGGCGTCCTCTCGCGGTTCGGCGCGCTCGTGAACGCCGAAGAGATCGGCGGCACCGCGACGCTCGTGGCGACGCACGCGCCGCCCGAGCGGTTCGACGAGGTCGCCGAGACGGTCAACGCCCACCGCGAGGTGGCGCACAACTACGAGCGCGAACACCCCCACCTCAACATGTGGTTCGTCGTGAGCGTGGCGGACGGCGAGGCGGGCGGAGCCTCGAACGGCGGCGGTGGAACCGCGAACGAACGCGTCGACGAACTGCTCGCGGAGATAGAGAGCGAGACCGGCGAGGCGACGTACAACATGCCGAAGCAGCGGGAGTTCCACGTCGGCGCGAAGTTCCTCCTCGACGGGCCGATACCGGAGGGGGACCTCGACTGTTCGGGGCTCGGCCCCGACGTGACGCCGACGGACGCGGCGACGCTCACCCCCGCCGAACGCGACCTCGTGGTCGAGATCCAAGGCGGACTCCCGATAACCGAGACGCCGTACGCGGACGTGGCCGAGGCCATCGGCCAGCCGACCGACTGGGTGGTCGAGACGATCAAGCGGTTCGACGCCGAGGGGAAGGTGCGCCGGGTGGGCGTCATCCCGAACCACTACGCGCTCGGGTACACGGAGAACGGGATGACCGTCTGGGACGTGCCCGACGAGGTGGTCGACGACGTGGGCGAGGCGGTCGCGGCGCTCGACTTCGTCACCCACTGTTACCGCCGGCCGCGCCACGAGGGGGTGTGGCCGTACAACTTCTTCGCGATGACGCACGGCCGCGACGAGGCGGAGAGCGAGGCGCGCGTCCGGCAGGTGCGGGACGTCATGGCCGACTACTGGGACGTGACCGACGACGACTGGGACACGCTGTTCTCGACGCGCATCCTCAAGAAGACCGGGATCAGGCTCGACGAGCGTGCGGACGCACAGGTCGCCGAGGATGCGTGAGGTGAGCCGAGACGCGTGATCCCGCTGCTCCACGACTTCACCGGCGAGACGGTGGTGGTGTTCGGCGGCGGCCGCGTCGGCGCGCGGAAGGCGCGGCGGTTCGCCCGCGAGGCGCGCACGCTGGTGGTGAGTCCCGACTTCGCCGACGCCGACTTCGGCGACGCGGACCTCGTCAGGGCGGCGCCCGCGCCCGACGACGTGGCGGGTTGGGTCGAGCGGGCGGCGCCGGCGCTCGTGGTCGCCGCCACCGACGACGACGCGGTGAACGCGGCGGCCGAACGCGCCGCCCGCGAGGCGAGCGCGCTGGTCAACCGCGCCGAC
>NZ_ASGZ01000023.1 GCF_000495475.1 Candidatus Halobonum tyrrellensis G22 | reverse complement strand
CGCGGTCCCGCGGGTCAGCGCCGTCCACGCGACGCCCGCGAGACCGACCCGCCACCGCACCGACTCGGGCAGCTCCGGCGGGGCGGGCGTCGCCGTCGCGGACGGCGTCCCCCGGAGGTCGGGCGCGACCGTCCGCGCGTCCCCCCCGGCCGCGTCGCTCCCGGTCAGGGCCGCACACCCCGCGAATCCGCCGAGCGCCGACGCGCCGAGCGACGCGAGCAGGCGGCGTCGGTTCACGGTCTCACGGCCGACCTACCGGCCGGGCGGAGAAAAGCGACGCGACGGCCCCGGCGCTCGGCTCCCGCGGGCGGGTCACGCCGGTCGGAGGTGTTCGCAGTCGCCCGCGGTCACGCGCACCTCGCCGTCGTCGGTCCGGACGACGAGCGCGCCCGGGAACTCCACGCCGACCGCCTCGCCGGTCACGACGCCCCCGGGCGTCTCCACCCGTACGCGGCGGCCGAGCGTGTCGGCGTGCTCGCGCCACGCGGGCACCACCGCCGTCAGGTCCCCCCGGAGGTCGTCGAACGCTTCGAGCACCCGCTGGACGAGCAGCCGGCGGTCGACGGCGCTCCCGAGTTCCGCCCGGAGGCTGGTCGCCCCCTCGGGGAGGTCCGCGGCCGCGACGTTCGCGTTCAGGCCGACCCCGACGACCAGCCACGAGACGCGGTCGGCCTCGCCCGCCATCTCGGTGAGTATCCCGCAGAGCTTCCGCTCGCCCACGAGCACGTCGTTCGGCCACTTGATCCGCGCGTCGACGCCCGCCTCCCGGCAGGCGCGGGTCACCGCGACTGCGGTCGCGAGGGTGAACGCGGGCGCGTGCGCCGGCGGGTCGTCCGGTCGGGCCAGCACCGAGAACCACGCGCCGCCCGACGGCGCCGCCCACTCGCGGTCGAGTCGGCCCCGCGCGGCGGTCTGTTCGCCCGCGACGACGACCGTCTCGGGTGCGCCCGCCGCGGCGAGCGCTCGCGCGCGGTCGTTGGTCGACCCCAGCGCGTCGTGGTACTCGACGGCGAACGGCGCGTCGAGTCCGAACGCCAGCGCCTCGGCGTTGTACGCCGGGACGCCCGTCACCGCGTAGCCGTCGTCGCCGCTCTCGACGTCGAACCCGGCGTCGCGGAGAGCCTCCACCTGCTTCCAGACCGCGGCCCGCGAGACTCCCAGCCGGTCGGCCAGCGCGGGACCCCCGACCGGGCCGTCCGCGAGCGCCGACAGCAGCGCGCAGCGGGTGTCGGGGAGTCCGGGGTCGGCGTCCCCGTCGATACCGGCGTCGGATCCGGAGCCGGAGTCGGGGTCGGAATCGGCGTCGGAATCGGTCTCAGTCGGCGGCACCGTGGTCCACCTCGTCGGGTTGGACGGTGATCACCGTGGCGTCGAGTTTCTCGCGGAGGTACCCCTCGACGTCGGGGTCGGAGAACACCTTCCGGAGCATCCGCCGCCACCGGCTGGCCTGTTTGGCGCCGATGACGACCACGTCGGCGTCCTCGGCGGCCACCTCGTCGAGGATGGTCTCCTCGACGAGGAACCCCTTCCGCACCACGTAGCGCACGTTGGGGAGCTGGCCGAACTCGCGTTCGACCGCGCGCTTGAGCCCCGTCCGCGTCACCTCGTGGCCGTTCTGGTAGAGGTCCACGTGGAGGACCGTCAACTCGGCGTCGCGCTCCTCGGCGATGCGGTGCGCCTCCGCGAGCGTCGCCTTCGAGTGTCTCGTCAGCGGGTACCGGACAGGTACCACGACCAGCGTCATCACTCGGACGAGGGGCGCGGAGGACTAAACGCTACTCCCCCGTCAGGTCGTCGGGCGCTCGCCCGTCGCCGGGTCCGCGTCTCACTCGTCGACCGTCGCGTCGCCCGCGTCGACGGATTCGCCTCCCGCGTCGGCGGTCTCGTCCCCCGCGTCGGCGGTCCCGCCGGCCGCCCGCTCGCGGTTCACCCGCCGGATCCGGCCCTCGACGCGCGGGTCGAGCCCCTCCGCGCGGATGTACGCCGCGAGCGCGTCGTGCTGGATGCCGCACTCGCCCGCGCGGTGGCGCTCCTCGATGACGGGAAACTCGTGGTCGGAGTGGAGCAGGTACTCCGGGGTCGCCACCCGGTAGACGGCGTCGTCGTCGAGCGGTTCGCCGCCGACGCGCGCGGAGACGAGTTCGTCGGCCGCGTCGTCGAAGACGAGTTCCGCGCCGCTGACGTGGCCGTGCCACCAGCCCGGCCGGCCGAAGTCGACGACCGACGCCGACATCTGCCGGAACGCCTCGCGGAGTTCCGCGCCCGTCAGTTCCGCCACGACGACCTGCTCTTCGAACGGGACGACGCTGATGAGGTCCGCGACCGTCACCTCGCCGACGAGCGGGTCGCCCAGCCGGATCCCCCCGGCGTTCTGGAGCCCCACGTCCGCGTCCGCGGCGTACCGGTAGGCGTCGGCGACGAGGTTGCCGACGCGCGACTCGCCGCCGTGGACGGTCCGTTGGGTGCGCTCGATGGGCGTCGCCGCGTGCCCGACCGTCCGGTCGAGCCCCGCCGCGCGCATCCGCGCGCGGAGCGCGTCCGCCAGCCGCTCGTCGACGGGCGCGTCAGCCGACGCGAGGTCGTGGAGGGTCCCCGTCGCCGGCCGGTCTGTGCCCGCGTCGCCGGCGCCCAGGTCCACCTCGACGACCGCCTCGCCGTTGACGCCCGGGCGGGTACAGAGCGTCCCGTCGACCGTCTCCACCCGCCGGGTGTGGACGTGGCCGCCGAGCACCGCGTCGACGCCGTCGACGCGCGCGAGGTCGTCGTCCGCGTTGCCGAGGTGCGACACCGCGACCACGCGGTCCGCGCCGGCGTCGCGGAGCGCGTCGACCGCCCGTTCGGCCGCGACGAGCGGGTCCGTGAACGCGAGGTCGGCGGCCATCGGGTTGAGCGAGTCAGTCGCGGGGTCGGTGACGCCGAACAGCCCGACCCGCTCGCCCGCGACGGGTTCGACCGTCCACGGGACGACCCCCTCCGCCGCGCCGAACGCGCCGGGGGCGGGCACGCCCGCGTCGCCCGAGTCGTCCGCCTCGAAGCGGAGGTCGGCCGCGTTCGCCCGGACCGCCTCGGGGTCGGCCTCTTCGGCGTAGACGTTGGCGCCGACCCACGTCTGGGGGGCGTCGGAGACGAGTTCGCGGGTCGCGTCGGGTCCGAAGTCGAAGTCGTGGTTGCCGAACGTCTCGACGGCGGCGTCGACCGCCTCGAAGAAGTCGAGCGCCTGCCGCCCGCGCGCGACCAGCGCGAGCACGCCCGGCGCGGTGTCGTCGCCCGACCCGACCACGAGCGCGTCGTCGCCGTCGAGTTCCGCGAGCAGGCCGGCCAGCCGGCCGGCGCGCTCGGGGTCGTCGTAGACGTTCTCGATATCCGAGTAGTGGAGCAGGCGGACCATCGATGCTAGAGACGGTCGGTTCGACGCGACGGGTCAAGAACGCATCGCCTCCGCGTCGGTCGACCGCGTCGGCCCGCTGGGCCGCCGGCTCAGGGGAACGGGTGGTACGCGCGGTCGGGCCGCGGCTCGAACCCCATCGACTCGGGCACCGAGTCGAGGCGGTCGCCGAAGAACGGCTCGCCCGTAAACAGCGGCTGCGCCTCGGGGACCAGCACGCGGACCGCCTCGAACCCCAGGTCCGCGACGTCGCGGGTCGTGAGCCGAGCGGCGTACGCGTCGAGTCCCGCGTCCCCCAGTCGCGCGAGGAGCGTCTCCAGTTCCGCCTCGCCGTCGGCGTCGCCGCCGAGTTCCGCGGCGGGCACCGCCGCCCCGCCCGCGAGGAACTCCCGGGCGCGGTCGGGGAAGCCGGCGTACTCCGCGATGGCGCCCTCCTCCTCGGCGGCCGCGTCGGGCCCCATCGAGCGGAGTTCCGTCCAGTTCTGGAGCGCCTCCGCCAGCGCGTTCGCGGCCGCGCCCGCGGCGTCGAGCGAGGCGGCCGACCCCATCGCGAACCGGGGCCACTCGTCGTCGCGGTGGACCGCGACGCCGACGACGGGTACGTCGACGTCCTGCGTCAGGAGGAGCGGCGTCACCGACAACGCCTCGGCGCGCGCCCGGCGGCGGAGCGCGTCGAACCGCTCGTCGTCCACGTCG
Source organism: Candidatus Halobonum tyrrellensis G22 (assembly GCF_000495475.1). Classification (GTDB taxonomy): domain Archaea; phylum Halobacteriota; class Halobacteria; order Halobacteriales; family Haloferacaceae; genus Halobonum; species Halobonum tyrrellense. The sequence goes on along the minus strand of NZ_ASGZ01000023.1, from coordinate 65,626 downwards.
AGCGTCATCGGGTCGAACGTCGAGTACCACGCCAGCATCGACGCGTCGCGCTCGACCGTCTCGTACAGCCCCGAGAGGGCCGCCTCGACCGTCGAGTTGCCCAGCGCGAGACCGGTCGTGATGGGCGGCTTGTACCGCGTCTCCCCGGGCGGCGGGAAGTGGACGAACGCGGCCGGCAGCGACGCCGACTCGCCCGACGCCAGGTCGTAGCCGTCGACCCACGCCACCCGCTCGTCGGCCGCGGGCGTCGGCGCGTCGTCGGGTCGGACGAACCGGTCGACGGGGACGGCGTCGATGACGCCCTCGGTCGGCGCCGTCCGCCACTCCGAGGCGCGGTAGACGCCCGCGCAGTAGCGTTCGAGCGCCTCGCCGATGGCTTTCGCGTACGCCGAGTTCCAGTCGGCCGCGACGCCCGCGCCGAACTCCGCACACCGCGCGTCCGAGAACCGCGTCGTGTCCGCCGTGCGCGCGACGTAGTACGGCACCGGGAACGACTCGCGTTCGCCCACCTCGGCGACGGGGCCGAGGCGGTCGTCGACCGCGCGGTCCATCCGGGCGACGGCGTCGTTGAGGTCCACCTCGCGGTACGACAGCTCGAACCCCGTCGGGCGCGCGCCGCAGTCACAGCCCGGCGAGGGGAGGAACCCGCGCTCGCGGCCGGGCACCTCGACGGTCGTCCCCGCCAGGTCCTCGCCGGAGAGCTGCCGGATGACCCGCCGGCCCGCGAGCGCGCCCGCGAACCGGACCGCGCTCTTCGTCCCCCGCGGCTCCGCGCCGTCGGCGGAGGTGGCGGCCGCGCGGTCGCACAGACAGTCGTAACAGCCCGAGTCGGGCGAGAACAGCGAGACCGCGGCGTGGAGTCCCTCGACGGGCCGGCCGCCGACGCCGCCCACCTCGACGGCGGCCCACGAGCCGAGTGCGTCGTTCGCCGTCTCGAACGCCGCGTCGCCGGCCGTCCCGACGACGACGCCGAAGTCGAAGCCGTCGAGTTGGTCGACCGTCACCTCCATCGCGTTCACGTCGACGTCGGAGAACGCCCCCCGGAGGGCGGCCGCCGCGGGGTCGGGTCCGACGATGGCGATGTCCATACCCGACCCGTCGGGTGTGGGGGTGAAAAAGCCGAAGAAGCAGTTCCGTCCCGTCGCGTCACCGTCGGCGGCTCAACCCGCACGGCGGGCCGCGTGTCGGTCGCGTCGGTCGCGACGCTCAGTTCAGCATGCTGCGGGCGACGCCCGCGAGTTCGCCGGTGCCGGCCTGTCGGAGGCGGTCGTCGCCGAGTTTGAGCCGCAGGCGCGGCCGCCCCACGTCGATGGGAACCTTCTCGGTGGCGATGAGACCCATGTCCTCCAGTCGGGTCTTCGTCCGCGAGAACGTCGCCTTCGAGGCGATACCCACGTCCTCGCCCCACTTGCTGATGTCGTACAGCAGCACGTCGTTCTTCGCGGCGACGAGCAGGCTGATCGTCACCTCGTCGAGACCGTCGCCGTCGCCGCGGGCGGTCTCGAGCGAGTCGAGCACGCCGTCGAAGTCGGCGCGGGTCGTCTCGCCGATGTCGGCGTCGAGCGTCTCGCGGACGCGCGAGAGCGCGGGCGTCCGGAGGTTGAACGGCTCCGACCCCTCCCACAGCCCGCGGTACGTCTCGTAGGCGTCGCCGATGAACGCGTCGTCGGCGGCGGTGAGCGCCGCGACGTGGTCGCCCGCGGTCACGAGCGCGTACAGTTCGTCCGCGCCGACGAGCAGCGTGTTGTCGACGTCCGACTCGAGCGTCCGGAGCGTGAGCCGGTCGGCCGCCACCAGGTCGGCCGCCTCGCTCGCGACCAGGAAGTCGCCGAGGACGTCCTTCAGGAGTCGTTCGTCCGCGACGACGTTCAGCGTCGGCAGGTCGTCGTCGTCGGAGCCGAGCGAGACGAGCGTCTCGACCACCGTCTCCGAGGGGTCGACGACCACCAGGTCGCCGTCCGTGCGGTCGAGTACCGCGCGGAGCACGTCTTCCGTCGAGCCTTCCAGTAAATTCGAAGCCATTCGTATCTCTACGAAGGGGGAGAGAGCTATTTAATACTAACGGGATTTTAGCGAACCAAGCCGTCTACCCGACGAATAGACCGGGATCGACCGGTAGACGGCCGCTAACTCCTTACGGACACAATATATTTATCGTTGCAACCGTCTAGTGACCCTATGCCACTAAGTGTGGTCAAGAATACAAATACGGGTGCGGCGGTCGCATCGTTCCTCGCGCGCCATCCGCGGGTCGTCGTCCTGACGGTCGTACTGCTCGTCGCGCTCGCGGCGGGCGGGGTGGCCGCCGAGACGCAGCCGCCGACGATGGGTCCCGCCTCGACCGGGTCGACGAACGCCGGGCCGTAGACGCCGGTTAGAGCACCGATTCGCGTAGTTCTTCGGGCCAGTGGAGGTCGCCCTCGTACAGGATCGGTTCGCGACAGTAGCCCAAGAACTCGCGGATCTTCGCGCGGTCGACCACGTACTCCTCGCGCGTCCGCAGCAGGCTCTCCCCGTCGTCGTCGCGGAGGTAACAGTGGTGGGACGCCCCCGGGAGACGCGGGCCGTCGACGCAGTAGCGCACCCGGAACTCGTCGGGTCCCACCCGGTCGAGTTCGACGTCGGCGGGGACGAGCGACGTCGACTGCGTGAGCACGTGGGTCCCGTCGCCGACGACGGCGTAGTCCTTCCCGGTCATGATCCGCCGGCGAGCCTTGTCGAGCGACCGCTCGATGCAGTAGCCGCCGGCCATCAACTGTGCGAACGTCGTGCCGACGGTCGCGGCGTGGCTGTCGAGCACCTCGTTGAGCGTGACCCCGCCCGCGACGCTCCCCTTCCGGACCAGTTCGCGCCCCTCGTAGTAGGAGCCACACGCGTTGAGGAAGAACGTCTGGACGTTCGACTCGTCGATGCTCGACACCGACAGCGTCCCGTCGGAACACCGGAGTCCGCCGGTCTCGCAGTGGCCGATGTAGTGGACCAGGTCGTGACGGCTCTCGAACACCGCCGCGAGGTCGTCGACGGTCAGGCTCTCGCGGACCTCGATGTCGACGTCGAGTTCCTCCGCGTGCTCGCGGTAGCGGGCCGCGGCGTCGTCCTGTTCGTCGCGCATCCGGCTGTCGTTGAGCACCGCGGTCACCGACAGCGGCTCGCCGGCGGCGTCGAGGTACCGCGCGCGGTTCTCGTACGCCGCGGTGGTGGCCTTGAACACGTCTATCGGGACGCCGTCGGCCAGCCAGCCGTGGGTCCGCCCGGGGCCGAGCGTCGGCCGCACTAGGTCGATCGACGCCACGTCGCCGTGGCTCGCGCGGTAGAAGTCGCTGAGCGAGCGGTCGAGCCACTCGTCGCTCTCCAGGTCGGTCGCGTCCGGCGGGAGGACGAACGGGAGGTCCGGGACGAGGTGTGGCAGGGCGGCGACGTGGTCGAACGTCGGCTTGACGTACATCGAGAGGTGCCAGTCGGGGAGCCGGTCGGATATCGACTCGAACGGCACGTCGAGGTAGGCGCCGACCCGTTCGGCGACCGACATCGGGTACACCGTCTCGGCGTCGAGCCCCACCTCCGATAGAAGCGGCACCTGGTCGACCCCCTCGTCGTGTGGACCGGCGACCCGCACGAGACAGTCGAGGAAGAACACCCGTCTCAGCAGGCCGGCGACCCGGTCGGGGAACGCCGGGAACCCCGGGAGCGGCCACCGCTCGCCGTCGGCGACCAGCGCCGCCCGCTCGGGGTCGACGAGCGTCACCTCGGCGTCGAGATACGCCGCCAGCGGCGCGGCGACGAACAGGTGCTTGGGGTCGGGCGGGACGGCGAGTTCGACGCCGGAGCGGGCCACCCGCTCGCGCACCTCCGAGGGCACGTCCGTCGCGCCGAACTCGACCCGGGGGGCCGGCCCGCGCATCGACGGGTAGGTCCGGTCGGGCGTCTCCGTCCGGTTGACCGCCCCGAACACCGAGACGGCGGTGGCGAGCCCCTGCGGGGTCCGCGGGACGGTGACCGTCCCGACGCCGTCGGCGACGCGGGAGACGAACCCCACCTCGACCGGCGCCCGCGCCGGCAGCGAGAGGACGACCCGCTCGTAGTTCGGCAGCGACAGCGTCGCCGGGCCGTCGAACCTGACCTGCGCGACGACGCTCCCCTGCACCACGAGCAGGTACTCGTCGGCCGGGAGGTCGAGGTGGCCGCCGGCGCGCGCGAGCGTGGTCGTGTCGCCCGACGAGAGCGACCGGACGGTGGCCCGGTACGGCGGGAACCCGAGGCGGGCGGTCTCGCCGGAGACGGCCGTCTCGGGGGTGTGGGGCGCGCGGTCGCCCAACCGCTCGTGGGCGGCGGCGATCGATGGGGCGTCCGCGCCGTCGGCCCAGTCGCCGGTCGACACCGTGATCGACGACTTGGTCGCGTCGGCCGCTCGGAGTCCCTCGTCGGTCGTTTCGACCCTCATTGAACTGGGTTCGGTGGAGATACCGAGCCACCGTGGTATATGCGTATCGCCGTCGACGGCTCGCGCCGGAGAGAGTGGGTTTTTGTAGCCGCTGACGGAAGCGCCGACATGGAGTATCCCCACGTCCGCGGGACCGACCCCGCCGTCGCGGACGCGCTCGAAGCCGAGGCCGACCGACAGGAGACCACGCTCGCGATGATCGCCTCCGAGAACCACGTCTCGAAAGCCGTGATGGAGGCGCAGGGCAGCGTCCTCACCAACAAGTACGCCGAGGGCTACCCCGGCGCGCGCTACTACGCGGGCTGTGAGCACGTCGACGAGATCGAACGGCTGGCGATCGACCGCGCGAAGGAGCTGTGGGGGGCCGAACACGTCAACGTCCAGCCCCACTCGGGGTCGCAGGCCAACATGGGCGTCTACCTCGCCGTCCTCGACCCGGGCGATACGATCCTCTCGCTCGACCTCACCAACGGCGGCCACCTCAGCCACGGCCACCCCGCCAACTTCGCCGGGCAGGTGTACGACGTCGAACAGTACAAGGTCGACCCCGACACCGGCCGTCTCGACTACGACGCGGTCGAAGCGCAGGCGCGCGAGGTCGACCCCGACGCGCTGATCTCGGGCTACTCCGCGTACACGCGCGACGTCGACTGGGAGCGCATGGGCGAGATCGCCGACGAGGTGGACGCCTACCACATCGCCGACATCGCCCACATCACCGGGCTGGTCGCGGCGGGCGTCCACTCGTCGCCCGTCGGGCACGCCGACTTCGTCACGGGTAGCACGCACAAGACGATCCGCGCGGGCCGCGGCGGGATCATCATGTGCCGCGAGGAGTACGCCGACGACGTCGACTCGGCGGTCATCCCGGGGATGCAGGGCGGTCCCCTGCTCCACAACATCGCCGGGAAGGCGGTCGGCTTCGCGGAGGCGCTCGAACCCGCCTTCGAGGAGTACGCCGAACGGACCGTCGACAACGCCGAAGCGCTCGGCGAGTCGCTCGTCGACAGCGGCCTGTCGCTGGTCTCGGGCGGCACCGACAACCACCTCGTGCTCGCGGACCTCCGGGAGTCGCACCCCGACACCAGCGGCGGCGAGGCCGAGGACGCGCTCGCCGAGGCGGGGATCGTGCTCAACGCGAACACGGTGCCCGACGAGACCCGCTCGGCGTTCGACCCCTCGGGCATCCGCGCGGGTACGCCCGCGCTCACCACCCGCGGCTTCGACGAGGACGACCTCCGCGAGGTGGGCGACCTGATCGCCCGCGTCGTCGACGCGCCCGACGACGAGTCGGTGCTCGACGACGTGCGCGGCCGCGTCGACGAACTCACGGACGCCCACCCCCTCTACGAGGAGTGATACCGCCTACCACCCGTAGACGCCGCCTACGGCGTCCGGGGTAGGGAGGTGGTATGCGAGTAGAAACAACTTTCTTATTCTTTAACAGTCCAGCGAATATAATCAATGGCCAGTACCCCCGCGTTCCTCCAGCGGTCACGCACCGTGGCCGCCTGTCTCCTCCTAGTGACGACCGGCCTCGCGGCCGGTTGCGTCCAATCGTCCGGCCCGGCGGCCGAGCGCTCGACCGCCGCGACGGCCGACGCCACCCCACCCACGGCGACGCCCGCCGCCGACGGCGGTGACGCCGTGGAGTCGCGGCTGGTCGACCTGGCGAACGCCGCCGACCCGGCGGCGTTCGCCGATGCCCACGGCATCGCCTACGACGACGGGCGCGTGACCGTCGTCGTGACGCTCCGGGAGGGACGGACGCTCCCGACCGGGTACGGCGCGGCGGCGACGCTCGCGGCCGGCGACACGGTCGAGGCGTCCGTCCCGGTCGACGAGGTCCGGGCGCTGGCGGCCGACGAGAACGTGACGTACGTGCGAACCCCCCGGGAGCCGAACGCGTGAGTCGGCGTACGCGCGCGGCCGCCGTCGTCTTCGCGCTCCTCATGGTCGCCGCCCCCGCGGCCGGGGCAATCGACCCCGCCGGACGCCTCGGCGCGCCCGCCGGTCCGACCGACCGCGGCGCGACGGCCGGCGCTGTGACCGCGCCGTCGGTCGCCGACGGGACGACGAACGCGACGAACGCGACGAACAGCACGGAGGCGGACGCGGACGCGACGAGGACCGCGACCGCCGACGGGTCGGGGACCGACGACGCGGCGCGGAAGCTCTCGGCGGCGCTCAGGGGCGACCGGGGCGCGACGGCCGACCGCTCGGTCGCGGCGGCGTCGGTCGACGACCCGGCCCCGGTGACGGTCGTCGTGTTGACCGACCCCGGCGCGGCCGAGTCGGTCGCGGCGGCCGTGCGCGCGCTCGACGGCACGGTCGAGTTGGTCCACGGCGACGCGGTCCAGGCGACGCTCCCGCGGGCCGCGCTCGGGGCGCTCGCCGAGCGGTCCGACGTCTCGTACGTCAGGAAACCCCGCAGGCCCGAGCCGACCGTGGTGAGCGAGGGGGTCGGCAGTATCAACGCGACCGCGCTCCACGACCGCGGGGTCACCGGCGAGAACGTGACCGTCGCGGTGGTCGACGTGGGCGGGTTCAACCTCTCGAATCCGGAACTCGACGGCGTCGTCGCCCACCGGAACTACCACGAAGGCGGCATCGGAAACGGAACCGTCGGCGCGCACGGCACCGCGACGGCCGCGCTGGTGTCGGACGCGGCGCCCGGCGCGAACGTCGTCGCGGTCCGGGTCGGGACGTACCTCCAGGCGCAGGCGGCCGTCGAGTGGCTCCGCGAGGAGACGGACGTCGACGCGGTGTCGATGTCGCTCGGCTGGAAGGACGTCGGTCCCCTCGACGGGACGGCGCCGCTGTCGACGGAGATCCAACGGAGCGTCGACGCCGGGACGCCGTACTTCGTGGCGGCGGGCAACGCCGGCGGCGGCAACCACTGGGACGGCCAGTGGAGCGACCCCGACGGCGACGGCTGGCTCAACTTCGCGGGCGACGACGAACTGATGACGGTGGAGACGGTGTCGCCGGGGTCGTCGATGCTGTTCGCGCTCCAGTGGGACGACTGGCCCGACAGCGACCAGGACTACGCGCTGTACCTCTACCAGTACGAGTCCGACTTCGACGACGGCGACCCCGACGGCGGCATGGCGTACGAGGTGGTCGACACGGCCCAGACCGGGTCGCAGGAGCCGCTCGAACGGTTCGAGATGTCGGGCGCGTACGGCAGATACTACGTCGCGGTGCGGAGCCAAGACGCCGATAACTCCAGTTACTTCACCGCGTTCGCGGGCGACGCCCAGCGACTCACCCCCTCGACGTCGGCGCGGAGCGTCACCGAACCGGGGGTCGCCCCGGCCGCGACGACGGTCGGCGCCGTCGACGCCGCGACGGGCGAACTGGAGCCGTTCTCCTCGCGCGGGCCGACCGTCGACGGTCGGCGGAAGCCCGACCTGGTCGGCCCGGACAACGTCTCGACGGGCGCGTACGGGGGGTCGAGCTTCTACGGCACGTCCGCGGCCGCCCCCCACACCGCCGGCGCGGCGGCGCTCCTCCTCGGGGTCGACCCCGACCTCTCGCCCGCGGAGGTGGAGACGACGCTCACCGAGACGGCGTCGCCCGTCGGCGGGAGCGAGCCGAACAGTAACGCGGGCGCCGGACTGGTCGACGCCGGCGCGGCCGTCGCCAGCGTCGGCGGCGGCGACACCGGCTCCGGCGCCGTCGACGCCCGACCCGAGGCGGGCGCGCCAGCGAACGCGAGCGCCGGGAGCGTGACCGTCGGCGGGTCGACGACCCTGAACGTGACCGTCGAAAACGACGGAAACGCGCCGCTGTCGGTCACGGACACGGAGATAGCCGGACCGAACGCGTCGGCGTTCACCGTCACGAACGCGCCCGCGACCGTCGCGCCCGGCGGGAACGGGACCGTGACCGTCGAGTTCGCGCCGACGAGCGTCGGCTCCCAGCGGGCCACGCTGTCGGTCGCGCACAACGCCAGCGGGTCGCCGCTGACCGTCGGCCTCTCCGGTACCGGCGTCGGCACCGCCTCGGTTCGGGTGCCCGCGACCCGCGCGTTCGGGAACGTGTCCGTCGGCGAGACCGCGACGCGGAACGTGAGCGTCGAGAACACCGGTACCGCGCCGCTATCGGTCGCCGAAGTCGGAGTGGCCGGTGCTGACGCGGAAGCGTTCACCGTCACGAACGCGCCCGACACCGTCGCCCCGGCGCGAACGGGACCGTGACCGTCGAGTTCGCGCCGACGAGCGTCGGGTCCAAACAAGCCGTACTGTCGGTCGACCACGACGCGGGCGGATCGCCCGCGACGGTCGCGCTCACCGGCGCTGGCACCGGGACCGCCGAACTCCAGGTCGCCGGCGACGCCTCGTTCGGCGAGGTGGCTGTCGGCGAGACGGCGACGGCCGAGGTGGAACTGACCAACGGCGGGAACGCCCCGCTGTCGGTCGTCGGGGCGGAAGTGGTCGATCCGAACGTATCGGCGTTCACCGTCACGAACGCGCCCGACACCGTCGCGGCCAACGCCACCGAGACGGTCACCGTCGAGTTCGCGCCGACGAGCGTCGGGTCCGAACAGGCCGTACTGTCGGTCGACCACGACGCGAGCGAGTCACCCGCGACCGTCCAGCTATCCGGGACGGGCGTCGGCACGCCCGAGATACGGGTCGGCGGTCCCGTCTCGTTCGGCGAGGTGGCGGTCGGCGAGACGGCGACCGCCGAGGTGACCGTCGAGAACCCCGGCACCGCGACGCTGTCGCTCGAAAGCGCGACCGCGTCGGGGGCGTTCTCCGTCGCGGACGCGCCCGCGACCGTCGCCCCCAACGGGAGCGCGACGGTCACCGTGCGGTTCACGCCCACGGGCGCGGGCGCACAGGAGTCGACGCTGTCGGTCGACCACGACGCCGGCGGGTCGCCCGCGACGGTCGGCCTCTCGGGGACGGGCGTCGGCACGCCGACGGTCGACGTGCAGGGCAGCCTCTCGTTCGGCGAAGTGTCGGTCGGCGAGACGGCGACCGGAACGGTCGAGGTGACGAACGGCGGGAGCGCGCCGCTGTCGCTCGAGAGCGCGGAGGTGACCGGCGCGGACGCCGGCGCGTTCACGGTGACGGACGCGCCCGACACCGTCGCGGCCGGCGCGAACGGGAGCGTAACCGTCGAGTTCGCACCCGCCGGGGCGGGCGCCCGTCAGGCCACGCTGTCGGTCGCGCACAACGCCAGCGGGTCGCCCGCCTCGGTCGCGCTCGCCGGCACCGGCGCCGGGACGGCCGCAATCGACGTCCAGGAGAGTCTCTCGTTCGGCGAGGTGTCGGTCGGCGGGACCGCGAGCGAGGCGGTGACGGTGGCCAACGACGGGAACGTCCCGCTGTCGGTCACGAACACGACGGTAACCGGGCCGAACGCGTCGGCGTTCACGGTGACGGACGAGCCCGACACCGTCGCGGCCGGCGGGACCGGAACCGTGACCGTCGAGTTCGCGCCCACCGGTGCGGGGGAGCACGAGGCGACGCTGACGGTGGAACACGGCGGCGACGGGTCGCCGACGACCGTCCAGCTATCCGGCACGGGCGCGGGCACGGCGGAGTTGAGCGCGCCCGCGAGTCTGGCGTTCGGTACGGTGTCGGTCGGCGAGACGGCCGCGCGGAACGTGACCGTCGAGAACGTCGGCACCGGGCCGCTCTCGCTGACGGCCGTCACCGCCTCGGAGGCGTTCGCGGTGGTCGGCGACCCGACCGGCAGCCTCGCGCCGGGCGAGGCGCGCGCGGTCACCGTCGAGTGGACCCCCGCCGCGCGGTCGAACGGTTCGGCGGGGACGCTGACGCTCGACCACGACGGCGCGGGGTCGCCCGCGACCGTCGAACTCTCGGGCCGGGCGGTCGCCGGGAACGTCTCGCTGTCGGCCGCCGAGACCGCCCGCGCGAACGTGACGCTCGGGTCGAACGTGACGTACGACGTGACGGTCCGCAACACCGGCGACGCCGCGGTGCGCGTCTCCGGCGTCACGCTCGCCGACGCCGCGCCCGGCTACGCGGTGTCGAACGCGTCGTTCGACCTCGCGCCGGGCGCCGAGCGGACGCTCGCCGTCGAGTTCGCCCCCGAGGCGACCGGCGAACGGGGGGCGACCGTACGGGTCAGCCACGACGCCACCCCCTCGCCGACGGAACTCCGGCTGAGCGCCACGGTGGCCCAGCCGGTCGACGGGAACGAGAGCGAGGGCGGCGACAGCGGTGATGGCGGAGACGGTAGCGGCGACGGGACCGACGACGGCGGCGACAGCGGTGATGACGGCGGAAGTAGCGACGGTGGGAGTAGCGGCGGCGGAGGCGGCGGGGGCGGCGGGGACGGTCCCGCAACCAGCTACGAGGTGGTCGACCTCTCGTCGGGCGCGACGGTCACCGTCGACGAGGCGGTCACCGACGAACCCGTCGAGGCCGACGTCGACGTCTCGGGCGCCGGCGTCACCGTCGAGTCGCTCCGGCTCGCGTTCCGGTTCGACACCGCCGACTTCCGGATCGAGGTCGGCGCGCCGACCGCATCGCCCGAGAGCGTGCCCGCGCTCGCGGACGCGACGCCGGTGGCGTACTTCCGGGCGGAGGGCGTGGGGCTGAACGCCCGTCGGCTCGACGGCGCCACCGTCTCGCTCAGCGTGTCGGAACTTCCGGCGGGCGCGTCGCCCGGCGACGTGGTCGTCTACCGGTTGGTCGACGGCTCGTGGACGCCGCTGGAGACGACGAACGTCGGCGGCGACCGCTACGAGGTACAGACCGACGGGTTCACCGCGTTCGCCGTCGGGGTCGCGCCCGGCGTGGACGGCGACGGCGCGAACGCGACGACCGGGACGCCGAACCCGACCGACGGCGGAACCGAAACGGCGACGGCCGAGGAGGCGCCCGCGCTCGGCGGGACCGAGACCGCCGCGGTGGGCGGCGGCGCCACCGAGACCACCACGCCCGGCTTCGGCGCGTCCGCGGCGCTGGTCGCGCTGCTGACGCTCGCGGGCGCGCTGCTGCTCGCCCGGCGGCGCTGACGGCCCGCGACCGCGCCGCGACCGGGGGCGCCCGACGCCCCAGCGGCGTCCGGAGGGCCAGTCCGTTCGACGACGGTCGACGCCGCCGGCCGCTGGACACGACACGTTCGTGTACACATCCGCCGAGAATGTCGTTCCGATACGCAGATCCGAGGATACTTACCGCTCCCACTCGCCGGGTAGGGTATGACGGAGGTCATCGACGGGAACGCGGTCGCCGAGGAGATACGCGCGGGCGTGAGCGACTGCGTGGAGACGCTGACCGACACGGGCGTGAAGCCGGGGCTGGCGACGGTGTTGATGAGCGACGACCCCGCCTCGGAGACGTACGTCTCGATGAAACAGCGCGACTGCGAGGAGGTCGGCATCGAGGGCATCCACGTCGACGTGGACAACGACGCCCCCGCCGAGGAGTTGTACGACACCGTCGAGCGGCTGAACGACGACGACGACGTTCACGGGGTTCTGGTCCAGAAGCCGTTCGTCGACCAGGTGGACGAGCGGCGCGTCCTCCGGACCATCGCCCCCGAGAAGGACGTCGACGCGTTCCACCCCGCGAACGTCGGCCGCCTCGTCGCGGGCGACCCGCGGTTCAAGCCCTGCACCCCCCACGGCATCCAGCGACTGCTCGAATCCGTCGACGTCGAGACGGAGGGGAAGGAGGCCGTCGTCGTCGGCCGGTCGGACATCGTCGGCAAGCCGATGGCGAACATGCTGTTCTCGAAGTCGGCGGGCGGGAACGCCACCACCACGGTCTGTCACTCCCGCACCGAGGACCTGGCGGCGCACACGCGCCGGGCGGACATCGTGGTCGCCGCGGCGGGCCGGCCGGAGTTCATCACCGGCGACATGGTGAGCGAGGGGTGCGTCGTCGTCGACGTGGGGATCAACCGGGTCGAACGCGACGGCGACTCGGAACTCGTCGGCGACGTCGCCTACGACGAGGTGGCCGAGAAGGCGGCCGCGATCACCCCCGTCCCCGGCGGCGTCGGGCCGATGACGCGCGCGATGCTGCTGTACAACACGGTGAAGGCGGCCTCGGCGGAGAGCGGCGTCGACGTCGAGTTGCCGTGAGCGGGCGGTAGGCGGCCGCGATCGGCCACGCGGGGACCGCCGCCCGCCGTCGACCGGCCGATCCGGCGTCGTGGGAGACTGTCGACCCGGTTCCGTGGTGAAACCGGCCGGAGACTCGTCCGCCCGCAGGCTTTTGATTCGTCGGAGCGAACCGGGAGGATATGCCGACGTACGTGTGTGAGGTCGACGTCGAGGGCGAGACGCAGAACACGCAGGGGCTCGCGGCCCGTTGGGGGGAGATCCGGGAGGGTATCGAGCGTCTCGGGGGGGAGTTGCACGACACGTACACCGTCCTCGGCAAGTACGACTTCCTCGTCGTCTTCGAAGTGGAGGACGAACACGCGGCGTTCCAGGTGTCGCAGGTGATCGAACAGCACGGGCTCGACACCGAGACGATGCAGGCGTTCCCCGTCGAGCGGATGGGCGAACTCGTCGACGACGTGTAGCGGGCGGAGCGGACGACGGAGCGGGGAGCGGACGACGGGCCAGCCGGGTCGTTCGGTCGACCGCGCGGCGTCGGCACCGCCGGCCGCCCGGCTCACTCGGCCGACGACAGCGACTCGCGGGCCGCCGCGAGGGCGTCGGCGTCGCCCTCGATCAGGTAGCGGCCGACCCGGCGGGCCGCGGTCACCAGGTCGTCCGCCTCAGTCGGGTCGACGTCGCCTTCGAGCGCGCGGACCCGCTTCGCCCGGTCGCGCAGGGGACCGAGCGCCGCCCGCGCGTCGGGGTCGGGGTGGTCGTCGAGGTACGCCGTCGCGTCCCGCCGGTACGCGAGCGTCGCGTCCGCCGCGGCCAGCCCCCGCGCGGGGTGCATCCGCGGCGGCACGTCGCTCGCGGCCGGACGCTCGCCCGTGTCGGCCGCCCGGAGCAGGGCGGTGAGGTACCACCGCTCGTCGTCGGTCGGGTCGCGGAGCCGCGCGAACACGTCCGCCGCCTGCGCCAACTCCTCGGCGGCGAGGTAGGCGTCGTCGAGCGGTTTCAGGTCGCCGCCGCGGACGAACCCCCGCTTGCGGAGGTACGCCCGGCAGGCCTCCTTGACGTCGTCGGTCAGGTCCGCGAGCGGGTCGTCGCCGAGGCGGGCGAGCACCGGGCCGAGTTCGAGTTCCGCCGGCGCGTCGGTGTGTCGCTTCCGCTCGCCGGTGCCGACGCTCCGCAGGCTGTCGCAGTCGGGACACGCGACGCTCCCCGTCTCGAAGTACGACCACCGCGTCCCGCAGTCGCGACACTCGCGTTCCCCGCGTACCTCCATGCGGTCCCGTTCGGCGCGGGAGGGGAAAAGCGTCCGGAGACCCGGCCGGTTTCGGGCGCCCGCGGCCACAGCGACCGGGCGTCCGACAGCCGACCTGCCCCACCGCCGCGTTTATGCCCACAGCCGCGGAACGAAGCGGCGATGTCGGGACACGTCGACGCCGACGACGAGGATAGGGGAAGTCGCCCGACGGCGGCTGGTCGAGAAATTCTCCCGCGACACAGCGCGCGATAGCGCCCCCGACGACAGGTCCCGCGGAGCCGACGACGCGGACGGCTCGGGCGACCCCGACAGGACGGCCGAGTCGCGCGACGCGGGCGACCCGACCGACGCCGGACCGTCGACCGCCGCGCGACCGGACGGCGACGGCGTGGTACTGACGCTCGACGGCGAGGAGCACGCGCTCTCTCGGGCGGCCGCGCGGGCGCTCCGCGACCGACTCTCGGCGGCGGTCGCCGGCCGACGGGAGTTCCTCTACACCGCGGGCGAACACCGCGCGGACGGCAGCTACGCGGTCGAGCGGCGCGCCGCGGAGTCGGCGGGCCACACGAAGGTGTTCGAGCGGTTCGGCGCGCTCGAACGACTCTACGACCGACTCCCGCGGACGTTCACCGCCGAGGACGTCGGCGCGCCCGGGCTGACCGGCGGCCGGCGGCACGTCGTGTTGCGCCACCTCGCCGAACACCCCGGGTTCGACTGCGAGTTGGTCGCGCGCCAGCCGCTGACCGTCCGGAAGCGGGCGGCCGCGGTCGACACGGACGACGGGGCGTGAGCCGCTCCGGCGCGTGAACCGTCGCGACTCGGGCGCCCGTCGGCCGTCTCAGTCGACGGTCAGATCGACCGGCACCCGCTCGCCGGTGCGGGCGGCCTCGTAGGCGGCCTCCGTCACCGCGGTCACCTTCAGGCCGTCGCGGACGGTCGCCGGCGGCTCCGTCCCCTCGGTGATGGCGTCGACGAACGCGCCCACCTTGGTGCGCCGCTCCATCGCGTCGACGTTGGGGATGCGGTCGCTCTCGGCGTCGATGACCCGCAGGTCGCGGTTGGTCCACCCGCGGCCGCTGATGTGGGTGCCGGTGTCGCCGCTCCAGACGTGGTGGTGTTCGTCGACCACGCCGCCGCGCCCGTCGGCGGTGACGCTCGCGGTGGCGCCCTCCTCGAAGGTCACGAGCAGCGACGCGCTCGCGTCGACCCGCTCGTCGTCGTCGACGAACTCCATCTCCGCGCTGACCGACGCGGGCGTCAGGTCGGTCACCCACATCAGCGCGTCGAGGAGGTGGGTGCCGGTGTCGTAGAGGTAGCCGCCGCCGCTGAGGTCGGGGTCGGCGCGCCACGCGTCCTCGAACTGGCCGGCCCACGGCTGGGTGATCGTCGACGTGACCGAGGTGGGCGTCTCGTCGACGCGCTGCCAGTGGTCGCGGGCGGCGACGTACGCGGGCATGACGTGCCGCTGGAACCCCGGCATCACCACCCGGTCGCCCGACTCCGCCCGCCGGACCACGTCCTTGGCGTCGTCGACGTCGATGACGAGCGGCTTCTCGCAGAACACGTGCAGGTCGCGGTCGAGCGCCGCCACGATCTGCTCGTAGTGGAAGACGTGCGGCGTCGTGATGACGACCGCGTCGAGCGCCTCCGATTCGAGCATCGTCTCGTACGACTCGTACGCCGACGACTCGTCGATGTCGAACTCCGCGACGGCGTTCGCGCGGGCGTCGTCGCTCACGTCCGCGGCGGCGACCACCGTCGCGCGCCCCTCCGCCATCACGTTCCGACCGTCCTCCAGCCCCCAGTTCCCCGTGCCGCCGATCCCGAACCGGAGCGGATCGTCGCGCTCTGCGGTCTCGTCCATACTCCCCGGTCCACCGCCCGATAATTACACCCATCGGCCTCTCGCGACAGATGTTGCCGGGTTCTCCCCCGGCCGTTCGCCGGTCTGGGCGTCGGCCGCGTCGGGTGACGACTCAGCCGCGCTCGTCGAGCAGTCGCTCGATGAGGCGGTTGGTCGAGAGTATCTCCCCCTCGTAGCGGGGCTCCCGGCCCGAGGCGCGCACCACGTCGGCGTCGAGTCCCCGCTCGTCGAGCGCCGACCGGATGGCGTCGACCTCGTGGTGTTGGTCGAAGCCGAGGACGACCACGTCGGGGTCGATGGCGCGGACGGGGACGTAGAAGTCCTCGGCGTGGCCGAGGTGGGCCTCGTCGACGACGCCGAGCGCGTCGACCATGTCCCGCCGCTGGCGGTCGGGACAGACCGGCGCCTCCTTGTGGGTGACGTTGCCGCCGCGGGCGACGATGACGTGGAGTTCGTCGCCGTGGTCGGCCGCCTCTCGGAGGTAGTGGACGTGCCCCGGGTGGAGCAGGTCGAACGTCCCCTGTGCGAGCGCGACCCGGTTCCGTTCGGGGTCGGGGTGGTCGTCGCCCTCCGTCCGGTCGCCCCGGACTCCGTCGCCCGCGTCGCCGCTCATTCGCGCAGCTCCGCGTCGATGTCCGACTGGTCGAAGTCGAAGAACGCGTCGTCGTCGGGCAAGTCGACGTCGAGCACGTCCAGTTCCGTGGGTTCGCCGTCGGGGTCGAACGCCCGCCAGCAGTCGCGCTCGTAGGGCGCGCCGACGATGACGTGGACGGAGCCGGCGTGGAACGTCGTGAGGTCCTGGTTCGACGGCCGGAGCACGCCGTTCGGGTGGGAGTGGATCGACCCGACGGCGCGCGAGCCGTTGGGGATCAGGTTCTCGCGGACGGTCGCGCTCTCGGGCGAGGAGGTGGTGCCCGGGATGACGAGCACGTCCGTGATGACGGTGCCGTCGCGGTCGAGACCCAGGTCGCGCGCGTCGGTCCCGCGGAGGAACCCCATGTACTCGTTGGGGTGCGTCTCGTCGGACGCCTCCAGCGCGAACTCGAGGGTGTCGTCGGCGATGCCGAGCACCCCGCCCGACCGGAACAGTCGCATACACCACCTTCGGTCCGGTCGCCTTCTAAGCGTGTCGATGGGGTGGGGTGACCGCCCGCGGGGCGACGGTTCGGGGCGGCCGGAACCGCCGCGACGGCGCTCCGGGGCGGGCCGGCGCGCGACTGTCCGGCGCGGCGCGTGACTCCCTGGCGCGGCGCGCGGCCGCCCGGTACGGCGCGCGCCGGCGCACGACGAGCGGGGTACTGCGACGGCGCGGCGAGCGACGGCGGTGTGACGACGGCGACGAAGTACAAACCTTAACACCGGGCGTCGGCGTACCAACGGACATGACAGACGCATCCGCCGGGGATTCCGGCGACGACCGGGACGGGGGGCGCCCCGTCGTCTACGACCTCGCGCCAGACTGTACGCTCTCCGACGTCGAGGCCGGCTCGCGCTACCACGCCAGCGTCAACGGCGTCGTCGACTACGGCGTCTTCGTCGACATCGCCGAGGGGGTTTCGGGACTGCTCCACGAGTCGAACATGGACGGGCAGTCGTTCGGGGTCGGCGACAAACTGATCGTCGAACTCGAGGAGGCGAAGGAGAACGGCGACCTCTCGTTCGCGCTCGCGGACCTCGACGACTACGAGACGGTCGCGGTGGAACACGAACCCGACATCACGCCGGTCGCCGACCTCGACGTCGGCATCGCGGCGACCGTCGAGGGCGAGGTGGTCCAGATCAAACAGACGGGCGGGCCGACCATCTTCCACGTCGCCGACGACTCGGGTATCGTCGCCGCCGCCGCGTTCGAGGAGGCGGGCGTGCGCGCGTACCCCGAGGTGGAACTCGGCGACGTGGTCCGGGTCGCGGGTGACGTCGAGGAGCACGAGGGCGCGCTCCAGTTGGAGGCCGACTCGCTGACGCCGCTCGACGGCGACGCGGCCGCCGACGCGCGCGAGCGACTCGACGCCGCGGTCGCCGAACGCGCGGAGCCGGAGCCGGTCGAGCCGCTGGTCGAGTGGGAGGCGTTCGAGTCGCTCCGCGAGGACTTAGAGGAGGTCGCGCGCCTGCTCCGCCGGACGGTACTGGAGGGGCGGCCGCTCCGCATCCGCCACCACGCCGACGGCGACGGCATGTGCGCCGCCATCCCGGTCCAACTCGCGCTGGAGAACTTCATCCGGTCGGTCCACGAGGACCCCGACGCGCCCCGCCACCACCTCAAACGGCTGCCGAGCAAGGCGCCCTTCTACGAGATGGAGGACGTGACGCGCGACCTCAACTTCGCGCTCGAGGGCCGCGCGCGACACGGCCAGAAGCTGCCGTTCCTCCTGATGCTCGACAACGGGTCGACCGAGGAGGACGTGCCCGCCTACCGGAACCTCACCCACTACGACATGCCGGTCGCGGTGGTCGACCACCACCACCCCGACCCCGAGGCGGTCGAGGACCTCCTGGAGGCGCACGTCAACCCCTACCTCCACGGCGAGGACTACCGCATCACCACGGGGATGATGTGCGTCGAACTCGCGCGGATGATCGACCCCGACATCACGGACGACCTCCGGCACGTCCCCGCGGTCGCGGGGCTGTCCGACCGCTCGAAGGCCGAGGTCATGGAGGAGTACCTCGCGCTCGCCGACGAGGCGGGCTACGACCGCGCCGCCATCGAGGACATCGGCGAGGCGCTCGACTACGCCGCCCACTGGCTCCGCTACAGCGAGGGCAAGACCCTGGTCAACGACGTGCTCGACGTGGGCACCGACGACGAGGGCGCCGCGCGACACGGCGAACTCGTGGAGTTCCTCGCCGACCACGCGGCCCGCGACGTCGAACGCCAGATGGACGCGGTCGAACCCCACGTCGAACACGAACGGCTGGAGTCGGACGCCCACCTCTACCGGGTCGACTTGGAGAACTTCGCCCACCGGTTCACCTACCCCGCGCCGGGCAAGACCACCGGACAGCTCCACGACCGGAAGGTGAACGAACACGGCGGTCCCGTGATCACCATCGGCTACGGTCCCGACTTCGCGGTGCTCCGGTCGGACGGCGTCCGACTCGACATCCCGCGGATGGTGTCGGAACTCAACGAGGAGGTGGTCGGCGGCGGCGTCTCCGGCGGCGGTCACCTCGTCGTCGGCTCGATCAAGTTCGTGAAGGGTCGCCGCGAGGACGTGATCGACGCGCTGGTCGAGAAGATGGGTGAGGCGGACATCGACGAGGAACTGTCGAGCACCGCGAGCATCGACGACTGAGTCCGACTGCGGGGGGCCGTCTCCGCCGGACGCCCGCTCGGCTCACCCTTCCGTCTCCGCGTCCGTATCGGGGAGGAACGTCCGGAGCGACGCGACGACCCGGCGCTGTGCGGCGGGCGAGAGGAGGTGTCGCTCCCCGTCGAGCAGTTCGACCCGGTCGAGCGTCCGGAGGCGGGCGCGCGCCCGCGGCACCACCGCGTCGGCCGGGAAGAACGGGTCGTCCGTCGCGACGAACAGCGCGACCGGCGCGTCGAACCCGCGGAGGTCCGCGGCGTCGGCGCCCGGGACGGTGCGGTCGGGTCGCGCGTGCCGCAGCGACGCGCCGACGGTGGCGCGGACCAGCGGGTCGGGGTCGGTGGCGAGCGCCGCGAGCGTCCGGTCGAGGAACCAGTCGTGCGCGGTCAGCCGGTAGCACACCGCCGGGAGGCCGACGCCGACCAGCGGGAGGAGCGGCCCGGTGCCGAACCCCGCGGGGACCACCAGCGCCGCGCGCGCGACTCGCTCGGGGGCGACCGCGGCCGTCCGGAGCGCGACACCGGCGCCGTACGACGTGCCGACCACCGGCGCGGCGTCGACGCCGAACGCGTCGAGCAGGTCCGCGACCCACTCGCCGTAGCCGTCGCCGCGCGGGTCGAGTCGGGTCGGGGCGCTCTTGCCGGGGTGGCCGGGCGTGTCGGGCGCGACCAGTCGGTAGTCGTCCGCGAGTCCGGCGTACCACGCGAGCGTCAGCGGGTTCGTGACGTTGCCGCCGTGAAACAGAACCACCGGCGGGGCGTCGGCCGCCCCGGCCAGGAGGACGTGCGTCGACCCGTGGCGGGTGTCGACGCGTCGCTCCGCGACGTCGACCCCGAGTCGGTCGACGGCGTCGTCGTAGAGGTGTTCGAGTTCGCGTCGTCCGGCCGCCGAACGGTACGCCGACATGCTCGGGAGTGCTTCAGACCCGAACGGCAAGAACGCTGTCCCGCCCCGGAGGGGTCGCGCGCCGGCCTCCCCCGCGAGCGGGTCACTCGCGCCGTCCGTCGTCCGCTCGCCCCTCGACCCCGACGAACCGCACCCGCCGGCTCGCGTACAGGACGACCAGCGCCGCCGCCGCGACGGCCGCGACGCCGAGCGCGGGCGGGACGGTTCCGACGCCGAGTCCCCCTACACCGCCGCGGCCGCCCCGCCAGTCGGCGTCGAACACGTCGGCGTAGTAGTCGGCGACCGACTCCCCGCGGAGGACGACGGCCACCTCGCGGTTCTCGCCCGCGCTCGTCGGGTTCCAGTTGAGCGAGCCGACCACCGCGCGGTCGTCGGCGACGACGCCCTTGGCGTGGATCTTCCCGTACCGGCCCGCGGGGTCGGCGACCCGCGCGGACAGCGGCGCGCCGGTCCGGTCGGCCCAGCCGTTCAGCGACGCGACCAGCGCCTCGTTCTCCTCGCGGGCGTACCACGCGCCCGACAGCAGGATCCGGACGCGGACGCCGCGTTCGGCGGCCCGGCGGCACGCCGCGACGAACGGTCCCCGCTCGACCGTCGGCTGGACCACGTCGACCCGTTCGTCGGCGGCGTCGATGACGCCCACGACCCCGGACTGGGCGTTCCCCGGCGCGGTCAGGAGCGTGGCGTTCTCGACGCGGACCTCCGCCGGGTCGACCCGCGCGGGGTACGAGCCGTTCGTCGCCCCGCCCGACTCGAACGTCCGGCCGTCGCGGAACTCCCCCCACGGGCGGGCGTCGCGCCAGCCGGCGTCGCCCGCGAACACCCCCGCGAGTTCGTCCGCCGCGCGGTCCGAGCGGAGCGCCACGCCCCACCCGCGGCTGCTCGCGCCGCCGACGCCCGCGGGCTTCCAGTTTTCGGTCAACACGAGCGCGGTGTCGTCGACGACGGCGTACTTGGCGTGGTGGTAGCGGAAGCGGGCGCGTGAGCCGGCGACGACGCGGACCTCGACGCCGGCGGCGACGAGTCGGTCGAGTATCCGCGCCGACCGGGTGGAGACGCCGCCGACGGGACCGCCCTCGACCAACAACCGAGCGTCGACGCCCCGTTCTTCCGCCGCGACGAGCGCGTCGGCCGCCCGCTCGGAGCCGAACGTGTACGCCGCGAGCAGCAGCCTGCGGTCCGCCCGCCGGAGCGTCTCGACGGCGGGTTCGGGCGCGTCCGGCAGGACGAACGCCGTCGCGTTCGCGCCGCCCACTCCGACGGCCGACCGTGGGGTGTACCCGAGGGGTCGCCAGACGGCCGAACCGCTCCCGTTTTCGGCGGGTCGGAGCCAGCGCTCCCCCTCGGGCGCGTCGTCGTAGCGGGCCGCGTCGACCAGCGGGCCGGCGGGCGTCCCGTCGGCGGTCCCGCCGCGGTGGAGCGCGAGCCGTTCGCCCGCGTTCGACAGCCTCAGGTCCGCCGCGACGACCCGACCGGCGGTGCCGTTCGGGACCGCCGCGGGCGACGCCGCGAGGACGACCCGGCCGCCGCCCCGGACCGTCGCGGCACCCTCGCCGTCCGACAGCGTCCACGTCCGGTTTCCCGCGGGGAGCGCGAGCGCGACGTACTCGCCGGCGTCGTCGGCCGCGACCGGGTTGGGGTACGCCCCCGCGATTCGGGCGGCGGTCGGCGGTCCGGCCGACCCGGTCGTGCCCCTGTCCGTGCCGTTCGCGCGGTCCGTGCTGTTCGTGCCGTTCGCGGGGGTCGTGCCGTTCCCTCCCGGGGAGTCGGGGTCGCTCGCGGGCGCCGTCGCGTTCGCGACGTTCGGAGACGGACCCGACGGCCCCGGCGTCGACGCGGCGGGACCCGACGCGGCGGCCGGGAGGACCGGGAGAGCCGCGAGGACGACACTGCACGCGACAGCGACGCGGACGAGGGCGGGGAGCGGGCGCACGCGACTGGTGGTCGCCCCATCGCACATGAACGTTCGCGGCCGCCGTCCGTTCGGTGCGTTTTTCTTCCGGCGACGCGCGCGCCCGGTATGGTCACGCTCGCGCAGGGACTCCGCCTCGTCGGCGCCGCCCTCGGCGCCGTCGGGGGCGCGCTGGTGTTCGTCGAGTTCTTCCAGCTTCCCTCGTACGTCAGCTACCAGGAGGAGTTCGATAGCTACGACCTCGACATCGCCCCGGCGACGGTGACGGAGCACACGACGCTCGGCCGGGTCGGTAGCCTGCTGGTCTCCGTCGGGTTCGCGCTGCTGTTCCTCGGCGAGTTCGTGGCGCTGTGACGCCGGCGGGGTAGCCGCCGTCTACCCGCCGGCGCGAGCGGTAACCCGCCCGTACCGCTCCCGCCGACCGACCGACTCCCGTCGAGGGTTCCGCGGACGGCGGATATCGAATGCGTCTCGGTACGGGCCGCCCCTTCGGTACATGGCCCATCATCGATCTATTTTATCATCTTTCGTCGTGGTAAGAAGCTCCTGACCGGACGTGCCGATCGGCGCCCGCGAGCGCGGTGTCGACAGCCGGTGCCTACCCCGTGGAACGACCGGCGCGATTTACCTGCCCGCGAGTCGGTGACCCGACCCGTGTTCGCTCTCGCGACGACCGCCCGGGGCAAGCGCGTGGCGGCGACGACCCTGACGTTGCTCCTCGCCGTCTCGCTCGTCGCCGGCGTCGGCGCCGGCGCGCCCCCGGAGCCCTCCCAGTCGACCGACGTGACGAACTGTCCGACCATCACCGAACCCGGCGTGTACGAACTCCAGCGGAACCTGACGGCGGGTGCGTCCGTCTGCATCGACGTCCGGTCGAGCGACGTGACCGTCCGCGGCGACGGCCACACCGTCGACGCGACGGACGACGCGTGGGGCGACCCGGTCGTGCTCGCGGACGGCGCCGGGACGCTCGACAACGTGACCGTCACCGGTCTCGCGGTCGACGTGGCGACGCCGCGGCCGACCCTGCGGTACGACGGCGTCACGAACGGGACCGTCGCGGCGTTCGACGTGACGCTGACCAACCCCTCGCGGCCCGGCGGCGGCGTCGCCGTCGTCGGCGACGACGCCGCGGTGCGGAACGTGACGGGCACGCGCTTGACCCTCGTCGGCGACCGCAACCGCGTCGTCGACAGTTCGGCCGTCGGCGCGGAGTACGCCGGCGTCGTCGTCGTCGGCGACGGCAACGCGCTCCGGAACGTCACCAGCGCCGGGCGGCCGGCGCTGTCGGTCACGGGCGAGGGCACCCGCGTCCGCGGCGGGTCGTACGCCAGCGTCTTCGACGGCGCGGGCGTCGCGGTGACCGACGCGGCCGACACTCGGCTGTCGAACGCGACGCTGTACGGCGGGTCGGTCGACGGGCGGGCGGTCACGCTCGCGAACACCACCGACACCGTCCTCGACGGGAACGCGCTCAGCGGCGACCTCGTCGTCGGTCTCGCGGCCGACGGGGCCGACGGGACGGTCCTCGCGGGCAACCGGTTCGCGTCCGACCTGCTCGTCGGCGCGCGGCTGACGAACGTCACGAACGCCACCGTCGAGACCAACGAGTTCCGGTCGCCCCTCCAGTTGGAAGCCGGCGTCCGCGGGAGTCTGGTGTACGACAACCGCTTCGACGCCAGCCTCGGCATCTTCGACCGGCCGGTCCTGTTCGGCCCGCTGGTCGGCGAGCCGTCCGACGCGCGGGCGTCGAACGCGGGGAACGCGTGGAACGTCACGCCGCGGCCGGGCGAGAACGTGGTCGGCGGCGACGCCGTCGCGGGCAACTACTACGCGACCGCCGACGGAACCGGGTTCAGCCAGACGTGTGCGGACGCGGACGGCGACGGTCTCTGCGACTCGGCGTACGAACTGACCGAGAACGACACCGACGTCCACCCGCTCGCCGGCCCCGCGAACGACACCGCCGCCCCCGTCGACGGGGGCGGGGCGAACGTCACCGACTACCAGGTCGACTTCGTCGCCGGCGACCCGATCGAGAACCTGAGCGCCGACCGCCTCTACGCCGGCGAGGACCGCCTGCTCCGGTTCGCGTTCGGCGACACCGACGAGGGGATCACGGAGAGAGACACCGCGTGGCCGAGCGCCGAGATCCGCGACGCCGTCGACTACGGTCACGTCGTCGAGTCTGACGGCGCCGCGTCGGTCAGCTTCACCGTCGCCGACGGCGAGAGCGTCACGCTGTCGCTCGTGACCTACTCGCTGCCCGGCGACGGCTTCTCCGCGGACACCGCCGACCAGCAGGAACTGCTGAACGCGACGACCCGCACGTACGGCCCCGGCGAGCACACCATCACGGTCGACCTGCCCGGGTAGCGCGGGCGCCCGCGGCGTCAGTGCCGAACCGTTCCGCGGCGTCGGCCCCGAACCGTTCCGCGGCGTCGCCCCCGAACCGTTCGGGCGTCCCCGCGCCGGCGCGGCTCACGCCCCGGTCTCGGTCCCGCCGTCGTCCCCGCGGAGGGTGACTCGGACGGCCTCGTAGTCCTCCCTGAACGCCCCGCGCCCGCCGACGCGAACCGTCCCGTCGCCGGTCGCGAGCGACAACTCGTTCTCCAGGGCGAACTCGCCGGTCGGCGGGTCGACGAGACACTGCCGCGTCCCGACGACGGTCCCGACGAGCGACCGCCGGGTGGCCCCGTCGGGGTCCCACGTGTCCAGGTCGACCCGGGTTCGCGCGGGGCGCGCTTCGACCTCCGCCCGAACGGTCCGCCCCGCGCGACGGTGGAGCGTCGCGTCGTACGTCGCCGGGCGGATCGTCCGGTACGTCCGCGGGAGCGGTGACGGTCGGCGGAGCAGCACCTCCTCGGCCATCGGCCACGTCGTCCCGAGGAAGGCGCTCTCGACGGCCACCGCGACCGTGAGGTTGCCGTAGCTGACCCCCTCGCTCTCGCCGTGGTCCCACCCGAGCACCGACGCGGGCGCGACGACCCCCCGGGTCATGTCCGCCGAGACGTAGACGGTCGTCCCGCCCACCCGCCGCCGGACGGCGGTCGCGACGCCGTCGACGTCGGCCGAGCGCACCTCGCCCGCCTCGGCGCCGACGGCGAGCAACACCAACACCCCGCGGTCGACGGCGTCGCGCAGGGCGTCGGCGAGTTCGCGGACCGCCGCGAGGGGGACCGAGACGAACAGTTCGTCGTCGGCGCTCTCGACGTGCCCCCGCAGGCGCTCGTACATCGCCGCCCGCGCGCGAAGCACCTCCAGCGACTCCATGTCGTCGGTCGGCCGGTCGTACCGCCGCTCCACCGCCTCGAGCGCGTCGTGCATCCGGTCGATGCGCGCACGGAGCGTCTCCGAGGGCGGCCGCGCGCGCATCGTCGTCGGCGTCCGGTGGTCGTTCACCGTGACCAGGCCCTCGGTCTCGAGCCGCTCGCACACCTGGTAGACGTAGCTGACCGAGACGTCCGCGTCGGACGCGACGACGGGGGGTTTCGCCTCACCCCGGTCGACGAGCGCGAGGTAGACGGCCGCTTCCTTCTCGGTGAGTCCGAACCGTTCCAGTTGCGCAACCAGCCGCCGGTCGTCGCTCATCCGCCCGACCTACGCGGGCGGGTCGTATCACTCGTCCGGATACTCTCGCGTGCCCACCCTCGATTTTTGTATCGGTACAAAATAAATTCCACAGGTATAACCCAATTCATAATATACGTTTATGCGGGCCGGGCCGGTGGGTCGGACCGTCATGCACGACGACAACGGCGGCGGTGACCGCGGCGGCGGGGCGGACCGACGGACGTTCCTGAAACTGACGGGCGCGCTGACGGCGGCGGGCGGCGGACTGCTCGGGGGTGCGTCGTCCGCGGCGGCCGAGACCAGCGAGGGGATCGAGTCGCTCGTCGAGTCGATGACGCTCGAACAGAAGGTGGCGCGGACCCACGGCGCGAGCGTCGAGGGCGCCCCGGAGGGGATCGCCGGGAGCGTCCGGGGGGTCGACTCGCTGGGGATCCCCCCGCTCGACATGGCCGACGGGCCGCCGGGGGCGTCGATCGGCGTCCCGGCGACCGACTTCCCCCACCCGGTCTCGACGGCGTCGACGTTCGACCCCGACCTGGTCGCGGCGGAAGGATCGGCGATCGCCGCCGAGACGAAGGCGTGGGGCGTCGACGTCCACCTCGCGCCGTCGATGGACGCGTTCCGCGTCCCGTTCAGCAGTCGCGCGGGCGAGTCGTACGGCGAGGACCCCGTCCTCTCGGCCGCGATGGCGGCGGCGTACACCGGCGCGATCCAAGACGGCGGCGTGATCGCGACGCTGAAACACTTCGTGGGGTACAACCAGACGCGGACGACCGGTCCCGCCGAGGACGGCTTCTCCATCTCCGAGCACAACGACGTCGTCGGCGAGCGCGCGCTCCGGGAGATCTACTTCCCGGCGTTCAAGGCCGCGGTCCGAGAGGGCGACGCGGGCGCGGTGATGCCCGCGTACAACATGGTCAACGCCACGTTCTGTAGTCAGAACGCCTACCTGTTGGAGGAGATACTCAAAGGCGAGTGGGGGTTCGACGGGGTCGTCGTCTCCGACTGGGGCGGCACTCACAGCACCGTCACCGCCGCGCGGAACGGCCTCGATATCGAGATGCCGTCGGAGAACTACTTCGGCGGGACGCTCGCGGAGGCCGTCGAGAACGGCGACCTCGACGAGTCCGTCGTCGACGACATGGTCCTGCGGGGGCTGCGCTCCCAGCGGGACATCGGCGCGCTGAGCGGCGACCGCGAGGGCGTCGGCGACGAGTCGGTGATCGGCTCGGACGACCACCGGGCGCTCGCCCGGCGGATGGCCGAGGACGGGTCGGTCCTCCTGAAGAACGACGGCGTCCTCCCGTTCGACGACGCCGAGGTGGACTCGCTCGCGCTGGTCGGCCCGACGCCGACCGCGTTCAAACAGGACGTCGGCGGCAGCGACGCGATCACCGGCACCCCCGACGGCGGCGAGGTCGGACCCGTCGAGGGACTCGACCGGGTCGTCGGCGGGAGCGTGAGCGTCGAGACGGCGTCGACGTCGAGTCTCGAACCCGTGAGCGCCGACGACGGGTTCGCCTACGAGTACTACGACACCGACGACCTCGGCGGCGAGCCGACGGCGACGGGGACGACCGAGACGGTCGGCGCCGAGGACGCCGAGTTCGCCTCCGCTCGCTGGGAGGGGACGGTCACGCCCGACGAGGGGGGGCTGTACGGGCTCTCCTTCACGAGTCGCGGCCAGGGGTACGTCTACGTCGACGGCGAACTCGTCGGGTACAACGAGCCGGCGGGGTTCGTCATCGTCCCCGAACGCTCCAGCGTCGAGTTGGAGGCCGGGACGGCCCACGAGGTGGTCGTCGAGGTGCACGGTCCGGCGCCGGCGGCGCTGGAGTGGAACCCGCCGTCCGCGTACGCCGACGCCGCCCCCGCGGCGGCCGACGCCGACGCCGCGGTGGTGCTCGCGCGGACGTACACCAACTACGGCGACGACCGCTACAAGTTCAACCTCCCAGAGGTGCAAAACGAGGTGATCCGCCGGGTCGCGGCGGCGAACGAGAACACGGTCGTCCTGCTCAACACCGAGACGGCCGTCGAACTCCCGTGGGTCGACGACGTGCCCGCGCTGATGGAGGTGTGGTACCCCGGTCAGGAGGCCGGCACCGCGGTGGCGAACCTGCTGTTCGGCGAGTCGACCCCCTCGGCGAAGACCCCGATCACGTTCGCCGAGTCGTACGAGGACTACCTCCCGCAGGAGATCAACACGCTCCCCGAGAACGGCCGCGGCTACCCCGGAATCGAGGGCGACGTCTACTACGACGAGGGCGTGTTCGTCGGCTACCGCCACTTCGACGCCGCCGGCGTCGACCCCGTGTTCCCGTTCGGCCACGGCGAGAGCTACGCCGAGTTCGCGTACGGCGACGCGTCGGTGTCGACGGCCGAGACGACCGCCGACGAGGGCGCCACCGTCTCCGTCGACGTGACCAACGCGGGCGAGTACGACGGCGCCGAGACGGTCCAGGTGTACCTCGCGCCGACGGACTCGCCGGTCGAGCGCCCGCCGAAGGAACTCGCGGGCTTCGACAAGCGGACCGTGCCCGCGGGCACGACCGAGACGTTCACCGTCGAGGTGGGCGGCGACGCGTTCCGCTACTGGGACGAGGCGGCCGGCGAGTGGGCGGTCGACGCCGGCGAGTACCGCGTGCTCGTCGCGGCCTCCTCGCGGGACGTGCGCGCGGAGACGACGCTCACCGTCGCCGACGACGACGGGAGCGAGACCACGCACTACCAGGTTGACTTCGCCGCGGGCGAGCCGATAGAGGAACTCGGCGAGGAGGGACTGTACGCCGAGCAGGACCGGCTGATGCGGTTCGCGTTCGGGTCGGTCGAAGAGGGCATCACCGAGAAGGACACCGCGTGGCCGAGCGCGGAGATCCGCGACTGCGTGGAGTACGGCCACATTCGCGAACACGACGACGGCACCGCGAGTGTGACGTTCAGCGTCGCGGACGACTGCGACGAGATGACGCTGTCGCTCGCGGTCTACTCGATGCCCGGCGACGAATTCTCGGCGGACACCGCCGACGAACAGGAACTGCTGAACGCGACCACCGGGACGTTCGGCCCCGGCGACCACACCATCACCGTCGACCTGCCGGACGGAAACGAGAGCGACGACTGACCGGGGGCGACGGTCGCCCTCCCCGACACTGCCGCGTCGGCGGCCTCCGGAGTGTCGACGGCTCCACGAGGGGCGGGGCGGCTCCGGACGACCCGAACGGCCGCGAGTGTACCCACTCGTCTACCGAACGATCCGTGTAATTTATACGATACTACCGGAGTCGTACAGTATATGTCATCTAAGACCATACAGAATCGGAGTCGCGGAGTCCTGACGCTCGCAGTGACGGTCGTAATCGTCGCTTCGGCGGGCATCGCGGGCGTGAGCCTCGTCGCGGGAACCGCGAGTGCGGCGCCGACCGGGGTCGCCGACTGTACCGTGATCGACCAACCGGGCGCGTACGAACTGACCTCGAACGTCTCCCCGGACGACCCGACCGACGGCGGGCCGTGTATCGCGGTCCGCACCGACGACGTGTCCATCGACGGGGACGGCCACGCGGTCGCCCTCGGCAACGCCTCGAACGGCAGCGGTATCGTGGCCGGGGCGAGCGGAGCGACCGCCCTCGCGAACGTCACCGTCCGGGACGTGACGGTGCGCGCGGGTGACGGCGCCACCGGCGTCGCGTACCGGAACGTGATCGGCGGCGTCGTCGCGAACGTCACCGCGGAGGCCGGTCGTCCCCTCCGAGTCGACGGCGGCGAGGGAGTCGCGGTCTGCGACTCCGCGTTCACGAGCGTGGACGCCGCCGCAGTCCGGGTTACCGCGGACGACGCGACCGTCGTCGACAACGGTCTGCGCGTCACCTCGACGACCAACGTGGAAGGGAGCGACTCGCTCGGCGGCCTGTACGTGGGCGGGTCGAACGGGACCCTCCACGGGAACACGGTCAACATGACCGCTCTCGAAACCGCGTACGACGACTACGGCGTTCGCGTCGGTGGGTCGAACTACACGGTCGTCGACAACGAGGTGACCGGCGAGGCTGCGGTCGGGATGGTCATCGTCGGCTCCGACAACGTCGTCGCGAGCAACGACGTCTCGGAGACGATCGTGACGGGGGTCGCCGTCGGCGGGTCGAACAACACGCTCTCCGACACGTACACCACGAATACGCTTCTGGTGAACGGGACCGACGCCCTCGTCGAGGACGTGGCCATCGTCCACGCCTCCAACGGCGTGCAGGTCGAGGGGTCGGACAACGCGTTCGTCAACGTGACTCTGGTCGACATCGGCACGGACGCGATGGATATGACGGGAGCGAACAACACCGTCACCGACCTCACGGTGTCGAACAGTTGGGGCGGGGTCTACGTCAGGGGGTCGAACAACACCCTCTCCGACAGCACGGTGGAACGGGTCAACACCCGCGGGATCGGTGTCACCGGGTCGAACAACACCCTCTCCGACGTCACGGCGTCGAACAACGGCGACGGGGTGACCGTCTCCGGGTCGAACAACACCCTCTCCGACAACGCGGCGTCGGAGAACCGCATATACGGGTTCTCTATCGACGGAGCGAACAACACCCTCTCCGACAACGCGGCGTCGGAGAATCGGGGATCCGGGTTCTCTATCAACGGATCGGACAACACGGTCGTCGGGAACGACGCGGCGTCGAACGGAGTCGGGTTCTCGGTCGAGGGATCGAACACCACCGTCGTCGGGAACGACGCGAACGACAGCCGCCGGGGGGTCGTGGTGTACGGGAACGGGAACACGGTCCGGAGCAACCGGATACACAACGCGACCGAGGTGGGAGTGTCCGTCCGGGCCAACCGGACTCTCGTCTACGACAACCTGATCGAAACCGCCGCGGGGGGGGAGCGCGTCGTCGCGGCGGACAGGAGTGCCATCGTGAGGGGTCGCGGACCGGGTCAATCCCATGCCGCAGGTATTCGCGTGCATCACTCGAACGCGTGGAACGTCACCGCGCGCTCGGGCGAGAACGTCGTCGGCGGGTCCACGACCGGCGGGAACTACTACGCGGTCGTCGACGGGACGGGCTTCAGCGAGGCGTGCCGGGACGCCGACCGTGACGGGATCTGCGACGACCCGAACGCGCTGAGCCCGAACGACACCGACTACCTCCCGCTGGCGGACGACACGAACGCGTCGGTCGGCTACCTCGAAGTGACCGACGTCGACGCGCCGGCGACGTTCGAGTGGGGGGAGGCGGGACCCGTCACCGCCACCGTGAAGAACGTCGGTACGGAGACGGTCACCCAGTCGGTCACGGTCGCGTCGGTCGAGTCGTCGCCGGCGAGCAGGACGGTCACGCTCGCCCCCGGCGAGACGGCGACGGTGACGTTCGACGTGGTCGTCGGCGAGGAACCGGAGCGGCGCCTGTCGCTCGTTCCCGTCACCGTCTCGTCGGCGAACGCGAGTCTCACGGCGCGGGTACTGCCCGTCAGGTCGAAACCGTCGTTCTACCAGGTCGACTTCGTCGCGGGTGAACCCATCGAGAACCTCTCGGTCGTCAACCTCTACGCGCAGGACGACCGCCTGTTCCAGTACGCGTTCGGCGAAGCCGACGAGGGGATCACCTCCCTCGGGTCGGCGTGGGAGAACGAGACGCTGCGCGAGTGCGTCGACCACGGCGCGATCACCGACGAGGGGAACGGCACCGCGTCGGTGACGTTCACCGTCGCGGAGAACTGTTCGAGCCGAGCGTTCTCGCTCGCGGTCTACTCGATGCCCGACGACGAGTTCTCGCTGAGTACGGTCGACCAGCAGGAACTGCTGAACGCGACGACCGGCACGTACGGCCCGGGCGAACACACGATCACCGTCGACCTGCCGGACGGGGACGCGAGCGACGACTGACGGGCCGCGCGACGGCCGACGCCAGGGTCCCGCCGTTTTTTACCGTCACCCGGTCACCCGACGGACATGGAGTCACTCGACCCCCGCGTCAGACTGGTCTGGGCGGTGAGCGCGGTCGTGACCGCCGCGGTCGTCGCGGCCGTCGGCCTGGTCGCCCGCCGGGTCGGCGCGCCGGTCCCCGTCGCCGCCCTCGCGGCCGTCGTCGCCCTCCTCGCAATCGTCGGCCTCGCCCTCGCGGTGCTCCGCTACCGCGTCTGGCGGTTCGAGGTGCGCGACGACTCGCTGTACCTCGTCCGTGGCGTGCTCACCCGGACCGACACGTCGGTCCCGTTCGTCCGCGTCCAACACATCGACACGCGCCGCGGTCCCGTCGAGCGGACGGTCGGGCTGGCGAGCGTCGTCGTCTACACCGCCGGCACCCGGGGGGCCGACATCACCATCCCCGGGCTGACGCCCGAGCGGGCGGGCGACCTCCGCGAACGGCTCCGGGACCTAGCGACCGACAGCGAGTTCGACGCGGTCTGACCCGACCATGACACGGCTCCACCCACTCTCGGCGGTCGTCGGCGGCCTCCAGTCGGCGGTACAGGTCGGCTCGTTCGGCTTCTTCGCGGGCGCGATGCTGTCGGGGACCGGGCTGGTCGACGGCGTCGACACGGTGTTCGTGCTCGCGCCCCTCGGCGCCCTCGTCGGTGTCGCGTACGCCGTCGCGCGCTACCTCCGGTTCGACTACGAACTGGAGGGGAACCGGCTCGTCGTCACGTCGGGCGTGTTCTCCCGTCAGGAGCGGGAGATACCGCTCCGGCGGGTCCAGAACGTCGACGTGAGCCGCGACCTGCTCCACCGGCTGTTGGGGCTGGCTGTCGTCCGGTTCGAGACCGCGGGCGGGAGTTCGACCGAGGCGGAACTCGACGCGGTCGGGAGCGCCGAGGCCGACCGCCTCCGCGAGGAGGTCGGCTCGCGCGCGCGCCGAGCGCGCGAGCGGTCGCGAGAGGACGCCGGAGCGGAGGCGGTCGACCCCGACGGGCGCGAGGAGTCGGGCCCCGGGGGGTCCGCGGAGCGGACGGAGCGCGAGACGCTGTACGAGATATCGACGCAGGACCTGGTGACGCTGAGCGCGGTGTCGTTCCGGCCGGGCGCGATACTCGCGCCGTTCTTCGGTGCGGGGCTGTTCGACGACCTGCTCGGCGGCGTGTTCGGCCGGTTCCTGCGCGCGGCCGGCGTCGGCGTCGACCTCGGTTCGGGCGGGCCGTCGGTCGAACTGTTCTCGGTCGTGGTGTCGGGCGTCGTCGCGGTCGTCGCGGGGCTTTTGACCGCGTGGGTGGCGAGCGCGCTCATCACGTTCGTCCGCTACTACGACTTCCGGCTCGAACGGGTCGCGGACGAACTCCGGTACGAGCGCGGCCTGCTGGGCCGGTACAGCGGCACCATCCCGCTCGGGAAGGTCCAGACGCTCACCGTGGGCGAGAACCCGCTGATGCGTCGGCTGGGCTACGCCAGCCTCGCCGTCGAGACGGCGGGCTACGCGCCGGGGTCGGAGTCGGGCGGCGGCGGCGCGGAGACCACGGTGCCGCTGGCGAGCCGCGAGCGCGTCCTCGAACTCGCGCGGGACGTGTACGGGTTCGGCGAGCCGTCGTTCGATCGGCCGCCCGAGCGCGCGCGGCGGCGCTACACCCGTCGGTACGCGCTGGCCGCAGTCGGGGTGACGGCCGTCTCCGTCGCCGTCGACCGGTTCCTGTTCCCGTTGGGCCTCCTCGCGTACGTCCCGCTCGTCGGGCTGTTGCTCGCGCCGGTCGCCGCGCGCGCGAAGTGGCGCCACCTCGGCTACGACGACCTCTCCGAGGCGTTCGTCGCGCGCGCTGGCTTCTGGCGGCGACACACGCGGGTCGTCCCGTACTACCGGCTCCAGACCGTCTTCGTGAGCCGGACGGTGTTCCAGCGCCGGTTCGACCTCGCGAGCGTGGTCGCCGACACCGCGAGCACGACCAGCCTCGTCGGCGGCGACGCCACCGCCCACGACGTCGACGGGGAGGTGGCGACCGCCCTCCGCGAGCACCTGCTCGACCGCCTGCGGGCGGACCTCGCCGAGCGGCGGGCGGCGGACGGCGCCGACGAGCGACCGTCCGGCGGGACGGCGGACACGCTGGGCGACCGCACGAGCGGACCCCCTGTCGGCCCGGACGGGTCGGCGTCGGCGCCCCCAGACGGATCCGACGGACCCGACGGGAGCGACGACGCGCGGCGTGACGGGTGAGGGGACCACGAGCGGGAGAGGGTAGGAGAGTCGGGCGGAGAGAACCGTGCGGAACGGGCGGCGGGCGAGTCGGCGGTCGGGCGGTCGGGCGGTCGGACGGTCCGACCGGAGGCTCAGACGTCGTAGCGGGGGGCGTCGGCGAACCGGTCGTACAGCGCGCCGAGCGTGTAGCCGTACGTCACGTGCGCCGCGAGCGAGAGCGCGCCGTATAACACGAGCGTCCAGCCGGTCTGGCCCGTCGAGAACGCGATGACGAACCCGGTCCAGACGATGACGGCGAAGCTCACGCCGCGAAGCCCCATGTCGCGTTCGGGCGGGAGGAACTCCGCGAGCGAGACGAACAGCACCGGGAGCGTCACCGTCCCGCCGGCGAAGAACAGCGCGATGCCGAGCGGGAGCGCCCACTGGGAACTCGCGGACAGCCCGAACAGTTCCGCCAGCCCGGTGAACGACGCGGGCGAAGTGGCGCCGAGGAGGTACGCGGCGACGAAGAACGGCACCATCGTCGCCTGTCCGACGGCGCCCGCGCCCGCCGCCGAGAGTATCTCGTGGACGCCGATGGAGGTGGCTTCGTCGCCCGTTACGGCGTCGGCGGGAACGGTCGGCTCGCTCGAGTCCATACTACCCGTCGGGACGCTCGCACGGGAGATAAAGCCGCCGCCGGCCGTGCGTCGGCGGCGCTGGCGGTCCACGCTCGGTCAGTTCGGGCCGGGTCGAGCGGTCCGCGCGACGCCGGGTCGGGTCGACCGACTCGGTCGATTCGGGCGCCCCGTGCGGGTCAGCGGCGCGCCCACTCGAGCATCCGCGCGTAGAAGGGGTCCGACGACAGCGCCGCCGCGTCGCCCACCAGACAGCACGCCCGCTTTGCTCGCGTCAGCGCCACGTTCACCCGACGGTGGTCCTCGAAGATGGGGGAGTCGAGACCGCCGGTCGCCACGAACGAGACGACGACGACCTCCTCGCTGGAGCCTTGAAACCGGTCGACGGTGTCGACGGTGACGTCCGTCCGGCGTCCGATCTCGGCGACCTGCGCGCGGAACGGCGCGATGACGCCGATGTCCTCCCGGCTCACGCCCGCGTCGACGTACGCCTCGACGAGTCGGGCGACCCGTTCGGCCTCGCGCGGGTTGGCGTTCCCCTCCCGGCGGCCGTCGGGGTCGACGAACGACACCGGGTCCCGCAGTTCGGCGGGCAGGTCCGCGGTGTCGACGCCGAGGTCCGCGAGCGTCCGGCCGGCCACCTCGCCCGTCGCGGGGCGGAGCGCGCCGTCGTAGAACTCGGCGGACGAGAACGCCTGGATCCGCTGGCTCATGCGGTACTGGCGGTCGAGCATCGTCCCCGCCTCGGGGTGGTCGTCGATCAGTCGCTCGAACAGCGACCGCCGGAGGTCGGTGTCGGCGCGTACCACCGGCGGAAGCTGTTCGTGGTCGCCGACGAGCACGAACCGGTCGGCGAGGTTCACCGCCGCGAGCGTCCCCGGTTCGGTCAACTGCGACGCCTCGTCGACGAGCGCCACGTCGAACGACTGTTCGCGCATCACCCGCGAACCGCAGGTCGCGGTGGTGGCGGCGACGACGGACGCGCCGTTGAGCGCGGCCGCGCGGTCGTTCGGCTCGCCCCGCTGGACCAGCCGTACGTCCTGCATGTCCGCGCGGACGCCCGTCTCCGTGCCGACGCGGACCACTCCGGCGGCTCCGCCGTCCCCGTCGCCGTCCGGTCGTGCCCCCGACGCGACGCGCCCCTCGAACCCCTGCTCGCGGAGCGCTTCGAGCGCGTTGTCGACCGCGCGGTTGGTGAACGCCGACAGCAGCACCCGGTCGCCGCGTTCGACCAGCGCGCGGACGACCCGCGCGATGGTGTACGTCTTCCCGGTGCCGGGCGGGCCGTGGACGAGCGCGAAGTCCTCGGCGGCGACCGCCCGGCGGACCGCCTCGTCTTGGGCCGCGTTGTTGTCGACGTACGTCTCGTCCGTCGGCTCGGAGAAGACGGGGTCGCGCCGGCCGAACAGCACGTCCTTCCGGTCGGGGTCGCCCTTGAGCACGGCGTCGTGGAGCGCCGTGAGCATCCGGTCGACCGACAGCTCCGACGGGTAGACGTCCAGCCGGCGGAGGTCGACCGGTTCGTCGGTCGTCACCGTCACCTCCTCGCCGAGCGTCTCGATCCGACCCAGCTCCGCGTGACCGCTCACGGGGTCGCCGTCCGAGGCGAGCGCCACGTCGCCCGCGCGGAGTTTGGAGACGGCCTCGGGCTCCTTTCGCGCGCGGAGGCGCCACCGGCCGTCGCCGAGTTCCTCCCGCCCGAGCGGCTCTAACCCTATCAGCGCGCGGTCGTCGGCGGCGCGCTCGGCGGGCGTCTGCTCCCAGAGCTTGCGGTACTCGGCGTGGGTCTCGCGGCGTTCGGCCTCGAGGGCGCCGTACAGCCGGTCGATGTACTCGCGCTCCTCGGCGGGGAGCGGCTCGCCTATCCGCCCGGCTTTCGACTCCTGGTCCAGCCGCCCCGAGACCACCATGCAGGTGTCCTGCTCGAAGCAGTACTCACAGCGGGCGTCGGCCTCGAACCCCGTCGGCACCGACGCGTCGAACTCCATGGCGGCTATCTCGTTGCGCGTGCGGACGACGAAGTCGAGCAGGCCCTTGCCGACCGAGAACTCCTTGGCGGGCGAGAGGTCGCCCGTCGCCTCCGCGCGGTCGAGCGCGGTGTTCTTCGTGTACAGCAGCGTGCCCGTGTCGGCGTCGACGCCGCGTTCCCGGAGGAGGAGCGCGTAGCAGGCCGCCTGGATCTTGTCTTGGAATCTGGGCTCGCGGTTGGTGTTCTTCCCCGTCTTGAGTTCGACCGGCATCCCCTGCCGGAGCGCGTCCGCCCGACCCTTCACGCCGAACGTCGGCGAGATGAGGGTGTACTCCGAGCGCCACTCGTCCTCGTCGGGCGTCCCCTCCCAGTCGGCGAGCGTGGTGTCGCCCGCGGCGTCGGACGTTCCCGCGTTCGCGCCCGCGTCCCCGCCGCCGTCGCCCGTCAACGTTCCCTGCGCGAGCCACCCCTCGATGGCGGCGGCGTTCCGCCTGACTTCGTCCTCGACCTCGTCGCGTTCGTACCCCAGCAGGCCGAGTTGGAGCCCCGCCTCCGCGACGCGGTCGGCGACGGCGTCGTCGAGGTCGACCCCCCTGAGAAGGTCGCCGAACACCTCGTGGACGACGGTCCCTTTCACGACCGGGTAGTTCAGCGGGATGCCCGAGAGCTTGTTGAGGTAGTACATCCGCGGGCACTGCACCCACGAGCGCACGTCGGTCACGTCGACGAGGAAGTCGGGTTCGAGCACGACGTACGACTCCTTCGAGGTAGTGTACCCCTCCTCGCCGCCGTAGTCGTCGCGTTCGGCGTCGGTGACGAGCAGTTCCATCCCCGGTTCGGCGTGCTCGGCAGTGTGCGTCCACTTCCCCCACAGCGTCACGTCGACCGGGGCCGAGGCGCCGCCGTCGGGTCGTACCGTCAACTCCGCGACGTCGCGCTCGCCGTACCGCGTGTCGACCGAGCGCACCTCCCCCACCTCCAAGACCGGCCCGCGAACGTTCACGTGTGAGAGCGCAGGTGCGGAGGAAAAACGGTGTCGGTGGCGGGGGCGTCGGCTCGCGGGGACGGCGAATCGCGAGCCGGCGAGCCGCGGCGAGGGCGGGTCGGCTCGCGGGGACGGCGAATCGCGAGCCGGCGAGCCGCGGCGAGGGCGGGTCGGAGCGCGGGGTCGACGGCACGCGGGCGGTCGGGTCGCCCGGCTCACGGTCGCCGCCGGCTCAGTCGTCGTCGGGTTCGAACGTGACGAGCGTCAACTCGCGGTCGAGCGCGCAGAAGTCGTGCGGCGGCTCCCCCTCGACCGCCGCGATGCGGCGTTCCTCGTCGAACGCCATCCCGAGCGGTTCGCAGTACTCGTGGCTGGGGCACTCGACGTGCGGACACGGGCCCGCGAGCGACGCCTTGCTCCCGGCGTACGCCCCCTTCGAGGGGACGTTCGCGGTCACCGCCGTCGGCTCGACTTCGACCGCGCGGACGCCCCGGTCGTGGACCGCACACTCCAGCAGTTGGGTGTTCTCGCGGACGCCCGTCACCCGGTAGCGCCGCCCCTCGACCAGGTTGAGACACTGGCTCCGGTACGGACAGCCCTCGCAGGCGGACGACGCCCCCTGGTAGACGAACTCCTCCCCCTCGACCGCGAGTCGAGCCCCCACGAGCGTGACCGTCGACATACTGCCCGCTTTCCCGGCGGTCCGGTTACGCCTTTCGACCGGTCAGGTCGTCGAGCGCCTCGAAGTACGCCTCGCGGGGGACCTGGTAGGCGCCGCGGTAGTCGACGTCGCCGCGCGCGAACCGGTCGGCGACGGCCCGCGCGCCGTCGACGGCGTCGTCGCGGGCGTCGTACCGCGTCGACTCGACTTCGACCTCGGGTTCGAGAAAGAGGGTGACGTGCCACTCGTCGGTCTCGTACTGCCCCGCGCCCGGGCGGGCGCGCCGCGACCCGTTCGTCACGTACACGGTGGGGAGACACGCCGGGTCGAAGCGGTCGGCGTCGAACACGTCGGGCCGGTAGACGAGGATGACCCGCCCCTCGCGCTCCTCGTTCCACACGCGCCACCCGTCGGGGAGATCCGAGTCGTCGAGGCTCACGGCCGGCGTACGCGGCCGACGCCCATAGGCGGTGCGCTCGCGGATTCGCTTCCGGTATATAAATGCCCTCGGACGCGCGTCCGACACCGGGGGCGATTGCCTGACTGCGCGCCTTCCGGGTGGGAGTCGGGAGAAGGCTTATACGTGCTAATTACTCACACAGTAGCAGGTTCCAGTCGGGCGAGCCCGAACTGGGACGCCGGTCCGCCCGCCGTTCCATCGCTCTCGTCGTCGAAGCCCGTGTGGGTCGCGCGGCACGGGAGGATCGGTTGCGACTACGAACCGGACTCGCGGTGAGTCACGAACATCCGCATAGCGACACGAGTCGGAGCACCCGCGCCCCTAGCTGAGCACGCGCGTTCTCCGACCCTGGAACGCCCCATGCTCGGAGAGATACTTCCACCGGACCACCTGGGAGAATGGCTCAATATCGGCGCTCGGACGATAGCGATAGTCGTCTCAGCGCTCGAGATCTGGAAGCGCACTCGCGAGGAGGGAGAGACGGAGTAGGGACTGACCGGGTAGGCTATGGACGCCAGAATGCGGCGCCCCTAGCTGAGCGGGTAGGGGTACCGGTCCGGCGGTTATTAGCTTTGCGGCACAGTGTGACACCGGGGTCCGCTCTACACACTGAGAGGCGTAGCCCGGTTCGGACTCGCCGTTCGTATATAACCGCCGTCGGACGCGCGTCCGACACCGGGGGGCAATTGCCCGACGTGCGCGCCTTCCGGGTTGGAGTTGGGAGAAGGTTTATACGTGTTAACCTCTCACATGGTATCAAGTCACCAGTCGGGGCGGGCCCGAACTGGGACGCCGGTCCACCCGCCGTTCCGAAGTTCTCGTCGTCGACGCTCGTGGGGGTCGCACGGTGCCGGTGGGCCGGTCGCAGGCACGAGGCGGCTCGAAAGTCGAGACGCCGGCTAGACAACACACCATGAAAGAGATGGAAACGCTTGAAAAACTGAGCGAACACTACAAGGAATCGGTTCCCGCGGACCTCAGAGAGGCGAACTCGTTCGAGTGGTACCTCGAAGAGGTCGCCGACGACCCTCACGTGGCGCGCAACGCCCACCAGCGGGTCGCCGACATGTTCGACCACTACGGCACCCGCTACGACGAGGACGCGGGCGTCGTGGAGTACCTGATGGCGAGCGAGGACCCCCTCCACGACGGCGAGAACACCTTCTACGGTCGGGAGGTCCACGAGTCGATCCACGAGTTCGTCAACAAGGTGAAGTCGGGCGCTCGGGGGCTTGGCCCCGAAAAGCGGATCAAACTCCTCCTCGGGCCGGTGGGGTCGGGCAAGAGCCACTTCGACTGGCTCGTCCGGCGCTACTTCGAGGACTACACCGCCAGCGAGGCCGGCCGGATGTACACGTTCCGGTGGACCAACCTCTGTGAGGTGATCGAAGACCAGGACCCCTCCGACGACACGGTCCAGTCGGCGATGAACCAGGACCCGCTGGTGTTGTTGCCCCAGCCCCAGCGGGACCGCGTGATCGAACGGCTCAACGAGGACCTTGACGCGCCGTACACGATCCGCAACGAGCAGTCGCTCGACCCGGCGTCGAGTTTCTACATGGACGAACTCCTCGCTCACTACGAGGACGACCTCCAGGCGGTGCTCGACAACCACGTCGAGATCGTCCGGCTGGTCGCCGACGAGAACCAGCGCCGCTGCGTCGAGACGTTCGAGCCGAAGGACAAGAAGAACCAAGACGAGACCGAGTTGACCGGCGACGTCAACTACTCGAAGCTCGCGGTGTACGGCGAGAACGACCCGCGGGCGTTCGACTACGCGGGCGCGTTCTGTAACGCCAACCGGGGGATCTTCTCGGGCGAGGAGCTACTGAAGCTCCAGCGGGAGTTCCTCTACGACTTCCTCCACGCCTCCCAAGAGCAGACGATCAAGCCGCGGAACAACCCGCGGATCGACATCGACCAGGTGATCGTCGGCCGCACCAACATGCCGGAGTACCGCGAGAAGAAGGGCGACGAGAAGATGGAGGCGTTCAACGACCGCACCAAGCGGATCGACTACCCGTACGTCCTCGAGTACGACGAGGAGGCGGAGATCTACCGGAAGATGCTCCGGAACGCCGACGTGCCGAACATGCACATCGAGCCGCACACCATGGAGATGGCGGGGCTGTTCGGCGTGCTCACGCGGATCGAGGAGCCCGCGGAGGGGAACGTCTCGCTGGTCCAGAAGGCGCTCGCGTACAACGGCGAGATCGACGAGACCGACGACATCGACGAGCGGAAGCTGCGCGAGAGCGGCGACGCGCTCTCGGACATCGCCGAGGGGATGGACGGCGTCTCCGCGCGGTTCATCGGCGACGAGATCGCCGAGGCGATCATGGACTCGACCCACCGCGGGCGCGACTACCTCTCGCCGCTGTCGATGTTCACCCACCTCGAGGAGAACCTCGAGAACCACGGGTCGATCCCCGAGGAGAACCTCGACGCCTACCACCGCTACCTCGAACTCGTCCGCGAGGAGTACCGCGAGCGCGCCATCGAGGACGTGCGGCACGCGCTGGCGTACGACGTCGACGAGATCCGCCGACAGGGCGAGAAGTACATGGACCACGTGATGGCGTACATCGACGACACCACCGTCGAGGACAGCCTCACGGGCCGCGAGCAGGAACCGGACGAGACGTTCCTGCGGTCGGTTGAGGAGAAACTGGAGATCCCCGGCGACCGGAAGGACGACTTCCGCCAGGAGGTCGCCAACTGGGTCTCCCGCCGGGCGCGGGAGGGGTCGAGCTTCGACCCCCAGGAGAACGACCGACTGCGGCGCGCCTTGGAGCGGAAGCTCTGGGAGGACAAGAAGCACAACATCAACTTCTCCGCGCTGGTGTCGGCGGGGGAACTCGACGACGACGAGCGGAGCGCGTGGGTCGACGCGTTGATCGAACAGGGCTACTCCCGCGAGGGCGCGCGCGAGGTGCTGGAGTTCGCCGGCGCGGAGGTGGCAAAGAGCGAGCTGGAAGAGTCACAGTAACATGACCGACTACATCGAGCGGGCCGACGAGGCGCTCGACGGGGCGTACGAGCCTCCGATGAGCCTCGAGGAGTACGTGGACCTCGCGTTCGCGAACCCCTCCGTGGCCGCTCACGCGGCGAAGTACCTGCTGGACGCCGTCGAGTCGATGGGCACCCGCACCGTCATCGAGGAGGGCGAGGAGCGCGAGCGCTACCGCTTCTTCGACGACCCGCACAACGACGGCGCGCACGCGGTGCTCGGCAACACGAAGGTGTTGAACGCGTTCGTCGACGACCTCCGGACCGTGGCGGCGGGTCGCGGGAAAGACGAGAAGATCCACTGGTTCGACGGGCCCACCGCGACGGGCAAGTCGGAGCTGAAGCGGTGTCTGGTCAACGGGCTGAGCGCCTACTCCAAGACGCGGGCGGGCCGCCGGTACACCGTCGAGTGGAACATCGCGGGCGCGGGGTCGTCGGGCGCGAGCAACCTGAGCTACGGCGGCGACGCCGACGACGAGGACGACTGGTACGAGAGCCCCGTACAGGCGCACCCGCTGTCGGTGTTCCCCGAGTCGGTCCGCCGCGAGATCGTCGCCGACCTCAACGACGGGAACGACGACCACGTGCCGGTCAGACTCGACACGGAACTCGACCCGTTCTCGCGGGAGGCGTACGACTACCTCGAGGAGCGCTACCGCCGCGAGGGCGCCCGCGAACTGTTCTCGGCGGTGACCGACCGGGGGCACCTCCGGGTGAAGAACTACGTCGTCGGCGTCGGCTCGGGCATCGGCGTGCTCCACGCCGAGGACGACGGCTCGCCGAAGGAGCGGCTGGTCGGCTCGTGGATGCCCGGCATGCTGCGGGAACTCGACAGCCGCGGGCGGAAAGACCCCCGCGCGTTCAGCTACGACGGCGTGCTCTCGCAGGGGAACGGCCTGCTCACCGTGGTCGAGGACGCCAGCCAGCACGCGGACCTGCTGCGGAAACTGCTGAACGTGCCCGACGAGAAGCACGTCAAACTCGACAAGGGGATCGGGATGGACATCGACTCGCAGTTGCTGATCATCTCGAACCCGGACCTGGACGCGGAACTGGACCAGTTCGCCGACCGAAACGACCGCGACCCGCTGAAGGCGCTCAAGCGCCGGCTCGACCGCCACGAGTTCCGCTACCTCACGGGACTGTCGCTCGAAGCCGAGCTGATCCACCGCGAACTCACCGACGAGACCGGCGTGTGGGCGACCGCCATCGACGCGACCGACCCCGAGGCGGTCCGCGAGACGGTCGACGAGCGGGTGCGCGCGCCGCTGACCGTGACCGTACGCGACGAGCGCGGGGTCACCCGCGAGCGTGAACTCGCCCCCCACGCCATCGAGGCGGCGGCGGCGTACAGCGTGGTGACGCGGCTCGACAGCGAGGACCTCCCCGCGGACGTCGACCTGGTCGACAAGGCGCTGCTGTACGACCAGGGCTACCTGCGCGAGGGCGACGAGCGTGTCGACGCCGCCGACTACGAGTTCGACGGCGAGGACGGCACCCACGGCATCCCGGTGACGTACACCCGCGACGTGGTCGCGGACCTGCTCCACGAGACGCCCGACCGCCACCACCCCGACCTGCCGGTCGAGGAGGTGCTGATGCCGACGGACCTGCTCGACGCGATGGCGAACGGGCTGGCCGACGCCCCGGTGTTCTCGCGGGCGGAGGCCGCCGAGTACGAGGGCCGCCTCGCCGCCGTCAAGGAGTACGTGTTCGGCCGGCAGGAGCGGGACGTGCTCGACGCGGTGCTCGCGGACAAGGGCGTCGCCGAGGAGACGGTCGCCGAGTACGTCGAACACGTGTTCGCGTGGGACGCCGACGAGCAGGTGGCGACCGACCGCGGGCCGGTCGACCCCGACCCGCTGTTGATGAAGGTGTTCGAGACCGAACACCTCGGGCGGTTCGCCGAGTCCGACTACTCGGGGAACTCGCCGAGCCAGGCGGTCGAGGAGTTCCGCCGCGAGAAGGTGATCACCGCGATCAACCGCTACGCGTGGGAGCACCGCGACGACGACTTCGCGGTGTCGGACGTCGACCTCGCCTCGATCCCGGTGATCCGGGCGGTGCTCGACACCCACTCGTGGGAGGACGTCCGGCGCGTCTACGAGGACTTCGACCCCGCGCGGTGGGACGACCCGCCCGCGAACACGGAGACCGAGCGCGTGAAAGAGCGGACGATAACCCACCTCGTCTCGCAGGGGTACAGCCCGGCGTCGGCCGAACTGGTCGGCCGGGCCGTGATGCGGGAGGTGAGCGCGCGATGGGACTGAGGGAGGACCTCGAACGGTTCCGCGAGGTCGGCGAACAGCGCCGCCCGGACCTCACCGAGTTCATCCGCGAGGGCGACCTGTCGGGCGGCGACGGCGACATCCGGATCCCGGTGAAGATGGTCGACCTCCCGGGGTTCGAGTACAGCCAGCGGGACATGGGCGGCGTCGGCCAGGGGCAGGGCGGTCAGCCCCAACCCGGCCAGCCGGTCGACGTACCCGGCGACGACGGCGACGACGGTGACGGCGACGGCGACGGCGACGAACCCGGCGAGGGCGAGGGGGAGCACGGCTACTACGAGATGGACCCCAGCGAGTTCGCCGAGGAGTTGGACGACCAACTCGGGCTGGATCTCGAACCCAAGGGGAAGCAGGTCGTCGAGGAGGTGGAGGGCGACTTCACCGAACTCACCCGCGCGGGACCGAACTCCACGCTCGACTTCGAGCAGTTGTTCAAGCAGGGACTCAAGCGGAAGCTCGCGACCGACTTCGACGAGGAGTACGTCCGCGAGGCGTGCCGGGTCGCCGGCGCGGACGCCCGCGACGTGTTCGACTTCTGTCGCGGCGAGAACGTCCTCGTCTCGCTGGCGTGGATCGACGACGCGATGGGCGACGTGCCCGACGACGAGCGCGACCGGTGGGCGTCGTTCGACGAGATGGCCGAGAACGTCGAACGGACGCCGATCAACCAGCGGATCCGCCGTGACGGGCTGAAGCAGGTGCCGTTCCGCCGCGAGGACGAGCGCTACCGCCACCCCGAGGTGGAGGAGAAGCGCCAGAAGAACGTGGTCGTGGTTAACATCCGCGACGTGTCCGGGTCGATGCGCAAGCGGAAGCGCGAACTCGTCGAGCGGGTGTTCACGCCGCTCGACTGGTATCTCACCGGCAAGTACGACGAGGCGACGTTCCACTACGTCGCCCACGACGCGGAGGCGTGGGAGGTCGAACGCGGGGAGTTCTTCGGCATCCGCTCGGGCGGCGGCACCCGGATATCCAGCGCGTACGAACTCGCCGCGGAGATCTTAGCGGAGTACCCCTGGAGCGAGTGGAACCGCTACGTGTTCGCGGCGGGCGACTCCGAGAACTCCAGT
Organism: Candidatus Halobonum tyrrellensis G22; assembly: GCF_000495475.1. Lineage (GTDB taxonomy): Archaea > Halobacteriota > Halobacteria > Halobacteriales > Haloferacaceae > Halobonum > Halobonum tyrrellense. The sequence goes on along the minus strand of NZ_ASGZ01000023.1, from coordinate 21,129 downwards.
AACGACACCACCGAGAACGTGGTGCCGCTGATGCGGTCGATCGACGCCAACCTCCACGCGTACGTCGAGACCCAACCCGGCGGCAACACGATCAACGCGACCCACGCCGAGGAGGTCGAAAGCGCGCTCACGGACCTGGACAACGTCGCGGTCACGCGCGTCGGCGGTCCCGAGGACGTGACCGGCGCCATCTACGACATCCTCTCGACGGAGGACGGATCATGAAAGACGACAGGATCGTCGCGCGCCGCGAGGCGGCGCGACTCGAGGAACCGGCGGAGCGCGCGCGGGAACTGGCCGAGCGGCTGGGACTCCGGCCGTACCCGGTGAACTACTGGGTCGTCGACTACGACGAGATGAACGAACTCATCGCGTACGACGGGTTCCAGACCCGCTACCCCCACTGGCGGTGGGGGATGAAGTACGACCGCCAGCGGAAGCAGGACGCGTTCGGGATGGGGAAGGCGTTCGAGATCGTCAACAACGACAACCCGTGTCACGCGTTCCTCCAGGAGTCGAACAGCCTCGCCGACCAGAAGGCGGTGATCACCCACGTCGAGGCGCACGCCGACTTCTTCCGGAACAACGAGTGGTTCGGCCGGTTCGCCGGCGACGACGAGGAGCCCGACGCGGCCGCGATGCTCGAACGGCACGCCGAGACCATCGCGGGGTACATGGACGACCCCGAGACGGACCGCGGCGAGGTGGAGCGGTTCATCGACGCCGCACTCTGTCTCGAAGACACCATCGACCAACACCGCGCGCTCGCGGCCGAGCGCGGCGGCGAGACCGCCGAGGAGTTCGCCGACGTCGACATCGACGAGCGGCTCGACCGGCTGGGACTCTCCTCGGAGGTGCGCGACCAGGTGTTCGACGACGAGTGGGTCGAAGCCCAGGAGGGCCGCGAACACCTCGCCGCGCCGCGGCCGGACGTGCTCGCGTACCTCCGCGAACACGGCGAGCGCTACGACGACGAGGAGGGGAAGGCGACGGAGCGCGAGCCGTGGATGGACGAGGTGCTCGAACTGCTCCGGCGGGAGGCGTACTACTTCGCCCCCCAGAAGCTGACGAAGGTGATGAACGAGGGGTGGGCGGCCTACTGGGAGTCGCTGATGATGGCCGAGGAGGGGTTCGCGGGCACCGACGAGTTCCTCACGTACGCCGACCACCAGTCGCGCGTGCTCGGGTCGCCCGGGCTGAACCCGTACAAACTGGGCAAGGAGCTGTGGGAGTACGTCGAGAACGCCGCGAACCGCCGGGAGGTGGTCGACAGACTCCTGCGGGTGCGCGGCGTCTCGTGGCGCAACTTCCACGACACGGTCGACTTCGACACCGTCCGGGAGGCGCTCGCGCCCGACCCGGCGTTGGAGGAGGTGCGGTCGGACACGCTCGACCGGTTCGACCCCGACGACCCGCGGGTCGACGCCGACGGCCTCGAACGCGCGCGGGCGGGCGAGATAGACGCCGACCGCTACCCGTGGGCGGTCCTCAGCTACGAGGGCCTCTGCGAGCGGCACTTCTCGCTGGCCAAGCCCGCCCACCGCGGCTTCCTCGAACGCGTCGGCCGGAGCGAACTCGAACAGGCCGCCCGCTACATGTTCGACGACGAGGTGTACGCGAGCGTCGAGGAGGCGCTCGCGGACGTCGACTACGGCGCCGGCTGGGCGCGGATGCGCGAGGTGCGCGAGAGCCACAACGACGTGACGTTCATCGACGAGTTCCTCACCCGCGAGTTCGTCGTCGAGGGGAACTACTTCACCTACGAGTACTCGCGCGCGACCGACGACTACCGCGTGGCGAGCACCGACCCCGACGACGTGAAACGGAAGCTGCTGCTCCGGTTCACCAACTTCGGCAAGCCCAGCATCGCCGTCTACGACGGTAACTTCGACAACCGCGGGGAACTCCTCCTCGGCCACCGCTACAACGGCGTCGCACTCGACCTGGCGAAAGCCGAGTCCACCCTCGAACGCGTGTTCGAACTGTGGGGCCGGCCGGTCAACCTCGCGACAATCGTCACCGAGTACGACGACCACGAACTCGAAGTCGCGCGCCGCCGCGGCCGCGAACCCGACGGGGAGGAGGTCGGCGTCCGCCTCCGCTACGACGGCGACGGGGTCGAACACCACGAACTCGACGCCGAGTTGGAGGCGCGGATCGGCGCCGCCGAGGTGGACTACGACACCAAACCCGACGACTGGCTGGCCTGAGCGGCCCGCCGGTCGGGGCTCCCCGCTCTCGGACGGGTCGTCGGGCGTCGAGAACCGTCCCGTTCGGCCGGCTAGTCCGCCCGAGCGGACGGCACACGCTGACGAGGAGGGGACGAGTCGAATCGAGAACCGGCGGAGCGTCCGACGCGTCGGCGTCGAACTCCGTTCGTATCTATCCGTTGTATCGAGAACTACTTAAACGAATCTCGGGGTGACCGCGGCCGAGTCGCACCGGGGACGATACCGACCCGTCGGGCGTCGAACGGCGTCGCTGTCGAACTGGAGACGGGAGAAGCGACCGGCGTGCGTCCGCCGGTCCTCGTTCGTATCTATCCGTTGTGTCGAGAACTACTTAAACAGGCTCGGGGGAGACGGCGGCGGTCACGCCGACTTTTAGCGCCCACCGGGCGTGGGTCGGCCGTGTCGAACGAGGAGTCCCTCTCGCGGTTCGCGGCCGACGTCGCGTCCGCGGTTCCGCCGGTGGACGCCGAGACGACCGGTCGGTACGGCGACGGACTGGGGTCGGAGTCGGAGGAGCGACAGGTGGACGCGCTGGTCGACTACCTCGCGGAGCGGCACGAGCGGTACCGCGGGGTCGAACGGGAAGTCGCGTACCCCGAACGGGCGGCGCGGTGTGACCTCCGCCTCGCGGACGGTACGCCAGTCGAGGCCAAACTCCTCCGCTACTGGCGGGCGAACGGCGACCCGGAGCCACACGCGTACGGACACGTCTTCAGCCCGTTCGACGCGAACACCCTCCTCACCGACGCGAAACGGCTCTCGGAGTCGGGATTCGACCGACCCGGCGGCCTGCTCGGACTGTTCTACGAGCGGGCGCCGGACGACCCCGTAACGGTCCCCGAGTCGCCCGAGCGGTTCGGCGCGGAGACGCTGGCGCGGAAGGCGGTGGTTGACCTCGACTTCTGGTACGACCTGAACGCGAGCGTCGCCGCTATCGAGCGGTTCGACGGGTTGCGCCACCCGGTCCACCGGCGGGGCGCCGCTATCGCGTGGGCGCTGGAGTGAGAGCCACCGCTGGCCGGATGAGAACTGTGAGGACGCGTCCGACGCGCGGGCGTCGAACCTCCTTCGTATCTATCCGTTGTGTCGAGAACTACTTAAACGACGGTCGGACTCGCTCCCTTCGGCCGCTGCGACTCGTCCGCCTCGGAATCCGCGCCGCGCCGCTGGTCGTTTCGGTCCCCGCAGAATGCTCGGTCAGGGATTTGAACCCTGGTCGTCGGCTCGAAAGGCCAACATGATTGGCCGGACTACACCAACCGAGCGCACTCGTCGGTTCCCCGCGGGACGGTTTAATCCCATCGGATTCCCCCGACCGGGCGGCGGTCGAGCGGTCCGGCTCGCGATTCGGTTCGCGTCGTCCCCGTCAGGTCCAGTCGTCGAGACCGGTTTGCGTGAGCGCCTCCTCGATGCGGTCGAACCCGCGGTCCACCTCGCCCGCGGGCACCTCCCACTCGTCGGTGACGTACGCGCGGGCGGCGTCGACGTCCGGCGAGAGGTCGGTGTCGACGTCGTAGTCGTCGGTCGTCGGCGGGTCGAAGAACAGTTCCCGAATGCGGTCGGCGAAGTCGATGTGGGCGTCGCGCGCGTCGAGGACGCCGAACAGGTCGCCGTGTTCCTTCACCTCCTTGAGCGCCGTCTTCGGTCCGATTCCGGGGACGCCCTCGTTGAAGTCGGTCCCGCAGAGCATCCCGATGTCGACCAGTTGTTCGTACGTGATGTCGTGTTCGTCGAGCGTCGCGTTCAGGTCCATCAGCTCCGGGTCGCCCGACGACGTGAGCTGTCGGAGCGTGTACGGCCCGCCGAACAGCAGGGTGTCGTAGTCCTCGCTGCCGGAGTAGTCGACGTCGCCCACCCGGTTCATGTACGCACACTGCGCCTCGCCCTCCGCGGGCGCCTCCACGATAGGCACGTCGAGACGGTCGAGCAGTCCCCGGGAAGTCTCGTGGATGACCGACGTGAGCCGCTGGGTGCGCGCCTCCAGCCGCGCCGCCTCGACCGCGTCGCCCCGCTCCTCGGCCGCCTGCCGGCGCTCCTCGGCCTTCTCCCGTCGTGCACGGCGCTCGGACACCTCCGCGTCCTTCAACTCGGTGACGCCGCCGTCGAAGACGAAGACGGGGGTCAGCCCGTGTTCGAAGAACTTGGGTAGCCCCTGGACGATGCCGACGAGGTTCGCCACCTCGTCGCCGCCGGCGGTGGTGTACACCCGGTCGGACGTGAACTTGACCGTCGTCGTGAGGTAGCGGTAGAGCCAGTTGTGCGCGTCGACGGCGACGACGCCGCTCACGTCGTCGAACGACACGTCGGCGATGGCCGCGAGCGAGCGGAGGTCTGCGTTACCCATCGGGGGGGTTTGGACGCTCGCCGGTTTGAACTCCCCGAACCCGTCGCCCGGCGAGTCAGTCCCGACCCGGCCCGTCCGACGCTGACTCGTCCGGTCGGTGCGGGTCAGACTCTGACTCGTCCGGCCCGTTCGACCCCGGCGACGCGCGGGAGTCGCCGACGGCGGGCGGTCCGCGCTCGCGCTTGTCGGCGAGGAAGGCGCGCTCGCCCTCCGAGAGGTCCTCCCGGTCGGCGAACGCGTCGAGACCGGCGCGGTAGTCGGCGGGGTCGAGCGGTCGAGTCGCGCCCGCGGGACGGTCGAGTACGACCTCCGCCAGCCCCGTCTCGCGGCCGGCGTACGCGAACCCCGCCTTCGAGAGCGCCTCGTACGAGTAGGGGTTGTTGACCGCGATGCGGACGCGGTCGTAGCCGCGGTCGGCCGCCCGGTCGGTGACGAACGCACACAGGCGCGGGCCCAGCCCCTCGCCGCGGCGGTCCCGGCGAACCGTCACGTACCGGATCCACAGCGTCCGCTCGTCCGTGCGGTCGTCGTTGAACGCGGCGGCCGCGAGCGGGTCGGCGTACGACTCGACGTCCGCGGGCGGCTCCCACCCCGGCGGGGCGAGCACCGCCTTGCCCGTGCTCGTCATCACGAACTTCCCGGCGTACGCGAACTCGCGGTGGTCGAGTCTGAGGCGCGGGCCGTCGGGCGGCCAGTCCAGCAGGCGCGGCTCGACGCTCGCGGTCATACGCCTCCTGAGAGCCGCGACGGGATGAGCGCCACGGCTTTGCCCTCCCGGTCCGTGGGGGCGTCCATGCACGGGCGCGGGGACGTACGCTTCTTCGATGCGGTCGCCAGCCTCTACGACGCGGCGATGCCGAGCGTTCGGCCCGCCGACCTGCACGCGGGACTCGCGTTCGCCCACCGGCCGATCGAGCGCATCCTCGACGTCGGCGGGGGGACCGGCCGGGCGGCCCGCGCGCTCGAAGGACGGGGGGGCGAGGTAACCGTCGTCGACGCCTCGCGCGGCATGCTCGCGCGCGCCGCCGCCGCGGGCCACCCGGTCGTCCGCGGCGACGCCGGCCGCCTCCCGGTTCGGGACGGCGGCGTCGACGCCGTCGTGGTCGCGGACGCGCTCCACCACTTCCCCGACCCGCGGGGAGCGCTCGCGGAGTGTGCGCGCGCGCTCGCGCCCGGCGGCGTGGTGGTCGTCCGCGAGTTCGACCCGCGGACGCGGCGCGGTCGCGCGCTCGCGACGGTCGAACGGGTCGCGCGCATGGGGTCGCGGTTCCTCCCCCCCGACGACCTGACGCGGGCGCTCGACGAGGCGGGTCTCCGCGGCCGGGTGGTCGACCCGGGGTTCGGCTACACGGTCGTCGGGGTGAACCCGACCGACGGCTCCCGGTCGGAGCCGCGCCGCGGGAGCGCCGCGGAGGAGAACCCCGGCCGTTAAGACGAGCGGCGTGAACCCCCGCATATGGCAACGGACTCCTCGTTCCTCCGGAGACGTGTGGACGCCGACGCCCTCCCGTTGGCCGTCGGCGACCTGGTCGTGATCCTCCTGTTCGTCTACGTCGGCACGATCAACCACGACGCCGTGGGGTTCCCGCCCGCGGGCGTCGACGCCGTCGCGTACGTCGTCGGCGTCGCCGTCCCGTTCCTGGTCGGCTGGGTGGTCGCCGCACCCCTCGTCGGCGCCTACTCGGCGGGCGCGGTGGAGTCGGCGAAGGCGTCGGTTCCGCTCGCGGTCCGGTCGTGGATACCGGCCGCCGTCATCGGCCTGCTCATCCGCGCGACGCCGTGGGTCGACGGCGGCGTCGCGCCGACGTTCGCCGTCGTGATGCTCGTCGTCGGGTCCGTCTGTCTCGGCGTCTGGCGCTACGTCGCCGCGCGGTTCGTCTGACCGGCCCGCGAGCACCCGCGGTTCGGTTCACGCCCCGATCGGTCCGCTCCGTACGTTCTCGCCGCCCGTTTCCGTCTCACGGCCACGAGCGCCGGCGATGCCATCTCGGAGCCGTCCGGCGCGTCCCGCCGCCGGGGAGCGAAACGGCTAACCGACTCCCGTTCTCACCCCCGGCAATGAGCAGTAGCAGCCACGACTGGCCGCACGACCCGGACGGCGAGAAGGGGAGCGAGGAGGGCCGGAAGTACGGCCACGCGGTGCTGGTCAAGTTCGTCGACGAGGAGGAGAGCTTCCCGCTGCGGGCGGGCGACTACGCCGACGAGTACGGCGACTACCCCGTGCGACTGGACTCCGAGACGGTCGTCTCGATCGCTGAGATCTTCGAGGACATCGACCCCGACGAGACGTACGACGACATCGTCTCGTTCCACAAGGGCGTCGGCCGGGCGATGCGCCGGCAGGGCTACTGGACGTACGAGGGCGCGGACCAGTTCACCCGGACGCGCGGATAGGGGAGCGCGGGGCGGACCGCGACCCGCGGTGGGAGACCCCTCCCCCGCGTCGGCGGGCGCTCTTCGGGCGGCCGACGGCGACGGACAGGGTGCCCTCCACGACGCGCGGACGACTCGTCAGTTCGGTGACTCGGCCGACGAGCGAACCGGCGAGAGGTCCGTCCAGTACACCACGACCCTCGGGTCCGGGAGGCGGGGACTGAGGAGCCGTCCGGCACGGCCGAGAACGCGGACGCCTCCCACTCCGGTTCGGTAGGCGGCGACGCGGTGCCCTCGGTGGCGGGCGTGGGCCCACGCGGGTTCGCGTCGCGTCCCGTCGCCGTCTACCGCTACCGCTGTTCGCTCCGTCTCCGCTACCTCCGTCTCCGTCTCCATCTACGTCCCCTCCCCAGTCTACTTCTCGCGGTTGGGACGGACGCCCGTAACTCGCTGTTCGAGCGCCTCCCGCTCCCACGTCCGCGTCGAGTCGCCCTCCACCTCGTTGCGCAGTCGTTCCTCGAGGAGGTTGACCGCCATCGAGTTGGCGCCCTCCGGGATGATCAGGTCGGCGTGCTTCTTCGTCGGTTCGATGAACTGCTCGTGCATCGGCTTCACCGTCGAGAGGTACTGGTCGATGACGCCCTCCAACTCGCGGCCGCGTTCGATCACGTCGCGTTCGATCCGTCGGAGGATCCGCACGTCGGCGTCCGTCTCGACGTACAGCCGGAGGTCGAGCATGTCGTTTATCTCGTCGTCGTACAGCGCGAGGATCCCTTCGAGCACGATGACGTCCGTCGGCTCGACCGTCAGCGTCTCCTCCTTGCGGTTGTGGAGTTCGAAGTCGTACTGGGGCATCTCGACCGACTGCCCCGACAGGAGCGCTTCGAGGTGTTCCCGGAGGAGTTCCCACTCGAACGCGTCGGGGTGGTCGTAGTTGACCTCCGCCCGTTCGGAGATATCGAGGTGTGAGAGGTCCTCGTAGTAGTTGTCCAGCGGGATGCGCGTCACCGCGTCCGCGACGTTCTCGGTGACGAGTCGCGTGACGGTGGTCTTACCAGCGCCGGTTCCCCCGGCGATACCGACGACGAACGAGGGGTAAGTCATTGGCGCGTATCGGGGCCTCCGACGGTTTCAACGCATCGGACCGCGCCGAACGCGGGGGAGAGCCCGTCGGCCGCCTCGCGTCGTCGCCGCCAACGAGTCCCGCCGACGCCGCGGGCCGGGCCGACCTCTCGGCGTGACGACAGTCCTATGCTCCCAGGTGTCGCAGGTACGCTCAATGCTCCCGTGGGGTCACCTCGCCCTCGGCTACCTCCTGTATCACCTCCTCCTCCGACTCGGCGACCCCGAGCGCGGACCCGCGGACGCGCCGACGCTCGCGCTCGCGGTCGGGACGCAGTTCCCCGACCTGGTCGACAAGCCCGGCGCGTGGACGCTGGGTGTCGTCCCCTCCGGGCGGTCGGTCGGCCACTCGGTGTTCGTGCTCGTTCCGCTGGTCGCGCTGCTGTGGACGGTCGCCTCGCCCGCCCGCAGGGGCGTGGTCGCGGCGTTCGCGGTCGGCGTCGGCTCCCACCTCGTCGGCGACTCGTGGGGGTCGCTCCTCGCCGGCGACGTCGGCGACCTCACGTTCGTGCTCTGGCCGGTCTACCCGGTCGAACCCGAACACGGGCGGAGCTTCGTCGAGTTCTTCCTGAACCTCTCGCTGACGCCCGTACTCGCCGTCGGGGTCGCACTCAGCGCTCTCACCCTGGTCGTCTGGTACCGCGACGGCTGTCCGGGGGTCGGCCTCCTCGTCTCGTGGGCACGGGCGGGCGCGACGGCGGTCGCCGGGCGGTGAGCGCGGGCGTGCGGTCGGTGGGGACGCTGCCGCGAGCCACGGACGGTCCCGCCGAGCGGCGCCGCCGTCAGTGGACGGACCGCTCGTCGTCCGAGTCGATATCCTCGATCGGCTCCGACCGGTTCGAGACGGACGGACCGGGGGCGTCGGCGGCGTCGGCCGCCCACTCGCAGGCGTTGCCGAGGACGCGCCGGACCTCCTCCTGGTGGTAGACGGGGTACGTCTCGTGGCCCGGCCGGAAGTAGAAGACGCGGCCGTTCCCGCGGGTCCAACAGCAGCCCGACCGGAACACCTCGCCGCCCTCGAACCAGGAGGTGAACACGAGGTCGTCGGGTTGGGGTACGTCGAACCGTTCGCCGTACATCTCCGCGTCGGGCACCTCGAAGTAGTCGCCGATACCGTCGGCGATGGGGTGGCCGGGTTCGATCGTCCAGACCCGCTCGGTCTCGGCGGCCTCCCGCCAGTTCAGCGAACCGCTCGTGCCCATGAGCCGGCGGAACGGCTTCGAGAGGTGCGCCGAGTGGAGCACGATCAGCCCCATCCCGTCGAGGACGTGCTGTTGCACCCGGTCGACCACCTCGTCGTCCACCTCGTCGTGGGCGGCGTGTCCCCACCACGTCAGCACGTCGGTGTCGTCGAGCACCTCCTCGGTCAGCCCGTGTTCGGGTTCGTCGAGCGTCGCGGTGTTCGTCTCGAACCCCCGGTCTTCGAGCGCGTCCGCGATGGTCGCGTGGATCCCGTCGGGGTACAGGTCCGCGACGACGTCGTGTTCCCGCTCGTGTCGGTACTCGTTCCAGACGGTCACTGTCGTCATACCCGGCGGTTCCCACGGCGAGTACGAAAAACCACGCGCCCCGGAGCGCCGTGCGACTCGCGGCGACCCCCGACTCCGCGGCCGCCGTTCCGCTCGCGTGTGCCGGCCGGCCGCTCGTTCGTCCGCGCCGGCGCCGGGGTGGCGTCGCCGCTACGGGCGCTCGAAGTAGCGGTCGTGGTGGGCCGCACAGCCGGGGTTGAACGCGGCGTCGCAGGCGGGGCAGACGAACCCGGCGTCGAGGTAGGCGTCGACGGTCAGCGTCGCGCCGCAGACGCCGCACAGCACCGCCGGCTCGTCCGAACGCGCCCGCGGCCACGGCTCGGCGTCGTGGTCGGCGACCGCCTCGTGGCACGCGAAACACGGGTAGTAGCGCTCACAGCAGCCGAACCGCAGGGCGATCACGTCCCGCTCGCCCGCGTAGTGGGCACAGCGCGTCTCCGGACCCACGTCGACCCCCCGTACCTCGACCCCGCGGACGCGGCGTGCGGACACGGGCTGGGCGACGCGGGCCCGCGGCAAAAGCGGTTCGGCGACCGAGTACGCTCGGCTTACGCCGCCGACACGGCCGACGGTAGGCGGAAAACCGGGTGCTAACTCGGTCTCGGGGACGATCTGTGTGAGCATACTAGGGGGGTCGCGGGTAGCACGGACGTACTATTGTGGGGTCGTACACAACGGGGCGGGCGTGGACGACGGAGACGGGACGGACGGCGACGCGTCCGGCCCGGTACTCCCCGTACTCCCCGAGGCGGTGCTCCGACTCGACACCGTGTACGACGCGCTCGCCAACCCGACCCGGCGAGCGGTCTGCTACCTGCTCTCCGAGCGCGACCGGTGGCCGCTGTCCGACCTCGCCGCGCGAGTCGCGGCCATCGAGGAGGGCGTCGCGCCGTCCGCGGTCGACGCGACCGCCCGCGACCGGGCGTCCGCCGCCCTCTATCACGTCCACCTTCCGCGGCTGGCCGACCGGGGCGTGGTCACGTTCGACGCGGAGGCGGACGCCGTCTCGGCCGGACCCGCGGCGGACCGCGTCCTCGCCGCGCTCGACGCGATGGCCCGCCTGGTCGAGGACGGGGCCGGCGCGGGCGACGGGGCGAGCGACGACCCGGTCGACGGCGCGGCGGACGCGGGCGACCGGAACGACGAGGGGAGGCAGGACCGGGCGGACGGAAGGAACGACGAGGCGGACGGGACTAGCGACGAGGAGTAGCCTCACCGCCCGGCCACGGCCGGCGGGCGGGCGCCGCGTTCACCCCTCGAACCGGTCGCCGAGCGCGCCCGCGGCGTAGAGCGCGTCTATCTCCTCGTCGTCGTAGCCGACTTCGCGGAGCACCTCGTCGGTGTGTTCGCCCAGCCGCGGCGGGTAGCGGCGGACGGTCGCGGGCGTCCGCGAGAACTGCATCGGACTGCCCGGGAACTCCACCTCGCCCGCGGTGGGGTGGTCGACGCTCGCGCGCATCCCCCGCGCGAGCACCTGCGGGTGCGAGAACACGTCCGCCACGCTGTTGACGCGGCTCGCGGGCACGTCGTGGGCGTCGAACCGGTCGAGCCAGTCGTCCGTCGAGCGCTCGGCGAGCGCCGCGTCGAGCAACGGGTCGAGTTCGTCGCGGTGTTCGACGCGGGCGCTGTTGGTCTCGAACCGCTCGTCGGCGTACAGGTCGGGCCGGTCGAGCGCGCGGCAGAACCGCTCCCAGATGGGTTCGGAGGCGACGGCGACGACGACGTAGCTGTCGGCCGTCTCGAACGCCTGGTAGGGGGCGATGGTCGGGTGTTTGCTCCCCATCCGCCCGGGCGGGTCGCCGGTGGCGAAGTAGTTCGTCGCCATGTAGGAGGTCCACGCCGCCTGCCCGTCGAGCAGGCTCACGTCGACCTTCTGGCCCGCGCCGTCGTCGCTCCGCTCGCGTTCGAACAGCGCCGCCAACACCGCCTGCGCCGCGTACATCCCCGCGCCGATATCCGCGAGGGCGACGCCGATGCGGACGGGCGGCCCGCCGTCGACGCCGGTGAACGACATGAACCCGCCCTCCGCTTGCATCACGATGTCGTACGCCGGGCGGTCGCGGTCGGGTCCCCACTCGCCGTACCCCGACAGCGCGCAGTAGACCAGCCCGGGGTTGTCCGCGCGGAGGTCCGCGTACCCCAGGTTCCACTCGTCCATCCGGCCGACCCGGAAGTTCTCGACGAGCACGTCCGCCTCCCGCGCCAACTCGCGGAAGGCGTCGCGGCCCTCGGGGGTGTCGAGCGCGAGCGTGACCGAGCGCCGGTTGCGGTTGACGCTCATGTAGTAGGCCGACTCGTCGGCGTCGCCGTACCGCGGCGGGTGCCACCCGCGCGTCTGGTCGCCCGTCCCCGGGCGCTCGACTTTCACCACGTCGGCGCCGAGGTCGCCCAACTGCATCGTACAGAACGGTCCCACGAGCACGCGCGAGGCGTCGAGCACGTTGATCCCGTCGAGCGGGCCGGTCTCGCCCGTCGGATGTTCCGCCTCTCCGACCATGCGCCCCCCTCGGGCGGGGGGAGCAAAGCCGTGGCGTTCCGGTCGGCCGCGAGACCCGGACGACCGGGACGCCGACGCAGCACCGGGAATCGGGACCGGAACCGCCAGCCGGGACGCCCGTGAACCGTCCGCACGGCGGGCGCGAAACGACACCGTTTTAACCAACTCGCCACTACCGGTGAGTGCACAGAGCGGTGCGATGCGGCGCGCTCCGATAGTGTAGTCCGGCCAATCATATTGCCCTCTCACGGCAATGACCAGGGTTCGAATCCCTGTCGGAGCACTTCTCCCGTTTTTCGAGATGTCAGTCCGAGTGGTAACTGGTTCACGTACATGCGTTCAGGTACAGTCTAGGACCACTGAACCCGGACTTGTTATTACGTCTCTCTAACGTGAGGGAGTATGCTGGATATTGATTTGGTCGAGAAACTGCGAGACGACATTGAGGTCAATCCTACTCTCAAGGACGTGGGATTCGGGGGATTCATCCTCTCAGGGATACTGATTCTGCTCTACTTCCATCTGAGAGACGATTTCCTCAGCTGGTTTAACGCACTCGGGAGTCTTGCCCTCACGAGCCTACTTGCAATACTCTATTGGAGGCAGTCGGAAATACAAAAAGATCAGCAGGATTTCCAGAGAGAACTTGAACGACCGGTCTTGCATGTTGATGGTTTTAGGCAGGGGAGTCAAGAAAACTCGGTTAAGATTCGAATTTCAAATTCGGGGAACAGTGCAGCCCGGAACGTTCAGTTGGAGACTATAATTGGGTTCTCTGAGAAAACAGGAGATTTCGATGAATACTCTTCAGGAAAAAACATGCAACCACTTACACTTATAGATATTGAAGATGTTGGATGGACAAATAAGACTAATGCACACATTATTTCCGGTTCTCAAAGAGAGGTAGTTGAGAGTTCTCCTCTTGGTTTCAAATGGTACGATAAAAGTGTAGAAAAGAGTAAATATAATACCTTCTCAAATTTACATAATCACCTACATCTGGATGAAGATGAGGTTCGAGTTATCGGGAATATCGTCTACGAAGGCCCCTCCAATACTTATCGAACTGAAGTCTTCGATTCGCTCGTCTACATCCAAAATGACGACCTGTTAGAGAGTCTTGTCGAGACAAATCCGTTCACTATGGTTCTAAAATCTCCATTTATTGTCGATGACCAAAAAAATAGAAAGTGTTCAAGAAATTGATGTTCGAAAAGAGAATGATACACCATTCGACGGGGGTTAAGGGAGATGGGAGAGTTGTCATGGGTAACTTGCAACTCAGAGAGGTCGTCCATTTGGCGACTCGGCTCCAAAGCAGAGTTATTACTCAATGTTTCCGATGATGTAGTAGATCGCTCCAGAGAGTGACTTCAATAGTATATGCTCTATCTGGATCCCTTCGTTCATTGTCGAATAGAAATAATGAGATACCTATTCCGACTTATTCCCCGTTATTCGTCTTTCGTGCTTTGACCATATTTGGTCGAAGTAATTGATAGCCCTCTCACGGCAATGACCAGGGTTCGAATCCCTGTCGGAGCACTCCCGTTTTCTCGGCCCTTCGCCACTCCTTTAGGACCGCGGTAGCGTGTTCCCGGCCGTGAGCAGCATCGTCGACTCCCTCCCGGACCGACCCCTCTTGGACGCCGAAGTCGAGGCCATCGAGGACCCGACGACCGGCCGCATCTCGCTCGTCCGCGAGGAGACGGCCGACGGCGTCGTCCACTTCTACGTCCAGACGCCGGAGACGCTCTACTCGCTGGTGTACGACGACGCGGCCGGCGAGTGGCGACTCGACGACGCGTTCGAGGTGGAGTCGGCCGAGTGGGAGCGCCACACGGCCGAGTGGTTCGACGAGACGACCGACGAGGAGTTCGACGACTGGTAGGCCCATCGCCGTCGGGTCCGTCCCCGGCCGCCGAACCGGGCAAGGCGCCCGCCGAGCGGAGGACCGAAGGCCGTCCCGCCCCTGGCTCCGTCGATGGACGCCTACGAGGTGCGCGAGGCGACACCGGAGTACGAAGGCGTGGTTCGAACCGAGCGCGAGCGGCCCGAACCCGGACCCGGGGAGGCGCTGGTCCGGGTGCGCGCGTGCTCGCTGAACTACCGCGACCTAGCCATCGCCAACTCCGAGTTGGCGTATCCGGGGGCACGGCTCCCGGTCGTCCCGCTGTCGGACGGCGCGGGCGACGTAGTCGGGGTGGGCGAGGGGGTCGACCGGCTCTCGGAGGGCGACCGGGTGGCGACGCCGTTCGCGCCCGACTGGGTCGACGGCCGGCTGACCCGCGAGAAGACGGCGCGGACGACCGGCGGTAACGTCGACGGCGCACTCGCGGAGTACGCCGTCTTCCCCGCCGAGAGCCTGCCGCTGCTCCCCGAGTACCTCTCGTACGAGGGGGGCGCGTCGCTGTCGTGTGCGGGGCTGACCGCGTGGCGCGCGCTGGTCGAGGACGGCGACCTGCGGGCGGGCGAGACGGTGCTCGCGCTCGGGACGGGCGGGGTGTCGACGTTCGCGCTCCAGTTCGCGCGAACGTTCGGCGCCGAGGTCATCGTCACGTCGTCGAGCGCGGAGAAGCGCGAGCGCGCCGAGGAGTTGGGCGCGGCGGCGACGCTCGACTACGAGGAGACGCCCGAGTGGGGGGAGGCCGTTCGGGAACTCGGCGGCGCGGACCACGTGATCGAGGTGGGCGGCGCGGGGACGCTCGAACAGTCGCTCGCGGCCGCGACCGTCGGCGGGCACGTCCACCTCATCGGCGTACTCGCCGGGCAGGGCGGCGAAGTCGACCCCGCACCCGCGCTCGGGAAGGCGCTGACCGTCGAGGGCGTGCTGGGCGTCGGCAGCCGCGCGATGTTCGACCGGATGCTCCGCGCGATGGCCGTCGAGGAACTCGAACCCGTGGTCGACCGAACGTTCGGGTTCGACGAGGCGCGCGAGGCGTACCGGTACGTCGAAGCGGGTGAACACCAGGGGAAGGTCGTCGTGCGCGTCGACTGAGACCGACCCGGGACCTGACGCCCCTCGGCGGAGCCCGACACCGCCCGCCGGCCGGCGCCGCCGACCGCTTATGCTCCCCGCCCGCGTAGCGTCGGGTATGCCCGAGGTCACGCTCGTCGACCGCGGCCGCGTCCGCGCCGACGTCGCCTCCGTCATCGACGGCTACACGATGGCCACCGCCGACGACCCGAACCCCGACCACGAGCGGATCGACTTCGTCGTCTGGAACGCGGTGATAGAGACCGACGACGCGACGTACCTGTGGGACACGGGCGGCCGTGCCGACGCCGCCGAGTCGTGGCCCGACCCGCTGTACGACGCCTTCGAGGCGTACGACGCCGACGAGCACCCGCTGGAGGGCGACCTGGCAGACGCGGGCTACGACCTGTCCGACGTCGACGCGGTGGTGGCGAGTCACCTCCACCTCGACCACGCGGGCGGGCTGGCGGCGTTCGAGGGGACGGACGTCCCCGTGTACGTCCACGAGGAGGAGTTGAAGTTCGCCTACTACTCCGCGAAGACCACGGAGGGGTCGATCGCGTATCTCGCCGACGACTTCGACCGCGACCTCACCTGGGAGGTGGTCCACCGCGACCGCCGCACGCTCGCCGACGGGTTCGAACTCGTCCACCTGCCGGGGCACACCCCCGGGGTGCTCGGCGCGCGCGTCGAGACGCCCGCGGGGACGCTCGTGATAGCCGGCGACGAGTGTTACGTCGACGCCAACTACCGCGAGGGCGTCCCCCTCGGGCCGGGGCTGCTGTGGAGCGAGCGCGCGTGGCGCGACAGCCTCGAAACCGTCCGGGAGCTCGAACGCGTACACGACGCCGACGTGCTGTACGGCCACGACCTCGACCGGTTCGAGGAACTGGCCGGGACGTACTGACCGCGCTGCGCGCTCGCGGGGCGCAAGAACGCTCCGCCCGCCGGCCTACTGCGAGCCGGTGCCGCGGATCACGAGCGGGTCGCGCGTCTGGATCCAGACGCGGCCGTCGCCGGCGAAGCGGGTTACGAACCCCTCGCCGCCGAGCAGCGTCGACTTGACGCTGGAGTCTTTCGTCCGCGAGACGTCGAGTCCGTCGGTCCACGCGAGCAGGTGGTCCTCGTCGACCACGACCGGGTCGTCGGACGACACCTCGCGGCTCCGGAGCGCGCCGAACGCCGAGAGGAACGCGGTCCCCGACCCGTCGAGCGAGAGCACCGTCAGTTCGCCCGACGAGAAGAAGTTGCCCGCCTCGTTCGCCACGGAGGACTTCTCGACGTCGGGCGTCCACGCGACCACCCCGCCCGACTGGACCTTCACGCGCCCCGTCTCCGCGAGGTCGATCCGACCGATGTCGCCCGGGAGGTCCGGGCCGAGCGTCACCGTCCCGCCCGCCTCCGTCGCGGTGAACACCGTCTCCGTCACGTCGAGTTCGTCGCTGAGCGCGCTCTTGATCATCCCGGTGGCGCCCTCGGCGGTGCCCCGGGTGTCGCTGTCGACCGACTCGCTCCGGGTTATCATCGCTCCGGGGTCGGCCACGACCGACTCGTCGGCGTCGAGGGTGGCGGTCACCACGGCGTTGCTCGGACCGTTCTCGATGGCGAACTCCATGCGCGACGGTGACGGACCCCCCCAGTTGTACGTTGGGGTTCGCCGGGGCGAGCGTGACCGACGCTCGACCCGGACGCGGTGCGGCGGGCCCCCGAGAGGGGCGCGCTCGGCGTTCAGAACGACCGGAGTTCGACGAGCGCGCACATCACGTTCCGCTCGGCCTTCCGGAGGTGTTCGGCTGCGGTGCCGGTCGAGCAGTCGAGGGCGGCGGCCACGTCTTCGATGCCACACTCGCGGGGGACCGCGTAGTAGCCGCGGTCGACGGCGGCCGCGGCCGCCTCCCGCTGGCGGTCGGTCAAGCCGGGGTCGAACGCCGCCTGCCGGCCGTCGTACTCGCCGATCCGCTCGACGGACGCGCTCACCTCCGGCGGGAGGTCGTCGAGCGTCGACTGGAGCACCTCGGGGTCGCCGAGCGCCGTGAGGGTGGCGCGGCCGCCCTCGACGAACTCCACCGGCGGGACCAGGATGATGCCGGTCCGCGAGAACAGCCCGAACAACTGGTCGTCGATCGAACTCTCCTCCTGTTTGAGGTAGGCGTAGAAGGAGCCGTCGCCCAACGACGTGAGGTCGTAGTCGACCACCTGCTCGGCGGATTCGAGCGCCGCCTCGTACGGCTCCCGCTCGCCGTCGACGTAGAACAGGAACGTGTCCCAGCCGTCGGTCGCGGTGTTGCCGTGGAGCAACAGGTCGCGCTCGACCCCGTCGTGGCGGTCGATGAACTCGTGGACCGGGTGGAGGGCGTCGCCGGAGAAACGGAGGGTCAACCGGAGGTACTTCATGGCTCGTCCGGGGGGTGACGACGCCCCTCACATAAAGGACCGCATCCACGCGGCAGAACCGACTGGTCGGCCGCGCCGAGTCGTCCGGTGTGAGCCTCGAACGCCCCGAGGAGCCGACCCGGGAGGCGCGAACCGCGGACGCGGAGCGCTCGGCGGACGAGATCGGCGAGTTGCTCGGCGATAGCGTGATCGGTCGGGAGGAGCATCTCAACGCGCCGGGGTACGTGATCCGGCCGGACGCGGTCCAAGAGACGCTCTCGACGCTGAAGAGCGAGGCGGGGTACGACCACCTCTCGTGTGTGACCGCCCAGGAGTACGAAGACCGGTACGAGTCGATCTACCACCTCAAGAAGTACGACGACCCCACCCAGGAGGTGAGCGTCGTCGTCCCCACCGACCGCGAGAACCCCGTCTCCGAATCCGCCGAACCGGTGTTCCGCACGGCCGACTGGCACGAACGGGAGGCGTACGACCTGGTCGGCATCGAGTACGACGACCACCCCGACCTCCGACGGATCCTCCTCCCCGACACCTGGCAGGGACACCCGCTGTCGCGCGACTACGACCAGAACCGACCCCAGATCGTCCCGTTCGTCGAGAACGCCAACCCCCTCGACGAGGACGGGCGGGTCGAGGGCGGTGCGGCCGGCGACGCCGGGCGGGACACGATGCTGCTCAACATCGGGCCGCACCACCCGGCGACCCACGGCGTCCTCCACGTCGAGGTGACGCTCGACGGCGAGCAGGTGGTCGACGCCGACCCGGACTTGGGGTACATCCACCGGTGTGAAGAGCAGATGGCGCAGAGCGGCACCTACCGCCACCAGATCATGCCGTACCCCGACCGCTGGGACTGGGGCGGCGCCGGCCTGCTGAACGAGTGGGCGTACGCGCGCGTCGCGGAGGACCTCGCGGATATCGACGTGCCCGAGTACGCGCAGGTGGTCCGCACGATGGGCGCGGAACTGTCGCGGATCCTCTCGCACATGCTCGCGGTCGGCGCGTACGCGCTCGACGTGATCGGCGACTTCACCGCGACGTTCATGTACGCCATCCGCGACCGCGAGAAGGTCCAGAACATCCTCGAAGACCTCACGGGCCAGCGACTGATGTTCAACTACTTCCGACTCGGCGGGGTCGTCTGGGACCTCCCGGAACCCCGCGAGGAGTTCTTCGAGAAGACGCGCGACTTCCTCGAAGACCTGCCTCAGGCGCTCGAAGAGTACCACGACCTGCTGACCGCCAACGAGGTCATCCAGATGCGGACGGTCGATACGGGCGTCCTGCCGCCGGAAGTGGCGAAGGAGTACGGCGCGACCGGGCCGGTCGCGCGCGGGTCGGGGGTCGACTACGACCTCCGCCGGGACGACCCGTACGGCTACTACGACGAACTCGACTGGGACGTCGTCACCGAGGACGGCTGTGACAACTACGCTCGTCTACTGGTCCGGATGCGCGAGGTCGAGGAGTCGGCGAAGATCGTCGGCCAGTGTGTCGACCTCCTAGAGGAGTGGCCGGAGGACGACCGCACGATCCAGTCGAACGTCCCCCGAACGCTCAAGCCCGACGACGACACCGAAGTGTACCGAGCAGTCGAGGGCGCGAAAGGTGAACTCGGGATCTACATCCGCGCGGACGGCACCGACGAGCCCGCGCGGTTCAAGATCCGCGGCCCCTCCTTCTCGAACCTCCAGACGCTCCCCGAACTCTCGGAGGGCGAGTACGTGCCCGACCTGATCGCCTCGCTCGGCAGCCTCGATACGATCATGGGCGAGGTCGACCGCTGAGCCGCCCCGGTCGACGGCCGCTCCGACTCGGACCCGCCGGACTCCGGCCCTCCAACTCGGCCCGCACGCTCACACCGCGGACGCCGGTCCGACTTCGTAAACCTCTTCTCGGACTCGGTTGACGAGGGCGTGTGACCCGCACGAACACTCGCTCGGAGGACGTGGCGCTCGTCGGCGAGGAGACGGTCGGCAACCTCGCGCGCGCCGCGCTGTTCGCGGCGCTGACGGGCGCGTTCGCGTACGTCTCGTTCACGCTCCCCGTCACGTCGGTCCCCTTCACGCTGCAGGTGCTCGGCGTCTTCCTCGCGGGCGCGTTTCTGGGTCCGGTGTGGGGGTTCGCGTCGCTGTCGCTGTACCTCGTCGCGGGCGCGGTGGGCGCGCCCGTCTTCGCGGGCGGCGGCGCGGGACTCGGCTCGCTGCTCGGCCCGACCGCCGGCTACCTCTGGTCGTACCCGCCCGCGGCGGGCGTCGTCGGACTCGCGGTCCACGGCGTCGGCGACCTCCGCGACCCGTCGACGGCGGGGCTCGGACGGCTGGTCGGCGGGATGGCCGCGGCGACGGTCGTCATCTACGCGCTCGGGACGGCCGGGTTCGTGCTCGTCGGGAACGTCGGCGTCCGGACGGCGCTGGTGACCGCCGCGCTCCCGTTCGTCCCCGCGGAGGCGCTGAAGGCCGCCGCCTGCGTCGCCATCGTCCGGAGCGACGCGGCGGCCGCGCGGTGAGCGTCACGTGATAGAGACACGCGACCTCCTCCACCGATACGGGGACGCCGTCGCGCTCGACGGCGTCTCGCTGTCGCTCCCGGACGGCGAGTTCGTCGTGCTAGCGGGCGCGAACGGCTCGGGGAAGACGACGCTGGTCCGCCAGTTCAACGGCCTCCTGACGCCCGACGCGGGCGAGGTGCTGGTCGACGGGACGCCCGTCGGCGACGACCTGGTCGCGGCGCGCACCGCCGTGGGGATGACGTTCCAGGAGTCGCGCGACGGGTTCGTCGCCGCGACGGTCGGCGCGGACGTGGCGTTCGGCCCGGAGAACCTGGGTCTCCCCCGCGAGGCCGTCGACCGGCGGGTCGAGTCGGCGCTCGCGGCGGTCGGAATGGGCGGGCGAGAGGACGCCCGCGTCGACGAACTCTCGGGCGGCGAGCGGAGCCGTGTCGCCATCGCGGGCGCGCTGGCGATGGAGCCGACCCACCTCGTGCTCGACGAACCGTTCGCGGGGCTCGACGCCCCCGCCCGCGACCGGGTGCTCGCACGGCTCCGCGACCTGAACCGGGAGGGGACGGGAGTCGTCGTCGTCACTCACGACCTCCGGGGGCTGGGGTCGCTCGCCGACCGGGTGGTCGTCCTCGACGGCGGCCGGGTGGCCGTCGACGCCCCGCCCGCGGCGGCGTTCGAGGCGCTCGGCGGGCTCCCGGTCCGCGCGCCCGGCGCCGGGGAGTCCGGTTGACCCGTGCTCGGCTACGCCCCGGGCGACTCGCTCGGCCACCGCCTCGACCCGCGGGGCAAGCTCCTGTTTCAGGCCGGGGTCGCGGCCGCGGGGTTCGCGCACGCCACCCCCCGCGGGCTGGCCGTGCTGACGGTCGTCGCCGGGGTGGCGCTGGCGTGCTGTCGGCTCTCGCCGGTCGCCGCGCTCGGCGAGGTGCGGCTGGCGCTCCCGCTGTTGGTCGCGGGACCGTTGGTGGAGACCGTACGGCTCGGCGCGCCGTGGGTCGCGCCCGCCGCGGCGCTGCCGCCAGCGCTCGCGTCGTATCGGACGCTGCTGTTGCTCGCGCTCGCGGTGGCGTACGTCCGCACGACCCCCGTCCGGGAGTCGGAGGCGGCGGTGGCGTGGCTGGTCCCCGGTCGCGCGGGGCGCACTCTCGGGGTGGGCGTC
>NZ_ASGZ01000022.1 GCF_000495475.1 Candidatus Halobonum tyrrellensis G22 | reverse complement strand
CGCGGCCGCCGCGGGCGTCGGACTCGCGTGGCGCGTCCCCCGGCCGGCGGTGCGCAACGCCGTCGCCGCCGTCGCCGTCGCGGGCGCCGCGGGGCTGTTCGGGTCGAGTCTCGCCCCGGCGTACGCGCTGGTCGCGCTCGCACTCGCCGCGCTGTACGACGTGTACGCGGTGTACGTCTCGGGGCACATGGCCGCCGTGGCGGACGCGAGCGCCGACCTCCGGCTGCCGTCGATGTTCGTCGTCCCCACCGACGACGCGTACGACGACGCCGACCTGACGGTGGGCGGGGGCGGCGCGCCCGCCGCGACGGTGCTCGGGGCGGGCGACGCGCTGTTCCCCGCGATACTCGTCGCGAGCGCGGGCGTCGACGCCTCGGCGTCGGGAGTCGCCGCGCCCCTCGGCGTTCCCATCGGGGCGTGGTGTACGCTCGCGGGGGCGCTCGTCGGCCTGTTCGCGCTCCAGTGGGTCGTCCACCGGCGCGCGGGCATCCACGCCGGCCTCCCGTTCGTCAACGGCGGGGCGATAGCCGGCTACCTGCTGTGGGTCGCGTCCGCCTCGGTGTGACGATCGACACGAACGGGCGTCAGATTTATGTCTACCCTATCCTGAGCGGCGAACGCAGGGTACCCGCGCGTGCTTGGGTCGCCATTCCCCGAACGGGGACGCGGGCGCCCGGCGTTTCACGGGCGTCGTGTCTACTCCGGGCCGATGCCCGACCGTACTTTCACCGCCACGCCGGCGTCGAAGTCGGCCATTCCGTCCGCCGACAGTTCCGCGCGCCCGACCGCCAGGAGCGTGCCGTCCTCGTGGACGACGCTCACCTCGTCGCGGGGGCGGACCGCGGGGTCGACGTCGGAGACGAACTTGGCGAAGACGTTCTTCGCGTCGCGGACGAACGGCGCGCTCTCGTCGCCGACGGTGACCGAGTAGGCGTCGCCGAGCGACGCCCGCAGGCGGCGGCCGCCCGCGACGCCGAGCGTGAACCGGCCGTCGGTCAGGTACGACACCAGCCGCTCGCCGTCCGCGAGCACCTGCCGCGGCCGGCCGCTGGTCGACCGTCGCACCGTGACGGCGTCGTCGTCGGGGAACAGCGCCGCGCCCGCGCCCGCGCCGAACTGGTAGTCGGCGACGGTCCGGAGCGCGTCCAGGTCGGGGGCGGAGCTCACAGCAGGAACGTCTCCTCGCGTTCGCCCATGTCGAGGAACGCGTCGGCCTCGCGTTTCAGCTCCGACGCCGTCGACGACTCGAAGCTCATCACCTCGATCCGGACGCCCTCGTGTCTGAGGTGCGAGCAGAGCCGCGAGAAGTCGCCGTCGCCCGAACAGAGGACGAGCGTGTCGATGTGGTCCGCGAGCGTCACGGCGTCGAGACTGATCCCCACGTCCCAGTCGGCCTTCTTCGAGCCGTCGCCGAACGTCTTGATGTCCTTGATCTTCGTCTCGAAGCCGATGTCGCGGAGCGCCTCGAAGAAGCTCTCCTCGTCAGGCGAGTCCGCGCGGATGACGTACGCGATGGCGCGGATGAGTTCGCGCTCCTGAACCGCCTTGTCGAGCATCGCCGAGTAGTCGATGTTCCGCGAGTAGACGCTGTGAGCGGAGTGGTAGAGGTTCTGCGAGTCCGCGAGCACCGCGACCCGCTGGCCGGGATGTATCTCGGTCATACGTGGGGGGAGTGCGAGCGCTCGGATAGAACTGTCGGGGTCCGGGCGGACGGGCCAGCGCGGGCGTCCCGGCGGCCGGGGGCGGCTCCCGGCGGCACGGTTCGGGCGGGCTACACGGAGCCGACGACCGGGAGCCGCCGGTACCCCTGGCGGTAGACGAGGGGGTAGGCGACCGGGAGCAGGAGCACGACCGACGGGAGCCACCAGACGAGTTGGGTGAACGGGTCGGGCGGCGCCAACAGCGCGCCGACGAGCATGGCCCCCACGTCCGCGACGACCACGGTGGCGGCGGCGCGTTCCCCCCGCGACGGCGGGACGGACCGCTCGTTGCGGGGGGCGTAGACGAGCAGGTAGTAGAGGCCGACGACCCCGCTCACCGCCGTGAACGCGCCCCAGAGGGACGGGCTCGAACTCCCCCGCGCCGCGGCGTCGCGGGACACCCAGTAGACGACCGGGACGAGGGTCACACCGACCGCGAGGGCGAAGAGGGCGTACGTGAGCGGTGCAATCGGAGCCACGGCCGCCGATACGCCGGACGGCGAGAAGTACGTGTCGCCGGACCGACCCGACGAGCGATAGAGCCACGGTGACACGCCACGTGGGAGGCGTATGGACGACGAGACGCTCGACGCCCTCGACCACGAGGCGCACGTCGGACGCGCGTTAGAACTCGCCCGACAGGCGGCCGCCCGCGGCGACGACCCGTACGGCTCGCTTCTGGTGCGCGCCGCCGACGGCGAGCGGCTGATGTCCGCGCGGAACGCGGTGGCGACGGCCGACGACATCCGCAGGCACCCCGAACTCACGCTGGCGTACCGGGCCGCGCGGGAGTTCTCGCCCGCACAGCGCGCGGGGCTGGTCATGTACACCAGCACCGAACCCTGCCCGATGTGCGCGGGCGGCATCGCGAGCGCGGAGTTGGGCGCGGTGGTCCACTCCGTCCCCGCCGAGACGGGCGCCGAGGTGTACGGCCGCGAGGGGTTCGTCCGCTCGGCGGCGGTGTACGACGGACTCGACTGCGACGTGCGCGTCGTCGGCCCGGTGTCGCCCGCCGCGGGCGAGGCGGTCCACCGCGAGCACCGGGCGAACCGCCGCGAGGAGTGACGCGGGGCGACGCGGACCACGTAGCGTTTTGTCGGCCGCGACACGAGGGGGCGTGTGACCGATACGCGCGAGGCGTACCTGGTGGACGCGTTCACCGACGAACCCCTCTCGGGCAACGCGGCGGGACTCGTCCCGGACGCCGAGGGACTGGCCGACGGCCAGATGCGGGCGATAGCCAACGAACTCGGCGCGAGCGAGACGGCGTTCCTGCTCCCCTCCGAGGACGCGGACCGCCGGGTGCGCTACTTCACGCCGACGACCGAGGTGGGTCTCTGCGGGCACGCCACCGTCGCCGCCCACGCGTGGCTCGCGGCGTCGGGCGGCGCCGACCCGGGCACCCACACCCTGGAGACGAACGTCGGCGTCCTCGATATCGAAATCGAGGCGGGCGGCCGGGTGTGGATGACGCAGAACGCCCCCACGATACGGGAGGTCGAGGCGTCGTACGACCGTCTCGGCGACGCGCTCGGCTGCGACCCGAACGCCTTCCGCGACGTGGGCGCGGACCTCCCGGTCGCCGTCGCCGACACGGGCCTGCCGTTCGTCGTGGTGCCGGTGAACTTCCTCGAACACCTCGGCGACATGACGCCCGACTTCGGCGCCGTCGAACGACTCGCCGACGAGTACGACGCCGCGGGCGTGTACGCGTTCACGTTCGACGCGCTCGACGCCGAGTCGACGCTCCACGGCCGGTGTTTCGTCCCCGGCGCGGGCGTCGACGAGGACCCCGTGACGGGCACCGCCTCGGGCGCGTGCGGCGCGTACCTCGACCGGTTCGGCGCGTTCGACGACACGCCCGCGGAGATGCGGTTCGAACAGGGCCACTACGTCGACCGGCCGGGGGTCGTCCGCGTGCGCGCCGCCGGGGGTGGCGCGCCGACCGTCGGCGGCGACGCGACCCTCGCCGTCGAGGGGCGCGTCCGGGTGCCCGGGACGGAGGAGGACGATATCATCGAGCCCTAACGCGCGCCGCGGCCGTCACCGCCCGCCGGGGACCGACCCGGCGACGGCGGGCGGTATGGGGCGACTAGTCGCGGGCGACGAACGGCGGTGGCGGCCGGTCGGGCGGCGGCGCGATCAGTCGGTACTCGCCGCCGAGTACCGTTTTCATCACCCGAAGAACGGTCGGAAGCTTCTTTAGGCGGTCGGCGGTCTCCTCGGGTACGAGATGGCTGTACTCTGGTTGGACGACGTGTCTGCCGACGACGTAGAGACCGTCGGCGGCAAGGCGGCCTCGCTGGGCGAACTCACCGACGCGGGCCTCCCGGTCCCCCCCGGATTCGTGGTCACCGCGGACACGTACCGCACCTTCATCGAGGAGGCGGGGATCGACGAGGAACTGTTCGCGGCGATGGATATCGACCCGGAGGACAGCAGCGAACTCAAGGCCGCCGAGGAGACGGCCCACGACCTGATCCTCGGGACGGAACTCCCCGACTCGGTGCGCGCGGAGGTGCTCGAAGCGTACCGGTCGGTCGGCGCCGACGGCGAGGAGGCGTTCGTCGCGGTGCGGTCGTCCGCCACCGCCGAGGACCTCCCGGACGCGTCGTTCGCGGGCCAACAGGAGACGTTCCTCAACGTCACGGAGGAGCGCCTGCTCGAACGCGTCAAGGAGTGCTGGGCGTCGCTGTTCTCCCAGCGCGCCATCTACTACCGACAGCGGCAGGGGTTCCCCCACGACGAGGTCGACATCGCGGTCGTCGTCCAGCGGATGGTCGACGCCGAGAAGTCGGGCGTGATGTTCACCTCCCACCCCTCGACGGGCGAGGCGCGGATCATCATCGAGGCGGCGTGGGGACTCGGCGAGGCGGTCGTCTCGGGGTCGGTCTCCCCGGACAACTACGTCGTCGACCGCGACACCGCGGCCGTCGAGGAGGTGACGGTCGCCGACAAGAAGGTGATGATGGAGAAGGACGCCGAGACGGGCGAGACCGTCGAACGCGAGGTGCCCGCGGAGGACCGCGAGCGGCGGGTGCTCTCGGACGAGGAGATAGAGCGGCTGGTCGAACTCGGCGAACGGGTCGAGGACCACTACGGCACCCCTCAGGACGTCGAGTGGGCTGTGTACGACGGCGACATCTACATGCTCCAGTCGCGGCCGATCACGACCATCTCCGACGCGACGGACGACACCGCCGACGCGGCCGGCGGCGAGGCGGCCAACGGCGGCACCGACACGGCGACCGCGGGCGACGAGTCCGCCGACGCGGGCGGCGACGGCGACGTGTTGATGCAGGGACTCGGCTCCTCGCCGGGTATCGTCTCGGGGAACGCGAAGGTGGTCACCAAACTCGACCACCTCGACCAGGTGGTCGAGGGCGACATCATCGTCACCGAGATGACGATGCCGGACATGGTGCCCGCGATGAAACGCGCCGTGGGCATCGTGACCGACGAGGGCGGGATGACCAGCCACGCCGCCATCGTCTCGCGGGAACTCGGCGTCCCCGCGGTCGTCGGCGCGGGGTCGGCGACGCGCGAACTGTCGGACGGGCAGACGATCACCATCGACGGCGACAAGGGGACGATCCGCGAGGGGCAACCCGACGAGAGCGGCGACGTCGAGGAGTACGAACCCGTCGAGGCGGTCCGCCCCGAGACGCCGGTCAAGCCGATGACCGCGACCGAGGTGAAGGTGAACGTCTCGATCCCCGAGGCGGCCGAGCGCGCGGCCGCGACCGGCGCCGACGGCGTCGGTCTCCTCCGGATCGAGCACATGGTGCTGTCGCTGGGCGAGACGCCCGAGCGGTACATCGCCGAGCACGGCGCCGACGCGTACGTCGAGGAGATCGTCGACGGGATCCGCACGGTCGCCGACGAGTTCTACCCGCGGCCGGTCCGCGCGCGCACGCTCGACGCGCCCACCGACGAGTTCAGCGAACTGGAGGGCGGCGAGAACGAACCCACCGAGCACAACCCGATGCTCGGCTGGCGGGGCATCCGCCGGTCGCTCGACAAGCCCGACGTGTTCCAGCAGGAACTGCGGGCGTTCGCCCGCCTCTACGAGATGGGGTACGACAACGTCGAACTCATGTTCCCGCTGGTCAACGACGCCGAGGACCTCCAGCGGGCGAAAGAGCGGATGCACGAGGCCGGGATCGACCCGGAGGAGCGCCGGTGGGGCGTGATGGTCGAGACGCCCGCCTCCGCGCTCGGTATCGCCGACCTGGCCGACTGCGGTATCGACTTCGCGTCGTTCGGCACGAACGACCTGACCCAGTACACGCTCGCGGTCGACCGCAACAACGAGAACGTCGCCGACCGGTTCGACGAACTCCACCCCGCCGTCCTCAGCCTGATCGCCGACGTGATCGACACCTGCCGCGAACTGGGCGTCGACACCAGCATCTGCGGGCAGGCCGGGTCGAAGCCCGAGATGGTCGACTTCCTCGTCGAGGAGGGGGTCACCTCCATCTCCGCGAACATCGACGCGGTGCGGGACGTCCAACACGAGGTCAAGCGGACCGAGCAGAAACTCGTCCTCGACTCGGTCCGCTGAGCCGGCGAGCTCCGGGTCGGCGGTCGCGTCACGCCGCGGTCGCCGTCGGCACTCCCGGCAGGCGCGCGCCGGCCGTCCGGTTTTTCGTCTCCGTCACGAACGTCGCGACATGGACGTCGAGACGGCGCTCAGACAGATCGACGCGGCGAACGACAAACACGTCGGCGGCGCCGGCTACGAGCGTCAGCGCGAGGCGTACGAGTCGACGCTCCGCGAGGTCGAACGGGTCGGCGGCGGCGACGCAGTCGAGGAGCTGACGGCGTGGGTCTGCGAGTTCATCCGCGGGGAGGAACGCCGGCCGGACGAGGACGCGGTCGACGACCGCGCGGCCCGGCGACTCGACGAACGCGGCGAGGAGGTGCCGCCGGACTCCCACCTCGCGGGCTGAGGCTCCCGCGGACCGACGCGACGCCCGACTCTTCACTCCCCGCGGTCGCCGCCGGCGTGCCCCAACGCGAGTTCGACGCAGCGTTCGACCCCTCGGCGGAGCCGCTGTGAGGTCGCCTGTCCGCTGATCCCCAGCCGGTCGCCGAGCGCTTCGAGCGTCGTCCGGCGGGGGACCGCGAAGTACCCCTCCGAGAGCGCGAGCGCGAGCGCCTCCCGCTGTTTCTCCGAGAGGTCGTCCGACGCCTGCCCGCCGGGGTCGGGCCGGGGGTCGGAGTCGAGGCGTTCGACGTCGAGGGGGACCGCCGCGTCGAGACACGCCGCGTGAAACGACGTGAGCAGCGCGTGGTCGGGAAAGGAGACGACGAACCGCCAGTCGGTCCCGTGACCGGAGCGCTCGGCCGACTCGACGACGGCGTCGTGCGAGACCAGAATGTCCGTCAGGCAGTCGTCGTCGGCCGTCCAGTCGATCCGGTAGCGGACCGCCGACGGCCGGCGGGTGTCCGCGCGGAGCGACTCGACCCCCTCGCGGTCGCGGACGGTCCGCTCGAAGGAGGCTATCTCGCGGTCGTCGCCGGTCACCCACACCAGCGGGAAGGGCTGGCCGGCGATGGGGGTCGTGGTCGCGAGGGTGACGGAGACCGGCTGGTCGGTATCGAGGAGTCTGCCGAGCGCGAACGCGGCTGGCTCCGTGGTGAACGTCACCCGGATACTCATTTCGGGGTAGGGGATCCCCGGCGTCCGCTTCTTTTCGGTACCAGGACGGTGAAGCCGGGGCGGATACCTGTCCGTTCGGCGCTTCGTCTGATAGCAGCGCGGGTTCGGCTCACAAGCCACTTAAGGGCGGGGCGGCGGTCCGCGGCGGGTCCGGCCGGGGCGAAACTCGCCGACGGGCGGCGGCCGTGTGCGACCGGCGGCCGGGCGGCCGGGAGAGGAACGCTCACGGCTCCCCCTCCAGCGGGTCGTGGGTCACCCGGTAGCCGCCGGCGACCGGGTCGACGTCGCGGGCGGCGTACAGCCGGAACGACCGCTCGTTACGGGTGACGACCCGGAAGTCGTAGTGGTCGGCGTCGTAGCCCGGCGGCTCCGACCGGTCGGCGAGGAACGACCGGTGGGCGTCGAGCCGGCGCCGCCCCCGCTCGACCGACCGCACCGGCAGCCCCGCCAGCCGGTCGGGGAACGCCCCGACGAACGCCCGGTCGCGTTCGACGCCGACGGAGTCGCGCGCCGCGAGCATCGCCGCGAGCGTCGTGGTGCCCGTCCCCCAGAACGGGTCGAGCACCCGGTCGCCGTACACCGAGTACATGTTGACGAGCCGGTAGGGGAGTTCGACCGGGTACGCCGCCGACCGCTCGCGCGGGCCGTCGTCGAGTTCCTGGCCCGCGCCGCGGAGGTCGGTCCACGACTCCGAGAACCAGCGGTTGCGCTCCTCCCAGAGGTACGCCGCCTCGTAGCGGTCGTCGTCCCGGGGCGGGAACGACCGGCGCGACCCGTTGCGGAACACGAGCACGTGCTCGTGTTCGAGCGTGACGTACGCGTTCGGCGGGAGCGTCCCCGACCCCATGAACTTCGTGGGGGAGTTGGTTGGCTTCCGCCAGAGCACGCCCGGCAACTGGTCGAACCCCCGTTCCCGGAACGCCTCGCTCACGCGGGTGTGGTTGGGGTACAGCCGGAAGCGGCCGCCGACCGACCGGGTGGCGTCGCCCACGTTGACGCACGCGATGCCGCCGTCGACGAGCACGCGCGCCACCTCGTCCCACGCCGCGTCGAGGGCGGCGTGCATCCGCTCGAACGCCTCGCGCCCCTCGCCCGCGTCGAGGCTGTCGCCGACCGCGGGGTCGAGCGCGGCGAACAGGTCGTCCCACTGTTCGATCATCGGGTACGGCGGCGAGGTGACTACGAGGTCGACGCTGTCGTCGGACAGCGGTAACGCTCGCGCGTCGCCGGCACAGACTGCGTGGGTGGTCTCCCGCGGCTGCTCCACCATGCAGCGAAAAGAGTACCGCCCCGCGGGATAAAACCCGCTGTCGTGGCCGGGGTGCGTGTTACCTCACGACTGGGTCGACGAACACGCGTCGAGCCACTCGGTCGCCCAGCCCTCTATCTCGTCGAAGACGGGGCACAGCGACGCCCCCTTCGAGGTCAGCGAGTAGTACGTCGCCACCGGCGCGTCCGGCTCCATCCGCTTGTCGACGAACCCGAGTTCGCGGAGGTCGTCGAGGACGCGCGAGAGCGTCCGCGCGCTGGCGTCGGTCGACCGCTTGAGCTCGTTGAACCGCTTTTCGCCCTCCTGGAGGTCGTAGAGGACGACCAACCGCCACTGTGAGCCGACCTGTTCCATCGCGTCGACGACCGGACACGGGCCGTCGTCGGCGTCCACCGCCTCCATGCGGTCCGCTTCCACCTCGTCAGCTGCCATGAGTCACCGTACGCGGGGCGGGTATATACGGGTTCGGTTCCGAACCGGGTATCGCGGCGATACCGGACGCGTGAACGCGGAACGGACGCTGCCGACCCGAAGGCGCAGTCGAACAGGACGGGCCGCGGCGGACGGGCGTTCATCGACGCCGTCGGGACGACGTTCCCCGTCTTCGAGCGGGCGCGCTCGGCGGCGGTGCCGACTACCGGCGCCGACTCGGCGAGGCGGCGATGTCGAGCCGCGGGCTGTAGTAGAGCACCGGGTCGCCCGCGGGGTCGGCGAACCCGTCGGCGCGGAACAGCGTGTTCGACTCCACGTCCGCCTCGGCGGGGTAGAGCGGCCAGGGGTCGTGGTCGACGTCGGTGTACCTGACGGTGCCGAACGGCGTCTCCGTGTAAAAGCGGTAGCGCTCGGTCAGGAACGCCGCCAGCGAGTCGTCGTCGGGGTCGAGTCGGTCGCCCGCCGGGCCGTACGTCGCCGCGAAGTGGGCGGGCCGCGCGCCGGGGTGGAGCCGCCGGCTCTCGAACCGGACCCGGCCGTCGTGCGCGCGGTGGTGGTCGATCCGCGCGTAGAAGTACGGGAGGTGGTGGAGCAGGCGCGCGCCGACGACGGAGGCGACCCCCTGTGCGTCGAGGCTGAAGAAGTAGACGCTGGGTTCGCCGTCGACGCGGACGTACGTGCGGAGGTTGAGTTCGGGCAGGTCGACGCCGAGCGACTCGGGCACCCCCCGCGGGCGGACCGCGGCGTTGGTGAACGGGACGACCGAGAGCCACGCGTCGCCGTCGTACGTGTCGACGGCGAGTGCGTCGGGGAGGTGCGCCGAGACGACGTCGGGGTCGACGGGCCAGTTGGCGAACAGCAGCGCCCGCCACGACATCTCCAGACCGATGACCATGCCGGCGCTTGGGGGGCGACCGGGTTCAACGCTCCGCTCCGGTCCCCCTCCGGTGGTCCCCGGCGGGTGGGCATGAGCGGATGCGGGCGGACGACGGGGGGTGCGGGTGGGCGCAGCGGATGCGGGCGGGCAACGTCTCGTCGCCGCTCCGCCGGGAACGGGCGCCGAGCCGCCGCGTACCGAGCCATTCAAAGTCGTCTGCCCGGTACGGGGAGTATGACCGAAGAAGAGGGCGACTCGCACGACCACGTCGTCCCCGGCAGCGAGGAGGAACTCGGGACGGCCGACGTGCGCGGCTACGACTTCCGCGGCGAGTTCGACTTCGAGGCGATGCTCGACTCGTACGCGACGACGGGGTTCCAGGCGACCCAACTGGCGGAGGCGGTCGACATCGCGACACAGATGCGGGAGGCGGACGCGACGGTGTATCTCACGTTCACGTCGAACATCGTCTCCTCGGGGCTGCGCGAGACCGTCGCGTACCTGGTGCGGGAGGGGTACGTCGACGTGCTGATCACCACCTCCGGCTCGCTGACCGAGGACGTGATCAAGACCGCCAAGCCGTTCAAGATGGGCGAGTGGGACGCCGACGAGGCGGAACTCCGCGAGCGGGGGATCAACCGGCTGGGCAACATCTTCGTCCCCTCCGACCGGTACGTCTGGCTCGAGGAGTACCTCTACGACTTCTTCGACGACTTCTTCGCCGACGAGAAGGTCCGCACGCCGACGGCGTTCGCGCGCGAACTCGGCGCGACGCTCGACGACGAGGACTCGGTGCTCAAGCAGGCCGCCGACAACGACGTGCCCGTGTTCTGCCCGGCGCTGACGGACGCCGAGGTGGGCAACTTCCTCTACTACTACCGCCAGGGGTACGACTCGGAGGTGGGGATCGAGATCCTCGACGACTACGACTCGCTGATCGAGAACGGCCTGCTCGCGGACACGACGGGTCTGATCGCGGTCGGCGGGGGCGTTCCCAAACACCACGCGATCATGACCAACCTCTTCCGCGGAGGCGCCGACTACGCCGTCTACATCTCGACGGGGATGGAGGGCGACGGCTCGCTGTCGGGCGCGCCGCCGAACGAGGCGGTGTCGTGGGGGAAGATCAAAGCGGAGGACCGCAACTACACGCAGGTGGAGGCGGAGGCGACGCTGGTGTTCCCGATGCTGGTCGCGGGCGCGTTCACCGAGACGGAGTAGCGGCGCCCGTCGAGTTCGGCGCGGACGTGCGCCTAGGCGTCTTCGTCTCCGCGACGAGCGCTGGCAACCCACGCGGCCGAGAGCCGTCGGGGAGCCGTCACTGGCCCTCTCGTACCGCCCGCCACTGTGGGAACCGTCTCCGACGCCACGACTCGATCCGTCGACCGGATGTCGGGGGAGTTGCCACTCAGCAGGAGTATCTCACCTTCGCGCGCCGATTCTCGGGGGCGAAACGGGGGATGTGACCCCTAGGAGGCGAAGTTCGTATCGCGGTCGGCGGTTTATCTACTCGAACGCCCGGACCGGCGTCGGGTCGGTCAGCCGTTCGAGGTCGGCGGACGACAGCGGGAACATCGCCTCGGGGGTGCCGGCGGCGGCCCACACCCGGTCGTTGTCGCGGAGCGACTCGTCGAGGTAGACGGGGACGGCGGAGTCGTGGGGGAACGGCGGGACGCCCCCGATGCTCCAACCGGTGGCCCCTTTCACGGTCTCGGCGTCGGCGAACCCGACCGTCTCGACCCCGAGCGCGTCGGCGAGGGCGTCCTCGTCGACGCGGTGGTGACCCGCGGTCAGGACGACCACCGGCCCGTCGTCGGTGTCGAACACCAGGCTCTTGACGACCTGCGAGACGTCACAGCCGACGGCGTCTGCCGCGTCGGCCGCCGTCTTGGTTCCCTCGGCGAACTCCTCGACCTGCGCGTCGAACTCGCACTCCTCGCGTGCGCGCTCGCGGAACCGGGCTGCGGTGGGGTGCACACCGGCCGAAGCCGCGCACGCCCCAAGAACCCGCCGCTCGGGGCGACGGTGGCCGCGTCACCTCCCACCGGGGAGTTTACCTGTCGGGACGGCAAAAGTGGCGGTGTGAACGCCGGGTTCCACCTCGGTCGCCGTATGCGCACGCTCTTCTAGCGCCGGGTGGACCGTCCGTCGCCGGCGCGTCCCCTATAGCGGGGGCGCGCCGGCCGCGGGCGCGAACGCCGGCGCGTTCCGGACGGGGGACCGACCGCGCCCGACGGGCGGGGACCGCACGCCCGGCGTCGATCCCGATTCGGCGGGCTTTAGGCCCACATCCACGACACCAACCGATATGAGCGACCAGGACGGATACGCACACGAACCGTTCCCGACCGACGGCCCGGCGGTGGTGACCTGCGGGTTGCCGTACGCCAACGGCGACCTCCACATCGGTCACCTCCGGACGTACGTCGGCGGCGACGTCTACTCGCGCGCGCTCGAGTCGCTCGGCCAGCAGACCGCGTTCGTCTCCGGGTCTGACATGCACGGCACCCCGATCGCGGTGCAGGCGATCGAGGAGGGCGTCGACCCCGAGGCGTTCGCGCTCGAGTGGCACGAGCAGTACGCCGAGACGTTCCCGAAGTTCGGCGTCGAGTTCGACAACTACGGCCACACCCACGAGGAGACCAACCGCGAACTCACCTACGAGATCGTCGAGCGCCTCGAATCGGAGGGGTACGTCTACGAGAAGGAGATCAAGGTCGCGTGGGACCCGGTCGACGACCAGCCGCTGCCCGACCGCTACGTTGAGGGCACCTGCCCGTACTGCGGGGCGGACGCCCGCGGCGACGAGTGCGACGAGGGTTGCGGCCGCCACCTCGAACCCGGCGAGATCGAAGACCCCGTCTCGACCATCTCGGGCAACCCCGCGGAGTACCGCGACCGCACCCACAAGTTCTTCCGCGTCTCCGAACTCGCCGACTACCTCGACGGCTTCCTCGACCGACTGGAGGGGACGTCGAACGCGCGCAACCAGCCCAGACAGTGGCTGGAGGACGGGCTCCAAGACTGGTGTATCACCCGCGACCTCGACTGGGGGTTCGACTACCCCGACGTCTCGGGGGCGAGTCCGGAGGAGGGCGACGCGCCGCCGAACGCCGGCGACGACCTCGTCCTCTACGTCTGGGTCGACGCGCCGATCGAGTACGTCGCCTCCACGAAACAGTACACCGAGCGCGTCGGAGCCGACGAGTACGACTGGGAGGAAGTGTGGAAGGACGACGGCGAGATCGTCCACGTGATCGGCCGCGACATCATCCAGCACCACACGATCTTCTGGCCGGCGATGCTGGAGGTCGCGGAGTACGCGGAACCGCGGGCGGTGATGGCGAGCGGGTTCATGACGCTCGGCGGCAAGGGGTTCTCCACCTCCCGCGACCGCGCGGTGTGGGCCGAGGAGTACCTCGACGAGGGGTTCCACCCGGACCTGCTGCGCTACTACCTCGCCACCAACGGCGGGTTCCAGCAGGACGTCGACTTCTCGTGGGAGAAGTTCCGCGACCGGGTGAACAACGAACTCGTCGGCACCGTGGGCAACTTCCTCTACCGGTCGCTGTTGTTCGCACAGCGTAACTTCGAGGGGACGCCCGACGCCGAGGTGAGCGACGACGTCGAAGAGCGGATCGAGCGGGCGGTCGACGAGTTCCGCGCGGGCGTCAACGACTACTCGGTCCGCGCCATCGGCGAGGCCAGCGTCTCGCTCGCGCGGTTCGGCAACGAGTACATCCAGCGCAACGAGCCGTGGAACCTCGTCGGCGAGGACGACGAGCGCGCGGCCCAGGTGATCCGCGACTGCGTCCAGATCGCCAAGGCGGTCGCCGTCCTGTTCGAACCGGTCGCGCCCGGCACCAGCCAGCGGCTCTGGGAGCAGATCGACGAGGAGGGGTCGGTCCACGACGTGACGACCGACGAGGCGCTCGAAGCGCCGCCCCGCGAGTTCGGCCCCCCCGAGGAACTGTACGAGAAGATCGACGAGGAGCGAGTCGAGGAACTGAACGCCAAACTCGACGCGCGCGTCGCCGAGGCGACCGAGGGCGACGCCGACGAACCCGACGAGAACGACGAGACCGGCGACGGGTCGGCCGACGCGGACCCGGACGCCGCCGACGAGGGGACGGACCCCGAACTCGAACCCGTCGAGAGCGAGCGGGTCAGCTTCGAGGAGTTCCAGGAACTCGACCTCCGGGTCGGCGAGATAACGGCCGCCGACCCCATCGAGGACGCGGACAAACTGGTCCAGTTGATGGTCGACATCGGCGTCGAGACGCGCAGCATCGTCGCGGGACTCAAACAACTCCACGACGTCGACGACCTGCCCGGCACCCGGGTGGTCGTCGTCGCCAACCTCGAACGCGCCGAACTGTTCGGCCGCGAGTCGAACGGGATGGTGCTCGCGGCGGGCGACGAGGCCGACCTGCTGACGACCCACGGCGACGCGGCGCTCGGCGAGCGCGTACGGTAACGGCGTCAGGTACGCCGCCCGGCCTTTTTCCGTTCACCGCGCCCCGCGAGCCGCGCCGCCGTCCGGCGGCCGATAAACCGACTTCCGCGATACGAAATTCCTCGCGCCACCGAGATGCTCGACCGTGTGGACCGACCCTCGGGGCGACGTCAGCCGGTCAGCGGGTCCGCTCGCCGAACAGGAGCGCGTCACCGTCGAACGGGGGCTCCGCGACCGCGAGCGCGCCGCCGGAGTCGGTCGTCTCCGCGGGGACCGTCTCGCCGCTCACCGGGTCGACCCACTCCCACGTTTCGGTCGGCGGAGCGTCCCGCAACTCGACCGCCCGCCCGGCGTGGAGGTAGACCAGCACCGCGTCCGGCGTTACGGCCGACGCCTCGCCCGTCTCGGTCTCGGCGAGGAGGTCCGGTCGGGGGGAGAGTGCGGACACGTCGTACTCCGTGACGATATCCGCGAGTCGTCCGTAGTCGGCGGCGCTCGGGAGCCCGAGCACGTCGTCCCACGGCCGCGGGTCGCCCCAGACGTGAGCCGACTCGAACGTGTCCCCCTCGCGGTGCCACGGCCAGACCCCGAGCGCGCCGTAGGTCAGACCGGCGTTCGCGCCCGCGAGTACGCTCAGCCACCCCGCGGCGCGAACCGTCTCGCGGTCGAACACGTCGTCCCCCGAGTGCGCCTGCATCCCGGCGTAACACGGCTCGCCGTTGAGTACCGGTCGCGCCGGGTGGAGCGCGCGGTTCGTCCGGGCCTGACTCTCGGGAACCGCGAGGTCGTGGGTGTGGCCCGACTGGTACATGTGGAAGTCGAGCCACCCCTCCTCGTTCACGATGGCGGGGGTGTTCTGCTCGCCCGGCTGGTGGGCGGTCCGGAGCGGGTACTGACAGGCGTCGCCGAGCGCCTCGCCCGCCGCGCGGTAGACGGCGAGCGACGACTCGTCGAAGCCGGAGTCGCCCGAGACCAGCCACGCCGCGCCGTACGCACCGTATCGCGCCCCGAGGTGGCGCCCGAGCGTTCGGGCCTGCTCGGGCGAGTGCTGGTGACGCTTGGACTCCGGAATCCCCCAGTCGAGGTTCCCGCCCGCGTAGTCGAACCAGAGCGCGACGAGCGCGGGGACGACGCCGCGCTCGTGGGCCATCGCGACCAGGTCGTCGAGGTACCGGAAGTAGTCGTGGTTCGGTCGCGAGAGGTCCCACTCCTCGAAGGGGAGTCGGTCGTGCGGTCGCGACCCGTCGTGTTGACGCAGCGCGTTCACCTGAACGACGTTGTACCCCTGTTCGACGCGGTAGTCGAGGTACTCCGCCCACTCGTCGACCGTCGCTCGGGTGCTCGCCGACCAGGCGGTGTCCGCGAGCCAGAAGAACGGCTCGCCGTCCGCGTGACGGAGCGCACGCTCGTCGGCGGTGAGATACCCGTGGTCGTGGAGCGTCGTCCGACCGTCGCCGGACTCGGCCTCGAACGACCCCGTCTCGGCGAGCCCGGGGTCGTCGGTGAGCGTCTCCCAGTTCCACGCTCCGGGTTCTGAGGGTGCGAACCGGACGCGGAAGGTGTCGCCACCGTCCCAGAACCCCGGGACGGTGTACGTCGTCCCCGACCGGCACTCGAACCGGACGGTGAGGAACTCCTCGCCGTACGGGTCGGCGGGCGGGTCGGTCGCTTCGAAAGTGAGTTCTATCGGGTGCCACGTCGTCGGCATCGGTCGTACACCGCGATCTACCGGGATAAAACGTGATACTCCGGCGGCCGCGGCCGGCTGTCGACAGTCACGGTGGCGCGTGCGCCCGAAACGAACTCAGTCCGCGGGTTCGGGCGTCGTCGCGGGCAGCGCGGGGTCGCGGTTGGGGTTGCGCCCGAACACCGCCTCCCGGAGACCGAGTTCGTCCATCTGCTCGGCGAGCACGTTGTCGAGGCGGTTCAGGTTCGTCGTCCCCAGTCCGTACTGCTCTAGGAGTCGCTCGAACGTCCCGTCGGACTTGATGGAGAGCGTGCGAAACCGCTCGTAGAGGTCGGTCATCTCGTCGGGGTCGAGGTCGGCGACGTACGACTCGTCGTCGAGTCCGAGGTACTCGCGGCGCTCGGCGTCGACGACGTGGCGGACGACGACGAGCGCCACCTTCTCGATGGCGCGCTGGCTGCCGAACGCCGTCAGGTCCAGTCCGTCCATCACGCCGAGCACGCGGTCGCGCTGCCACCGCGTCAGGTCGAGCGCGTTACACAACGCCTGCGTGATGCGGAGGCGGTCGAGCCGGTGGGCGCGCTCGGCGTGGCCCTCGGTCGCCGGGTGGCGCTCGTCGTGGAGGCGGCGGACCCGCTCGGGGAGGTCGGCGTCGCCAGCGCGCGCGCGTCCGATCCGGGTCGCGCTCGGCGACACCACGTCCCACCGGCGGACGGTCGTGTCGCGGCGCGCCTCGGCGCGGGCGAGCGCCCCCGCCCCCGCGCGCCGGTCGAGACGCCGCTCGGCGTCGTCCGCCGGGTCCGCGTCGACCCACGTGGGACCGTCGTCCCCGTCGCCGCTCCCACTCCCCGAGTCGCTCATTGGTGGGGGGAGACGCGGGAGGTAGTTGAACCCCACGCTCGCGAGGGGCGGCGCGGCTCGACGT
Source organism: Candidatus Halobonum tyrrellensis G22 (assembly GCF_000495475.1). GTDB lineage: Archaea > Halobacteriota > Halobacteria > Halobacteriales > Haloferacaceae > Halobonum > Halobonum tyrrellense. The sequence goes on along the minus strand of NZ_ASGZ01000022.1, from coordinate 6,348 downwards.
GGGGAGGACGGGAGAAACGAACTCGGCCGGCGCGGCGCGCCGGCCCGCCTTCGTATCTATCCGTTGTACCGAGAACCACTTAAAGAGCCGCGCGGTCGAGCGGCCCGCCCGGCCTGCACGGCCCGTGTCGGTCGTCGGTCGGGTCGCCCCCCGTCGGCCGGTGGACGCCGAGCGGCGCCCCGACCCGGCGAGTCGCGGGCGGGCCGTCGGGACGACGGCTCACTCGGGGAGCAGCCCCGCGCGCTGGGCGAGCACGAACCCGACCAACAGCCCGGTCAACCCGACCGCACAGACGGAGAAGACCGCGTCGAACGCGTAGCCCGCGTCGCGGAGCGCGCCCACGACCGACGAGCCGGTGGCCTGGACGACCATCATGGTGCCGCTGTAGGCGGCGTACGCCGAGCCGCGCGACTCGTCGGGGAGCGTGTCGAGCAGGTAAGTGTCCATCGCGGGGAACAGCGAGTGGATGACGAACCCGAGCACCGCCGAGACGGCCACCAGCGCGAACAGCCCCGAGACGGAGACGAGCGCGACCAGACACGCGACGAACGCCGCGAGGATGGCGAGCATGTACGGCACGTGCGGGAAGCGGTCGGCGAGCCGACCCGAGACCATGAACGCCGGCACGCCCGCGGCGAAGATGACCGTCAGCAGGTTGGGGGCGACCGACGCGGACAGCCCCTTGGCGGTCATGTACAGTTCGTAGAAGTTGAACACGCCCTGCCAGACGAAGCCGGTCACTCCGAGCAGCACCACGCCCGTGAGGACCGTCCGCCACTCCCGCCGGGTCGCCCGCAGCAGGTTCCGGTCGGCCGCGCCCGCGTCGGGGAGGTCGGTCGTCCGCGCCGCGAGAAAGACCAGGAGGGTGGTGACCGCCGCGCCAGCCGAGATGGCGACGAAGACGGCGCGCCAGCCCGCGAACGACCACAGCGTCACCCCGAGCATCAGGGTGGCGAACGGCGCGGCGGACGCGGCCGCGAGTTGGGCCGCGGTGCCGTGGACGCCCATCGCGCGGCCCACCCGGTCGGGGAACAGTTCCGACACCAGCGGGTTGGCGGCGACGAAGTAGCTCCCGGAGGCGAGCCCCATGCCGACGGCGCCGACCATGAGGATGGGGACGGAGTCGGCGGTGGCGACGAACGCCGACGCGGCCGTGAGCAGCGCCCCCGTGCCGAGCACGACCCGGTGGCGCGAGAACCGGGTGAGCAGCCAGCCGGTCGGCACGCGGAGGAGTGCACTCCCCATCCACACCGACGTGGCGAGCAGGCCCGCTGTCCCCTCGGTCATCCCGAAGACGGCGATGAACTCCGAGAGCAGCGGCGCGAACACGACCCGCGCCATGTTGACGAGGAAGACGGCGCCGCAGAGCGTCCCGAACAGCCGGGCGCGTGACACGGGCTGGGGGTTCGCGGGCGCGAGGGTGAAGCTTCCGACTCCGGAACCGCACGGCGGGCCGGCCAGCCCGACTCGGGACCCGCGGGGCGACCGGGCGTCGGTTACGCGACGCGGCCGGGCATCGGCCAGGCAGCGCCGACCGGGCGTCGGTCTTTTGCCCTCAGCCGGAGTACGGGCGGCCGTGAAGTCGACCCGAAAGGGGCTGCGCGAAAACGAGTTGGAGAGGGACAACTACGAGCGGCTGAAGTGTACGGACTGCGGCGAGTCGCTCAAGACGGAGAACCCCCCGGACGAGGTGTACTCCGTGCGGACCTGCCCCGACTGCGGCACGCGGTGGAAGGAGCTCCGGTAGTCGGCCGCCCGCTCACTCGAACACCGCGTCGAACGCGCTCGCGCCGAGCGGGTCGAACGTGCCGGCGGCGACGTTCTCGCGGACGTGCTCGACGCTCGTGGTCCCGACGAGCGCCGCGGTCACCGCGGGCGCCGACCGCGCGAAGTTGACCGCCCGCTGGGCGGTCGTGTCGCCCGCGAGTTCGGCCGCTATCTCCTCGGGTAGCGACGACGCGAGTTCACCCTGCCCGAGGGCGGCGCTCGCGAACACGGACAGCCCCTCGCGGTGGGCGAACTCCAGCGCGCTGACCCGCTCGCCTCCCGCCTCCGCGTTTCCGGTTCCGCCGTTTACACCCTCCCCGTCGTTCGCACCGTGCGCGTCGTCCGCACCGGTCGCGCCGTCGTCGCTCCGAGGGGTGTGGGCGGCGACGGTGAACGCGTCGGCCATCCCGACGTTGAACGGGAGCTGTATCGCCCGGAGCCCGTGGTCGTCGGGGTCGTCGATACCCGCGGACGCGGCCGCCGCCTCCGCGCGCGCGAGCACCGCGCCGAGGTCGAGGTGGGCCTCGTGGGCCGGCGGGACGCGGAACGCCTCCCACGTCGCGACGCCGTACGCGCCGATATCGCCCGCGAGCCGGCGTTCCTCCAGCGTCTCGAAGGCGGCCTCCAGTTGGTCGTACACCGCCGCGCGGTCGCGTTCGGCCAACTGCGTCTCGGGGTTGTGGACGTAGTAGCAGTCGACCGAGTCGACGCCCAGCGACTCCAGCGAGCGGTCGAGCATCGCGTCGAGGAAGCCCGGCGCGATACAGTGGCTCCCGCGCGCGAGGTCCGCACGGTCGACCAACCCGGGGTCGAGGAACGCCTCGCGGACGTACGCGCCGGGGTCGTCGGGACGGTCACCGTCGAACGGGAGGAAGCCGCCCTTCGTCGCCAGCACCACCGCCTCGCGGTCGGCGTCGGTCTCGCGGAGCGCGTCGCCGACGACCCGCTCGCTCCGCCCGCAGCGGTAGTTGACCGCGGTGTCGACCAGGTTGATCCCGGCGTCGAGCGCCGCGGTCAGCGCCGCGCGGTAGCGGTCGTCGACCGCGTCGGTCGGCTCGCCGAGGTACGTGCCGGCGCCGATGCTGGAGACGACGCCCGGCCCGAACCGCCTGAAGTAGGTTCGGCCGAACGAGTCGTCGAACCGGTCGCGGTAGCCCCACGTGCCCGAAGCGGTCGCCATGGAGGAGCGTCGGGGCGGCGTCCGAAAAGGTGTCGCGGTCGGGCTCAGACCTCGCCGGTCATCGCGTCGAACAGCCGGTCGACCAGCGCGTCGCCCCGCGGCGCGGTCACCTCGCGCGTGCCGTCGGTCTGGAGCACCGGCGGGAGTTGGCCGCCGCCCATCCGGGCGTGTCCGCCCGCGCTCGCGTTCGGCACGTCGTCGACGGCCGCCTCCAGCGTCCGGCCCATGTGGACGCGGTCGTCGCGCGACCGGCCCGACAGGTGGAGCGTGCCGTCCTTCTCGCCGACGACGACCACCGCGGTCACGCCTTCGAGACCGACGAGTTCGTCGGCCGCCTGCGGGATGGCGTCGACGCTGGAGACGTCGCCAACGTCGCTGACGCAGAACGACCCGCGGATGTCCCGGCCGGCGATGGCGCGCGCTTTCACCTCCAGGGTCTCGGTGCTCATCTCGGGTTCGGCGATCCGCGTCAGGAGGTCCTCGTCGACCCCCTCGTGGAGGTACGACGCCGCCTCGAAGTCGGCCGCGGAGGCGCCGCGCGTCAACCGGTTGGTGTCCGAGAGGATGCCGTACAGCAGCCCGGTCGCAACCCGGGTCGGGAGCGCGCGGCCGGCCACCTCGCTGTCGTGGCGGTCCGGCGGGACGGGCGTCGCGCCTACCTCCCGGAAGTACTCCGTGATGACGCTGGCGCACGCGCCGTAGTCGGTGCGCACGTCGGTGAACCGCTCGCCGCTGCCGCCGCCGGGGTGGTGGTCGACGACTGCCACGGGGAGGACGCCGTCGGCGCCCGCGAACCCGCGCGGCTCGTTGTGGTCGACGAGGACGACCGCCTCCGCCGCCAGATCCGAGACGTGGTCGATCCGTTCGATGTCGACGTCGAGCACCGTCCGGAACGCGCGGTTCTCCTGTCTGCGGACCTGTCCGGTGAACTGGAGCGTGGTGTCGGTGTCGACGCCCTCGGCGAGGTCCGCGACGCCGATGGCTGTCGCCATCGCGTCGGCGTCGGGGTTGGGGTGGAGGAGGACGGCGACCGACTCGTAGTCCGCGAGTAGCCGGGTGAGCCGCTCGCCGGGGGTCCGCCGCAGACGACGGAGCAGGAACACCGCGGCGACGAGCGCGAGCGTCCCGCCCGCGACTCCGACGAGGAGCCGGGGGTCGAGCGCTACCGCGTCGTCCATCCACTGGATGAACTGGGCGCCGTCTGGCTGCAACATATCCGCCGTGTACACGCCCGGGGACAAGAAGGTATCACACGCTTTATCCGACGTGTCTCACTGCCGGCGGCTGGTCAGTCGGCGGCGGAGCCGGTCTCCCGCCGGTACGCCTCGATCGCGGCGCGGTAGCCCTCCCGGTAGGTGGGGAACCGGAACTCGTAGCCGAGTTCCCGGAGCAACTCGTTCGAACACCGCTTGCTCGTGCGGACGCGCCGCGCGGCCGCCGCCGAGAGGTCGCCCGCCGCGATCCGTTCCTCCGCGGTGCGTTTCTCCGGCTCCGCGACGCCGCACTCGTCGGCGAGCCAGTCGGCGAACGCCCACTTGTCCGCGGGTTCGTCGTCGACGGCGAGCACCGCCTCCCCGCGCGCGAGGTCGCGCTCCAGCAGGAACGCCACCGCGCCCGCGGCGTCGTCGCGGTGGAGCATGTTGAGGTAGCCCGCGGTCACCGGCCCGTCGAGGTAGCGGTCGAGCCGGTAGCGGTCGGGACCGTACAGCCCGGCGAACCTGACGACGGTGCCGTCGATACCGTGCTCGTCGCCGGCCGCGAGCGCGACCCGTTCGGCCTCGACGAGCACCTCCGTCTTCTCGGTCGTCGGGTCGAGCGGCGTCCCCTCGTCGACCCAGTCGCCGTCGTGGTCGCCGTAGACGCCCGTACTGGAGGTGTACACCAGCCGGTCGGGCGGGTCGGCGCGGCCGCCGTACGCAGCGAGGACGTTCCGGAGTCCGTCGACGTACACCCGGCGAGCGGCGTCGGCGCCGCGGCCGCCGGAGCTCGCCGCGAAGACCACCGCCTCGGCGTCGGGGAGCGCCGCGAGCGAGTCGGGGTCGGTCGCGTCCGCGCGGACCGCCTCTAGCCCCGCCTCCCGGACCGCCGCCAGTCCCTCGTCGGACCGCCGGACGCCGGCCACCCGGCGGCCAGCCTCGCGGAGCTGTCGGCCGAGTTCGAGTCCGACGTAGCCGCAGCCGACGATGGCGACGTCGACGCCGCCGCCGTCCGTGTCGTCCGCGTCTCCGTCCGTGTCGTCCGCGTCTCCGTCCGCGTCGTCCGTATCTCCGGCCATCAGTGCTGCGAGCGCTCGTCGACGAGCGCCTGCATCTCCGCCAACTCGCCGAGCGTGAGCCGCGTCCGGCCCTCGATGGCCTGTTGGACCTCCTGGCCGGTGAGGTCGGCGTCTATCTCGGCGGCGATCGTGTCCACGTCGAGGATGGCTGTCGTCATCCCCAGCATGAGGTGGTCGCGCACCTCGGCGGTGACGTCCTCCGCGGCGATACCCTCGGCGAGCGAGAGTATCTCGCTCGCCTCGGCGAGGCGGAGGTCCGCCACGTCGCCGGCGACGACCGCCTCGACGGTCGCGCGGTCGAGGGCCGTCGCCTCGACGACGCTCTCGACACCCCGGGCGTCGACTACCGCCGAGAGTTCGGCCGCGTACGCCGCGAGGAGCGTCTCGCGCGTCACCTCGTCGTCGTCGGCGACAGCGTCGTACAGCATACCCTCCCTTCCCCGCTCCGCCGGCAAAACGGTTTGCTTGCGGCGCCGACCCGGCTCTCACGCCCCGCAGGTCGCGTTCCCGGTCGGGGTCTCGGCTCCCTCGTTCGCACGCCCGCCCCCGACCCCGGGACAGGGCCACCCCGCCGAGCGCTCGTCGGCGTCACCGTCCACGTCGCCGACGCCGCTCTTGCCCGCGGGGACGACCGCCGCAACCGCGGTCTCGACGCGGAACGACACGCGCTCGTTCCTGCCGAGTCGCTCGGCGTCCCCGTCGCCGTCCACGTCGAGGTCGACCGCCGACCCGTCGCGGACGTACCGGAGGCGGCCGCCCGCGCCGGTCGGCCCGCCGACCGGGCTCGTCACCGAGAATCGGGGGTACGCGCCGCGCACCTCGACGCTCCAGACGTTCGCCGTCGCGTACCAGTAGCCCGGCGCGGGCGCGACCGGTAGCCCCGCGAGCACGCCCCCGAACGCGTGGTCGTCGTACCGCTCTCTGAGCGCCTCCTCGGCCCCCTCCGTCTCGTTGCTCACGGCCGCGCGGAGCGTCTCGCGCGCGACCGCCCGCTCGGCGCGCACCGTCGCGTCCGTCGCTCCCTCCGGGACGGCGACCCGCTGGCTCCCCGCTTCGTCGGCGAGTGCGACCCGGAGCCTGACGCCGAGGCGGTCGGCGGCGGCCGACGAGAGGCCGCCGCCCGACG
>NZ_ASGZ01000021.1 GCF_000495475.1 Candidatus Halobonum tyrrellensis G22 | reverse complement strand
GTCGAGCGCCGCCCGCTCGCGGGCGACCGCCGAGCCGTCGCCGGCGACGACGGCCTTGAGGTACGCCGCGCCGCCGTCGGCGAACTCGACGCTCACCGTCCGGTTGTCGTCGTTCCACGACGGGCCGGTCGCGCCGAGCGCCGCCACCGCGCGGTCGGGGAACGCCGCGGCGACCGCGGCGGACACCCGGTCGTCGGCGGGCGCGTCGGCGTCCGCGTTGCCGTCCACACCCCCCGGTCGGGCGCGTCGGCCAAAGCTTTCGGGGCGGCGTGCGAACGGGAGCCACGGCCCGCCGGAGCGGTCGTCCGGGGCCGTCTCGCACCTACCGGAACGTCTCGACGCCCGCGGCGGGGTAGCCGACCACGAGGTCCGCGCCCGCCTCCTTGAGCGCCGCGACCCGGTCGCCGACGGTGTCGGGGTCGCCCACGAGCGCGTAGTCGCGGGTCGCCTTCCGGAGCACCTCGCGCGCGCGGCCGCTCGCGTCGGCGTCGGTCTCGGCGCCGTCGGGGAGCGCCTTCTGGACGGGCTTGCGTCGGGCGGCGTAGCCGCCGACCGCGTCGAGGACGGCGTCCTCGTCGTCGGTGGGGACGGTCGGCGCGTACACCGCGATGTCCCCCTCGTAGCCCGCGGCGCGGAGCGCGCGCACGTCGCGTTCGGTGGTCCGCGAGAGGAGTTCGTACTGCGTCCCGCCGGCGGCGAGCGCGACCCGTTCGATCCCCTCGGTGCCGACCCACGGGTCGGTCGAGACGCCCACGGCGTCGCCGAGTCGGGGCGCGACCGCGCGCTTCCGCTCGGACTCGTCGAGGTAGGCGGGGTGGCCGGCGACGAGTATCCGCCCGACCGAGTCGGGGAGCGCCCGGGTGAGCGAGTCGTCGCCGCGGGGGTCGAACCCGTCGGCGCGGACGGGCGTGGTCAGCCGGACCGTCCGGTCGCGCGCCAGGGCGGCGAGCGTGTCGAACGCGGGGAGCGACTCGCGGCCCTCGTAGTCGACGCAGACCAACCCGAACGGCAGGTCGGCGGCGACCGAGACGTCGCACTCGCGCGGCTTGAGCGACACCCCGTCGAGACCGGTCCGCGCCGCGATGCCGCCGGCGTCGGCGTCGGCGGCCGCTCGCGCGGCGCGGTCGTCGTCCGTCGCGGCTCCACTGTCGTCGCTGTCGATGTCGATCTCGGTGTCCACTGAACTCATGGTCGGGCGTCGCTCGCTGTCGTCGCTGTCGATACTACGTGTTCCGTCGTCACTCGGCGGAGTCGGTGAGAACTAGGACCGTCGCGGAACGCGATCCATCGCCTGTGCGGCCATGGCCGTACGAGGTCGGTCGAGGTGATAAACGTGGCGCTCGTGTCAGAAGCGGCGGGAGGCTCTTCCCGGTAGCGTGCCACCGGTCGGCACGGTCGATAGACCCGACGTGATCTCGCGGGGGAGCGACGAGGCGTCGAACGAGGGGTACGCGGGCGGATCCGCGCGGTTCGCGCTCCTGCTCGTCGCCCTCCTCGTCGCGTTCTTCCTCGCGCTGGTCGTGGTGAGCTACGTCTGAGCGCGGTCAGTCCTTCCACTCGCCGAACTCCCCCTCCCGGAACTCCCCCTTCGCGCGCCGCTCGCGCGGCCAGAACGCCGCCGCCACCACCGCGACCGAGAACGCCGTCACGACCGCCCCGACAGCCCACCCCGGGATCACGACGATGGCGGCCGACGCCAGCCACGACTGGTCGGGGGTGAACACGGAGACGCGGAACGCCCACGCCGCCAGCATGATCCCGAACAGCGGGAGGTAGACGTGCCGGAGGCGGTTGGCGAGCGCCTCCCCCCACGGCACCTTCAGCGTCGGCCGGCGGTAGTCCTCGCTCAGCTTCCGCCGCCAGTCGCTGTGGGCGACCCCCTCGGAGGGGTCGAGCGCGTTCGCGATCAGGTTCTGCTGGATGATCCGGATCCGCGAGCGGTAGACGTCGTAGTCGCGGTACCTGCGGGTCTCGATCCCCGTGAACGCCGCGAGCATCCCCAGCCCGATGAGCAGGATGTAGTGGGGGTTGTCCGGGCTGGAGAACGCCCACGTCAGGATCGCCGCCATCACCGTCACCGCCCACGTCGTCGTTTGGTCGAGCCGCGACCGCCACGTCGTCGCCTGGTCCATCTCCCCGCGGTAGGTGTGCGCCAGCACCGACCCCAGCCCGGTGCTCTGGTCGACCATCTCCCGGCCGATCTCGCGCTCCTCGTCCGCCTCGGGGTCGAACTCCTCTCCCTCGTCGCTCACGTCGTCGCCGTCGCTCGCGTCACTCACTGCCGGAGGGACGGCGCGGTCGGGCATAAGCGAGGTTGCCGGCGAGCGCAAGTCCGCCCCGCCTCAGGTCGGCAGGTCCGCGTCGGGGTCGACCACCCGGTCCACCTCGTCTGGCATCCGCCAGTCGGTCGCGAGTTCGAGCAGTTGGACGACCATCCCGCCGGTCACGCCCCAGACGGTGTAGCCGCCGACCCGGAAGAAGTGGATCCGCACGTCGCCGTAGCGGGGGTGTTCGCGCCGCGCGGACTCGTAGTTCGCGCGGTCCGTAAGTTCGGCGACCGGAAGCACCGCGATCTCCGCGACCTCCCCGTCCGAGGGGGCGTACTCGCGGTCGGGGACCGTCCCGACGAACGGCGTGACGACGTAGTCGGAGACGGTCTCGACGTCGTCGAGGCGGCCGACCACCTCCACCTCCCCGGGGCGGAGTCCGATCTCCTCGTCGGCCTCCCGGAGCGCGGTCGCTTTCAGGTCCGCGTCCTCGGCTTCGACCCCGCCGCCGGGGAAACTCATCTGCCCCGGGTGGCTCCCGAGGTGGTCCGCGCGCTTCGTGAAGAGGACGTGCGGGGTGCCGCCGCGGTCGACGACCGGTGCGAGCACCGCCGCGCGGCGCTCCGCCTCCCCGATGGTCGCCGGCGCGTGTCGGCGGACCCCGTCGAGGTTCATACGGACCGTGGAGGGGCGACGCTCTTCAACGTTGCAGTCCGGGCGGCCGGGCGACGACGACGGCGCCCGCCAGCCTCCGGGCTCCGGGGTGGCGCGAGCGTGCGAGCGCGCGCTACCGACCGGCCGCCTCGTCGGCGTCCGCCCCGGCGGCGGCGACCACCTCGTCGGGCGAGACGGGCGCGTCGGTCCACGCCGGGAGGCGGTCGTCGTCGCCCGGCGGCCCGACCGCGTCGGCGTACGTCTCGACCTGCCGGCGCTCGTCCGCGCGGTCGTACGAGAGGTCGTTGAACGCCGCGTCGGCGGCGTACGACCGGACGAGCGCGTCCCCCGCCTCGCGGTAGCGGTCGGCGAGCGTGTCGTAGTCGGGGGCGACCCCGTGCGCCTCGACGGCGCGCGCCAGCGTGTCCGCGACCGACTCGCTCATCTCCGAGAGCCCGGTCGGACCCGACACCGCGCGGTGGTCGTGCTCGTAGTTGCCGAGGTCGACCTGCGCGCACGCGTCGGCGCCGACCGCGTCGTACGCGTCGGCGAGCGTGCCGACCTCCAACCCCCACGTCCGCGGGACGCGGAGCGACTCGACCACCTCGCGGGTCGCCGCGAACTCGCCCGCGAGCGCGTAGCGGAACGACTCCAGATAGCGGAGGAACGGCTCGGCGTGCGCGTCAGCGAGCGCGCGGACCAGCGGCGCGTACAGGAGTCGAAACAGTCGGCCGTACAGCCGGTCGGTCTCGACGCGCGCGTAGTACCCCTTCGAGAACGCGAACTCGCGGGTCAGCGGGAACAGCAGCCGCCGGACGTAGCTGCGGGAGTACGACGCGGTGTCGGCGTCGTGGACCGCGACGAACTCCGCGTCGTCGTCCGCGAGTGCGCGCCCGAGTGCGAGCCACACGTCCCGTCCCTTCCCCCGCGCGCCGTTCAGCCCCGCCGAACCGAGCAGGTCCGCGAGCCGGGGACCGTCACACCACAGCGTGTCGAGCCGCAGGTCGAACCCCGCGAGCCACTCCCGGACCGCGGTCACGCGGTCGGCCGACGCGCGCAGCGGGACGACAACCCGCGCGGGGTCGACCGCCTCCAGTTCCGAGAAGACCCGCTCGGCGGCGAGACCCGCGTGTTCCCGCTCCGTCAGCGGGACGACGACCGCCGCGCGACCCGTCGGCGCCGTCGGGTCCGCCCCCCCGAGGTCGTGGAGCGTCGTAACTCGCTCCTGGACGTACTCCATCGGAGGTACGTCACGGCGGTCGGCGGCATAAGACCGGCTATCGACGGCCGCGGCCGGTGGACCGCGAGCGTGACGCGAACCGGCGCGTGGAGCCGAGCGGCGAGCGGAGCCGAGCGGCGAGCGGAGCGCGGGGAGCGAGCGGCGGGGAAAGAGCCATAGTTCGCCCGCGCCGACCGACACGCATGTCCAAGAGTCTCGAGGAACTCCAGGAGTTGGCCGACCGGGAGGTGGGCGACGGGTCGGAGTCGGGGGCGGACTCCGGCGCGGAGTCGGCGCGGAGCGGGAGCGACGAGACGACTGCCGACGACGCCGAGGGCGGGCGGTCGCGCGCCCGCCTCGGCCGGTCGCCGGTGTCGGCGAAGGGGTTGATCGCCTCGTTCCTCGTCGCCGGCGCCGGTCTCCTCGCCGGCGCGTCGGTCCCGCTCCTCGGCGGTCTCGTCCAGTACGTCGGGTTGTTCGCGGCCACGTTCCTCCTCGGCGCGGTGCGCTCGCGCCGGCGGTACGTCGAGACGGCCGTCGCCGGCGGGGCGGCGTCCTGTCTGCTGTTCGTCGCCAGCACGCTCGGCGGGCTGAACTTCTTCCTCGGCGCGAACTTCCTCGCGGAGTACGGGGTCGCCACCGCGGGCGCCGCCGTCGCCGGCGCCGGGCTGACCGCCGGGGCGGTGGTGTCGCTGCTCGGCTACTACTTCGGCCGCGACCTCCGCGACGGACTCACGCGCGACGTCTGACTCCCGGTCCCGAGCCGGGGGCGGTCACGCGTCGAACTCGACGTACGCGGGCGGGACGCGCCCGACCGTGTACGTCGCCTCGCCGCGGCGGTCGACCGCGAACCCGTCCGCCAGCAACGCCGCCGCGTCGACGACGAGCACCGCGGGGTCGGCGGCGTGGCGACGCCCCACCTCGCGGGCGGTTGCGCGCGTCGCCGAGAGGTGGACGCGCTGACGCCCCATCGGCCGGAGTCCCTCCTCGCGGATCGCGTCGAGGTTCCGCGGCGCGGTGCCGTGGTACAGCGTCGCCGGTAGCTCGCTCGCGTCGCCCGACTCGGGTTCGAGGTCGACGTCGACCGAGTGACCGTAGGCGGCGCGCACCCGGTCGCCGCGCCGCTCGAACCGGCCCTTCGGGTCGGTCGCGACCACCGCGTCGAGACGCTCGCGGGTCGCCCAGTCGTACCGCGCCGCCACCGCGTCCGCGAGCGCGTCGTACGCCGTCCACCCCCGGTCGTCGAGGGAGAGTCCGGCGTCGTCCGGGAAGTGCCGGAGCGCGCCGCTGACGAACTTCGACAGGCGGGTCCGGCGGTCGTCGCTCACGACGGGCCGGCCGGCGTCGTCACAGACCGGACAGGCGTCGCCGTCGACGTAGCCGTGCTCCTCACAGCGGCGGATCACGGCGGTGGTACGGGCGCGGGCGGCTACTGCCTTGCGGGTCGGAACTCGCGCTCCGGGGCGGGCGGGGTGGAACCCCGGTACGACCCGTGGGTTTTTGCTCCCACTGGGTGTGGGTCGGGTATGGCTTCGTTCGACGAGAGGGTCGCAGTCGTGACCGGCGGCGGGTCGGGTATCGGACGGACGACGGCGGTCGAGTTCGCCGACCGCGGTGCGAGCGTGGTGGTCGCGGACGTCGACGTCGAGGGCGGCGAGGGGACGGTCGAGGAGGTGGAGGCGGCGGGCGGCGACGCGACGTTCGTCGAGGCGGACGTCACCGACGCCGACGAGGTCGGAGCGATGGTCGACGCCGCCGTCGACGAGTACGGCCGCCTCGACTACGCGTTCAACAACGCGGGTATCGGCGGCGCGAGCGCCCCGGTCGACGAGTACGACCCCGGGGAGTGGGAGACGGTGATCGACGTGAACCTCGTCGGCGTGTTCAGGTGTATGCGCGCCGAGATCGCGGCGATGCGCGAGAGCGACGACGGCGGCGTCGTCGTCAACAACTCCTCGGTGCTCGGGAAGGTCGGCTTCGAGAACTCCTCGGGGTACGCCGCGGCGAAACACGGCGTCCTCGGGCTGACGAAGACGGCGGCGCTGGAGAACGGCGAGACCGGCGTGCGCGTCAACGCGGTCTGTCCGGGGTTCATCGACACCCCGCTGCTCGCGGAGGGCGGGATGGAGGAGGGGTCGGAGGTGCGCGAGGCGGTCGAGGCGCGCCACGCGATGAACCGCCTCGGCACGCCCGCGGAGGTGGCCGCGGCCGTACTCTGGCTCTGCGAGGACGACGCCTCGTTCGTGACGGGCGAGGCGCTCGGCGTCGAGGGCGGCTACCTCAGTCGGTAGCGGGCGGCGCCCGGGGCGACCGGAGTCGCCCCCACTCGCGCCCGAACCCGAACGGGTCGGCGCCGACCCGGACCGTTCACGCCATCTGCCACTCGTCGCCGCCGTCGTGGTTCGACAACAGCCCGCCCTCCGAGAGGCGTCTGAGACCCTCCTCGACGGTCTCGGGGTCCGCACCCACCTCGCGGGCGACCGCCTCGACGCTGCCGTCGGTGACCGCGACGGCGGCGAGCAACTCCGCGAAGAAGCGCGAGTCGGCGTCGACGCCGAGCCGGTCGTTCAGCCGGTCGAGCACGTCGGTCATCCGCCCGTGGAGCCACCGCTGGGCCAGCGAGAGTTCGTTCTCCAACTGTTGGAGTCGGTCGAACTCCCGCGCGAGGTCGTCGACCCCGTCGCGCGCGTCGCCGTCCACCTCGCCGTCGCCGTCCACCTCGCCGTCGCCACCTGCCTCGCCGTCGCCGCCCGCCCCCTCCCGGTCGGGCAGGTCGACGTCGAAGTCGATCCGCATGTGCGGACACCGGCCGCTGATGTCGAGACTCGGGTTCGCGGGGTAGGCGCTCTTGGCGCCGAAGCCGTGTCTGGAGACGTTCACCTCCAGCCGCACGTCCCGGGTGATGTGGAAGTACTTCCGGCGGCGCTCGTCGGTGTGGCTCTCGATCAGTCCCGCCTCCTCCAGCTTCCGGAGGTGGTCGATCACCGCCTTCGGCGACACGCCGAGGTACTCGCTGATCTCCGTGACGTAACAGGGCTTGTGCGAGAGCAGCCGGAGGATGCGCCGGCGGTTCTCGTTGCCGAGGAGATCAAGCAGTACCGCGGAGTCCATACACGTGAGGTAAGCTCCGAATCCGTAAAAGGTGTTCGCACGCGTCGGTCTCGACGCCGGCCGGGTCGGCTCGAACGCTCAGGCGTCGGTCGCCTCGCCCGCGTCGCCCGCGGCTCCACCCGGGAGGAGCGCCGCGGCGACGGCGAGAGCGACGACGGTGGCCGCGACGCTGCCGGCCGCCAGCAGGGCGCCGGGGTCGTACCGGACCGGCGGGTAGTGGGCGAACGGGAGACCGACGACGAAGCCGTAGTCGAACAGGTCGTTCGCGACGGCGAACAGGCCGACGGCCGCGAGCGTCCCCCGGCTCGTCCGGCCGACGTGCGCGAGCAGGAGCGCCTCCCCGAGAAACGCGGCGTGGGTGAACAGGATGCCCCAGTACGCCCACAGCGAGTCGGCGTCGAAGCCGACGTACAGGTCGACCGGGAGGTCCGGCCGGACCAGCGGGACGTTGAGCGCGACGAACGTCCACAGCCCCATCTTGACGAGCCACACGACCGCGAGCGTCGAGAGGACGCCCACCAGCCGCGTCCGCGGCACCGCCGACAGCGAGTACCGCCCCGCGAAGGGGACGAGCGCCGCGAGCACGAGCGTCCCGAACGCGATGGCGGTCGGCGAGTCGGCGTAGATCGGCCACGCGAACGTCGCCACCGGCGGCATCGTCTCGACGTAGTAGCGGACGCCGACGAGGAACGCGAGCGCGTTCGCTACCAGCAGCAGCCCCAGCGTCCACGGCGTCGTCAGGTAGAACGTCGCCACCTCGCGTGCGAGCAGGTCGTCGGGGTCCACGCCCGGCGTTCGCCCGGGCGCGGCATATCCCTCCCGGTCCCCGCCCGGTCGGCGGCGGCGCGGCGTCGCGGCGTCCGGTCCCGACGGCGGGTCCGACCGTCCGGGGGCGCCGGCCGACCGCCGGGACCGCCACCGCTATACCCCGGCCGGCCGACGCTGACACCCTACGATGGCCACCCGTTCGCCCCTCGGCTCGCTGTTCGACGGCGACGGCCTCCCCCCCGCCGACGACCTGCCGTGGTACGTCGCGCCGCTGCCGCGGTGGCTGGAGAACTTCGGGCTCCACCTCGCGGCGCTCATCGCGTTGGTCAACCTGGTCGGCACCGCGTTCGGCTTCTGGTACTACGGCTTCCAACCGTACCCGCTGTCGACGCCGCTGATCACCGGGCAGTTGGCGGGGGAGCCGCTCGCCGTGTGGCCGCTCGTCCCCGACAGCCCCGTCGCGACGATGTTCATCGGTCTCGCGCTCGGGCTGTGGTGGCTCGGTCGTCCCAACGAGTACGTCAACGCCGTCGCGTTCTTCGGCTGTCTCAAACTCGGGCTGTGGACGCCGTACGTGCTGACCGTCTTCTCGGAGGGCTTCCTCGCAGAGACCCCGCTCCCGATGTACGCGTTCCTGTTCGGCTCGCACCTCCTGATGGCGGTCGAGGCGTTCCTGCTCCACCGCTTCTCCGAGTTCCCCGTCCGGGCGGTGTTCGTCGCCGTCGTCTGGTACGGGCTGAACGACCTGGTGGACTACTTCGTCCCGGTAATCGGGACCCCCCACCACACGCTGGTCCCCGGGCAGTTGTACGACGCCGGCCTCGGCGGGTTCACCCACCCGTCGGGCCTCCACTACCCCGCCGCCGCGGGCGCGGTGGTGCTCACCGTCGCCGCGACGTTCCTCGCGCTCGCAACCCGGGTGGGGAAACTCGAAGCCGACCGCGACCGCCGCGGCCGGTGAGCCGGCGGGGGCGAGCGGAGCGCCGAGCCGCGGACCTCCGGAGCGCGACGCCCGGGAGAGCCAACCCTAAGCCGCGGGCGGCCCTCGGTCGCCCGTGAGCCACTACGACGCCGTCGCCGACCTCCCGCTGACGGTGGAGTCGGTGTCGCTCCGCCGCCGCGCGCGCGACACCTCATCCGGGTTCGAGCGCGTGAGCACCACGTTCCGGCTGCGCGGCGGGGGCGAACTCGGCCGCGGCGAGGACGTGACGTACGACGCCGAGGACCACGACGCGCTGTTCGAGTCTGTCGACGACGCGGGCGGCGCGAGCGACGGAGCCGCCGCCGGCACCGCGAGCGACGCGCCCGCCGACCGCCCCGCGGCCGTCGACTTCACCGGCGTCCTCGAAGGCGAGTGGACGTTCGACGGGTTCTCCGCCCACCTCGACGGCGTGGACCTGTTCCCCACCCGCGACCCCGAGCGGGAGACCGCGCGGCCGTACCGCCGGTGGGCGGTCGAGAGCGCGGCGCTCGACCTGGCGCTCCGGCAGGCCGACACCCACCTGGGCGCCGCGGTGGGCCGCGAGCGCGACCCCGTGAACTTCGTCGCGTCGACGCGGCTGGGCGACCCGCCGACGGCCGACCGCGTCACGACCCTCACGGAGCGCGTGCCGGGGATCGGGTTCAAACTTGACCCGACCGCCGACTGGACCGACGAGGTGGTGGCCGCCCTCCCCGGCGACCGGGTTCGCATCCTCGATTTCAAGGGGCTCTACGAGGGGACGGAGGTGGACCAGGCGCCGGACGCCGACTTCTACGAGCGGATGCTGCGGGCGTTCCCGGACGCCGTGGTCGAAGACCCGGGGCTGACCGACGAGACCCGCCCGCTGTTCGACGGCGAGGCCGACCGCGTGTCGTGGGACTACCCCGTCACGGGCGTCGAGAGCGTCGAGTCGCTCCCGTTCGAGCCGCGGTGGCTCAACGTCAAACCCTCGCGGTTCGGGACGGTCGCGGCGCTGTTCGACACGCTGGAGTGGGCCGACGACCGCGGCGTGTCGCTGTACGGCGGCGGGCAGTTCGAGTTGGGCGTCGGCCGCTCGCAGCTCCACCTGCTCGCGTCGCTGTTCTACCCCGACGGGCCGAACGACGTGGCGCCGGGGGCGTACAACGACCCCGTCGTCCCCGAGCGCCTGCCCGCGCCCCCGCTCGCCCCCGCCGCCGCGCCGCGCGGGCTGGAGTTTTAAGCTCGAACCGCGTCGAAACCGGCCGGTCCGGCCCGGACGCTGGGGCTTTTGTCGTGGTTGGCCCACCCACACCCGTGTCACTGGAGTTCACGGTCGACGACGCGCTCGACCTGCGGACGGTCGCGGCGCCCGCGTGGAACGCCGACGCGACCCGGGTGGGCTACCTCCGGACCGCCGACGGCGAGACCCGGTTCGCCCACGGGACGGCGGCCCCCGACCCCGACCCGACCGTCCTCGACCGGGCGGACGCGGCGGGGTTCGACTGGCGGCCCGAACACCCCGACGAGGCCGCGGTGGTCGCCGACGGCGACCTCCTGATACACGACGCGGGCGCCGACGAGAGCCGGACGCTCGCCGCCAGCGAGGCCGACCACGCCAACCCGACGTGGGCCGACGCCGACACGCTGTGTTACGTCCGCGGCGGGTCGGTGTGGCGTCACGACCTCGCGTCGGGCGGGGTCCGCGAACTGTTCGACCGGGTCCGCGCGACGCCGTTCGGCGCGGCGCCGCTCGCCGTCTCGCCCGACGGCCGCTACCTCGCGAGCGTCCGCGACGCCGAGGCGGGCGGCCGGCCGGGCGAACTCGTCGCGTACGACCTCGCGGCGGGCGAGCGGGCGTGGTCGTGGCGGCCGGACGCCGAGTCGGTCGTCCCCGCGTACGACTGGGCCGACGACGCGACGCTGGTGTACGCGCTCGACGCGACCGACGCCTCGGCGCGCCGCTACCGCGCGGTCGACGTGACCGCGGCCGACGCGGACGGGAGCGCCGCCGCGGGCGACGCCGGCGACCCGGGCGACACCCTGCTCTCGGAGACGACCGACGTGGTGTCGGTCCAGCCCGACCCGGTCGGCAACGGCGAGGGGCGGGTCGCGCTCCTCTCGGACCGCGACGGCTACGCCCACCTCTACGTGGTCGACGTGGCCGCCCGCCGCGCCGCGGTCGGCGACGGGGGCGCGAGCGCGGGCGAGGGGGACGGCGACCGGACCGACGACGCGCCGGGCTACGACGGCGACGGGGTGGTGCAGGTCACCGCGGGCGCGTTCGAGGCGCGCGGCGACGCGCTCGACGCGCCGGCGTGGTCGCCCGACGGCGACCGGGTCGCGTTCGCGACCAACGAGACCGACCCCGGCGAGCGCCGCCTCCACGTCGCCGACGCCACGGGCGCCGTAGAGCACGTCGCGGACGCGCCGGGTACCGTGCTCCGCCTCGAGTGGGGCGCCGACGGTCGGCTCGCGTGTCTCCGCGCCGGCCGAAAAGCGCCCGCGGACGTCTGCGTCTACGACCCCGAGGCGGGCGACGGCGGGGAGGGGGACGCGAGCGCGGGCGGGGGGACCGACGACCCGACCGACGCCGCCGGAGACGGGTTCGCGCGCGTCTCGGACGCCTATCCGGACCGCGGCCGGCTGGCGGACTTTCCGGACCCCGAGCCGGTGTCGTTCGACGGGACGGGCGGCGAGACGGTTCGGGGCTACCTCTACGCGCCCCCTGACGCGGCGGCGGGCGACGACCGGCCCGCGGTGGTGTGGTGTCACGGCGGTCCCGTCCGGCAGATGCGCCGCGGCTTCCACCACATGCGGTCGTACGGGGGGTTCCACCTGTTCAACCACGCCCTGCTCGCGCGGGGGTACGTCGTCTGCGAACTCAACTACCGCGGCGGCATCGGCTACGGCCACGCGTTCGAGCAGGGCATCGCGGGCGCGTTCGGCGTCGACGAGGTGGACGACTGCGCGCGCGCCGCGGAGTTCCTCCGCGACCGGCCGGAGGTGGGCGACCGGGTGGGACTGTGGGGGCTGAGCTACGGCGGCTTCCTCGCGAACGCGGTGGCGACGGGGACGGACGCGTACGACGCGGCGGTCAACTTCGCGGGCATCTGGGACTGGGCGGCGTGGGTCGAGTACGCCGCCTCGTTCGGCTGGGGCGCCGCCCGGCGGTTCGCCGCCCAACTCGGCGGCTACCCCGACGAACCGGGGACCGCGGCGGCGTACGAGCGCGCGTCGCCGTACTCGTCGGCCGCGGGGCTGGACACGCCGCTGTTCGCGCTCCACGGCACCGACGACCCCAACGTCGACTTCGAGCAGATGGACCTCCTCGTCGAGGACCTCGTAGGCCGGGGCCTCGACTTCGAGACGGCGTACTACCCCGGCGAGAACCACATGTTCGAGCGGCCGGAGACGTGGCGCGACGCGCTCGGTCGGGTGTTGCCGTTCCTCGACGAGCACCTGCGCGACGGCGAGGCGGACTGACCCGGGCCGCGCCGACCCGCGAGCCGTCGCTTCGTCCGGGGAACCGCGTCGCGACTCGTGGACGCCACCCCTCCGGGGGCTCGCTTCCCCCGTCCGTCGAGGGCTCGCTTCGCTCGCCCTCGGTCCGGGGATACGTTCCCGTCGATCACTCGTCCTCGCCGTCCCCGTTCGTGGGCGGCTCACCCAGAAGTTCGCCGCCGTCCGTCGAGGGCTCGCTTCGCTCGCCCTCGCACTCCCCGTTCGTGGGCGGCTCACCCAGAAGTTCGCCGCCATCCATCGAGGGCTCGCTCACTCCGTTCGCTCGCCCTCGCCGTTCGCGTGCGCGCGCACCCACAACTCCCCGATGCGCGACAGCCGCGTCCGGTAGGACTTCCCGCCCGACTCCTGTTCGATGTACCCCTTCCCGCCGGGACCGAGGCGGTCGACGTTGTAGATGACCTTCGAGCGGAACGAGTCGGTGTACTCCTCGCCCATGTCGCGCGCGAGCGCCTTCGCCAACTCGCTGACCGACTCGAACTCGCCGTGTTCGCCGAGGACGAACAGGATGACCTCCTCGAACGGCTTGACGTTCGAGAAGGAGGCGACCGGGAGTTCCACGATGTGGCTGCCGTCTATCTCCTTGGCGCCGATGGTGACCCCGCGCTCGTCGAACTCCTCAAGCAGGTCGGTTGCGGCCGCCAGCCGCGCTTCGACCCGGTCGTCGTCGGCGTCGTCACCCGCGAGCAGGTCGGCCAACAGATCACGGTTGGCGCGCAACTCCTCGGCGAGTTCGGTTTCGAGGTACTTCTCGGGGGCGGTGTAGTAGGTGTGGATCCGGTCGCGGTCCTCCTGGCGTTCGAGCGTGATGGAGGTGGCGGCGGTCGCGAACGCGAACGAGACGGGGCGGGGCATCGCGCTCACGTTCACCCACACCTCCGCACCCGCGTCGAGTTCCGCGTTGATCAGGTCGTACGCCTGCTCGAACGCGCCGTCGTAGTCGTACACGTCGGCGACTCCGACCCGTTCGGTCTCGGCGCCGAGCAGGTTCTCGAAGTCGGCTTCGAGTTTCTTCGACAGCGTCCGGGAGTACTCCACGTTCGCCTCGCTCCCCACCGCGCCCTCCAGTAACACCACCCGGTCGACGTCCAACTGGTCGCGAACCAGCGGGGCGATGAGCCGGTCGTAGTCGAAGCCGACCGGGACGACGTGCGTCTGCATACGCGGTAGGTGAGGCCGGTGGTTTATATAAACCACCAGCCTCGACCCCCGCACCTCACGGATGGGTGTCGCCGGCCCCGTGGGTCCGGCGACACGTCGGGGGCGCGACACCGAACGCCTCCCCCCGTCGGACCGCCGCGCGAAGCGCTGTCGGGAGTGGACGTCCGGACGGCGGACGGCGGCAGTCACTGTCACGCCGAGCAGTAACTACTTAACCACTGGACAGGTCAGTTGCGTATCTGTTGGGATGTTCGAAAACGTGCTGTTGTTGGTGGCCGATTCGTTGCGCCAGGACTTCCTCGCCACCAACCAGACCGACACGCCGACACTCGACCGACTCCGACGGGACGGCGTGGATTTCACCCGGGCGAGGTCGCCCGGACCGGGAACTTCGGTGAGTACACCGGCCCTGCTGTCCGGCGCGTTCCCGTTCACGTACGGGTACAAGGACATCAGCCCGGACCGCCCGATGGTCGCCCCCAGGCTGTCGGAAGCGGGGTACGACACCGCCGGCTACCACTCGAACGGGTGGTGTTCCGCCGAGCGGGGGTACGCCCGGGGCTTCGACGACTTCCACCAGTTCACCGAGGACCGGGCGGCGGACCCGGTCGTTCGGGGGGTGCGGAGGCTGCTACGCGAGTTGAAGTCCGGGTTCCCCAACCACCCGCGGCTGACAGACCTGAGACGGACGGAACTCGGGGAGGCGGTCGGCAATCGCGTGTTCGAGGCTGTGGCGCGGACGATACCGGAGGCGCGAAACGACGTCACCGTCGACGCGTCGAAGCTACACGGCCGACTCCTCGAGTGGGTCGACGCGACCGCCTCCCCGCGATTCGTCTGGCACCAGTACATGGACACGCACTTCCCGTACATGGCGCCCGACTCGGAGTTCACCCCCTCCGAGCAGTTGTGGCTGAACTATCGACTGACGCGCAATCGCGTCGCGGGGAGGTCGATACCGCCGGCCGAGCAGCGTTCGATCCTGGGACTGTACCGTGAGGAGATAACCTATCTGGACCGCGAACTGGGGACGCTGCTCCGCGGGTTGGAGTCGAGGGGGGAACTGTCCGAGACGCTGATCGTGTTCACCGCCGACCACGGCGAACTACTCGGCGAGTTCGGACAGTTCGGACACAGGAGCGCTCGGCTCGGCTCCCCCCTCACCCACGTCCCGCTGGTGGTGTGGTCCGAGGACCTCCCCGCCCGGAGGGTGCACACGCCGGTCTCGCTCGTCGACGTCGTCCCGACGATATACGACTACCTCGGCGTCGCTCCGCCGGACGGACTCGACGGCCGGTCCCTCCGGCCGGTGATCGACGGGGACGAGGAGCCGACGACGCCCGCGCTGTCGGAGATGGGTCACGACCCGATGGACTTCGGCGGGCCTCCCTCCAAGGAGACCACGGTAGTCTCCGTCGAGACGGACAGCGACCTGGTCGTCGGGGACTGGCTCCACGACGACCCCCCCTCGGAGGACCTGCCCGAGTACGAACTCCTCCGCGGGCGGAGGGAGATGCTCGACGCGGGGGACGACTCGTACGCCGGGGACAGCGACATGAGCGGCGGCACGAAACGGCGGCTTCGGGACCTCGGCTACCTGGAGTGAGTTCGTCCGGTGGCGGGCAATCGAGCGGGGAGCGACCCCGGAGCCGTGGTGTCGGCGGCGAAAGCGCGCCCCGACGGCCGCGCGCCGAATACTCCCGTTCGAAATTGTGTATTTTCCAACTACTTATTCGATCACGAATTTTTAACCGAATTCTATCGGACCGTGACACGGGGCCTCGCCCCGCACGGGACCAACAGATGTCAGGAGAAGATAGCGACGCGAATCGGCGAACGGAATCGGAGACGGGACTGCTCGGGTCGTCGCGGCGGCGGTTCCTCCAGGCGACCGGCGGAGTGGCGGCGACCGCCGCGTTCGCGGAGGGCGCGAGCGCGGCCGAGTCGGACCCCGGCGAGTTCTCCCAGCGGGTTCGGAACCTGCTGTCGGAGATGACCTTAGAGGAGAAGGTGGGGCAGATGACGCAGATGGCGGTGAGCAGTTTCGACCCCGAGGAGGTGGGCGACCTCTTCACGGAACACCACGTCGGCTCCATCCTCTCGGGCGGGGCGGCGCCGCCGTCGTTCGAGGCGAGCGAGGTTGCGGCGGGCGTAAACCGGCTACAGGAGTGGGCGATGGAGAACACGCGGCTGGGAGTGCCGTTCGTCTACGGGGTCGACGCGGTCCACGGCAACGACCTGGTGTACGACGCCCCCATCTTCCCGCACAACCTCGGCGTCGGCGCGACCTGGGACCCCTCGACGGCCCGCGAGATGGCGGCACTCACGGGCGAGTCGGTCCGCGCGATGGGCGCCCACTGGACGTTCTCGCCCGCCAACGACATCCAGCGCGACCCCCGCTGGGGACGCTTCTACGAGGGGTTCACCGAGTCGGTCCGCCTCGCCGAACGGATGGGCCGCGCGAAAGTCGAGGGGTACGAACGCGCCACCGACCAGTACGACAAGGCGGTCGGCGCGTGTCAGAAGCACTTCGCGGGCTACTCGCAGCCGCTCAACGGCAACGACCGCACCGCGGCGCAGTTGCCCGCCCGCTACCTCCGGCAGTTCCACCTCCCGCCGCACGAGGCGGGCATCGACGCGGGCGCGGAGACGGTGATGGTCAACAGTAGCTCGGTCAACGGCGTGCCCGCGCACGCCTCGAAGTGGCTGTTGACGGACCTGCTGCGCGGCGAGTGGGGGTACGAGGGGATGGTGGTCTCCGACTGGAAGGACTTCAAGCGGATGGTCACCATCCACAACTACGCCGCCGACCTGAAGGAGGCGACCATGCTCGGCGTCAACGCGGGCGTCGACATGTACATGAACCCCGACGACGTCGGCGAGTTCACCTCCATCCTGGTCGAACTCGTCGAGGAGGGGAAGGTGAGCCGCGACCGGATCGACCAAGCGGTCGCGCGGGTCCTCCGGTTCAAGGAGAACGTCGGGCTGTTCGACCAACCGGTCGCCGAGACGGAGTCGGTGAGCGAGACGATCAGCGCGGGACTCGACGACGCCCGCGAGACCGCAACGAAGTCGATGACGCTGCTGCAGAACGCCGACGACACGCTCCCGCTCGACCCGGACCTCGGGTCGGTTCTCGTCGCCGGCCCCCGGATCGACAACCCGCTGATGCAGATGGGCGGGTGGACGCTCGGCTGGCAGGGGCTCACGCTCGACTCGGTCGACCTCTCGCGCGTCCCCGCGACGACGGTGGTCGAGGGCGTCGAGAACGCGGTGTCGTCGTCGACCGAGGTGGTGACGATGCCGATCGAACACACCTGGGACGTCTACGGCGGCCTCGACGAGTACAGCTTCGACAACCCCGGCGAGGTGGAGACCGCGGCCGACGAGGCCGACGCCGCGGTCGTCGTGGTCGGCGAGGGACCCTACTCAGAGGGTCCGGGCGACGCCAACCACCTCCACCTCCACCCCGCCCAACAGGAACTCGTCGACACCGTCGCCGGGACGGACACCCCGCTGATCGGCGTCGTGATCGCGGGCCGGCCGCGGGGCACCGAGGTGTTCGACCGGTTCGACGCGTCGGTGATGGCGTACCAGCCCGGGTCGGCGGGCGGCGACGCGATAGCCGACGTGCTGTTCGGCGAGGTCAACCCCGGCGGCCACCTCCCGTTCCGGTGGCCCGTCACGGTCGGACAGGTGCCGAACGTCCACAACGCGCTCCACCCGGTCGACGACCCGCCGCGGTTCGAGTTCGGCCACGGCATGAGCTACACCTCCTTCGAGTACACCGACCTACAGGTGTCGACGTCGGGCGGGTCGCTGACCGCGAGCGTCTCGGTCACCAACGCGGGTGACCGCGCGGGCGACGACGTGGTGCAGGTGTCGGCCACGCGCGACAGCGCGCCGGTCATCTACCCCCAGCGGACGCTCGTCGGATTCGAACGCGTCTCGCTCGACCCCGGCGAGACCAGACGGGTCGAGATAACGTCGCCGCTGTCGACGCTGGCGGTCGTTCCCGGCGACATGACCGACACCGGCGAGCGGGTGGTCCCGGCGGGCGAGTTCCGCCTGTTCGTCGACGGCCTGGAGACGACGTTCACCCTCGACGCGCCCGCCGACGGCGACGGCGGCGACGGGACCGGCGACGACGGCACCGGCGACGGCGACCACCAGTACTACCAGGTGGACTTCGTCGCCGGCCAGCCCATCGAGGAACTCGGCGAGGAGGGGCTGTACGCCGAGCAGGACCGGCTGATGCGGTTCGCGCGCGGCACGGCCGCCGGGGGCATCCTCGACAAGGGGACGGCGTGGCCGAGCGCGGAGATCCGCGAGTGTCTCGACTACGGCCACATCGGCGTCGAAGACGGGACCGCCTCGATCCGGTTTACGGTCGCCGACGGCTGTGAACGCACCGTCTCGCTCGCGGTGTACGAGACGCCCAACGAGTCGTTCAGCGCCGCGGGCGCGGACGAACAGGAGTACCTCCGCGCGTCCACGGAGACGTTCGGTCCCGGCGAGCACACCGTCTCGGTCGACGTACCGAGCGAGGAGTGAGCCGCGGACGGTCCCCCGTCGGGTAGTGCCCCCGGGGGGGTCGCGAGCCGGACGGGGGCGGTCCGGCTTCGCGGTCCGACCGGACCGGGATCAGTCCGCGCCGACGCCGAACTTCGCGGCGTCCTCGCCGACGGAGTGGGCCGTCGCCCGCGAGACGCCGACGGTCACCGCGAGGCCGAGCAGCATACACCACAGCGCGTAGTCCCACGTGTGGTACGTCGCGCCGAGCCACGTCGTCCCCGCGAACTGCACCTCCGAGACGAGCACGTGCGCGAGGTACGCGACCTGTCCGGCGGTCACGCCCGCGACGATGCCGGTGCGGGTCGTCCCGCCCCAGTAGAGCGCGAGCAGCACGGGGATGGTGAGCTGTGCGTACCCGCCGAAGGCGGTGTCGCCCAGCGTGACGAGGAAGGAGAGTTCGGTCGCCCCCTCCGCCGCGAACAGCGAGGCGACGAACGTCAGCGTCGCGAAGACGGCGACGCCGACCCGGGCGACCCACCCCTCGCGGGCGTCGCTCGCCCCCGGGGCGACGAACGGCCGGTAGAGGTCCCGCGTGAGGTACGACGACCCCGACAGCAGCATCGAGTCCGACGAGGACATCATCGCGGCCATCGCGCCCGCGACCACCAGCGCGGCGAACCACACCGGCGTGTACTCCGTCAGGAGTGCGGGGAGGACGTTGCTCCCCGCGGGCACCTCGACGCCGAGTCCCGCGGCCCACGTCCCCAGCAGGAACGCGGGCACGAACAGGAGGAGAACCGCGACGGGCCACAGCGCGAACGAGCGCTTGAGCGTCTCGGCGGAGTCGGCCACGAAGAACCGCTGGTTGACCTGCGGGAACATGGTGACGCCGAACGCGATGACCACCGCCTGTGCGATCATCCACTGCGGGGAGTAGAGCCCGCCGCCGAGCGCGAGAAACTCCGGGTTACTGGACGCCAACGAGTCGGCGATGGTGCCGGCGCCGCCCGCCGCCGTCAGCACCCAGCCGACGGCGACCCAGACG
Organism: Candidatus Halobonum tyrrellensis G22; assembly: GCF_000495475.1. Classification (GTDB taxonomy): domain Archaea; phylum Halobacteriota; class Halobacteria; order Halobacteriales; family Haloferacaceae; genus Halobonum; species Halobonum tyrrellense. Next base: position 65,943 of record NZ_ASGZ01000021.1, on the reverse strand, counting down.
ATACCGAGCATGAACAGCCCCTGGAGCGTGTCCGTCCACGCGACGCCGCGCAGCCCCGAGAGGACGACGTACGCGACCATGAACACGGTGATCAGCGCCGCACCCGCCCAGTAGGGGAGCGCGCCGCCCGTCAGGCCGGCGAGCGCCTGCCCCGCCCCCACCTGCTGGAGCATCACGTACGGGAACAGCCACACCAGACTCACCACGGCGATCAGCCCCCGCAGCGAGGCGGAGCCGAACCGGTCGCCCAGCATCTCGCCGAGCGTCACGTAGCCGTGTTCCCGACCCACCAGCCACTGCTTGTAGCCGATGACGTACCAGAGGACGGCGAACACGATGCCGTCCATCGCACCCATCACGAGGATCCACTCGGGACCCGCCGAGTACGCCAGGTTGGGACCGCCGAAGAAGGTGAACGCGGAGAGTAAGGTCGCGAACGTCGTAAACAGCAGCACGACCGTCCCCATCGACCGCGAGGCGAGGTAGTAGTCCTCGGCGTTCCGGTCGGTCAGCCGGTAGGCGAGCAGTCCGATGGCGAGCGCGACCACGAGGTAGCCCGCGACGATGGCCAAAGAGAGCGTCGTCTCGTCAACCACGCCGGAGCACCTCCCGGTCGATACCGCGGTCCCACGCGCCGCGCGTGAACCCGTAGAAGACGACGGACGCGAGCGCCATCCAGCCGACGTGCCACCACAGCCACACCGGCAGCCCCGCGACCACCGTCGCGTCCCGCCACAGGAACCACGGCACCGCGAACGCTACGAGCGCCGCGAACGCCGCGACCCAGAGATAGTCGGTTCGGTTCCGCGTCATCGGAGGTCGTAGTCGGCTATCCCACGTAAGTGTTACTGAAATGCGGTCAAATTCCGGGTTCGAAGAGATATATTCTTCAATTCGGCCGGCCGGGCGGGCCGGCGGCGGAGCCGCAAGCGACGGGGGGCGGGAGCCGCGGACGCGGCCGGGGAGTGGGGGCCGCGGCCGGGCGCGGGCCGAACGGACCCGTCGGGTTGGGAGCGGCGGGCGCCGTCGGGGCGGGAACCGGGGGAGCCGTCGAGACAGAAGCCGCGCGAACCCGTCGGGGCGGGAGTCGACAAGGGCAGCTTCAAGTCCGCGCCGGCCCGACCGCCGGGCATGACACCGAGTCCCGGCGACCGCGTCCGCCTCACCCGCGCGGACGTGACGAACGAGGGGGTGTTGATGCCCTCGAGCGACGAGACGCACCTTGTCGTCAAACTCGACGGCGGCTACAACGTCGGCGTCGACCGGTCCGACGCGGAGGTGGAACTGCTCGAACGCGGCGTCCGCGACGTGGGCGACCCGGGCGACGGGGACGACGAGGCGGACGAGGGGTCGGAGATCGACTTCGACGACAACCTGCCGACGGTGGCGCTCGTCTCGACGGGCGGCACCATCGCCTCCACCGTCGACTACCGCACGGGCGCGGTCACCGCGCAGTTCGACGCCGAGGACGTCCTCCGGGCGGTGCCCGAACTCGCCGGCCGCGCCAACTACCGCGGCCGGGTGGTGACGAACATCCTCTCGGAGAACATGGACCCCGAGGTGTGGCGCGAGTTGGCCGAGACCGTCCGCGAGGAGATCGAGGCGGGCGCCGACGGCGTGGTCGTGATGCACGGCACCGACACGATGCAGTTCTCGGCGTCGGCGCTGTCGTTCGTACTCGACACGCCCGTCCCCGTGGTGTTCACGGGGAGTCAGCGGTCCGCCGACCGCCCCTCCTCGGACAACGTGATGAACGCGGTCTGCGCCGTCGAGGCGGCCAAGAGCGACTGCGCGGAGGTGATGGTCTGTATGCACGGCTCCCCCTCCGACGACTACTGCGCGCTCCACCGCGGGACGCGCGTCCGGAAGAACCACACCTCCCGCCGGGACGCCTTCGAGACCGTGGGGGCGGCGCCGCTCGGCCGCGTCGACTACGGAACCGGGGAGGTGACGGTGTCGTTCGCCGACGGGAAGGAGTACGCCGAACGCGGCGGGACGGAGCTCGCGCTCGCGGCGGAGCTCGACCCCGAGGTGGAGCTCGTGAAGTTCACGCCCGGGATGGACCCCGCGGCGCTCGACTACCTCAGCGGGAAGGACGGCGTCGTCGTCGAGGGGACGGGTCTCGGGCACGTCCACACCGACCTGATCCCGCGGCTGTCGGAGTTGGTCGACGACGGCGCGACGGTCGTGATGACCAGCCAGTGTATCGAGGGCCGGGTCTGTGACCGCGTGTACGACACCGGGCGGGACCTGCTGGACGCCGGCGTCGTGGAGGCGGGCGACACCCTCCCCGGCACCGCGAAGGTGAAGCTGATGTGGGCGCTCGCGAACGCGGAAGAGCCCGCCGACGCGATGGGCCGGAACCTCGCGGGCGAACTCACCGACGAGTCCGCGCCGTGGACCTGAGCCGCGGCGGCGCCGACGACCCCGACGTGTCCGTCCGGCGGGCGCGCGCGGACGACGAGGAGCGCGTCGTCGCGTTCACGCGCGACACCTGGGACGAGCGCTCGGGCGGCGACTACCTCCCCGACGTGTTCGCCGACTGGGTCGCCACCGACGGCGACGACCAGCGGACGCTCGTGGCCGACCTGGACGGCGACCCGGTCGGCGTGATCCAGGGTCGACTGCTCACCGACCGGGAGGCGTGGGCGCAGGGGATGCGCGTCGACCCCGCCCACCGCGGCCGCGGGGTCGCGGCCGAACTCACCCGCGCCGTACTCTCGTGGGCGCGCGAGCGCGGCGCGTCGACGTGTCGAAACATGGTGTTCGCGTGGAACGTCGCGGGTCTGGGTCTCTCGCGCGCCGCCGGGTTCGACCCCTGCGCGGAGTTCCGGTGGGTCCAGCCCGACCCCGACCCGACGGCCGACCCGGCGCTCGACGTGACCGCCGACGCCGACGCCCGCGACGCGGCCGACGCGTGGTCGTTCTGGGCCGGCAGCGACGCGCGGACCCACCTCCGCGGGCTGGCGATGGACGCCGAGGAGTCGTGGGCCGTGTCGGCGCTCCGCCGCGAGCAACTCCGCGCGGCGGCCGACGACGGCCGCCTGTTCGTCGCCCGCGACGGCGGCACCCGCGGGTTCACCTACCGGGCGTACGACTACGACCGCGGGACGGAGGACGGCGGGACCGAGACGTGGGGCATCTACGGCGTCGCCGCGTGGGACGACCCCGCGGCGGCGCGCGCGCTGTTCCGCGCGGTCGCCCGCGACGCCGCCGAGGCGGGGGTCGATCGCACGCGCGTGTTGATACCCGAGCGCGTCCGGTGGGTGTCGGACGCCGCCGCCGCCCGGACGCCCGTCTCCGAGGAACCCGACTTCGTGCTCGCCGCCGACCTGAGCGACCCCGACGTGGCGTGAGCGCGGGCGAAACGACGGACGGGCGGCGCGGACGGCGTCCCGCGTCCGACGGACGCGACGCGGCGCAACCGCTTTCACGGCCGGCCGCGACACGCCCGACATGGACCCGATTCTCCTGTTCGGCGCGCTCCCCGGCGGCGTCGAGTTGGCGCTGCTCGGCGTGATCAACCTAGTGATCGCGCTGCTCGTCGGCTACTGGGTGTACCGCGACGCCTCGCGGCGGCACAACGACAACGCGGCGCTGTGGGCCATCGGGGTGGGTCTCGCGTCGCTGTTCCTCTCGCTGATCGGCTTCCTGATCGTCTTCGCGCTCTACCTGTTCGTCGGGCGCGACTGAGCCGGGAGGCGTCGCCCGGGCCGACGCCGCTGTTCGGACCGCTCCCCGACGGGAGCGGCCTGGTCGGGATGCGACTCGTCCGGTTCGCCCTCGCGGGGAGCGTCGCGCCCCTCGTCGGCTGGGACCACCCGCCGCCGGACGCGGAGGAGCGGTGCGGCGGAGCGACCGCGGGGGCCGAGCGACTCGTGGACCGGGTCGGTCGGTGATTTGAAACCCCGCCCCGCCGACGGCGGGGTATGGCCCTCCTGTTCGGCGCGATACCCGGCGGTCCGGAGCTGTTGATCGTCCTCCTCGTGGGGATCCTGTTCCTCCTCGTCCCCATCGGACTCGCCTACTGGGTGTACCAGGACGCGACCGGGCGGGGGAACGACCGCGCGACGCTGTGGGCCATCGGGGTGGTGATCGCCGGGCTGGTCGCCCCGCTCGTCGGAGCGGTCGCGGTGTTGGCGCTGTACGTGCTCGTCGGCCGGACCTGAGGCCGGTACCGGGGGCGGGAGCGGGCACCCACCCGAGCCGTTTTCCGTTCGCTCGCTCTCGCTCGCGTGTGGAGAACCCACGAGCGATCGGCCTCTCGGCACTGGTGTTCGGCGCGTGGTGCCTCTCGTCGACGGTCGAGCCGCTGCTCGCGGCGGACGCCACGACGAGCCTCGACGGCCTCGGCGCGGCCGCGGGCACGGTCGGCGGCTGTGCGCTCGCGCTGATCGGAGTGGCCATCCTCCGCGGCTGGGGCGAGTTCGACCCGGAGCGCGACGGCGTCGACGCCTGACCTGCGGTACGGGGTCGACGACTCAGACCTGCGTCACCCACGCCCGGTAGTCCTCGGGCCGGTCGTACACCTCGCGGAACGTCCGGTCGAGGAACTCCGCGAGGCGGTTGGCGTCCGACCGCGCGGAGATCCGGACGTTCGTCCCGTCGGTCTCGTCGGGCGAGTCGAGCGCGTCGATCCGGAACTCGGGGAAGTCGTCGAGCGTCGACTCCAGCCGGTCGAGTTCCTCGCCGGTGCAGTCGAGGTTGAACGTGTCCTCGGCGAACTGGACCCACGGCGGCGCCGCCGGTTCGTCGCTCGCGTCGTCGTCCCCCTCGGACCCGTCGGCGCTCGGGTCCGCCCCTCCGCTCGCATCCGCCCCTCTGCTCGCGTCCGCCTCGTCGTCGCCGTCGCCGAACCGAACCCCGTCGTCGGGGGGGTCGGTCTCGACGGTGAGGAAGGCGCTCCCGCGGGTCCGGTGGGCGGTGACGGCGTCGGCGAACAGCGACCGCCGGTCGGCGGGCGTGTCGGCGTCGAACCGGGTCATGCTCGCCGCGTACGGCGGGCCGCGAGAAAACCCCGGCGGTCGAGCGCCCGGGCGTGTCGGTTTCAGCACGCCTTTTACCGTGGCGCGGGAGGCTCCGTGCGTGAGCGACCACCGAATCCTGCTGTTGGGCCCGCCGGGGGCCGGCAAGGGCACCCAGAGCACGCGGCTCGCCGAGACGTACGACCTCGACCACATCACGACCGGCGACGCGCTCCGCGCGAACAAGGAGATGGAGACGGAGTACGGCACGCCCGGCGAGTACATGGACGCCGGCGAACTCGTCCCCGACCCCGTGGTCAACGAGATCGTCGTCGCGGCGCTGTCGAACGCGGACGACGGGTTCGTCCTTGACGGCTACCCGCGCAACCTCGACCAGGCGGAGTACCTCTCCGAGCAGACCGACCTCGACCACGTCGTCTTCCTGGACGTGCCCGAGGACGAACTCGTCGAGCGACTCACCGGCCGCCGGGTCGACCCCGAGACGGGCGACAACTACCACGTCGAGTTCGACGTGCCCGACGACCCCGAAATCGAAGAGCGACTGGTCCAACGCGAGGACGACCAGGAGGACACCGTCCGCGAGCGCCTCCGCGTCTACCGCGAGAACACCGAACCCGTCGTCGAACACTACCGCGAGGCGGGCGGACTCGTCGAGGTGTCCGGCGAGGGGACGCCCGACGAGGTGTTCGAGCGGATCCGCGACGTCGTCGAGGAATGAGCCGGCCCGGGCGAACCGGCCGCCCTCCTCATCCGCACGCGTCGCCGTGACACCGCCGGGAACCGTCCACGGTTCGGGGGTAGTGTGACCGGTCCACCGGCGCGACCTGAGCCGGCGGGCCACAGCCGACCCGCGGGGTAGTCGCGACGCCCCGGCGCGTCCACCGCCGCCAGGTCGTCCGGTTCCCCGCCGGTGACCGTCTCGCGCCGACCGCGTGTGGCGCCGGGCGACCGCGGACGCGGCGCGATTGCTAAAGCTTCTTACGCGCCCGTCGCTTACCCCGCCTCAATGGCACGTATCGAAGAGCGCGTCCGCGACCTCGCGTCCGACCCGGAGATGCGCGAGGCGGTCGAAGTCGTCCTCGCGCGCGCCGAGGACGGCGAGGTGAAGTGGACGGACGTGCGCGACGACATCTCCAGCGGGCAGTGGGGGCGGCTCATCGAGCGCGGCATCCTGGAGGACGGCGAGTCCGGGTTCGCGCTCGCGGACCGCGACGCCATCGAGGCCGGCCTGCGCGACCCCGACGCGGATACGACCGGGGACGCCACGACCGAGACGGCCGGAACGTCCGACGACGACGAGGAGGAGGACTCGTCGTGGAGCCTCTACGACAAGGGCGCCGCGGCCGTGACGGTGCTGTTCTTCATCGGCTACTCGTACGGCCCGGTGCGGAGCGTCGTCGGGCAGGCGATGGACGTGGTGTTGGGACCGCTCCAGGCGGCGCTGCCGCTGTACGCGGTGATCATGATCATCGCGACGGTCACGGGGCTGTACTCCACGCTGTTGCGCGCGAACCTGATGGACATGGAGAAGATGTCCGAGTACCAAGAACAGATGCAGGAGCTCCAAGAGCGGCAGAAGGCCGCGAAGGAACGGGGTGACGACGACGAACTCGACCGCATCCAAGAGGAGCAGATGTCGGCGATGGGCGACCAGCTCGGCATGTTCAAAGAGCAGTTCCGCCCGATGGTGTGGATCATGATGCTCACCATCCCGGCGTTCCTCTGGATGTACTGGGGGATGGGCTTCCGCGGCGGCGCGGGCGCGTGGAGCGGGCTCCAGGACATCGTCCTGCCGCTGGTGGGGCAGGTGACGTGGAGCGACAACGTGCTCGTCATGCCCGCGTGGATCATCTGGTACTTCCTCTGCTCGATGGCGTTCACCCAGATCATCCAGAAGGGACTCAACATCCAGATGTCCCCCTCTAGCTCCTGATCGAGCGACGGAGTCGCCGCCCGGCTCCGCTCGGTCTCGCTCCGCTTCCGTCCCGTCGCTCGCGCCGCGGTTACCGGCCGCTCTCCCCGTCCCCGCCGACGCCCCGCGGGACGCCGGGACGGGACCACCGAGGTTATGCGCCCCCGCCCCGTGTACCGGTTTAGATGCGACACCCCCGGGACCTGTCGGCGGTGGCCGACGAGTCGGTGGTCGTCATCGGTGGCGGCTTCGGCGGGCTCTCGACCGCCTGCTACCTCGCCGACGCCGGTGCGGACGTGACCCTCCTCGAGAAGAACGAGCGGCTGGGCGGGCGCGCCTCCGTCTTGGAGGCGGACGGCTTCCGGTTCGACATGGGCCCCTCGTGGTACCTGATGCCCGACGTGTTCGAGACGTTCTTCGCGCACTTCGGCCGGGACGTGAGCGACTACTACTCGCTGAGCCGGCTCGACCCCCACTACCGCGTCTTCTTCAAGGACGGCGACAGCGTCGACGTCGCGCCGGACGTGGAGACGAACAAGCGGACGTTCGAGTCGTACGAGGCGGGGGCGGGCGAGGCGCTCGCGAACTACCTCGACGAGTCGAAGTACACCTACGAGGTGGGGATGAGACAGTTCGTGTACGAACACCGCGACAGCCTGCGCGACTTCGTCGACCCCGACGTGTTGCGGTACGCGTCGGGGCTGTCGCTCTTGGGGACGATGCAGGGGCACGTCGAGGAGTACTTCGACCACCCCAAACTCCAGCAGTTGATGCAGTACACGCTGGTCTTTCTCGGCGGGTCGCCGTACAACACGCCGGCGCTGTACAACCTGATGAGCCACGTCGACTTCGAACTCGGCGTCTACTACCCCGACGGCGGGCTGGGCGCGGTGGTCGACGGCATCGCCGACCTGGGGCGGGAACTCGGCGTCAGCTACGAGACGGACGCCGAAGTCGACGCGATCAAGGGTGCGCGCGGCGGCTTCCGCGTCCGGACGGCGTCGGGCGACGACTACTTCCCCGACCTGGTGGTGAGCGACGCCGACTACGCCCACACCGAGCAGGAACTGCTCGCGCCCCAGAAGCGCCAGTACGACGCCGCGTACTGGGAGTCGCGCACGCTCGCCCCCTCGGCGTACCTCCTCTATCTCGGCGTGGAGGGCGACGTGCCCGAACTCGCCCACCACACGCTCGTGCTCCCGACCGACTGGGACGACCACTTCGCGGAGATATTCGACGACCCCGCGTGGCCCGACGACCCCGCCTACTACCTCTGTGTCCCCTCGAAGACCGACGACGACGTGGCGCCCGAGGGCCACTCGAACCTGTTCGCGCTGGTCCCGCTCGCGTCCGGTCTCGACGACACGCCCGAACGGCGGGCGGCGTACCGCGACCAGGTGCTCGACGACGTGGCCGACAACACCGGCACCGACCTCCGCGACCGCATCGTCTTCGAGGAGGAGTTCTGCGTCTCCGACTTCGCCGACCGCTACAACGCGCTGAACGGCACCGCGCTGGGGCTGGCACACACCCTCCCGCAGACCGCGCCGTTCCGGCCGAACCGCCGGTCGTCGGCGGTCGACGGCCTGTTCTTCACCGGGTCGTACACCACGCCCGGCATCGGCGTCCCGATGTGTCTGATCGGCGGGCTGTTGACCGCCGAGTCGGTCGCCGACGCCGAGACCGAGGGGTGAGTCGTGTCCGGCGACAGGCCCACCGCGAGCGCGGCGGGCGCCCGGGACGGCCCGCGCGCGCGGCTCCGGTCGCTCGTGACGCTCTCGCGCCCGCGCTTCTGGCTCTACCTCGCGGGACCCGTCCTCGTCGGCGTCGCGTTCGGGGCGCGGACGGTCGGCGACCTGGTCACTCCCTCGACCGCGGGGCTGTTCGCGTACTTCCTGCTGCCCGCGAACGTGTTCCTCTACGGCGTCAACGACGTGTTCGACCGCGATATCGACGCGGTCAACCCCAAGAAGGGTGGCGGCCGCGAGGCGCGCTACGAGGGTGACCCGCTCGTCCCGGCGGCCGTCGTCGCCTCCGCCCTACTGGGGCTTGGGCTGTTCGCCGTGACGCCGCGGGCGACGTGGCCGTACCTCGGGGGGTTCCTCCTGCTCGGGGCGGCGTACAGCGCGCCGCCGCGGCTCAAGACCAAACCGCCGCTGGACTCGGTGTCGAACGGGCTGTACGTCCTCCCCGGCGCGGCGGCGTTCGCGCTGGTGTCGGGCGCGCACCCGCCGACCGCGGCGCTCGTCGGCGGGTGGCTCTGGTCGATGGGGATGCACACGTTCTCGGCGATCCCCGACGTCGAACCCGACCGCGCGGCGGGCGTCGAGACGACGGCGACGCTGCTCGGCGAGACGCGGACGTACGCCTACTGCGGCGCCTGCTGGCTGGCGGCGGTCGCCGCGTTCGCGGCCGTCGACCCCCGGCTGGCGCTCCCGCTCGCGGTGTACCCGCCGGTCGCGGCCGCCGTCCCGCTGTCGGGCGTCTCCGTCCACCGGGCGTACTGGTGGTTCCCGGCGCTCAACACGCTGGTCGGGACGCTGCTCACGCTGGGGGCGCTGTGGCGGTTCCCCGCGCTCCGGGCGGTGGTCGCGTGAGCGTCTCCCTCACGCTGCCGGCCGACCGCCGCGAGGCGGAGGCGCGCGCGGACGCGCTCCTCCGCGAGCACCGCGTCACCGTCGCGGTCGTCTTCCCCGTCGTCGGGGCCGCGCTCCTGCTCGCGAGTGCGACCCTCCCGCTGCCCGACTGGCTGGCGTTCAACGGCTGGCTCGTCCTGTTCGGGACCGCGGTGATGCGCTCGCCGCTGGTCGTCGGACTCGCGCCGGTCGCCGACCGCCGGGCGCTCGCGGGCGTCGGACTGCTCGCGGCGTACGCGTACGCCGTCGAGTACGTCGGCGTCCACACGGGGTGGCCGTACGGCGAGTTCGTCTACGGCGTCGCGCTCGGCCCCACCGTCGCGGGCGTCCCGCTGGGGCTGCCGGTGTTCTTCCTGCCGCTGGTGGCGAACGCCTACCTGCTGTGTCTCCTCCTGCTCGGCGGCCGGGCGGCGCACGCGCCGACGCGGCTCGCAACCGTCGTCGGGCTGGTGCTGTTGATGGACGTGGTGCTCGACCCCGGCGCGGTCGCGCTCGGCTTCTGGGCGTACCCCGGCGTCCCGAACGCGGGCGCGGCGGGCGTACTCGCGGGGACGGGGTTCTACGGCGTCCCGCCGTCGAACTACGCGGGGTGGGTGCTGTCGGCGACCGTCGCGGTGGTCGCGCTCGACCGGTCGTTCGACCGCGAGCGACTCCGCCGGCGGCTGGCCGACTGCGAGTTCGCGCTCGACGACATGGTGAGCTTCGTGCTGCTGTGGGGGACGGTCAACGTCGCGTTCGGCAACTGGCTGCCCGCGCTGGTCGCGGGGGGTATCGCCGCGGGGCTGGTGCGCGCCGACCGGTTCGACGCGTCGCTGCTGCGGCCCGAGCGGTCGTGAGGCGGGGACGCTCTCGGTTGCGGTGCGGTCCCGAGACGTAGGGAGGCGGCGCTCGCGTTCGGGAGCGAGGCCCGCTACTCGCGGTCGCGCGGCCGGCTCACCGGACGGGCGCGCGCTCGCCGTGGCCGGAGCCGCCGTACGAGTGGTCGCCGTGCGGGACGCAGCTCACCCGACGGAAGACGGCCTCGGGGTCCTTCGTCCGGAACCACGCCCACCGGGTCTTCGCGAGCAGCGTCACCTTCCGGACGGTGCCGAGTTGGGGCGTCGCCGACAGCGTGTCGTACCCGCGGTCGCGGATCAGCGCGTGGTGTTCGGCGTACAGCACCGCCGCGAGCAGCACCGAGAACTGGCAGTCCTCGGGGAGGTACTCGATGCCGGCGACACCCTCCTTGTACAGCGACTCGGCGCGTCTGGTCTCGTGGCGTATCGCGTCGGCGACGCCGTCGTCGAACTCCAAGTCGAGCACCTGCTGTTCGGTGACGCCGTACTCCGAGAGCGTCTCCAGCGGGAGGTACACCCGGTCGCGCTCGACGACGTCCTCGCGGACGTCGCGGAGGAAGTTGGTCAGCTGGAACGCCTCGCCGAGCGCCGTCGCGTGCGACAGCGCGGCCTCCGGGTCGACGGGGTCCATCACGGCGGTCATCATCCGGCCCACGGCCGCCGCGGAGCCGTCCATGTACGCCTCCAGCTCCTCGTACGTCTCGTAGCGGTCGGTGTCGATGTCCGACTCCATCGCGTCGATAAACGTCTCCACGTCGGCGTCGGCGATGTCGAACTCCTCGCGCATCTCCGAGAAGGCGGCCAACACCGCGTCGTCCGTCGGCGTCCGCCCGAGCGCGGCGTCCCTGAGCCGGTCGAGTTCGGCGCGCTGTTCGACCGGCGGCGCGGTGTCGGCGGCGTCGACCACCTCGTCGGCGACGCGGAAGAACGCGTAGAGGACGTACGTCGGGTGGCGCACCCGCTGGGGCAGCAGCCGCGTCGCGAAGTGGAACGTCCGCCCCGTCCGCTGTTGGATGCGCTTGCTCCGGATGACCTGCTCGTCGTTCACCATGGCGGGTCAGTCGCCGCCGTCGCTGGTCCCGTCCGGTTCCCTCCGGGCATATAGTAGCAGTATTACGACGGCCGCCACCATAACAGTTGGTACCACCCTCGGGGGCGGGTTCGGCGAACGCGTCGCCGGAGCTACCGGTGGAAGAACGTGTCCGAGCAGTCCATCACCACGCCGTGGGCGGGGCAGACGTACTCGCAGTGGACGTGCCGCATCGACGCGCCACAGTACGGGCACGGTCGACCCGCGACCGTCTCGACGCCCGGGTCCCCGCCGCTGCCCGTCCCCGCGTCGGCGTCGCGACCCGCGTCCCCCTCCCCGTCGGCGTCGGCCATACCGTCCCGTCCCGCCCGGCCGTCTTGAGGCTTCGGTCGCGCGACTCGACAGCCCGCGCCGACCGGGGGCACGGGTCCCGGTCGCGGATAGATCCAATCACGGACGTAGCTCGGGGTACGGACGTAGAGCCGATTGCGGAGGTCCGATCGCGTGTGTGCGGGGCGTGCGAACCCGGGCCACGGCTTTGCCTCCTCGCCCCCAACCGCTGTCGATGGATACGACTCGTCCGACGCCACGTCGCGCGCTCGTCGCCCTCGCCTCCGGGGTCGCCGTCGTGGCGGGGGCGTTCCTCGTCACCGGGTTCACCCCTCGGTGGGTCGCCGTCGGCGTCGCGCAGACGGTGCTGTACCTCCTCCCGAACGCCGTGCTCGCGGCCGGGATACAGGGGCTGGGCGACGCGGGCCAGCCGCTGTTGCTCGCGGGCGGCGGCGCCCTGACCGTCGCGCTGTTCGCCCTGCTCGCGGTCGGGACCCTCCGGGTGACGCGGTCGCTCGCGCGGACGCGCGGCGAGTCGGTGTTCGCCGTCGGCGTCGTCCAGACGGCCGCCGCGTTCGCGCTCACGGTCGCGCCGCTGCCGTCGCTGGTCGGTGGGGTCTGCGGCGGACTCGTCGCCGGTCTCGGCGGCCGGGAGATGACCGAGGGGCTGGACGTACCGCGGCGGAACCTGCTCCGCTCGGCGGGCGTCGCCGCGGGGACGCTCGGGCTGGCGGGCGTGCTCGGCGTCCGCGACGGGATGGGGTCGGGCGGCGCGGGTCCCGACACCGACGCGACGGTCGACGACCCGCTGGTGGAGGCGCTGTTATCGACCGCCGAGGAGCGCTCGCTGGCCGTCCCCGGCGTCGAGGGGTTGGTGTCGAGCAGTTTCTACGAGGTGGACAAGAACTCCGCGAACCCGCGCGTGAACCGCGAGTCGTGGTCGCTGCGGGTCACCGGCGCCGTCGAGGAGCCGACGGAGTTCGACTTCGCCGACATCGCCGGCCGGCCCGCCCACCACCGGTTCGTCTCGCTGCGCTGTGTCGGCGACCCGGTCAACGGCCGGAAGACCGACAACGCGCTCTGGACCGGGGTCCCGATCACGGATCTGGTCGAGGAGGCGGGCGTCGACGCCGAGGAGGGCTGTTGCGTGATGCTCCGCGCGGACGACGGCTACTACGAGGAGTTCCCGCTCGAAGCGCTCGACGGCGGCTTCCTCGCGTACGGGATGAACGGGCTCGACCTGCCGCGCGGGCACGGCTACCCCGTCCGGGCGCTGATCCCGGGCCACTGGGGGGAGATCAACGTCAAGTGGCTGACGGAGATCGAGATCCTGGAGGAGCCGGCGACGGGCTACTGGGAAAAGCAGGGCTGGCACGGCACCGGCCCGGTGTCGACCGTTGCCAAGATCCACGCCACGGACACGAGCGGCGACTCGGTCGTCGTCGGCGGGCACGCCTACGCGGGCACCCGCGGCGTCTCCGCCGTCGAGGTGTCGACCGACGGCGGCGAGACGTGGACCGAGGCGGACCTGTCGGCGCCGCTCCCCGGCGCGGTGGCCGCCGACGCCGACCCCGCCGACATCGGCGGCGAGGCGGACGACGCCTGGCGGATGTGGCGCCACGAGTACGACAGCGAGACCAACCACGAAGTCGTCGCCCGCGCCGTCGAGGCCGACGGCACCGTCCAGCCCCGCGAGGAGCGGTCCGCCTATCCCCGCGGCGCGACCGGCTGGGTCTCAGTCGAGGTGTTCCCCTGACCCACCCCCCGAACCGGAGTCGTTATTAACATTGGAGCGTTCGTTAGTAACGTGAGCGAGGTTATTAACGCATTTTCGGGGGTTAACAACCGCAGGCGGGCGGCCTACCTCGGCGCGGGGAGCGTCGCGGCGATGGTGGTCGCGGGCGCGCTCGCGCTGTGGACCGGCCGGACGACGCTGTTCGGCGTCGCGTGGACCGCGTTCGTCGGGATGGGGGCGGCGGCGTGGCTGGGCGCGCGCGCCTCCCGCGAGCACGCCCGGCGGCTGGTGTGGGGGTACGGCCTCGCCAGCGGCGCGATGGTGACCAGCGCCGCGGTGTTCCTGCTCCCGCAGGCGCTCGGACAGCACATGCAGTACGGCGGGCTCGGCGTCGCGCTCGGCCTGCTCGTCGGGTTCGCGACCCACACCCTCGGCCACCGACTGGCACACATGGACCTGCCGGTCGACCGGACGCTCGCGGAACTGACGGCCCACGCGGTGTCGGCGGGCGCGATCATCGGCGTCATCTACGGCAACATGACGCTCGGCCCGCTACTCGGGCTTGCCATCGTCTCGCACAAGGGTCCCGCGGGCTACGCCGCCGCGAACCGGTTCGTCGGCGACGGCGGCGACTGGCGGGCGGTCCTCCTGCCCGCGGCGGGCGTCGGCGTCGCCGCCGTCGCGGCGTCGTTCCTCCCGCTGCCCGCCTCCGATCCGGTCCGGGGCGTCGTGTTCGGCTTCGCCGCCGGCGTCTTCCTCCACGTCGCGATGGACTTCCTCCCCGAGTGTGAGATCGGCTCCGAGATCCACGAGTCGATCGAGGGGAACCACGAGGACGCCGACGCCCACGCGGTGTTAGACCGGATGCGCGCACACGCCGTCGCCAGCACCGCCCTCGGCGGCCTCGCGGTGTTCCTCGGCTGGCTCGTGGTGGTCTGAGACGGGTCGGCGTCGGAACCGACGGCGCAGGACGGGTCGGGTCCGAACGGGGGCCGGCCGACGCGGCCCGGACCGACCGCCCCGCGAGCGCCCGGCGCGTTTTTGCTCCCCGAGGCGGGAGTGGCGGACCGTGAGCGACCCACCCGCGGACCGACCCGGCGAGACGGAGCCCGGAGCCGCACCCGACCCGCCGGCGGGGTACGGACCGCCGTGGCGGTTCGCCTACCCCGCACTCGGGGTGAACCTCCTCGCGGCGACGCTGACGGTCGTCTCGCTCGCCGGGTTCGGGTGGCTCGCGCTCGCGCTCCGGCGCGCGGACCTGCTCGCGTGGGTCGTGGTGACCGACACGCCCGACGGCGTGGTGTTGAACCTCGGGGGCGTCGCGGTGGCGTTCGTCGTCGGCTTCCTCCTCGCCGTCCCGCTCCACGAGGCGGTCCACGGCGCCGTCGCCACCGCGTTCGGCTACCGGGTGTCGTACGGCGTCGCGACCAACGTCGGGGGGGTGTACGCCGCCGCGTTCGGCCAGTTCCAGCCGCGCGAGCACCTGATCCCGGTCGCGCTCGCGCCGCTGGTCGTCCTCGACGCGGTCGGAGTCGCGCTCGTGGCGTTCGCGCCGGCGCCGGTCGCCGCGGGCGCGGTCGGCGCGCTCGTCGTCAACACCAGCGGCGCCGCCGGCGACCTGTACGCCACGACCGTCGCGCTCCGGACGCCGCCGGGGACGCTGTTTTACGACGTCGACATGCGCAACTCGTACGTGTTCGAACCCGCCGGGGAGGGGGACGGCGCCCGGCGGTGAGCGGGCGGCGCCGGCCCGCCCGGCGCGGGGCGTTCCCGCGGTACGCCGTCGGGCGGCCGGCTCAGACCAGCCGCCGGAGTTGGACCGAGACGCCGAGCGCCGCGAGCAACAGCACCGCGAGGTTGAACGCGGCGCGGAACAGCGAGCGGTACTCGGCGGCGACCCAGCGGTTGATCGTCGCCCCCGCCGCGAGGTAGAACTGGAGCGCGGCGACCACGCCGAGCAGGACCAGCCCCGCGAGCACCGCGTAGTTGAGGTACCGGCGGAGGTTGCGGGCGGTCGACTCCCGGTCGGCGTCGCGGTCGCCGGTCGACTCCGTCGACTCGACCGGTTCGGCCGGGGCGGGCTCCGTCGCGGACGACGCGTGCGTGTCGGTGGTGTCTGTGTCTGTGTCGGTCATCGTGAACGCCTCCGTGCGACGAGCGCCGCCGCCAGGAGGGCGACGGCGGCGACGCCGGCGGTGAATCCGGGTGTCTGTGCGCCGGTCGTTCGCTCGGCGCCCGCCTCCGTCGGGACGCCCCCGCCGCCCGCGCCGCCGCCTTCGAAGTCGCTCACCTCGAACTCCACCTCGCGGGTGGTCTCGTTGGCGGCGATGCGCTCTGTCGGGTCGAGGTTGGCGACCGAGCGGGCGGTGCCGACGAGGACGCCGTCCTTGTAGAGGGCGGCGTCGACGTAGTAGTTGTACTCGGAGGGGACGGTCAGGGTCGCCGCGGCGTCGACCGTCCGTCCGGGTCGGATCGACCCCACGTCGGCGCTCGCGCGCGCGGCGACGAGGTTGGAGTCGGCCTGCCGGGCGACGAACTCGACGCGGAGGTCGTCGTTGACCGCGTCGCCGCCGTTGGTCAGCGAGGCGGCGACCCGGAGCGTGGTGCGGTTGGCCGCCTCGTCGACGGCGTCGACCGACACCGACAGCGGCGGGACGGCCTCGCTGTCGGTGAACCGCACCGCGGTCTGGGCGTACGACGGCACGAGCGCCTCCATCCCCGCCACCTGCCGGCGACGGCTGTCGACCGCCTCGCCGTCGCGGAACACCGTCGTCTCGACGACGTACCCGCCCTCGCGGTCGACCCGGAGGGTGGTGTCGACCGGGACGCTCCCCTCGGCGTCGAGCGTCCCGAGGTCGACCGTCTCCTCGGCCTTCAACAGCCCCGACTCCGCGTCGTACGCGCGGAACCGGACCGAGACGTTCCGGGCGGGGTTGCCGTCGTGGCGCACCCGCGTCTGCAGTTCGAGTTCGGCGGTCGCGCCGCCGACGTCGCCGGGAGCGACGGCGACGTCCTCGGCGACCCGAACGGGACCGGGGCGGAGCGGTTCGTCCGAGGGAACCGCGACGACGCCGGGGACGACGACCGCCGCGAGGAGGGCGACGACGAGGACGGCGGCTGCCGCCCCCGCGAGGTACTGTTCGCGGGACACACCGCGTGGGTTTCCACGACCCGACTAAATGCTTTGTGTGCGGCCGGACGGCGCGAGAGGGGAAGTCCCGCCCGGCCCCGCCCACCCCGGCCCAGTCGAGGCGTCACCCGACGCGGCCGCGTCTCACAGCCGCGCGTCGAGGAACGCGACCTGCTGGGCGACCACCTCGTCGAACCGGACCGTGTAGGCGTCGAAGTGGCCCATCGGGAGTCGGAGCAGCGACGCGTCCGGGAGTCGGTCCGCGAGCGTCTCCACCGAACTGTACGGGACGAGGTCGTCGTCGGTGCCGGCGACGAGGAACACGGGGCACGTCACCTTCGCGGCGTCGTCCGCCGGCGTGTACCGCGGGAGCGCGAGCAGCGTCCGCGCGCGCGTCTCGTTGCGCCACGTCGACTCCCGGGGGACCAACGAGAGGAAGCCGTCCTTCGCGCCGGGCGCGTTCAACACCGCGAACTCGTCGGGGTCGCCGTACACCTTCACGCGGTGCGGGCGGTCGGCCAGCCCGCCAGCCCGGTCGCGGAGGCCCGCGAACAGCGCCTTGAGCTTCCCGAACAGGCCGTGACTGGCGAGCAGCGACCGCCCGTTGGCGACCGGCATCTGCCCGACCACGCCGTCGACGTCCGACCGCTCGGCCGCGAGCGACACCGCGTAGCCGCCCGACAGCGCCGTCCCCCACAGCACTCGTCCGTCGCCGACCGCACCCATCAGGTCGAGTCGCGCGAGCGCGGCGCGCCAGTCGTCGAGCTGTCGACCCGGCAGGACCAGCGGGTCGCCCTCCGAGGGACCGAACCCGCGGTAGTCGAAGCGGAACGCGGCGTACCCCGCCGCGGCGAACGTCTCGGCGAACCGCGGGAGACCGAACGACGACTCGCCGGCGTAACCGTGCGCCATCACGACGACCGGCGGGTCGTCGGCGTCCGCGGGGAGGTACAGCGTTCCGACGCACTCGTCGCCCTCGGAGTCGAACGCGACCCGACGGGTGGCGTACGAGTCGCGCGGCGGCCGGTCGCGCTCGCCGCGTTCGCTCGCCGCGGCGCGGCTCGCCCTCCGCTCGGTCACCGGGCGCCCTCCCGGGCGGTACACGCGCCGCCGCCGTCGGCTCGGAGCCACCCCGCTCGCGGGGCGTCGTCTCTGGTTCGCATACGTTCGGCTTCCCCCGCCGGTGACTTACCGGTTCCGGGGGACGGCAGAATCGGGCGGCGGTGGGTACGGCGGGTCCGGGGAAACCATGTCAGAGGCGGCCCCGCGTACCCGTCGCCGTCGACAACTGCGTGCGCTCGATACTTAACCGCTATGTGAATCTGGGTTCACCTAACGTCAGCCAGCGAAAACGAGCCGGGAACACGGCCGGAAAGAATCGGACGACGGCGGTCGATCTGGGTCGGTCGACCGCCCCGCGGACGGCATCGACCGCGCTACCTATCGCCGAGCGCGACCGCATCCACGGTCCCGACGTCGCGGTCGAGTTCGGGGTCGGCGCCGGCCGTCCCGTGTTCAGCGGAGCTGTTCGAGCGGTACGGCGCCGCTGACGTCGGCCGAGACCCACCGCGCGTCCGGCGCGTCGGGGTCGTACACCGTCACCGCGCCCGGCGACTCCCCGTCGTCGAGGAGGTAGCTCAGGTCGAACTCGGGGAACTGCTCTAGCCCGCTCGGCTCCGCGCGGCCGTCCATCGCGCTCATGGCACGAACGCCGCCCTCGGGGTACATCAACGTATGCGACCGCCTCTCACGGCTGAGAACCGCCGCGTGTCGATTCGGTAACAACCTGGCCGTCCGACTCGGCTCGGACGGGGGTGGAGCGTAGGTTTTTATACTCTGCTCGTACTTTCTACGCGGCATATGGGGAAATAATGAACGGGGGGAACACGACGGCGGCCGTTCGAGTGGTACACGTCGGCGGCGGGGACGGGTTCGCCGAGTCGGTGCGGGAGTTCCTCCGAGAGCGGGCCGACGGCGTCTCCGTCGTCGCGGTGGCGGACGCCGCAGCCGCGCTCGCGGAACTCGAAGAGGGGGACGTCGACTGCGTCGTCAGCGGGCACCGGTCGGCGGGGACCGACGGGCTCGACCTGCTCCGGCGCGTCCGGGACCGCTGGCCCGACCTCCCGTTCATCCTCGTCTCGGGGGCGGACGAGGACGATGCGGTGGCGCTCGAAGCGATCGGGCTTGGGGCGACCGACTACCTCCGCGAGACGTCGGACGCGACCCAGTACGCCCTCCTCGCGAACCGGATCCGCAACCTGGTGGCGCACGAACGGGCCGAAGCGGCGGTCGAACTCACCGCGCGTCGGACCGAAGCCCAGTTCAAACTCCTCGTCGACAGCGTCGAGGACTACGCCATCTTCCTCCTCGACGAGGAGGGGTACATCCGGACGTGGAACCGGGGAGCGGAGAACATCAAGGGGTACGAACGCGAGGAGGTCGTCGGCGAGCACTTCTCGGTGTTCTACCGCGAGGAGGACGTCGAGGCGGGCGTGCCCGAGCGGAACCTCCGGGACGCGGCCGAACACGACCAGGTGCAAGACGAGGGGTGGCGCGTCCGCGCCGACGGCTCGGAGTTCTGGGCCGACGTGACGATCACGGCGCTCAGACACGACGGGGAACTCGTCGGGTACGCGAAGGTCACCCGCGACAACACCGCGGCCCACCAAGAGCGGATGCTGCTCGAACAGAACGAGCAGCTGCGGCACCTGATCACGTCGATATCGCACGACCTCAAGAACCCGCTCAACGTCGCCGAGGGCAACGTCGAACTCGCCGCCGACACGGGCGACCTCTCGTATCTCGACGAGAGCCGGCGGGCGCTCGACCGGGTGAACGAACTCCTCTCGTACCTGACGAACCTCGCGAAGGAGGGCGGGCGGCTGACCGACCCCGTCCCGGTCGACCTCCGGGAGGTCGTCGAGGCGTCGTGGGTCACCGCGGGCGGCGACCGCGAGCGCCTCTCGGTCGACGCGAGTCTCGACCACGCCGTCGTCACCGCCGACCGCCACCAGCTCAGACAGCTGTTCGAGAACCTGTTCGCGAACGCCCACTGCCACGGCGGTCCCGACGTGCGCGTCCGCGTCGGCCGCCTCGAAGGCGGGGACACGGGGGTGTTCGTGGCCGACGACGGCCCGGGTATCCCCGAGGGGGAGCACGAAGCGGTGTTCGAGATCGGTCACACCCACCAGCCCGACGGGACGGGCTTCGGGCTGGCCATCTGCGAGCAGATCGCCGAGACCCACGGCTGGTGTATCGGCGCGACCGACGCGCGCGACGGCGGCGCCCGCTTCGAACTCCGGGGGATGACCTTCGAGGACGGCCGGGCGACGACGACCGGCGAGAGAGCGTAGCCGCGGTCCGCGGCGGAGACCGACGCGGTCGAACCGAGGGACCGAGGAGGGACGCGTCGCTCGGGGTCGGGGGACGGGCGGGAGAATCGAGCGACGAGCGGAGTCGGCGTCCGGTGCCGACTCAGTCGCCGCCGAACATGGTGCGCATCATAGACCAACTAACAACATTTAGTGATAAATAGGAAATATACTCCGGTAAGTACTCCTTCGGTATTTGTGCGTATGAGGAAAGTCTTCTCAATGACCGGGGTTGTAGCCAGGTGTCAGCCAGTATCGAGCTATCACAGTTTAGAACCATCTCCGATTTACTTCCCATTGTCCGATTGCTTGTCAAGAATCGATTTGTAAATGCGCTGTCTATTCTCAAACGCGTCGGTTTTCTTCGACTCCCACGTCTCCTCAGAGGGGGAAACAAGTTGACGTACCTGATGAATGCGGTCAGCGAGTGCAGTGGACCATCCGATTCCGAAGAGTCCTGCCAGTGAGTCAAATGAATCGCCGCGTTGGAAGGCAGTTGTAGTATGATAGGGTCTTTCTTCGGTATAAACGACCGGGGTTCGACCACATTCTATTGTTGCTTCTATGCGGTTTTCTGATGCTTCAGTTGAGTCAATAAACTCGGGCATCCCATATTCCTCATGGTCTGTCTGAACATATCTACGCGCCACGTTCTTATCCTGATATGCGACGATAGTTCGCCACTGTTCGGTATCAGAAGACAGGATAGCGTCGACCTCGTGGATTGGAGAGTCCTGGAGGTGCCCCCAATACAAGATTGCTATTCCCAAGACTTCACCACTGGATTTGTTAGCCTCAACGACGGTTGGCCATTCTTTGTCAGTCGAGTCGTGAACGACATAACGTTCGAAGTTTATTTCAAGTATTGGCTCCACATTGGTAATCCTCTTCCGCATTTTGCCACCAATCGGGAGTTCAATCTTGGTCGCCCGGTTCTTATGTGTCATATCACACTGATAGACACCTCTGAATATGAATTTTTGCCCCTCACCAGGTCTAGCGGCTAGTTAGGAGGATTTTGGACACACTAGATGTGTCCGAATAGGAGTGTATGTCTAGACCCTAGAAGACCAGCGAAGATAAGATGCTTATCTAGAGGAAGCGGTTAAACTAGCTTCGGATGTGTCTTACCAAGATTGGCTGGTTGCCATTAGTCTCTAGGAGCTTTCTCATGATGAAGCGTCTTAGGCTGGCTTTCCTTCTGTCGAAAGTAAGCCCTGAGACCGCTGAGCGTGTAGAGAAGACACACTTGCCTCATCTAAAAATGGTATTATCATCCGTCGTAGACCCGATGATACCAAGGAGTAGCGCGGTGAATTACAAGCATGGTGCGTGAAACCAGGGAGGACGTGCAACGTGAGGAGCGGCTCACAGAGATACGGGAGTACTCAGATGGTGCGCGCCTCCCGAGCGGCTCTCCATTGATGTGGCGCTTCCTGAACTGGCTCTACGCGCGGACCGGTCATGAGGCAAATCCGCCAGAGTGGATTGAAGAACAGGAGTAACTACGCTACCAGTACCCTCGACGCTTGAGAACACGCGAATTCAGTATACTGGATTCCCGCCCTATTTCATTCAAGACCCGGGGTGGAGAGAGATGAGAGATATGAATGCAAGACAGGGGACGAGCCATGCGTAGACAATGGCGTTGACGACGCAAGTTGTAGTTTGGAACTTCGTCGGCTCGTCTCCGATAGTGAGGAGCGTGACAATCGGGATAAGCGTGCTTCTATTCTCAGTCCTCCTACAAACGTCACGTGACAAGCTGACCGTCGGCGAACCGACTAATATTCTCGACGCTTACACACAGATATGCCCCTTGACGAGGAGTCCAGCGAGCTTCTTCGCCGCCATGCCGCCAGCCTCAGACAGTTGCACCGGATGTTCAACGAGCCGCCTGAAGCGACCTGTACACCCTCCCCTGACACAGAGAGTGCACCCACGAGGAACATGGATGACGCTGAGCTTGAGGCTGAACTCGCCGAACTGGAAGCGGAGTTGCGGAATGAACGAGAAGAGTGATTGGACTGCTCTCTTTGTCTGCCCTCTACTCAGTTCTCGGCCCTGAACCAAACGCCGCCTCGCCAGCATCGCTCGGCATTGTTCCTTCCCAGTCGTCGCGGTCGGCGGTTGCCGGCTGGAGGTCCTCGTCTTCTCTCTCAACGTCTCGGAACAGGTCACGGTAGTAATCGAGGTACTCACACTGCTCTTCAATCCACTCGACGAACGAGCGCACGGCCTCCTCCCACTCATCCTCGTCAAACTCCTCGTTTAGCCCTCGGGGTTCATCTAACACCTCTCCACTCTCCTCCTTCACCCGTATCACCATCAGCTGGATGCGCCGCTCGTGCAGGATGATGGAAGAGTGCCACCGTAGTTTTCCTTCCTACTCGTCGTCAGCCATAGTAGAAACCCGTTATCGAGGTACATCAGGTCGAGGGGTGGTCAGGAACGGGGGCCACGACCAATCTGGACACGACTTCTCTTCTCCAGTACCGATAAGGGTGGGTACGCTGTTGTATCTCCGACCTGAGTTTGACCGCATTGCTCTCTCGTCTCCAGCATGACATGGGAAGATGGGTTAGGGGTCGGGCTATCTCCCGACCAAGCACGCTCAGCCAGGAAGATACTCATCAGGATAGCCCGAGATAGAGGAAGATGGCGAGAGGCAGGTTCTAGGGGAGGATATTTTAAATGCTTTCAGATATATCTTGAGGTGACTGCTCTCCCCATGAAACAACTGGTTCGTAGTGGTGCATCACCATCTCTCCTTCTATCGCGGTGTCGGCGGCAGAGAAACTGGATATGTTGGGCCCATCATCGAGACCCTCGCCTCAGCAAGAAGGTTCCTCTGGACCTCTCTAAGTGGAATGAGTCAAGAAACGAATACGAGTCGGGAGCTTATAGTGACCAGTCAAACTGGAAGTCCTTCGACGAAGCTTTTGAACGGAGTCGGGAAGATACATCAATTTCGGGATTTGGTTTCGTAATGATGGGAACTCCCTACTGCTATATCGATATTGACAACTGTGTGGACCCAGATTCACTAGAAATTGATGACGAAGTGTCTTCTCTGATAGATGAGGTAAACTCCTACACCGAGATTTCATCAAGCAACACCGGCCTCCATATCATTGCGCGAGGGAATCCGTCATCTTACGGATGGGCTCCCGACCACTCGGACATCGAAATCGGAGTGTTTGATGGAAGTTGGGTTGATGTGACACTCCAACACGTAGCCTCCACTCCAAGGGAGACCAACAACATCCATAAGGTGGTTAATGAACTCTGCGAACGGTACAACATCGAAACCCACGGTGGGTGGGACTAATCGGATTTCAGTATCGCATTCACTTCTTCCGCATCGGAACCCGCCGTCGCTTGGGCTTCTTTCTCAGACAAACGATTGTACCAGAAGTTGGTGGTTCTCGGTGACATCTGATTTATCTGGTCTCGCGTCCGGGTGAGTTCTCGGAAGCGTTCCCGCTTTTCGGAGATGGTAGTGTCGTCGTCGTGCATCTCCACGTCGATGAAGCTCTTGAAATCCTCATAGAGGGCGTGGTGCCTGTCCCCGGCGCTGAAATGCTTTTGCGATTTTACTCCAAGTTTCAGCACGGCTTGCGACCACGAACCGATGGCGACTAAGAACGCGATTGTGATGAGAATCTGTTGAGAGACTGCGTCCCACAGAAGGGACACTACGATGGCGGCGGTACCGACAGCGACAAGAAGATTCATGGCGATTCCAATCTTCTCGTAGGCCTCGGCCATCTTATAGTGCGTTTTGAACGTGTACCGGAGACCATTCATCATCTCGGCACACCGCTCTCGCATCGCATCTGCATTCGGGGGTTCGTTTGTGCTCATGCTTGAACCCGTCATACTCTAAAGGCCGTCCTACAGGGTAATGGTCTTTGGGAGGGGGGTCGAACAGCCTATAGATAGTAGGTTATACGCTTTTAATCAGTATCTATCTAGTAATACAAAACTCCGGGGTATATTTCTGCTTCTGGTCAGGAGGCGTAATTTCGATGTTGTCTAGTGTCTCTCAATTCGCTTCTTGATTTTCCCTGAAGGAGAGTACGCTTCGTAAGCTACCGCCGTTGGAAGTGGTCGTACACTCGCTCGGTCGTGGTGACGGAGCGGTGCCGGAGATGGTTCCGCACGTCCACAAGGCGGGTGTCTGAGTCTGCGAGCATATAGTTCGCAAGTGAGTGTCTGAACGCGTGCGGGTGGAGTTCGCTCGGGTCAGCAGGTGCTCCATCTGAACGGTGAATAGTCACGTCAGCGTGGACGGCGAGGTCTCGTACGACGTTCCGCATCGACTCAGTACTCATCACGTCTGATTGCCGCGACGGGAACACGTAGTCGCTCCCCCGGGCGCGGTACCACTCACTTCCGAAGTACGTTCGGAGGAGGCGCACCGTCCCGAAGTGACCGTACGGGTCGAGTCGCATCGTGACCGCACCGGGCGTGATGTCCTCACGAGGGTAGTCCTTCTGGATGTGCCCGGGGAGGACGACCTCGGCATCGTCGAGTCGGAACATCGCTTCCTTGAGTTGGCGTAGTTCGTTCGCACGGAGTCCAAAGTCGATGGCCAGCACGACGAGTACCTCGTCGCGGAGCCGCCGCCCGAGGGAGTCGTACCGGAGCGGGCGGTCGTGGGCCGCGTCACGGAGCGGGTCCACTTCGCGGATGTTGATGTAGCGATGCACCACGGGCTTCTTCGATGTGGATTCTGTGTTGCTCATTCAGAATCACCTACGACTTCATCGTAAGCGGTCTGGAACCGGGGTCTGAGGTCGGGGAGTTGTGCTTCAAACTCGCGCTGGAAGCAGGACGCACAGAGAGTGCACCCGTTCTCACGCGTGTTGTACGGCAGACGCTTCTCACAGTACGAGCAAGCGTCGCCGTTCCTGAGTAGGCGGCGCAGGACACTCAGCATCGAGAATCACGACGACAGTCGTCACATACTGCGGGTTCACCTCCGCTGTCCTTGTCCGTACCACACTGAGTACACCAGTAGTCGGGGTTTCGTATCATACTTGTCAATAGATTGCTAATTTCATAAGTGCTCCCCTCAGTTTGGGAGTCTGCAATACACTCTTGATTCAGACCGATTTTACCCGGTATACGCCCCAAATGGTGGTTCAGTTTGGGAGTCTACGAGAAGAAACCCAAACTGAGTATCGCCGCTTGACCTCCTCACTCACGGCGCTTCGACTCTGCACGCTTCACCATCTCTTGAATGCTGTCAACCTCCGAACTACTCGACGCCCGCCTCCGTCGTCCGCCGTCGACTCTCCCCCTCATCGACGGCCTCGATGACGACGCGTAGAGTTCGGCCACAGCTGACGCGCCCATTCGGGGCGTCCGGGTTGAGGTGCCCGTACGTGAAGTTGTTCGAACCGTCGAAGTAAGAGAGTCGAGTCCTGTATCCATACTCGGGACAGGTTGCATCGTATTCATAACCGTCCACTACTGCCTCACTCATCGCCTTCACCCTCTTCCAAGTCGTCGACAGTTGCGAAATGTCCCTCAGCCATAGCACGGATACCATCCACCATCGACATCCCGTCGATTCGCTCGGTCGTCATATACTCATCACTCACGCTACTGGTGCTTTGGTGTGTCGCCGCCCCCGACCAACGACGGAATAACCGACTTGTGTTCGCATATCCAAATACCACGTATGAGTACCAAGACCGTCGAACTTCGGGACGATGTGTACGAGCGCCTTGCCGCCGAGAAACGTGAAGGGGAGAGCATCAGTGACGTGGTCGACCGACTCCTTGACGACGAACAGTCCGACTGGCGATACTCCTTCGGACGAATGCGCGACGATGCCGAGGAGTTTGAGCGGGTCGTCAAAGAGCAGAGACAGAGAGGGTGAGCAGGACGACCACTCGACCACGAGGATACGGACCGACATCGCAGAAGGAGATGTTCTCTGAACCGGTTGCTCCTTCGACCCCCTCACTCACAGCGCTTCGACTCTGCGCGCTTCGCCATCTCTTGAATACTGTCGATGTGAGAACGACCGAGCGCGTCCATCTCTTCGTAAGGGGGAGCTGGCCTGTCTTCCTCGTGGCGCTCCTCACTCATCTCGCGTATCATCTCAAGATGGTTCTCCCAGAACTCCTCAGGGTCCTGTTCTGACTCGATGATGAGACGACCGTCTTCTATTCGAATATCGACTACAGTCCCTGGTCGCATCCCCATTTCATCCCGTATATCCTGAGGGATTACGAGATGGCCGTCTGAATCGACGCGGGGCATGTTTCTCACTCCAGTGGGAACCGTACAAAAGATTACTCCCGGTCGTGAAATTGCTCCCACGCCTCGCCGAGGGCGTATGAGTCCAATTCTTCGCCAACGGAACACGTCTCCAGCGGGCCTGACTCGTCGGCGTTGAGGTCGAACACGTGGAGTTGTACAGTTCCTTCGTGGGAGAACGAGAGGTCCAGCTTGTAGTCGGGCACACCAGATGCACGCAAACCGGGGAAAAGAGTATCTAGCCTTGCTCGTCAAGGAGTTCTGCGACGACGGTGGTCACACTGATGCGTATTGGACCTTCATCGCTTCTCACTCTCATCCGCAACCTCACCGAGGTAGGCGTGTTCAACGAAGGAGCGATAATTATCTCTCCCAGCTTCGAGTTCGACCTCAGTCGGTCGTGCCCCCCACTTCTCTCGGTATTTGCCATTGGCGAGGTCTTCGAGGTCACCCATTGCCTCTTTCATATCACCGTCAATGCGCTCAAGCAGGCTCAGAAACTCTCGTGCTTCGTCCTCAGAGAGTTGGGGCATACTCATCATCTTACTCCCACTACCAAAGTCACTATCGTCACTTGGTCGCATCTCTCCATCAACTATGCCCTTAGACTCCAAGGCGTCTCTCCAGCGGTTCTTCACCATCCACGAGCTATTGGAGGCTCCCGACCTCGCTCGGTTTTACACCGACGTGTTGGTACACTCTCCGACGACTATCACGGTCACGAGCGAGCGACAGGGGCTCCCGAAGAGAACCAGTAATGAGTACGCTCATACGTTAGCTGAACTGGGTATCGCGGAGGAACTCGACAGCTCTGAAGACGGCACCCCTCTCTGGCGAGCCAATCCGGTAAGCGGTCAGTGGACATCGGACGGGACAGTTAAACTCGGACCAGCGATTATCGCAGTCTACGGCGCAACGAGTGTTGACGATAACCTCTACCGTTTCATGGACCGACACGGAAGAGCGGCGCTCATGCCCGCTATCTTGGCGACGCTGGAGTACCTGAAAGGGGAAGCCACACGTCGAGGGGTTAGCGAGATGCTCGACGTTCCTGCTGTCGAGGGAATCGCCGTCTCACAAGCAATTGAGCCAATTCTGGTCGTTGTGAAAGAGTACGACGCTCTGCTGAATAACATCGATTTCGAGGTAGACACTCATCCTCGCACAGTTGAGCTGGGGCCGTACTAACTCACTCAGCAAAAAGGTTATTGTCTGGTAATAGCTTCTCTCGATACGGTCAATGCACTACTGCGTCGACGGTTCGCCGACTCTATCTCTCTTCACCCGCGACCCGTTTAGCGACCGCGTCGACGACATCGCTGAACGCGTCCCTTTGGACAGTTACCAAGACCCAGATGTGCGAGCACCCTTCTCTCAGGATAGCTCTATCTGGACTATCATCGGCGAGTGTTTTCCGTACTGTACCGCTGAGCCGCGGAAAGACGCAGTCTACGTGCTTGAGTGCTTCAAGAACGAGTCCTATCGAACCACGGCGCTACAGTATCTCGGAAAGACGATGGGTCAACCGTGGAACGGTCGCGTCGAGGGCGCAAATCGCATCCTCTACGTCGGGATGACGCTCAACCTCGTCCGTCGGTTACATCGCCACCTGAATTCACCGGGGAACAAGGGCGCTCACTTCACCGCGGTGTTCAGGCCAGTCCGACTACTCGATGTCTCCTGGTGGTCCTCGTTCGAAGGGGCGAAGCGAGCAGAGAAGACCATCGCTCGTCGATTGCGTGACCGATTCCCTGAAGACTACGTCTTTCAATCGTAATTCTCACCTCCATACGACCGAACTTTGATATAGGTTAGAACTACGTATGTACTTGATGAGCGATTGGGGGGAGATGGTGAGAGCCGCATTCGGAGCGGCTCTAGCGATATTCGCGTTTATATTTCTGAAAACAGCTGACCTATCCTCGGTACAGTCGGGGGGTGAGAGCCTACAGCTCTTTCTTATCGCACTCGTCCTCTCCCTCAAGCCAACCGGTTTCTCGCTTATCGTTGACGCAGGAGCGGCAACTCTGAGTGGCGTCGTTTCGTTTCGGATGGTAGGAGAGAACGTTGTCGCCACGATATTCGTATTTCTTCTCCTCTACTTTTTCATCTCTCTCGTAGTCAACTACCTATTCGTCGCCCCCGGGATGGTCTAACGAGCGTCGGTTACTGCTCACGTACCGCGGCACATTTCCACTCGCTGGGGCTCGTCAGTATACAGCCCTCGTACCGCTTTGTCCGCCTCTCTCCGCTCGGCTCAACGATAATATCAAACAGCGTATCATCATCGGATATCTGCTGTCGTTCAGCGGAGTGTTCGTTACCTTGGAATGTTCCTTGTGCTCCCCGCTGAGTTGAAAAGGCATCAACGACCACTTCGTCGGAGAACGACAGGGAATCGTTGTCTTTGACAATGACCTTAATCGAATCTCCGTTTGCTGTAGAGTAGCGTGCCATATTTTGACTGCTTGGCAGTCCCACGTATATCTCTTATCCCGTTGTTAACTAAGCATTCTTGACGAAGTCTCGGAAGGAGAGAGGCTATACTAACCGCCGAGAAGCCAGTAGATACTGATAAACCCCACAACCACCGCTCCAGCGAGTACTACCGGAGAGACAATCTCTGTCCGGACGCCAGCTAAGAGAGCAACAATTCCGAAGAAGAGCGTGCCGAACGATGTAAGAGCATAGATAGTGTCGAGGAGGCTGTTCACCTGTTTAATCCCCATCTCTGGAGAATCGATGCTTCGCCGAGGTTAGAAACTACCGCACTCGACGACATTCTCGTGAGCGTCGGTGAGGTCGTTGTACTCGATACCGCAGTCCTCGCATCTCCACCCAGCCGACGAGTCTATCGGGCAGACCAAGAGGTGCCCCGGACTGTATGCATCACTTGGGCCCCCTCAGGGCCAAGGTGTAGATAGGAGAGAGCTTTGGTGGAAAACCGAAACGTCGATATCTGAGGTATCAATCAATCTACTCTCTTCAGACGGCCAGTACACGTCTTCCATACTGATGAGTCCGTGGTCAATCGAGATGAGGACACTCATGCCTCGCACCGCGGGCTCCACCCACTACATCGCTGATGACTGACTCCCGGACTTCTTCGGACCGCCACCCACCTAGAGGTTCAAGCGTGGCGATGAGCTTCAGCTCCAGCTCGGTAACTTGTCGATGCAACTGTTCTACTTCTGGGTCTGGCGTGTCTGCCATGTTCTCACCCACGTCATTGAGGACTATTGCTCTTGTATGGTGTATGACCTGTTCACGATGTCAAATATGTGCAGGTCTTCTTGGGTAGGTCTCGTAGGTGTAGAGGCTCAAATGAGAATCGCCTCATCATATCTGTGGAGGTCTTGGGTTGCGCCGGTAGTTGAGGATGACCCTTGCTCTGACAATCCTCTTGCCTTGATGATTCACTACCTCACCACCGTATAGACACACTCCCTCAGTACCTCGACTACAGAAGGGTCGCCCGCATGCGGGGGTGACGGAGGCCCTGTAGCAACGGTATAAACGGTTTCTGGAAACGGTGCTCAATCTAACCATCAATACACCTTCTATACCGTGGCTAACTCGAAGCGAGTTTATTTGAGTTTACCCTCGACAACACCAGAACACAGTATCTCTCGCTATGACCACGCGAAGGGTGGTGGGATAGAGTCGGTCGCAGAAGTGCATCTACCTTCATACCGCAATCGCACCAATTAAGTTGTAGATGTGATACCTTCAACACATGTCGTCCTCGTCCCAGGGAAGTGGGTTCTCCGAGTCTCTCCAAGAGTACCTTGACACGACGCGACGAGCCAATAGTGAGGCGGCTCTCGGTCACCACTTCCTTAACTTCATCCAGGGCACCTTCGATACGCTCAACTCAGGCGAAGCAGACGACCTCCTTCCCTTTCTTGAAGAATACGTCGCTACCAATGAAGCGGCAGTCGCCATTCGGGGTCGTATCGACGCACGGCTCGGGAACGTCCTCATTGAGTTCAAAACGAGCTTAGAGAAGTTCCAAAACGACGCAGAGAGCCAGCTACGCGAGTACATCACGGCCATCTGGACCGAACAGGGACAGGACCAAGAGTACTACCTTGTTGCTAGCGACGGCTTGGACTGCATCGTCTACACGGCAGAATTAGAGGATGGAGAGACGTTGAGTCCCGACAATGTTGAACTCAACCCTGTCGACGAGATACATCTCGCCGAGGACGATGCTGAAAGCGTATACCGCAAGCTCGACCAGTACCTGCTCTTCAGTGACAATATCGCCCCTACCGCGGAGAACTTCGTCAGCGACTTCGGTCCAGGTACGCCGCTCTACCGCGAAGGGCTTGAGCTACTGAAAGAGGAGTGGGACGACGTACGTGAGGACGGTGCCGAGGTTCTCTTTGACGAGTGGCGGCGCTACCTCGAAATCGTTCACGGGGAGCAGGAACACCATTCAGAGGAACTGTTCCTTCGCCACACGTATCTGAGCGTCCTCGCCAAGCTGATGGCCTACGTTCAGTACTCCGGCGGAACTCTTCCTGATGGTGAAGTCCATGAGGTCATAACTGGAGAAGTCTTCTCACGGTGGGGCATTCGGAACTTTATCGAGGAAGACTTCTTCGCGTGGATTTCGCGCCCTGAAGCAGATAGCGCTGACACGCGAGTCGCTCAGCATCTCCTCTCCCGGCTCCGTGACTACAACCTCACGACTATCGAAGAGGACGTGCTGAAGGAACTGTACCAAAACCTCGTCGGGCAACAAGAGCGGCACAGTCTCGGCGAGTACTACACGCCTGACTGGCTCGTGCAGGAAGTCGTCGAGGACCAACTCGAAGACGAGCCCGACGCGTCCGTGCTTGACCCGACCTGCGGGTCCGGGACGTTTCTCTTCAAGTCTATTCAGTACAAGCGCGAGAACCTCGACAAGGAGGGGCAGGAACTCCTCAACCACATCTTCAAGGACGTGGTCGGCGTCGACATCCACCCGCTCGCGGTCATCACGGCCCGCGTGAACTACCTCCTTGCGGTAGGTGACATTCTCCGGGACCACCGAAGCGGCTCCGTCTCCATCCCGGTCTACCTCTCCAACAGCATCCAGCCCCCCTCCTATGAGAAACGGATGGAAGGGGTGAAGGTCTACAGATTCGAGTCCGACGAGGATGACGGTGTATTCGAGATTCCCGTCACGGTAGCGGACGACCTTGACATCCTCAACGATGTACTCGACGGCTCCAAGGCGTACTTGGATGCGAACGATAGCATCAACCAAGAGAGCCTCAACGCGTTCCTGAGCCGCCGCATCGGGGATGACTATGACGAGTTGAGTGATGAAGAGCGGAACGTCATCTGGGAGAGCATCGTCAAGCGCATCCGCGACCTTCAAGAAGAAGACCGGGACACTATCTGGACGTTCATCCTGAAGAACGTCTACAAGCCCATCTACCTCGAACATCGGCGGTTCGACCGTATACTGGGCAATCCTCCATGGCTGTCGTACCGCTACATTACGCGAGAGGACTACGAGAGCCACGTTCGAGACCTCACCATTGACGAGTACGGACTGCTGGACTCTGGAGAGGTTGAGAACATGACGCACATGGAGCTGGCCGCTCTGTTCTTCGCATACAGCATCGACCACTACCTGAAGGATGATGGCTACATCTCGTTCGTGATGCCACGTGGCATCTTCAATTCCGACCACCTCGCCAACCTCCGCGAGTTCGAATTTGGTGACGGCTCTGCTCACCCGACTACACTCTGGGACTTGGAGGGTGTATCGCCTCTCTTTAACGTCCCCTCCTGCGTCATCGCCGCACAGAAAGCAGAGGGAGAGCGTTCGCCGGTGGAAGGTCGGACGTACAACGGAACACTCCCAGAAGCGAACGTCGACGTAGATGTCTCACGTGAGCGGCTTGAGATGGAGGAGACGACGTTCTATCTGAACATCCTCGGTGAGCGCTCTGTAGTGATGACGCGCGAACTCGACCCGGAGGTATTCCGCGCCGAGTCACCGTACGAATCTCAGATACGGCAGGGGGCGACTATCGTCCCTCGGTCGCTCTGGTTCGTTGAGTTCGAGGAACACCCGACCTTCTCGCCCGACCCGACCGCGCCCCTCGTCCAAACCTCTCAGCGCGCGAAAGACCGTGCAAAGGAACCGTGGGACAACGTAGAGATGAGCCAACAGATAGAGAGCCAGTTCATCTTCCACACCGTGACCGGGAGTGAGCTCATCCACTTCCATCACCTCAACTTCCCGCTCTCTGTCCTCCCGGTCGAAATCGAGAACGACTCGTACCATCTCTATACCGAAGAGGAGGCGCGAACCAGTGGGTTCCAGCATCTCCCTGAGTGGATAGCCAACGCGGAAGAGCAATGGGACGACTACAAAGAGGAGACCACCGACGAGGACGTGCTTGAGTGGCTGAACTATCGACACAAGCTTACCCAGCAGGACCCTGACGCGCGGTATCGGGTTCTTCAGAACACGAGCGGTTCATACGTGTACGGAGCAGTCGTCGATACCGCTGACCTTGATGACCCGACCACCCAAGAGACAGAAATCGACCTTCAGCGCAACAACGAGGGCAATCTCCCGCTCGTCGTTGACCACAAGTGCTACTCCTATGGGACCGACAACGTTGATGAGGCGTACTACCTCTGTGGATTCCTCAACGCGCCGCTCATTCTCGAACTCATCGAGGAGATGATGAGTCGTGGACTCTTCGGTGGCCGCGACGTTCACAAACGCGTCTGGGAGGTTGCTATCCCGGAGTACAACCCAGAAGACGAGACCCACACCGCCATCCGAGACGCCGCGATGCGTGGAGAGGCGAAGGCGGAGGAACTTCTCCCCGAACTACTTGACCAGTACAACCCGTTGACCGCGCTCAGCTGGATTCGACGGCGGCAACGCGAGAAGATGGAGCCCATCCGGTCAGAACTCTCCGAGCTGTGTATTGAGGCGCTTGAAGAATCTCAGCCGACCCAGACGACGCTGACAGATATGGGTGACTCAGAGTAGTTACTCTCCTCAGAAGTGGGTGTATCGCTTTGATGAGAGCTGTTCAGCTCTGGTCTCGAAGTTCCCACGGCCGCTCGTAGGCTAATCGAATTGCCCATGCTACCTCAGCCCCGAGTTGTGGGTTCTTCTCCCCATCCTCTGTGTGTTCAACCGTCCATTCTCTCAGTACCTCCTCCCCATCGACTATCTGGATGGTTGAGGGATGGTCTTCGGCGTACCAATCGTCCGTCTTGACCGTCAACGGTGACTCCTGCGGCTCAATTGAGTCATGACCGTCAAGCGGAGGGAGTTCTCGGCTCGGGCCAACGAGTTCCATAGTTCGCTCTTTATGAGGAACATCATCGTCCGGGTACTCGCTGTCGTAGAACAGAGTTACTACCTCGTATCCCGCTGTTTCCTCTATTACCTCGTGAGGGGTTTCGTATACTTCTCGGAGGTCTTGCGCCATCCAGACGATTGCCTTTGGGTCCTTCTTCCAGTATCGGCGGTTGTTGAGTCGGAGTTCAGCACCATTGTTATCGAAGACAAAGCATCCGCCTTCGGCCGAACACACATCTAAGGGCAGTTGCTCGTCAGGATTCGGCTTGATACGAACGTGTTTACTCGTCTCATCAAACTCAATACCAACACCCTCCTCCGAGCGGGGTTCCATGCCAGCGTTCATACTGGTTACATCTTAACGATGGTGACTAGAGGCTCAGAAGCAGATATAAACAAAGTGGCTTAGGCTAAGACGATAGAGCGGAGTTGTAGGGAGTTCGGGTCGCCTGTTTTGTCCACGTGGTGAAGGAAATTGAGTAGCTCACTAACCACCAGCTGAATCACGTCTGGGTCCAGAGAGTGAATCTCTAGAGCGAGTTGAACTCTGCTCGGACTGATTTGCTTTGAGGACTGTATCTCTACGTGGCAAGGAAGCTCATCTCTGTAGATGTCGACGAACTCCTCAAGCTCCCACACCTCATCAGGAACCTTAAAATTCGTATCGAGCACGAGTACGGCCCGCCCATCTAGGTGACCGAACAAGAATCGGCGGAGTTTGTAGAGGTATCCTTGCGCTTCGACGACGTGTAATGTATCGAACTCTGCTACTAGTGGCTCTCTCTTCCATGCTCGGTCATCGAATCGGTGATGAAGGAACCTCTCGCGGTCCTCTGGAGAAGAGAGGTTGCTCAACCGATACCAGACACCTCCAGCAAGGAGACTCAGGAGAGCTATCGTCGAACCAGGGTTGTTGGTTGTGAGATGAAAGAACTGGCTCACCCACTCGACGAGCGCTTCTACAATCATGCAAGCGGTAATCGATGTAGCATTATCAACGACCGGATAGTCCGTTCGGAATAGGTTCGAGTCTCGGTTGTTTACTCTTCTTGCATCTCTACCGCTGGGATGTAGGCGTGCTCGTCGAACTTGATGTGGAAGAGACCGTCGACTGCATAGAGCGGTCTGGCCGTATCTTTGACCAAGTCATCAGCGAAGTTCGAGAGTAAATATCTCTCCTCAATGTCGTGAGTGAGCTCGTTCCGCCGGTTGGCGACGTGCTGGATATGTCCCTTCAGGTCGTCGTCTATGACGCCTGCCTCGTAGAGTCGTTCAGTCACCTCCTTCTTCTTCATTTGAGAGACCGATTTCTGCTCACTTCCGAGGTCGTTGTCCCGAGCAAGTTCTGCTGAGAGGTCGACAACAAATTCGTATGCCAGCGTGTACGCCAATAATAGCATATTTCCAGTAGTATACCTTGCATTGAACTCAGCTATCTCTGCTGGCTCAAACGGAATTGAGTCTGTGTTCCCGCCCTTGTTGTGTTCCAAGGCCCTCTCATACGCGTCCTCGTACTGGTCGCACGCGAAGCGAATAATTTTCTGAACATCCCAAATAGCGAGTCGCCGTCGTTCGAAAGGACCGAACTCGTCAGTAGTGAGAATGTAGAGTGGCTTCTTCTCCTCAATCAGTTCAGCGTACTCGATGCTATCGCGTGCAATATCCTTCTCCGCGGCGAGCCGGTCGATATACTCGAAGAACGTGATATCGCCTTCAGACTCCGGGTTCGACACACATTCCTAACGATGGGCACTACCATATTCTCATCGGCGTCAAAGATGAAGTCACCCTCGTCCCACGTCGAATGCTCAATGTCAGTCATCGGGATGCCAGACAGACTCATCACCTCGCCAATCCCGTTGCGGTTCTTCACGTCGCGGTAGAACGTCGTCTTCTTCCACTACCCTACGAAACTCACTTCGTCGCTCTGAGGTGCAATCTCGTTCGTCTCTGAGGCAATCTGACCGAACCCACGCTACGCGAGTGGACGAGCGATGACTGGCTTACCGACTCTGACTGTCTGAACCTTTATTGACCGATATGAATGGGTTCGGGCCGCAGTCGGAGAGGTCAGAGCATCCCCGAGTCTGTGCCTTCGTACATCGTTGTGAGAACGTCACGAAGCCCGTAATCGAATTGGTCAGCCGAGTCCGCGGCGAGACCTTGTGACTTAGCAACTCCAAGGAGGGCTTGGTAGGGCGGCTTCCCGCTAAATCCGTGGTTGTCGCGGGCGTCCAAACAGAGTTGAGCGAACTCTGTGTCTGACAGCGAATCCAGACATCCGGAGCCTGCGTCTCCGCAGTTGAGGTACTCTTCCATCACCGCGACGAGGTGTAGGGCATTCCCACCCGTACCGTGGCGGTAACACGTCCACACGTCGTTCTCGACAGCGAAATTCCGCCCTCCGTCGGCGAACGACGAACCACCTGAGGAACCGTGCTTAGGGTGTGGTCCTTGTACGCGAGTTCCAACTTTTCGGTAGCCTGACCCGAGGAGTGACGCCGGGTCTACATCAAAGTACGGTGAGCGGTCGCCTGAAGAGGACTCGCTGTCGTACTTGTCGTCGCGCGACGAGAGGTCCTTCAGTACGTCCTCTGCGGTACGGTCGTCTTCATAGTACTCGTCACAGAGGTCCGCGATGAGGTCGTGCCCGTCCGCCACATCGTCAGGCGTACCGGCGAGGTGGTCGCCTGTCGTGATAACGATGCGTCGTCGCTGGTAGATTTCCACCTTCGGTTGTTCCCCCGCGGGTTGTTCGTCCGTATGCATCGGTTCTACGAGCCGTGAGGATGGGAACCACTCGGGGAGGCGGCCGAAGACAAAGATGTGAACTCCAGTCCCAGACATCGAGACCTCGGTGTACGAGTTCGCGCGGTCGATGATTCTTCGCGCCTCTGGTAAGAGTTCGTTCGTTTCGGGGTCTATACAGTCGTCTATGTCGATGAGTATGATGTTCACCCCGGGTGGAAGCAGTTCGCGTTGGAGCAGGTACCCGGGATGCACCTCGCCACACTCGGCGACACCAGGGAGTCCCGTAGAGTGCGCCATCTCCGACCAACGTCGGGCGGTCTCGAAATCCGTCTCCGGTTGTTCGTCGGCGTCGAGTTGACCACCCCACGCGGCATTGTAGAGGTTTCCCGTCTTCCAGGGAGCCTTCACCTGCTTCTCACCCTCTTCGTAGAGGACCCATGAGTCACGCTCAACCATCGCTAGAGCGTACTTCCGACCGTCGTCGGTAATGTGCAATTCGGAAGTATCAGAGCCCTTCTCTTCGACCTCTTCGTTGGCCCGCGGCAGATTGAACGTGTACGAGTCGTCGAGACCGTCTCCTTGCCGCTTGAGGAGACCAGTCTCTACCGCGAGGTCAAGGACACCCATCGGTATCTCGTTGGAGTCATGGATGGCTTCGACTCCGTCCATCATCTCATCGTACGTCGCTGGACGGATATCGTCGATATTCGCCACTACGTGGTCTCGGATGCTGTGCCAGTCGATATCTTGGTGGTCGTGGGAGGTCGTATTCATTGGGAATCACCCTTCTTGGAAGGGAGGGAGGCGTTCGTCGTTCGGTCCGAAATCGTCCACGGCAGGTACTCGTCAGCCCACCACCACACATCTCGGCAGACCACGACGGACTGCATCGCGCGGGTCAGACCGACGTACCAGACGCGGTCTTCGTTCGCGGCTACTGTCGGGTCACGCCGAATGCCCTGCGAGATAGTCGACGTTATTCCGTCGTAGACGACGGCCACGGTGGCTTCCGACCCTTTGCTCGCGTGGATGGTTCGAGCGTCGGGTGCGTCGTCGAGGCCGTCGTCGTGGAGCGTGTCAGGAGCTACTTCGATGGTCGGCCCCTCGTTGTAGTTGAGCGCCGCCTCGATGACTTGATGTTCGAGTGCGCGGTCACCTTGCCGGTGGACGAGGTGATGGACAGAACCGGCACCGCCCGTCATCTCCGTCCAGAACTCGTCCGTGACGAGCGTCCCAAGCCGGGTAATCGAGACGCACTTCGCGCTGTCGAGGAGGTTGGCGGCCACCGCGTCTATTTCGCCGCGAGAGAGGCGAAGGAACTTCGCAGGCGTCTGCTGAAGGAGGTGACCCATCTCGTAGCTGTGCATTTCCTGAGGTGGTTCCTCGTCCGCTGACCCTGCGTCGTCAGACCAGACGACCTCGTACTCATGCCAGCCACCCATCTCCACGTCGACGCCGCGAAGACGCTGGAGTGCGTTGTACACGTGTCGACGGCGGTCGTTCGAACGCCATCCGTTTCCGACCTGCGAGCGAAACAGCAGGCCTTCGTCGAGGAACGCCTGCGTGATACCCTTGACCATCCTCCGTGTTCGGGCGAGGAACAGCATCGAATCGTCGAACCGTTCAACGAGGTCGTCGGGTGTCCCGTACTCGCGCGACGGCGTCATCCACTCGTCGGTATCGTTATTGTAGTCGATTTGGGGTGGGCGAACCTCGTAGAGGTCTCCCACCACGTCTTCGTTAAGCTCGGGTTCGTGCGGCTCATGGTACCCAGCCAGCACGTCGGCGGCCGCGCCCCACAGGACTGGCGGGACGCGCCACGTCTTGTCCAGTTGGACTTCGGGGTGGGCGAGGTCCTCGAACAGTTTAGGTGTCGCCCCCTCGTGGACGTTGACGACTTGTTGTGGGTCGCCGAGGACAATAGCTACCTCCGCGGCGTCAATCCACATCCTGCATACGTCGTCAAGCAACGGGTACGCGTCGTGGTACTCGTCGATGACCACCACGTCGACTGGG
Source organism: Candidatus Halobonum tyrrellensis G22 (assembly GCF_000495475.1). Classification (GTDB taxonomy): domain Archaea; phylum Halobacteriota; class Halobacteria; order Halobacteriales; family Haloferacaceae; genus Halobonum; species Halobonum tyrrellense. The sequence goes on along the minus strand of NZ_ASGZ01000021.1, from coordinate 27,605 downwards.
GGCGCGATGCCCCCGTCTCGAACGTGTGTCAAGTACTCGTGGAAGTCTACGATATTGTTCTCTTGCTTGTAATCTTCCCACTCCCCCTCGAACTGGTTGAGAGATGAGTGGGACGACCATTCCGACTGGAGTTCGTCGAACCGAGGGCACTGGTGGGCGGCATCCATCGGGAGGTTGTTGTTCACTAACCACTGGTAGACGCCGAACAGGAGTGCCCCATAGTCGGGCGAGTTGTTCGAGTTGCTCTCGAACGGGAGCGAATACTGTGAAAGCATGAAGTCCTGCTTATCGTGCCACCGCGGAGCGTTCCACTGACGGATTTCGTTCCGTTCCGCGATGCGTCGAGCGATGGCGTGGACCGTACTGAAGTACTCAGTACGACCGAGCCACGGTTTCTCCATGTCGTCGTCCGTCAACACCTCCGCATCGACGAGGCGGTCGAGAACGTCCTCAGCAAGCGAACGTCGGTACGTCGCCCATGCGATGTCTTGAACAGTGTACCCGTGCGTCTCGATAAGGTCAACGACCCGTGCGATACCCTGCGTCGTCTTACCCGTTCCCGGTGGGCCGTTGATTTTCAGGGATTTGTCGATAGGGACCTTTTCGACCCCTACGATGTCGATGCCATTCATGCCTCGACACGGGAGTCACCCCCGTTCTCTGCAGTCTCTTGTTCGCCCTCCTCAACCTCCACATCCAGCCACTCGCGGTCAAGTAGCCAAAAGCGGACGTTCATACCGCGGGCGACCTGCGTCTGGCGGACGTTCCCTGCACGCACCTCCCGCTTGTCGAGTTCGATTTGAAGGTCGTTGTACGAGCAATCCTCGAAGTTGGCGAGGATGCGCTCAATGGCCGCTGACGGTACCTGTACCACGCTTGGGTCGTCGGGGTTGACGTACGGACGGTACTGCTGGGCCGCGGTCTTCAGGTCGGTCGTCGCCGGCTTGCCCTCCACAGCATCGCGGAGGTCTTGGACAGCCTGCGTCCGAACACCCTCCACAGGGACAACGCGTACCTTCTCCCCATCGTTTTGAAGGGCCGAAATGAGGTCGCGCACATATTCTGTCCAAGACCCGTTGAGGTCGTCGGGCGTCCTCGCGTTCCGTTCTGCACCAGATGCGTCGTGGTAGCACTGACAGAACGAGTCCGGGGCGAGGTGTTCCGTTTCGGTCTCAACCCTCACTCCTGTCCCGAACGCCCACGAGTACCGCGGCTTCGCAGACGCGTCACTCGGCTTGTAGATAGTGAGTTCGTCGAGGTGGGACTCAAGTAGAGTGTCTATTGAGTGCTTCAGCACCTCTCCATCGCCGTCGTCCTCATCCTCTTCCGTGGCGGCTTCGAGAGCCTCTAACTCCTCTTCGAATTCCTTAACCATCGTCGACTTTGCGATGTCAGAATTCCGTGCGAACTGGCCGAGAAGCGACTCTGCCGTCGTCATCTTCTCACCCTCACTAACTGCGAGTGCGATAGACTCCGCGAACTCAGAGGCGAGTTGCCCCTCCGCGGACGGGCTAGGGGCGTTGTCGAGGCATTCTTTTGCGTCCTTCCAAACTTCTGGGAGGTCGATACTTGATTCGTGGTCGTGTGTGTCGTTCATGGGAGTCCTATTTTAGGGAATCACCTCCAACGACAGGCAGAACGGCGGAACGTACTTGCACCGCGAGCATGTATGTTCGTTCGTCAGTCGCTCGCTGTCGATGTGGAGGGCTGGTTCGATTGGATTGTTTGCACCAATCCATCGGTCTATGCTTTCGGCCGTATCCGAACTTCCCGAGTGCCGTTTTTACACTCAACAAGGTCGTACTCAACCTCACCGGCCGCACCGAACACTTCGCGCCAGTGTTCGGCGACGAGCCGCATCTGACCCCGGTCCCCGACGGACCGGGTTGTCCGTTCGATTAGGTTTGTTTCAACCATATCACACATCATTCCGATGTACCCCTTTAGCCTTGTCGCCAGTTAGGACAATTCGCACCCCCCATTTCTCTAATCTGCTGAATCTGAGTGCGAGGAGTCGGCTGTTCCGTGAATCGTCGTCTCTCGGAATCTCGTTATTAGGGGGTATGTAGGGGGGTGTCTCTGTGTCTCCTTTTTTGGGAGCCAGCACACCCCCCCTCAGTTCCCCCTATTATACTATGCGAGATTGCAAATCACTCTCGCTTGAGTCCACTCTGTAGCGCTGACTAACACGTCCAAATACGTCCGAAAAGGGTCTCCTGTGCGCTGAACGGCGGGTTTAGTTCATCCGTCTCAAGGACACGATTGAATTGAGAGAGGGGAAGCCACGTGTCGTTGCTCACATCGAGGTCGGCCCAGTAGATGGGTCCGGGGCGCAGAGTGAGTAGTTGCGCATCCCTTTGTCGACGGGAGTGGAGGGTCGACGTTCGGTTGACGAAATGGCTTTGTCGGTCCTGTACGTGGTTCGAACAGCGATGACGCACGTTCCGTTGCCGTGAACGTCGATATCGAACGAACGACGCAGAAGCCAGTACGGAACGTGGTAGAACCCGACTACAAAGGCGCGTTACCGGGCTCATTTCATTCAAGACGTGGGGTGGGGGAGCGAGTTCTGTCTGTAAACTCACTACTTCTACTATTCACGCTCCAAGCACGTGGGTACGGGAGGTAATTAGCAAGACAGGGAATAGTAGCGGAAGAGACTAATTGACAACCTTTTATTGGAACCGTAGGCGGCAGACATCGACTACGTCCGGTGATGAATAACGGCGTCAATGGTGCTCGTTGGATTCCCCCCTAGTTCATGTACCAACATTGAGCTCCCGAGAAGTGGTGATTCTCTTCTATCTTACTCGACTCAACACTCGATGTTAAGCGGGGACGATTCATCCGAGCCAGTGATGGAGAGTCTTACAGTCGAAATAGCGCGAGTTAGGGCGTCAACCGCCCTCCTGACAGAACAGGAAATCGAAGACCTGAAGCAAACCGAGAAATGGGAAGAGATAGTGAATGACGAGGGCCACCTCTATCGAGCTCGCCACGGGAATTCGGGATTAACAGCGACCGGAGAGACACGTATAGAAGCTCTAGAGAATTTGGTACAGGGAATGAAGACGGTCATAGAATCGGATAGGAAGCTGATACGGGAAGGAGTCGGCTGGACCTGATTTCTTCCTGAACCTCGTCATTATTGGTGGCGTCTGTTATCGGCCAATTCGGATGCGGGTTAGCTTGTATTGGAAACCATCATTTCTCTTCGACCTCATGATATTGTCGATGAAGGTTGTTGCCCTGACTAGAGCCAAGCCTGCAGGTCCTCATGAGTCGAGTGAAGAACTGCACGGCGACGCCGCGGAGGACGACTGCCAGGACAAAGGTGGTCATATCTGGGAAGGTCGCCACCCACAAGAGGGCAAGTGCACAGCAGAACCCCTAGAACGGATGTACCCGGAGTTCTCGCAACAATTGGAACTTGGTGCACTCTGAGTCATCCATCCTTTGATGCATTACATCGGTGAGGTCTTGGCACGTCTCTCTTCAGCAAGCGGGGTCTAATTCACTTTCAGTTCCGTCCCCCGGTATCCTCGACATCAAGTACTCGTTCGCTGTCTCTGTCGCTGATGTCCGTACAACAGACGGTCCACGTGGAACGCGTGCGCGAGTCGACTGCACTCCTGAATGAATCTCACATCGCGTGTCTCATGGATTCTGGTGGGTGGGACGAACTGGTCTCGATGGACAGAGAGTGCTGGCAGGCTCGTCACAGGTTGACGGGCCTGACGGCCACCGGGGACACGCTCGACGGAGCACTCGCTAATCTCTCACGAGCGATGCGATTTGTTGAGGAAGAGCCGGGGGCGATTCGGGAGTGGTTCGGCTGGACTTGATTAACGCTACGTATTACGGAGCGCAGAGTGGTATCCACTTCGCGCAGATTCCCAATTCGATTCCACATAACCGAGAGTGGTGTCGAAGTTTGCGTGTCCTGCCATCATCCGTAGGAAGTGTAGTTTGAAGTCATCAACCTCGTTAGCGAGATGGGAAATCCGAGAGTGACGCAGTCGATGCGCAGTTACTAGCCACTGCTTCACCCCTCCTTCCGCATCCTGTAGGAGTGGTTCCTGAATACCAGCATTATTTGCGGCCTCTTTTATGATACGAGAGATGGTTGATGGTTTGAGATTCTCCCCGTGTGTACTGAGGAATAGATATGGACTATTATCTGCGTAAGTTGAGAACTGTGCTCTATGACTGTCGACCCACCGCCGCATCAGGAGGTCTAGGTCTGGTTCCCACCAAACATGCCGATAATACAGGTCGGGGTGGTCCTCCGGGTCAAGTTTTGAAGACCGAATCTCAATGTCACGCTCGTTCCAATCTATCTTTCTCGTTCGCATTCGAGAGAGTTCGTCAGCACGACAGGCGGTCTGCCACGCTAATCGCACAATGAGCTCATTCCGAGTTCGAGTTGCTGGGTTCTTCCCGGGTATAGCAGAAGGTTTGAACATCTTTTCGATAGTTTTCTTTGGAAGAGCAATGATATCATTACGCCCTTCTCGGTGAAGAACCCTAACGTATTCTGAAGTCTCTTTGACTCCGTAGTCCTTTGGTAGAGATATTGGAGCGACGGGGTTATCTTCGTAATTTACCCCTGTTCGTGGGTCATTTTCAAGATATTGGTAGTATTTGCTGACGCTAGCTATTTGACGTGTGAGTGTAGTATCCGCGTACTGACTTCGGATATCGACGATATAAGTCCGGATATCAGTAGTATCCACACTTAGTGGGTCAACATCGTTATTCTCGCACCACCACAGCCAAGCCTTTACTCCAGCCTTCAATCGTTCTATCGTCGTGGACTTCTCTCGATTAGTCTCCACCCACCCTCCATAGTCATTGTATAGGTCTTGATGCTCCCGAAGCTTATGCTTGGCCACGAACTGACCCTTTTCAGTTCGGTCCATCTTCACTCACTATAGATTGGAATCTCTGTGCCGCTTCTTCGGCCGCCTTGTCAGATTCTACTCCTGTATCGAATAGGTCGGCCGCATCTACATCGGAGTGTTCGTTCAGTTCTTTCACCCATTTCCACTCATCAGGACTATCTGGGCGATGAATGTACCATCGCCTTATTCCGCTATCAATTACGCTCTTCACACTCTCGTCTTTATTTTCCAGGTAGATAGCGGCATCCTGAATATGGTAGCGGGATTCCTCATGGTAATCTGCTAGGTCATCAGCATTCCCGCTAATCTTCGGCCGGTGTTTTGGCTCAAGCTCGCTCCAATACTTCATGAGATGGGTGAAGGCCCACTCTGACGGCGCACTAGGGAGAGTATCATAGATTAGATTAGCGAGTCTAATCAGCTCACTCTCCTCCAGTTCCTTTTCGCCTCCAGTCGCATCGGCAACGGTAAGCCCATCAATCTGCCTGCTGAGAACGATTAGCTGTTCTTGAACGTCTTCAAGCTCCTCATCAACCCCAGAGAGGTCTACGTCTATATTTTCAGTCTTAGACTGGGCTTCACTCTCTAAGACCCAGTGGTCGCTGATAGTCTGGTCCACTGCTTCCACAATAAGCGACGACAGATTACCTCGATGGTGCTCGTGTGCGTACTCCAGCCAGCGTTTTTTCGTTTCCTCTCCCACTTTTGCGTGGACGTGGGGGGAAACGTCCTTTTTCGCGGAGTCTGTAGGCATGCCTCTCTGGAGGCAGTACCCTCTAATAAAGACAGAGGATTTCTGTGGTGATGTAACTACACGTTGTGAGAAAGGGGAAGGGATTGCCCGATTGTTAAATCGTGTTCAATCCCCGCCGAACATGGTGCGCATCATGGGGTGCATCTCCATGAGCTGTTCTTCGGCGATCTCCTCGTAGAGCTTGTACGTGATCGACACCGTCAGCAGCAGCCCCGTTCCCGAGACGCCGCCGATCGTGCCGAGCAGGTTCGCGAGCACCGCGAGGAAGCCGACGAGCGCGCCGCCGATCACGGTGACCTGCGGGATGTACCGCTCCATCACCTTCTCGATCACCTGCGGGTTCCGCCGGAAGCCGGGGATCTGCATCCCCGAGTTCTGGATCTGCTGGGCGGTCGACTCCGGGCCCATCCCGGTCGTCTCCACCCAGAAGATGGCGAAGATCGCGCCGCCGACGACCATCACCGTCAGGTCGATCAGCACGCGGACCGCGATGTCGAGCGGGTCGCCCGCGGGCGCGTAGATGAACCACATCCACTGTTCGCGGCTCTGGACCGGATCGAGATAGTAGAACAGCCCGCCGACGGGCTGTCCGTCCGAGTAGACGCCGAGCCAGTCGGGCATCCCCACGTCACCCAGTTGGGAGTAGAGGATCTGCCCGAGGAACTGGACGTTCGCCTGGAGCGCGCGGACGAGGATCATCGGTAGGACGCTCGCGTAGATAAGCTTCACCGGGAACCGCCCCCGGGCGCCCTTCACGCGCGCGTGACTCAGCGGGATCTCGACGCGGACGCTCTCGGCGTAGACGACGACGGCGAAGATGAACAGCGTCGTCACCATCGCCAGCAGGTTGCCGGGTTCGAACAGCAGCGCCTCCAGCAGCGACCCTTCGAGGTCGATACCGCCGGTGACGATGCCGACCCACGCCGGGAAGAACCCGGTGACGTTCGCGAGCGCCTCCGTCGCGAACAGGCCGGCGACGAGCTGTTGGCTCACCGATGCGATGATGAACAGCCCGATCCCCGATCCGACGCCCCACTTCGAGATGACCTCGTCCATGAACAGGATGAGGACGGCGCCGACCGCGATCTGTGCGAAGATCAGCGCTCGCACGGGCATGAGCGCGCCGCTCGACCCGAACAGCGCGGCCGCCACCTCGCCGCTGGGGGGCAGGTAGTTGCTCGCGAACACCATCGGCAGCCCCGTCAGGCAGATCATCGCGAGGACGAGCACCTTCTGGAGGCCCTGATACAGCACCTGGTCGCGCGGGTCGTCGGTGTCGAGTCCCAACAGGTTCGCGCCGCCGAGCAACTGCAAGACGATGCTCGCCGTCACGATGGGACCGATCCCCAACTGGAGGAGCGACCCGGTCGACCCGGCGAGTATCGAACGGAACTGTCCGTAGAAGTCACCGCTGGTGGTCTGCGTCTGCAGCCCGAACAGCGTCACGTTCGTCAGGAAGAAGTACAGCACGAGGACCCCGGCGGTCCACCCCAACTTCCGTCTGAACGGAACGTGCCCCTCCGGTCTGGTGACCGAGGGCATCCGTGTGAGTACCGGTTCCGCGGCCTCCTTCCAGCTCATTAATTACGCCTCGTCCTCGTCGGATTGAGTATCTTCCGCTTCCTCCTCTTCGGCTCGGCGCTCGGCGCGCGCCTCGCCACGCTCGGAGAGCGCGACGGATCCGCCCGCGTCCTCGATGAGTTCGCGCGCGTCGTCGGTGAACGCGTCGGCGGTGACGTGGAGTTCGCCCATCACGCGCCCGTTGCCGAGCACCTTCACGACGTCGGCCTCGTGGCCGTCCTCGGCCACGTCGCGCGCGTCGAGGCTGTAGCCGTCGCCCTCCTCGTCGGCGACGCCCTCCGCGGCCAGCAGCGCGGCGTCCTCGTCGAGTTTCTGGACGGTGACTTCGACGACGTCCTCCTTGACGCCCTGCGGGCGCTTGAAGCCGTGCTTGCCGAGCGGGCCGTAGAGGTTCCGCTCGTGCTTCTTGCGACCCGCACGGCCGCGGCCGCCGCGGTGGCCGGCGCCGCGTCGGTTCTTGTGACTGCCGCCGCCGTGCGTCCGGCTACCGCGCTGGCGTCGCTTCTTGCTCGTCATCGCATCGCCCCCAGCAGGCCGTCGATGTCGTCGTGGTAGCCGAGTTCGCCGCCGTTCTTCGCGGCGTGTTTGATCCCGCGGTGCCCCTTCCGCGGCGGGTGGAGCCGGATCGCGGGCGAGAGTCCCTGCTCGCGCAGGGTGGTCTCCTCGTCGACCAGCGCCGACGCGAGCGCGTCGACGTCGTCGTAGTCGGTCTCGTCGGCCACCCAGTCGTCGTCGACGACCGCGTCGCCCTCGAGCGGCTCCCCGCGCGTCCGCAGCAGGGTCGCCACCGTCTCGACCGACGGCTCGCCGAACGCGACGTAGTCGTTCACCTTCGCGATCATCCCGCGGTAGGTGTCCTCCTCGGGCACCAGCGTCGCGTGGTTGACCGCGTGGAGGTTGAGCATCTTCAGGGTGTCGTGCTGTGCCGCCGACATGTCCACCTCGCCGCGGAGCTGGACGACCGCCTGCATCACTCGGGCACCTCCTGACCCTGGCCCTGCCGTCCGCCGCTCTCGCCGCGCGCCTCCTGCTGGACCCGCTGCGCCCGGTCGGGCGTGCGCGCCTGCGAGGCGTTCTGGAGCGCGTTGAACGTCGCCTTCGCGAGGTTCACCGTCGTCCGGGTGTTGCCGTTCGAACTCGTCCAGGCGTCCTGGACGCCCGCGAGTTCGAGGATGTTCCGGACGGTCTCGGCGGCCGCGAGGCCGAGCCCCTGCGGCGCCGGGCGGATCTCGACTTCGACCGAGCCGGCCTTGCCGTGGGCGGTCCGGGTCAGCGAGTTGACCCCGCCGGCGGAGTCCTCCCACGAGCCCGAGCCGCGGTCGACGCTGATGATGTTCAGCTTCGCCACCTCGATCGCCTTCTGGATGGCGCCGCCGACCTGGTCGTCGCGGGCCTCGGCGTAGCCGAGGTAGCCGTCGCGGTTGCCGACCGCACAGACACACCGGAACTTCACCCGGCGGCCCGAGTCGGTCATCCGCTGGACCATGTTGATGTCGAGCACCTCGTCCTCCAGACCGGGGAGGAGTTGGTCGACGATCTGCGGCTCCTTCAGCGGGAGCCCCGTGGCGAGCGCCTGGTCCATCGATCCGACGTCGCCCTCCTGTACCATGCGGCCGAGCCGCGTGCGCGGCTCCCAGCCGTTGTTGCTTCGGCTCATTTACTCGTGTTCCTCAGTGATGGTCTCCCGAACCTCGTCGAAGTGGGCCGGGAGGTCGGTGGCGTCGAACGCCCCGGAGTAGAGCGGCTCGTCGAGCGACTCCGCGTACTCCGCGATGTGTTCACCGCGGTTGCGCGACCAGTCGGCGAGCACGCTCTCGTTGTGGGGGATCTCCAGCCCCGCGTCGATCGCCCCTTCCTGTACCGCGAACGTCTTGTTGCCCGGCGTCGCCGTGTGGAGACCGATGTCGAGGACCGCCTCCTCGAGACCGGCCTCGACCGCGCGCAGCCCCGCGAGGTAGCCCGTGAGGTACGCGCTCGGGAGGTTCCCCGTGGGGGCCTCCCAGCCGTACTCCTCGAGGTCCTCGCTCGAAGCGGCCGCGTGGGTCTCGTCGCCGTTCGGACCGGGTGTCACCAGCTGCGCCCTGACGTGGCTGTTCGAGGCGCGCGCGACGAGGCGCGGCTTGCCGGATTTCAGCAGGCGCAACCTCTGGTGGTAGTCGGTCCGAACCTCTCGGCGGCGCCGCATCGGCACCTTGTATCGTGGTCCGGTTGCCATCAGTCGTCGTCCTCCAATGTGATGTCGTAGTTGGTCTCGGCGTACGTCTCGAGCCGGCGGACGTCCTCGAACTCCCCGCCCGAGGCCTTGTCGTACAGCTCGCGGTACTGCGAGCGGTCGAGCGGCCCGTCGTCGCGGAGCTCCTTCAGCCGTGCGCGCTGTGCGCGGATCCGCGCGACCCAGTCGCTCTTCGTGTCCTGGCGGCCGCCGGCCTTCCCCTTCCGGGAGCCGGGACCGGTGCGGTGGCCGTACGAGCGCTTCTCGTCGCGCTCGCGGGCGCGCCCGCGGGAGTTCGACTTCGCGTCCTCCTCGCGGACGTTGCCCTGTTCGACCTGCTCGCGGATGTCCTCGCGCGTGATCGCGTCCGCCAGTTCGTCCTGTGCTTCGGGGTTGAGCCAGACCCGGCTCTCGCCGACGTCGAGGACGTCGGCCGCGAGCCGGCGCTGGGCGCTCAGGTCGGTCATTCTGTCACCTCGACTTCCTCGTAGGTCGGGTTGAGCACGCGGATCTCTCGGTCCTCGCAGACGTCCTCGATCCGCTCGCGCTTGCGGCCGCCGACCGAGGAGCCGATCCGCACCGCCTCCGTGTCGGGGTCGACGCCCTCGAGGTCGTCCGTGTTGTGCACGCGGACCTCCTCGAACCCGCTGGGGTGGAGTCCGCGGGCCGCCTTCGGCGAGCCGTAGCCCGCCTCGACCTTCGGTCCCTTCCCCTTGATCCCGCGGCGCTGTTTCGACAGCCCGCCGCGGGGGCGGCGCCACGAGGTGGGCGTCCGCTTCTTCTTGTGGTAGTCCTGCCGGTTGAACTGCGGCTTGGACTCGCGGTGCTTCTGGACGAGCGCGCGTGCGGCGTCGTTGGAGAGGTCGGGCGTCTTGTCGGCGTGCCCGCGCGGACGGAGTTCGGTCTCGGCCGCCTCCGTCTCCTCGTCGTCCGCCTCCGTCTCCGTCTCGTCCTCTTCGATCTCGGCGTCGGTCTCGGTGTCGACCTCCAGCCCGCCGACGTCCGCCTTGATGCGGGCAGCGAGCGCGTTGCCGACCCCGTCGACGTCCGCCAGTTCCGACTGGGAGGCCGCCTGGACGTCCTCGACCGACTCGTAGCCGGCCTCGCGGAGCGCCTCGGCCTTCGAGGGTCCGACCCCCGAGATATCCTCCAGTTCTTCGATCTCCGCTCCGTCGTCGGTCTCGGCTTCGGTGTCGTCGGCCATCTAGGCACCTCCCACGGGTTTCTGCGTGATGTACACGCCGTCCTGGAAGACGCGCGTGTCCTTGTCGGTCACGCGAGTGAGCTGTTCGATGTTGGCCGCCGTCTGCCCGACGTCCTCCTTCGAGGGTCCCGTGAGGGTGATCTCCTCGCCGTCGATCTCCACCTGCGTGTCGCCCCGGATGCTCGCGTGCCGCGGGGCGCGTTCGCCGAGGAAGTTCGAGATGGCGACTCGGTCGCCATCGACGGAGACGTCCATCGGGAAGTGGGCGTAGAAGACTTCCATCTTGTACTCCCACCCGTCGGTGACGCCGTGGAGCATGTTGTCGACGTGGCTCACGAACGTGCCGACGGTGGCCGTCGTCTTCCGGTCGGCGTCCTCGGGCCACTCGATCACGACCGCCCCGTCGTCGACGGAGACGGACACGTCCGGGTACCACAGCCGGCGCGTCACGGAGCCGTCCGGTCCCTCGACCGTCAAGTCGAGGTGGTCGAGTTCGGCCGACACCTCGTCCGGTAGTTCGATCTCTTCTCGTTCCATTAGTATACGTATGCGATCACCTGGCCACCGATCCCCTGTTCGCGGGCATCGTAGTGGCTCATGACGCCGTGGGAGGTGGTCACGATGAGCGAGCCGTAGTCGCGGGCCGGCAGGTAGCGCTTCTCCCAGCGCTCGTAGCCGTCCGCGGCCACGGAGTACCGCGGCTTCACCGCGCCACACTCGTTGATGGCGCCCTTCAGTTCGACCTCGAACAGGCCGGCCTTGCCGTCTTCGACGTACTCGAAGCCGTCGACGTAACCGCGGTCGTACAGGACTTCGAGGATCGAGCCGACGATGTTCGAGGCGGGCTGGACAGTGTACTCCAGATGGCCGACGCTCTCGGCGTTGTTGAGACCGCCGAGCGCGTCGGAGAGTGGGTCGTTGCCTGCCATGATTATCGGTACTTGTGGAACCCCATCGAGCGGGCGACCTCGCGGAAGCACTGCCGACAGAGGTTGATGTCGTACTTGCCGACCAACCCCTGCTTGCGGCCGCAGCGCCGGCACTCGTGCTCCTGGCCGGTCCGTTTGGTCGCGTGCTCGCCCGTCTCGGCGGTTCCGGGTTCCGCTTCCGAGTCGGTTTCCGTCTCTGCTTCACTCATTGTCGGTCACCTCGACTTCGAACTCGCGTTCGAGGTACGCCACCGCGTCGTCGACCGTCATCCGGTGACGGCCCGGCAACGACCGGGTCACCGTGTCCCGCTTGGAGACGCGGTAACCCGGCCGCGTGAGCGCGACCGTCACGTCGAGCCCGTAGATGCCGACGTTCGGGTCGTACTCCTGGCTCGGGAACTCGGTGTGCTCCTCGACGCCGAAGCTGAAGTTCCCGGTGTCGTCGAACTGCGCCCGTCGGAGGTCCACCAGTTCCAGCGCCGTCTGCAGGAACTCGTCGGCGTCCTCGTCGCGGAGCGTGACCTTCGCGCCGATCGGGTCGCCCGGCCGGATGTCGAACTCGGCGATGGCCCGCTTGGCCGTCGTGCGAACGGACTCCTGGCCGGTGATCTCTTCGAGGATCTCCTCGGCGTTCGCCAGTTCGCGCCCGCCCTGCCCGACGCCCATGTGGACGACGGCCTTCTCGATGCGCGGTTCGCGCATCTCGTGGAACTCCTCGCCGCTCTCGGCGTCGCTCACTCGTCGTCACCTCCGTCGGTGAAGTTCTCGTCGATCACGACGACGTACTCCTCGACCGTCTCGAAGCCGGGCTCGCGGTCGTCGGCCGCGCTGACGGCGTCGTCGTCCTGTTCGACGGTGACGCCGTTCGACCCGGAGCCGGGGGTGACGGTGATGTCGTCGACCGTGCCGACCTCGCCCGCGTGCGTGCCGGCGACGGCGGTCACGAGCGCACCCTCCTCGTAGGGGAAGTGCGCGACGACCTCCTTGGTCTCGTTGTCGACCACGAGCGAGTCCTTGCCGGCGTACTCGCCCTCGTCGGCGACCAGCGTGGTGCCGTCGTGGAGCGTGTACTGGAACTGGCCGCCGGTGACCTGCCGCTTGCCGGTGACCTTCCCGAGCCGCGATTCGGCGGACGCCTCGTCGATCGGGTCGAGCGAGAGCCGGCCGCCATCGCCCGGGAACACCCGGTAGAACTCCTCGCGTTCGGTGAACGCCAGGATGTCGAACATGCCGACCGGGCGCTCCTCGTCCGACACCGCGACGCCGTTGACGAGCACGGAGTCGTTGTCGAGCGCGTAGCGCGCCTCCTTGCGGGTGTCGACGTACCCCAGCACGTCCCGGAGGACGATCAGCAGGGGGACGCCGGATTCGCCGTGCGGGCCGGCGTCGGCCTTCACGGTGAACGTCTCCTCCTTCCGCTCGACCGGCCACGAGTTGGGGGCCGAGAGTCGTTTCTGGTGTTTCGTCATCTTACGCTGCCTCCTCGTCCGCGTCGAGACGCGCCTCGCGGACGTCGTCCTCCAGGTTCAACTCCGTCACGCGGAGGTTCGACGCGTCGAGCGCCCGCGGGGTCTCCTCCCCGTCGGCCTTCTCGATCACGACGTCCTCGACGTGGACGACGGAGTTGCGGAGGTCGACGCTCACGACTTCCGCCTCCTCGCCGGCGAAGTCCCCGCGCATCACCTCGACGGTGTCGCCCGCGTTGACGCGGACGTTCCGCTGGCCGTACTCCTCGCGGAGGTCGGGCGTCAGCGTCGCGCGGACGAACTTCTGCCGCTCGTGGAGCGGCGCGTCCCGCGTCTGGTTTCGCTGTTTGTGCGGTTGCTCTGTCATACTAGACGATCTGTGTCGCCGTGGATGCGATGCTCCCGAAGCGTTCCGCGACTTCGCGCGCGATGGGACCCTTGATCTCGGTCCCGCGCGGTTCGCCAACGTCGTCGATGACGACGGCGGCGTTGTCCGCGAACTTCACGCGCGTGCCGCTGGGGCGACGGATCGGCTTGCGCTGCCGGACGACGACGGCTTCGAGCACCTGTCGTCGCATCTCCGGCGTGCCTTTGGTGACCGAGACGGTCACCTTGTCGCCCACACCCGCTTTGGGGTGGCGGTTCTTCGTCCCCGAGTAGCCCGAGACGCTGATGACCTTGAGTTCGCGGGCGCCGGTGTTGTCGGCGCACGTGATCAGCGAACCCTTCTCGAGGCCCTGCGTGACGTCGGCCTTGAGCGCCTCCATCAGGCATCACCCTCCAGCGTCTCGACGACGACGTGCGACTTCGTCTTCGAGAGCGGACGGGTCTCGGCGATCCGCACCTCGTCGCCTTCCTCGACGTCGAGGCAGGGCGAGCAGTGTGCGGGGACGCGGCTCCGTCGTTTCATGTAGCGGTCGTACTTCGGTACGAACACGTCGTACTCCCGCTCGACGACGACGGTCTTGTCCATCTGCGTGGAGGCGACGGTGCCTTCGAGCGTCTGCCCGCGGACGGAGAGCGACCCGTGGAACGGGCAGTTCTCGTCGGAGCACGTCTCCTCCGGTTCTGTTGCGTTCAGTCCTATTGCCATGTCGAATCACCCGCACGTTCCGTGCGGAAGGCGGGTCGTGAGAGCAGTCTGGTCCCATCCACCGTAACGTAGACCGCGTCCTCGCAACCGCCCGACTGACCGGGTGTGACCCCGGCAGTATCGTCCTGCCCGCGCCCGGCGACCAGTGTGCCGTGCGCGGACGACGGAAGTTCGAACGCGGACCCCGGGGGCTTGCGCGCCCCGGCGGCTTCATCTGTAGGGTGGGACGCGCGAGCGTCCCCTGCTGTGACGGAACCGTCCGCCTCGTCGGTTCCTGCGGCCGAGGGGAGCGCGAACGTGAACGTCGCGCCCGCCTTCGGCACTCGTTTGTCCCGGTGTTCCCCCGAGGGGACGCGGACCACGAGGGTCCGCTGGCTCTCGGAGACGACTCGGCCCGCGATGCCGACGTGGGCGTCGCTGGGCGCGTCGGCCACCCCGACGGGCAGGCCGACGAGTTCGTGTCGCGTGAGCGTCTCGGGGGTCAGGGGCATGCGGTCTCTACTCCGTGTCCTCGTCGGTGTCGCCTTCTTCGCGCTGGATCGTCTTGATCCGCGCGATCGTCCGGCGGAGTTCGCCGACGCGGCCGGGGTTGTCCGGCGCGCCGCCGGCCGCCTGGACGGCCTTCGCGTTGAGCAGTTCCGTCTCGAGTTCCTCGAGTTCGGACTCCCGCTCGGCGGAGGTCATGTCGCGGATCTCCGCGGTGTGGAGGATCGCCATCGGCTACTCCTCCTCCTCCTCGTCCTCGTCGTCGGACGCCGCTTCGTCCTCGTCGCCGGAGTCGTCGGACGCCGTCTCCTCCTCGTCGTCGGAGTCGTCCTCGTCGGACTCCATCTCGGCGACGAGTTCCTCGGCTTCGGACTCGACGTCCTCGTCGAGGTCCTCCATCTCCTCGGCGTCGGCGGCGGACTCGCCGGACGGTTCGCCGGTGTCGGCGGCGCCGTCGCCGTCCTCGGTCTCGTCGCTCTCGATGACCTCCTCGACGACGTCCTCGTCGATCACGTCGACGTCGTCGGGTTCGTCGGTCGGCACCTCGACGTCCTCGTCGTCGCCGACGTCGGGGACCTCCTCCGGTTCCTCCTCGAGGAGCGCCTCGACGCCGTCGTCCTCGACGGTCTGTTCGACCTCGGGCGCCTCGGCGTCGTCGGCCACCTCGAAGTCGTCGGGCAGTTCCGCGCCCGGCGGGATGATCTTCACCGTCACGCCGATCGTCCCGAGCTTCATCACCGCGACGCCCTGGCCGGTGTCGACGACGTCCTGGGCGGGTTCGCCGTTGTGTTTGATGTAGCCGCGGTTGAACTTCTCGTCGCGGCTCCGCGCGCCGGTGACCTTCCCGTTGAGGTTGATCTCGGCGCCGAGCGCGCCCGCGTCCATGATCCGGTCGATCGTGGTGTGGCCGGCCTTCCGGAAGTACCAGCCGCGTTCGAGCGCGTTGGCGAGGCGGTCGGCGACGATCTTCGCGTTGAGGTCCGGTTCGTCGACCTCCTGGACGTCGATCTGGGGGTCGTCCATGTCGAACCGCTCTTCGAGTTCGGTGGTGACCTTGCGGATGTTCTTCCCGCCCTTGCCGATCACCATGCCGGGCTTCTCCGCCTTGAGCACGATCTGGGTGCCCATCGGCGTCTTGGCGACGTCCATGCCGCCGTAGCCCGCGCGGCCGAGTTCGTTCTCGAAGAACTCGTCGATCTGGCTCCGCTGGAGTCCGTCCTCGATGAACTGGTGTTCGTCCGCCATTACTCGTCGGCCTCCGTGAGTATCATTTCGACGTCCACTTGGGGTGAGTTCCACGGGGTCGCCCGGCCCATCGCGCGGGGCTTGCGACCCTGCTGTTCGCCGACCTTGTGGGCCGCGACGTGCATGATCTCCATCTCGTCGGGTTCGAAGCCCGCGCGGTCGGCGTTGTTCTTGACGTTCTCGAGCAGTTTCTGGAAGTCCTTCGTGGCCTTCTCGGGGTAGCGGCCGGCGTCCCAGCCGTCGATGTCCGATCGGTGACCCACGCCGGAGTTGTGCTGTTTGAACGGCACCGACCGTTCCTCCGCCAGCACGGCTTCGAGGTACTCCTCGGCGTCGGCGACCGTCTCGCCTTTGATCTGTCGGGCGATGGCCTTGCTGTGCTTCAGGCTGATCTGCCGCTCGCGGAGCATCCCCTTGGCGGTGGAGTCCGGGTCGGCGTCGACGCTGTAGTTGATTCCCATGGTTGTGTTACTTGAGCGGCACGAACTTCGAGGACCGGGTCGCGCCGATGCCGGCCTGGCCGTGTTCGACCGACGTCCGGGTGAGTTGGAACTCGCCCAGGTAGTGGCCGATCATCTCGGGGGCGACCCGGACGCGCTCGAACGACTGACCGTTGTACACCGCGAACGTGAGGTCGACGAACTCCGGCAGCACCGGCATGTCGCGCAGGTGCGTCCGGAGCGGGTCGTTTGCCGACTCCTCCTCGTCGGTCTCGCGCGCCTTCTCCAGCAGCTTCCGCTGTTCGACGGTGAGTCCTCGGGTGATGGTTCGCCGCGTCCGCGCGGGCAGCAGTTCCGAGACCTCGTCGAGGTCCATCTCCTGCAGTTCGTCGAGCGTGTGACCGCGGTAGGTGAACTCACCCTCGCGGCCGGTTCGGTAGTCCGAGCTCATTATTTGTTACCTCCGCGTCCCGTCCGCTTCGAGGCGATGTCGCCCACCTTCCGCCCCGGCGGCGCGTTCCGCGACACCGACTTGGGCTGACCGGGGTGCTGTCTGCCGCCGCCGCCGAACGGGTGGTCGACGGCGTTCATCGCGACGCCGCGCACGTTCGGCCACTTGGTGCCGCGGGCCTTCATCTTGTGGTGTTTGTTGCCGGCTTTGACGAACGGCTTCTCCGTCCGGCCGCCGCCGGCGACCACGCCGATGGTGGCGCGGGCGTCGGGGTTGAGCCGCTTGACCTCGCCGCTGGGCAACTGGACGACCGCCACGCGGCGGTCGTGGGTCAGCAGCGTCGCGTTGACGCCCGACGCGCGGGCGAACTTGCCGCCGTCGCCGGGTTTCGACTCGACGTTACACACCGGAACCCCCTCGGGGATCTCCGCGAGCGGGAGCGTGTTGCCGGGCTTGATCTCCGCGGAGACGCCCACCTGGAGCGTCTCCCCGACGGTGACGCCCTCGGGCGCGAGCACGAGGCGGCGGTCGCCGTCCTCGAACTCCACGTCC
The DNA here is from genome assembly GCF_000495475.1 of Candidatus Halobonum tyrrellensis G22. Lineage (GTDB taxonomy): Archaea > Halobacteriota > Halobacteria > Halobacteriales > Haloferacaceae > Halobonum > Halobonum tyrrellense. Next base: position 10,288 of record NZ_ASGZ01000021.1, on the reverse strand, counting down.
GCGAGCGGCGCCGACCGCGAGGGGTCGTGCTCGATCCCGACGATCTCGCCCGACACCGTGTCGCTCTCGCCCTCGGTCGTCTTCTTGTGCGACTTGTCCGACTTGTAGCGGTGCGACGGCGCACGGAACGTCGGTCCGCCGCGACCGCGTCGTTGTCCCTGAATTCTGCGTCCCATTCTCAGAACACCCCGATCCGGGAGGCCACTTCCTGGGCGTCGTCGTCCTCGTTGAGGGTGACGGTGGCCTTCTTCGTCCCCTTCGGCGTCATCTGCGTGCGGACCGCCTCGACGGCCACGTCGAACTGCGACTCGATGGCCTCGACGATCTCGCCTTTCGACGCGTCGGTCGAGACGATGAACTGGAGTTTGTTCGCGAAGTCCATCTCGTCCATCGCCTTCTCCGTGACGAGCGGGTGGCGGATCACGCTCATCGCTCCGCCACCTCCCCGAGCGCCGACTCGGTGAACACGGTGAGCCGCCCCGGGTGCGTCCCGGGCGCGAGGTCCTCCGCGTTCACTTCGGCGCCGGTGGTCACGTCGACGCCCGCGAGGTTGCGGGCGGCTTTCGACGGCTCGTCCGACGTGACGAACAGCAGCGACTTCGGCTGCTTGTACTTCCGGCCGCGGGTCGTCCCCTGACCGGCGCGGACCGACCGGCCCTCGTCGGCGCGTTCGACGTCCGCGTGGACGCCGATGGCTTCGAGGAAGTCGACGACCTCGCGGGTCTTCACGAGCCCTTCGAACTCGTCGGAGACGACGAGCGGCAAGTCGAGTTCCTCGTCGAACTGGTGGCCGCGCTCGGCCACCCGCTCGGCGTCGGTCGTGGCCGCGATGGCCGACCGGACCGCGAGCTTCCGCTCCTTGTCGTTGATGTCCTTCCCCTGGTCCTTCTCGGCTTTCGGCGGGTGGGCCTTGCGTCCCTTCACCGTCTGGGGGACGCGCCGGGCCTGACCGTTCTGCCGGGGGACGTGGGCCATGCCGCGGCCCGACCCCGGCGACTCCGCCGGCGTGCGGAGCCCCGCGTACTCGTCGGCGCCGTACGCCTGCTTCCGGTTGGCCTGCGCGGCGACGACGGCCCGCCGGATCAGGTCCGGGCGGTACTGCGTCTCGAACACGTCGGGGAGGTTGACCTCCTCGCCCTCCTCGCCGTTCAGGTCTCGTACTGTTGCCTTCATTATCCTTGGTTCGACGCGGTGGAGACGTACCGCACCTCGGGGTCGAGGCGCGGCTGGTCGTTCGGCCGGATGGCCGGGCGGAACCGCAGGAGGCGCTGGCTCGGCCCCGGAACGGAGCCTTTCACCAGCGCGTACGACCCGGTGACCTCGCCGTAGCCCTTGAAGCCGCCCTCGACGGACGCCTCGTCACCCTCGCCGAAGTCGATGAGTCGCTTGTTGAGTTCGGTGCGCTGGTGGTAGCCCATCTGCCCCTGCTGGGGGACGGTCGAGCGCACGCGGGAGGGGTTCCACGGGCCGAGGTTGCCGATCCGACGGCGCCACCCCTGCCGGGCGTGTTTGCCCTTCCGCTTTTGGACGCCCCAGCGCTTGACGGGACCCTGCGTCCCCTTCCCCTTGGTGACGCCGGAGACGTCCATGTACTCGCCCGCGCGGAACACCTCGCCGAACTCGTGTTCGCCGCCCTCGCCGACTATATCGAGCGCGTACTCCAGTCGGTCGGAGAGCGACCCGCCGCCGACGCGAGTCTCCATCACGTCGGGCTTCTTCTTCGGGACGTTCGCGAGTTCGCTCGGGGCGGTGTGGGTGATGAACCGCAGGTCGTCGACGACGCCGTCGTCGACCAGCGTCCGGAGTTCGTCGGCGTCCTCCTCGTGGGTGTCCTCCGCCGGCAGGTCGAGCGTCCGGTCGAGTTCGTCGTGGAACTCGGACGCCCAGACCTCGGTCACCGGCTTCTGTCCGTACGGCGTGTCCTCGTAGGCTCTGAGGGCGACCGCGCGCATCGGCGGCACCTCGACGACGGTCACGGGCACCGACTCCTCCATCCCCTCGCGCGGGGAGTCGGATTCGTCGTTGACCATGACGACGTGGGTCATCCCCGCCTTGTAGCCCGCGAAGCCCTGCACGACGGCGGAGCCGTCGTCGTCGGGCCACGAGCGGATGCGGGGGACTTCGCTGGTCGCGCGGGTGCGCGGGCCGAAGCCCATCGAGCCCTTTCGTGGTCTGCTTGGTTGTGGCATTGTGTTGTGTGTGGCTTACTTCGTCAGCGAGAGGGGCGAGAGCGTGGCGAACACCGCCTCCTCCGTCCGCACCACCTCGCTCCCCTGTCGCGGAACCGTGTTCAGCCAGAGGTCGAACCCCGAGTCGTCTGCGTCTCCGGGTTCGACCGGCACCTCCTCGGGGGACATCCCGAGGATGGCCGGAAGCCCCCGCCCCGGCGAACCGAACGCGACGGCGACGTGCGTGTCGTCCAGTCGCGCGTGGAGATCGCTCAGTCCCGACACGGACAGCGGGCGTCCGTGCCGCGAGGTGGCGACCGCCAGTTCGGCGGCGGCGGCGGCGTCCGCGACGTCCTCGCCCGCGACGCGGAACCCCGGTGGGGGGTCGTCCACGATGCGGGCGCGGACGGGTTCTCTCGAAGAGACCCTGACGGTGACGCGCTCCCCCTCCTGCGCCTCCCGTCCGGGAGGCAGGTGGAGGGAGATCGGGTGTTGCAGTCCGCAATTGACCCGAACGCGGCCTTCAGGTCCGACCTCGGTCACGATTCCGGCTCGTCGCTCCGACCCGTCGGGGCCGGATGAGTCGGGCCGCATCGGCGGGAGCACGCCGGCGTGCCGGAGTTCCTCGCGCATCCCCCACTCCTCCTTCCGGAGGTAGGCGGGGGTCGCGCAGTACTCCAGTACCGTGCGGACGTACTCGCCGCCCCAGCGGCGTTCGCCTTCCCGGTCGGGGAAGACGACCAACCGGTCAGCCCGGAAGACCGTCGCCGCGCGGGCGACGTAACCGAGTTTCCGCGTGGCCTCGCGGCCGTCCTCGGCCTCCCGGACGAGCGACGACGGCACGAGCACGTCGAGTCTCGTGTCGTCCATGATCGCTCACACCGGACTGTACTCGACCACTCGAGTCCCGCGCCGTAAAAACACGTCGGAACGCACCCGGGTGTGTGAGCGCGTCACGCTCCGAGAATCGTCCGTTTCGCGTGTCACGTCGTGCCGCGGGGGGAGGCGGGCGAGCCGGGAGAACCGTGGGAGTCGTCCCCACGCCCTCGTGCGGTTTGTCGCGTTTCGACAGGGTTAAGTGTGCGTCGGCGGTAGCGGGAAGTGTAGCAGGGCGCTGGTAGTGTAGTGGTATCACGTGACCTTGCCATGGTCACAACCTGGGTTCAAGTCCCAGCCAGCGCAGTTCTGTCCGGTCGTCTCGACTCCGAGCGGCGCGGTTCGACCGATCGGGATAGTTCGTCGCGTGCCGACCGATACACTGACGGCCGCCGGCCCGTCCGCGGCCGGTCCGAGCGGTCGGAGTTCACGGGCGTCGGCGAGGGCACGTACGGGGTGGGCTGCCGGCGGGCGTCCCGGATCCACCCCATTTGTATCCCCGAAACTCGCGTTGAATTAGACCGAAGCGTTGATTTTACCCGGTTCCGTTCCTCCTGACATGTCAACCGACGACACGGCCACGGCGCTGTTCGAGACGGCGCTGCGGCGGTCATCGTTCCTCGACTGCCTCGACGAGGAGCCGACGGACAAGCGGACGCTGGTGGCGGAACTCGACTGCTCGCGGTCGACGGTGAACCGCGGCGTCCGGGAGTTGGAGGCGGCGGAACTCGTCGAGTACGACGACGGGGGGTACCGGACGACGCCGCTGGGCCGGCGGATCGTCGAGGGGTTCGCCGAACTCGCGGCGGACGCGGCAGTGTGGACGGAGCTGGAGCCGTTTCTCCGGTGGGTGCCCGAGGAGGAGCTCGGGTTCGACCTGACGCTCCTCGACGACGCGGAGGTGGTGGTGCCGGACCCGGGGGACCCGTACGGGGTGATCAACCGCCACGTCGGCCGGCTGCGGGAGATGGACGAGGGGCGCTTCCTGCTGCCGTTCACCGGGCTGCACGCCGCGGAGACGGTCCACGAGCGCGTCGTCGACCACGGCGCCGACTGCGAGGTGGTCGTCGCCCCGTCGGTCGCGCGCACGTTCCGCGACGACGAGTACGCGCCGGTGGTCGCGGAGATGGCCGACGCCGGCGGATTCCGGGTGTTCCGCGCGAGCGAGGCGCTACCGCTGTCGCTCGGGGTGGTCGACGACCGCGTCCAGTTCATCGCCGCCGAGGGTCAAGAGCCGCGCGCGCTCGTGGAGACTGAGCGGCGGGAGGTGCGCGAGTGGGCGGAGGAGACGTTCGAGGCGTGCAAGCGGGAGGCGGAGCCGGTGACGTTCCCCTCGGCGTCGGGAGCGACGTCCGGGGACCACCTGTCGCCCTCCTCGGCCGGCTCGGACGTCCGGTAGGGTCCCGGTACGCGCCCGGTAGCCAGTGTATGATTAAGTGGTATCCACCTGCAGAAGTGAGCGAGGACGGCGCGACGCCGGCCCGACACGCGACCCGCGCGCTGGTAGTGTAGTGGGATCACGCGGCCGTTCCACGGCCGTGACCCAGGTTCGACTCCTGGCCAGCGCAGTTCCGCTCGTCCGACCGGTCCTCGCCCGCGTCGTCCGACGGCGACCCGACCGTCACCGCGAGCGTCGCGTCCTCACCGGCCACGGGGTCGTCGCGCACCCGCCGGACGGGGTGGCCGAGGTGCACACCCGAGCGTGACGCGCGGCCGGGCGAGCGCGTTTCGCTTCGGCGCCCAGCGGCGGAGTCAGCCGTCCCGCTCGGGGTCGCCGTTCGCGTCGGCGTCAGTGTTCGCGTCGGCGTCCGCGCCGGCATCGGCGTCACTGGTCGCGCCGGCGTCGGCGTCACTGTTCGCCTCGGGATTCGGGCTCTCCCCCGCGTTCGCGCGGTCCGCGTCGGCCGACTCGGCCGACGTATCGCCCCCCGAGTCGGGGTCGCCGCTCCACCGGAGCGTCACTCCGAGGTCGCGCCCGCCGAAGAAGTCGGCGTTCGTGTCGGTCTCGACCCGCCGTGGCGCGGGGAAGGAGACGGAGCAGTCACCGACCGAGACGGTGAACGCCGCGGGGTCGACGAGCAGGTCCTCAAGCGACTCGATGGCGCGGACCACCTCGGTCTCGCTCGGCCGCTCGGGCGTCGTGTACGTCCCGAACACGGGGTCGACTGTCACGTCGGCGCTCCGGTTGGCGAGGACGGCGTTGATGGCGGCTCCGACGAGGATGACCAGCCCCGAGAAGTAGAGCCAGGTGAGAAACACCAGGATGGCGGCGACGACGGACTCGTCGGGCTGGCGGCCGCTCCACCCGACGTAAAACCGGAACAGCGACTCGAACACCGTGAGACCGACCGCCGCGGTGAACGTCCCGGGGAGCACCTCCCGGAGAGACACGTCCGCGTCGGGGAAGACGTAGTACATCGGCAGCAGCGACACCGCGAGCACGGCCGCGAGCGAGACGCGGTGGAGCCACCACCAGAGCGGGCCGGCGCCCGCGCTCGGGAGCACCCCCTGGATCCCGATCGCCAGCCCCACCGCGCCGCCGAACAGCACCAACACGACCACGCCGTCCGCGAGTTGGTCGAGCAGGTCATTCTCCGCCTCCGTCTCGTATATCGCGGAGAAGGCGGTGTCGAGCCCGCGGAAGATGCGGAGCGCCCCCCACGTCAACACGCCCACCCCGGCGACCGAGAGGCTGCTCGACCGGCTCCCCCGACGGAGTTCGTCGAGGAGTTCATCGCCCGCGTCGGCCGTCAGCGCGGTGCGGACGAGCGACTCGAACGCCGATTCGAGACCGGCGTTGCCCGTCGCCGAGAGGACGAACACCACGAGCAACAGAAGCGGCAGCAGCGAGACGAACGCGTGGTAGGCGATACTCCCCGCGAGGAACGTGACGTTCTCGACGCGGATCTCGTGGTAGACGGCCCGCGCGAGGGAGCCGACGCGACGGCGGTCGAACTTCATCCAACGGGCCGCTCGACCCCCCGGACCGAGAAGGTAGCGACACCGCGGCGCGGCGAGCGCCCCGACGGGGCGTGTAACCCGCCGCGAGCGGGACCCGGTACGAACGGGACCCGCTGCGGGCGTGGGTGAGAGTTACGGTACCCGGCGACGAACGGCCGATGTGACAGTCATCGCGCTCCTCAGCGTCGCGCCGGTCGTCGAGGGGAGCATGGCGGCCGAGGTGGCGAAGGCCGTCGACGCCCTCGACGCGTTCGACGTGACGTACGAGACCAACCCGATGGGGACCGTCATCGAGGCGGAGTCAATGGAGGAACTGATGGCCGCCGCGACGGCGGCGCACAACGCGGTCGACGGCGACCGGGTGAGCACGTTCCTCAAGATAGACGACAAGCGAACCAGCGACCGACGGGCGAGCGAGAAGGTCGACGCCGTCGAACGCGAACTCGGCCGGCCGGCGCGGTCGGCCGACGACGGCGGGAGCGACGACGAAGAGACGAGCGGGGAGCGGGCGGACGCGGCGTCGCCCTCGGCGCCCGCCCCCGACCCCAACCGGGAGACCTGAGCGGCCGAGCGGTGGCCGAGAGCGGGCAGTGTTCGTACTCGCGTGTGGGCGCGCGCGACCCGTTCGACCGTCGGGACCGGCGAGCGCCGGCGGTCGGGACTGGCAAACCCTTTCCGCGGAAGCGCCCAACGGCCGGCATGGACAGTCTCAACCGGATGGCGGTCGAGTTGGTCGACGAGGCCATCGACTTCGCCGACGAACTCAACGTCGCCGCCTACGAACTCGACTCGGGCGCGACGGTGCTCGACTTCGGCGTCGAGGCGGACGGCGGCGTGGAAGCGGGGTTGTTGCTCGCGGAGATACAGACGGCCGGGCTGGCGACGGTCCAGACCCGGATGGGGCGGGTCACGGGCGCGCCCGTCCCGCACGTCGAACTGTCGACCGATCACCCCGCCGTCGCGCTGCTGTGTTCTCAGAAGGCGGGCTGGGAACTCGACACCGAGACGTTCGAGGGGCTGGGCTCCGGCCCGGCCCGCGCGCTCGTCGGCGAGGAGCGGGAGTTCGAGGCGGTGGGCTACTACGACGAGTTCGACCTGACGGTGCTGTGTGTCGAGAGCACGACCCTGCCCGACGACGACGTGGTCGCGCGCGTCGCCGACCGCGCGAACGTCAACGAGTCGGCGGTGTTCCTCCCCACCTGCGCGCTCGGGTCGACCGTCGGCAGCGTCACCACCGCCGCCCGCGCGGGCGAGTTGGCGATGTTCCGCCTGCTCGAACTCGGCTACGACCCGACGGACGTGCTCTCGGTGTCGGCGTCGGCGCCGGTCGCGCCGGTCAGCTACGACGAGACGACCGCGATGGGGCGGACGAACGACGCCCTCGCGTACGGCGGCGAGGTCCACCTCACGGTCGCCGAGGAGTTCGACCGGTTCGACCAGGTGCCGTCGGTCGCCGCCGACCAGTACGGCACGCCGTTCGGCGAGATATTCGCCGACGCTGACTACGACTTCTACGACCTCGACGAGTCGGTGTTCGCGCCCGCGAGCCTCACCGTCGACGTGGTGAACGGCCCGACGTACGCGTACGGCGAGGTCCGCGAGGACCTGCTCGCGGAGTCGTTCGACTTCGTCGGCCGGGCGGGAGCCGAGGAGGGCGACCCGGACGCCGATGCCGACGCCGACGCGGCGTGAGCGAGGTACGCGCGTGAGGTTCAAAGTGGTCCCCGACCCGCCCGGGACCGTCTCGTTCGTCGGGGAGGTGCAGGCGGCGGTGCCGCTCGTCCCCGAAAGCGAGGACGACTGCTGTGCCCGGCTGATGCGCCGGTGCGGGTTCGACTCCCGCGACGTCGCGCGGACGTGGCTCACGTTCCTCCGGGCGGTGGGACTGGCCCGCGAGACAGACGCGGGGTTCGAGCGCACGCGGGTCGAGGCGACGGCCGACCACCTCCGGACGGCGTACCTCGACGGCGTCTACGGCGCGCGCGAGGCGGCCGAGGCGCTCCTCGCCGCACGCGACGGGGACGGCGGTTCCGGCGGCGGGACGGCCCCCGGCGGGGTCGCCGTCGACGCGGCGTTCGCCCGGGTTCGCGAGCGCGTGCCGGGGTGGGAGCGCAACCGCACCACCGACTGGGAGGACGTGTGGCGCGAGCGGGTGGGGCTGACGCTGGAGTGGTTCGTCCTCCTCGGACTCGCCACCGAGGCCGACGGCGAGTACGCCGCGAGCGACGAACTGGTCGCGATCGAATCGCGCGGGGGCTGAGTCGGTCCCCGCCCGCCTCAGTCGTCGGCGTAGTTCACGCCGGTGACCGTCCCGACGCCCTTGCTGCGCCCCTCCCGGAAGACGAACCGTTGGCCCTCCTCGACCAGGTACGACCGGAACTTGAACTCGACTTCCGTCTCGCCCGTGTCCCCGGGGAGCAACTGCCCGCCCTCGGGGTGGAAGACGGCCGCCTCGCTCAGCGTCTCCAGGTGGACCACGGGTTCGTAGCCGTCGCGGATGCGCGTGGGGTGGTTGAGCACCATCACCTCCGCGTCGAACGACTCGACGGCCCGCGGTTCGGACGCCCGCGGGACGAGGACCATCCCGCGTTCGAGTTCGCTCTCGGCGACGCCCTTGAGCGCGATGCCGACGATGCGGCCGGCGCGGGCCCTGTCGACGCGGTGGTAGTGCATCTCGATGGAGCGCACCTCCACCTCGCGGAACGACCCGTCGGCCATCGGCCCGACGAGGAGGTCGTCGCCCGCCTCCACCCGCCCCGACTGGATGGTGCCCGACGCGACGGCGCCGACGCCCTTCACGTCGTACGAGCGGTCGAGGTACATCCGGAACTCGCCGTCGGCGCTCGACGCGCGCTTGGGGAGCGCCTCGAAGAAGCGGTCGAGGTCGGTCATGCCGCGGCCGGTCACCGCCGAGGTGGAGACGACCGGGACGACGCCGTCGCCCACCTCGTCGACGGCGGTGGCGACGCCGTGGCGGTCGACCCGCAGCGGCGTCTGTTCGACGTTGCGGAGCATCGACTCCACCTCCCGCTCCACCTCGGCGACGCGGTCGTCGGGCGCGGCGTCCACCTTGGTGACGGCGACGATGGTGGGCAGGTCCATCGCGAGCAGGATGCCGAGGTGTTCGCGGGTGGTCTTCGTCGGGCCGTCGTCGGCCGCCACGACGACCAGGCCGTAGTCGAGTTTCTGCCCCACCAGCCCGCGGATGGTGGTGCGGAGCCACGGCTCGTGGCCGACCGTGTCGACGAACGACACCAGTCGGTCCGCCTCCTCGACGACGCGCGCGCGGTCGGACTTGCGGTGGGGGTTGTCCATCCGGACCGGCCCGTCGTCGTCGAAGCCGTACACCGCGTAGCTCAGGTCGGCCGAGAGGCCGCGCTCCACCTCGTGGGGCTGGACGTCGAGAAAGGATCGGGTCCCGCCCTCGCCGTCGTCGTCCTCGCCGGTGACGAGCGAGCCGACGAGCGTCGACTTGCCGTGGTCGACGTGGCCCGCGGTGCCGACGACGATGTGTTCGTCGTCCGTCTCCAACATCGCCCCCTCCCGCACGGTGGCGAGACCGACCAGTCCCGACTCCTCGGCGGGACCGTCGCCCGCGCTCCACGTCTCGACGTCGCCGATGTGGGCGTCCGCCTCCTCCGCGAGCAGCGAGAGCACGTCCATCGACTCGGAGAACTCCGACGGCGAGATGCCCGCGATGCCGCCGTCGTCGTCGACGCCGACGACGTACAGCGCCTCGCCGTCGCCCGAGAGCACGCGGTGGCGCAGTTGTGCCGCGAGACTCTCCATGCGTCCGTCGGCCAAGTGAATCGCCCGCGAGAGCCGGGTCTTGAACTCGATGCGGCCGCCCTCCTCCTCGCCGCGCTCGATGGCCCGCCGCAAGGCGGCCCGGTCAGCGCTCATGGGGCCGCTCGGCGCGCACCGGCTATAATCCTTTTCACGGGTCGTGTTCCCACACCACTCTCCGGTCCCCTCCACCGCGTCGCGCCGTCGGCCGAGCGTTCGTCAATCGGAGTCGCCCGCGGGCGGTTTCTCTCGGCCAGCTCGCTCTAGCTTCCCGCCTCGGTCAGCGTCTCGTACGCGCTGGTGACGCGCTTGAACTCCTCCTCGTCGCCGCCCGAGTCGGGGTGCGTCTCCTTGACGCGCTCGCGGTAGGCGCGCTTGACCTCCTCGCCGGACGCCTCCGGCGAGAGGTCGAGTTCGCTGTACGCCTCCGGTCGGGACATCCCGGCCCCGCCCGCGGGCGACCCGGCCCGGCCGCCGGCGCCCGCGCGCTCCCGTGC
>NZ_ASGZ01000020.1 GCF_000495475.1 Candidatus Halobonum tyrrellensis G22 | reverse complement strand
CTCCGCCGCCCCCGCCGGCTCCGAACCCGCTCGGCCATCCGGCCGGAGGCGTGGTCCCACAGCAGGTAGGCGGCGACCCCGAACGGGACGGCGACGACGAACAGGAACAGCGAACTGCTCAACGCGAGCACCGACATCACCACCGCTACCCCGGCGAACACCGCCGCGATCCCCATCACCAGCGCGTCGCGGTCCACGGCCGATGTCGGTGGCGCGCGCCCGTAAACCCCTCGCCCGGCGCGACCGGCTCCCGCGGCGACGGCCGGCCCACGCAGGGGTGGCGTTGATACGCGGCGAGCGTCGAGCGGTGGGGATGAGCGTCACCGGACTCTGTCAGATCTGCGAGACCGCCGAGGCCGAGCGCACGTGTGGCGTCTGCGGCGCGGCCGTCTGTGAGGACGACTACGACGCCGACGCCGGGGCGTGTGTCGAGTGCGCCCGGATCGCGGGCGGCGGGGTCGACGGCGGCCCGGCGTAGCCGTCGGTCGCGCCCCTCGCGGTGCTCACTCGCGGTGACGGTTCAGCCGGTCGCGGAGCCGCTTGGCCGCCTGGCCCGCCGCCTTGTGGAACCGCTCGCCCGCGTCCTCGCCCGCGAAGATGATCCCGCGCGAGGAGTTGACCAGCCCCACCCCGTCTGCGGGACCGAACGTCGCCGCCGCCTCGGCGTCGCCCCCCTGCGCGCCGACGCCGGGGACGAGGAACGGCAGGTCCGGCACCGCCTCGCGTAGCTCTTCGAGTTCCGCGGGCGCGGTGGCCCCCACCACGAGTCCGACGTTGCCCGCCTCGTTCCAGCGGTCCGCGAGCGCGGCCACGCGGCGGTAGAGCGGTTCGCCCGACTCGAGTTCCAGTCCCTGGAGGTCGGCGCCGCCGGGGTTGGAGGTGCGACACAGCACGAACACGCCCTTCTCCTCCCGCGAGAGGAACGGGTCGAGCGAGTCGCGCCCCAGGTAGGGGTTGACGGTGATGGCGTCGACGTACTCCAACAACTCGGCGTACTCCCGCGCGGTGTTGCCGACGTCGCCCCGCTTGGCGTCCAACAGGACGGGCACGCCCTTCCCGTGGGCGTACGCGACCGTCTCGCGGAGCGACCGCCAGCCGTCGGCGTCCTCGTAGAAGGCGGCGTTCGGCTTGTAACACGCCGCGTACTCGTGGGTGGCGTCGATGATCCGCCGGTTGAACGCCCACCGGGGGAGGTCCTTCCCGCGGAGGTGCTCGGGGATACGGTCGGGGTCAGCGTCCAACCCGACCGAGACCAGGCTGTCGACGGCGTCGATGCGCTCGCGCAGGTCGGAGAAGAAGGGGTTGAACTCCGTCACTACCTCCCTGTGGGCGCCCCCCGGACGCTAAGTGTTGCCGTTCGCGCGGCTGCGACGCCGGCCGCGCGAGTCGGGCCGGGGTCCGGGCGGCTCGGAGCGGCCGCTCAGTCGTCGCTGCTGGCGGCGGTCCGCTCGAACGCCGCGCCGGCGTCGCCGCCGTCGGCCGCCTCGGGCACCTCGTCGCGCACGTCCGCGCCGCGCCCCTCCGCGATGACGTCGGCGTACGCGTCGGGCAGCACCCGCACGAAGTCGCCGACCGCGTTCGCCCAGTCGTCGAGCAGCGCCGCCGCCCGCTCGCTGTCGGTGTGGGTCGCGTGGTTCTCGACCAGTCGCTCCAACATTCGCTCGTCCGCCTCCGAGAGGTCGCCGCTGGTCGACACCATCTCGCGATTGACCTTCGCCTCGAACTCGTCGTCGGGGTCGTACACGTACGCCACGCCGCCGGACATCCCGGCCGCGAAGTTGCGGCCGGTGTCGCCGAGCACCGCGACGACGCCGCCGGTCATGTACTCACAGCCGTGGTCGCCGACGCCCTCGACCACCGCCTTCACGCCGGAGTTGCGCACCGCGAACCGCTCGCCGGCGACGCCGTTGACGTACGCCTCGCCCGACGTCGCGCCGTACAGCGCGACGTTGCCGACCAGCGTGTTCTCCGCGGGGTCGAACGCCGCGTCGGCGGGCGTCTCGACGACGACCCGGCCGCCCGACAGCCCCTTGCCGACGTAGTCGTTGGCGGCGCCCGTCAGCCGGGCGTCGACGCCGGGCGCGAGAAACGCGCCGAACGACTGGCCGACCGTTCCCTCGAAGTCGAGCGTCACCGTGCCGTCGGGGAGGCCGTCGCCGCCGTGCGTCTTCGACACCCGGTTCGAGAGGGTCGCGCCGACCGCGCGGTCGGTGTTCCGTACGTCGCCGCTGATCGTCACCGGCTCGCCCTCCTCGAGGGCGGGCTGGGCCGCCTCGATCAGCGCCCAGTCGATTGAGTCGGCGACGGCGGCGTGCGCCTGCTCGCGCACCTTCGTCCGCGCGCCCTCCGCGGGGTCGGCGAGCACGGCCGACAGGTCGAGGTGTTTCGCCTTCGGGTGGTCGGTCTCCGCCTGCGTCAGCACGTCCGGCCGGCCGACCATCTCCTCGACCGTCCGGAAGCCGAGCGACGCCATGATCTCGCGGAGCTCCTGTGCGATGTGGCTCATGAAGTGGACCACGTGCTCCGGCTCGCCCGGGAAGCGCTCGCGGAGGTCCTCCCGCTGGGTGGCGATGCCGACCGGGCAGGTGTTCTGGTGGCACTGCCGCGCCATCACACAGCCCGACGAGACGAGCGCGCCCGTGCCGAACGCGAACTCCTCGGCGCCCAACAGCGCGCCGACGGCGACGTCGCGGCCGGTCTTCATCCCGCCGTCGACGCTCACGCGGATCCGGTCGCGCAGGCCGGTCGCGCGAAGCATCTGGTTCGCCTCCGCCAGCCCGAGTTCCCACGGCAAGCCCGCGTTCTTGATGCTGGTCTTCGGCGAGGCGCCGGTGCCGCCGGAGTGACCCGAGACGTGTACGACGTCGGCTTCCGCCTTCGAGACGCCCGCCGCGATGGTGCCGATCCCCGCCTCCGACACCAGCTTCACGTTGACGTCGGCGTCGGGGTTCGCCGCCTTCAGGTCGTGGATCAGCTGTTTGAGGTCCTCGATCGAGTAGATGTCGTGCTGTGGGGGCGGCGAGATGAGGCCGACGCCCGGCGTCGAACACCGGACGTGCGCGATGTAGTCGTTCACCTTCTCGCCGGGGAGGTGGCCGCCCTCGCCCGGCTTCGACCCCTGCGCCATCTTGATCTGGATCTCCTCGGCGCTGGTGAGGTACTCGCTGGTGACGCCGAACCGCCCGGAGGCGACCTGCTTGACGTTACACTCCCGCTCCGTGTCGAACCGTTCGGGCGGCTCGCCGCCCTCGCCGGTGTTCGACTTCGCGTCGATCGAGTTCATCGCCTCCGCGTTGGTCTCGTGTGCCTCCGGCGAGAGGCTGCCGAGGCTCATCGCGGCCGTCGAGAAGCGTTTCACGATCTCCGAGACCGGCTCCACCTCGTCGAGCGGGACGGGGTCGCGGTCGGAGTCGAACTCGAGTAGCGACCGGAGTTCCGCCGGCTCGTCACCCCCGTTGACCTGCTCGGCGAACGTCCCCCAGTCGTCGTAGTCGCCGCTCCGGACCGCGGTGTGGAGCGCGTTCACCGAGTTGCGGTTCCAGCCGTGGTGGAGCCCCGACGAGCGGTTCTCGTACTCCCCTTGCGTCTCCAGTTCGGGGTCGTCGCCGAAGCCGACCGCGTGCCGCTTCCGGAGGTCGGACTCGACCTCCCCGAGACCGATCCCCTCGGTGCGGATCTCGGTCCCCTCGAAGTACTCGCCGACCAGCGCGGAGTCTAACCCCACCGCCTCGAACACCTGCGCGCCCTGGTAGCTCTCGACCGTCGAGATACCCATCTTCGCCATCGTCTTCAACAGCCCCTCCTCGAGCGCCTCCCGGTAGGCCGCGATCGCCTGCTCCTCGTCGGCGCCCTCGGGACCGGCGACGATGTCGCGTACCGTCTCGTAGGCGAGGTACGGACAGACCGCGTCCGCGCCGTACCCCACGAGACACGCGACGTGGTGGACCTCGCGGGGGTCCGCGGAGTCGACCACCAGCCCGCAGCGGGCGCGCAGCCCCTCGCGGACCAGCCCGTGGTGGACCGCGCCGGTCGCCAGCAGGCTGGGGACCGGGACGCGGTCGGCGCCGACGTCGCGGTCCGACAGCACGAGCACGTCCGCGCCCGCCTCCACCGCGGCGACGGCTCGCTCGCGGAGGTCGGCGACCGCCGCCGACAGCTCCTCGCTCTCGTCGAACGTCGCGTCGAGCGTCTCCGCGTTCAGCGCCCCGTCGGTCGCCGCGCCGACGTTCCGGAGCCCCGCCGCGGCCGCTTCGGTGAGGATCGGCGAGTCGCAGACCACCTGGCGGGCGTGCTCGCGCGACTCGTCGAGCAGGTTGCGCTGGGGACCGATCCGCGACTCGAGCGACGTGACCAACTCCTCGCGGATGTAGTCGATCGGCGGGTTCGACACCTGCGCGAACAGCTGTTTGAAGTAGGTGAACAGCGGTCGATCGTACGTCGACAGCACCGACAGCGGCGTGTCGTCGCCCATCGACCCCACCGGGTCGTGCCCCGACTCGGCCATCGGCTCGATCAGGTGGTCGAGCTGGTCGGTCGTGTAGCCGAACGTCGCCTGCAGTCCCCGGAGGTTTCCGTCGACCGGGGGGGCCTCGGCGCCGTCGACCACGGCGTCGAGGTCGCGCTGTTCGGCGTCGACCCACTCGCCGTAGCGGTCGGCGGTGAGGTCCGCGAACACCTCGTCGTCCGCGAGCACGCGCCCCGCCTCGCGGTCGGCGACGAACGTCTCGCCGGGCTGGAGCCGGCCGCGCTCCTCCACCTCGCTCGGCTCGTGTTCGAGCGCGCCCGCCTCGCTCGCCATCACCAGCCGGCCGTCCGTCGTCACGTCGTACCGGCACGGGCGCAGCCCGTTGCGGTCGAGCACGCCCGCGACCCGCTCGCCGTCGAAGCCGAGCACGAGCGCCGGGCCGTCCCACGGCTCGATCAGCGACGCGTGGTAGTCGTAGAAGGCGCGGCGGTCGTCGTCCATCGCGTCGTCGCCGCGGTACGCCTCCGGCACCAACATCCGGAGCGCGTGCGGCAGGTCGCGCCCGCCGTGGAGCAGCAGGTCGAGCGTCTCGTCGAGCGAGGCGGTGTCCGACTGACCGGGGTCCGACACGACGGGGGTTACGGCGTCGAGATCCGCCTCGGAGAAGCCGCCGCCCGAGAGGTCGCCCTCGCGGGCGCGCATCCAGTTGACGTTGCCGCGGATGGTGTTGAACTCGCCGTTGTGGACCACGTTGCGGTACGGGTGCGCGAGGTGCCACGCGCCGAGCGTGTTCGTCGAGAAGCGCGCGTGGACCAGCGCCACGCCCGACGTGAACCGGTCGTCGGCGAGGTCCGGGTAGTACGCCCGCAGTTGGCTCGCGGTCAGGAGACCCTTGTAGACGACGCGGCGGCGGTCGAGCGAGACGACGTAGAAGCGGCCCGCGCCGTCGACCTCGGGGGCGGCCGACTCGATGGCGCGGCGCGCGACGTACAGCCGTCGGTCGAACGCCTCGTCGTCGGGGTCGTCGGTCGGGGCGACGAACACCTGTCGGACGTCGGGTTCGGAGTCGAGCGCCGTCTCCCCCAGATCCGCGGCGTCGGCGTCGGTGGGCACGTCGCGCCACGTCACGATCTCAAGGTCGCGCTCGCTGAGTTCCCGTTCGAACAGCGCCTCCAGATCCGCGTGGACGGCGTCGTCGTCGGGGATGAACACCGACCCCACGGCGTACGTCTCGGGCAGGTCGTCGACCACTCCGCGGAAGAACTCGTCGGGGCGTTCGACCATCACGCCCGCCCCGTCGCCCGTGTTCGGTTCGGCGCCGGTCGCGCCGCGGTGTTCGAGATTCGAGAGGAGGTCGAGCGCGTCGGACACTACCGAGTGAGAACGGCCGCCGTCGAGGTCGACTACGGCCCCGACACCGCAGTTCGAGCGCTCGTCGGTCGGGTCCGCCAGCCCGTCCTGGGAGCACGTTGACACGTTCTGTTCAGTCATGTGCGGGAGTTCGCGGAGCGACGTAAAGCCGTGTCCCTGAAGGCATCATAGTGTACCAATACCATACAAGGGTGTATTAGGGGATCGGGGTCAGAAACGGAAGAAATATACGTGGCTCTTCCCGCCCGGGAAGTTTTCTTCCGTATCAGTAGGTGAAATCCCTAGAACGTTCGGAGTCGATATCCAAGTGAACAGTTAGCACGACGAACGATCGGATACGCGAGGGAAAATTGAACGCCGACCGGAGTCAGTACGACTTGGCGAAGTAGGCGGTCCGGGTGGCGTGGTCGCCACAGACCGCACAGTCGTCGTCGTGGTCGTCGTCGCGGCGGTCGTCGTCGTCGGGGAACGGCACCATCACGATCTCGGCGGCGATCTGGTCTTTGATCTCGGTCTCGCACGCCTCGTCGCCGCACCACGGCGCCTTCACGTAGCCGCCGTGCTGGCCGATCGTGCCGAGGATCTCGCTCCGGGAGTCCGCCTCGCGGACCTCGGTGTCGAGCCGTTCCTCGGCGGCCGCGTACAGTTTGCCGTACACCGTATCGAGGTGGTCCCGCGCCGTCTCGGCGACCCCCTCGCGGTCGACGGTCGTCTCCTCGCCGTCGGGGCGGTGGACGACCGTCACCTCGCCGTCGTCGACCTCGTGGGGACCGATCTCGAACCGCACGGGGACCCCTTTCAGCTCCCACTCGTTGAACTTGAACCCGGGGTTCCGGCTGTCGCGGTCGTCGAGTTCGACCCGGACGCCGGCCTCCTCCAACTCCTCGGCGATCCCCTCGGCGTACTCCAGCACCTCCGCTCGGGTGTCGGACTGCCAGATGGGGACGATCACGACCTGTTCGGGCGCGACCGTCGGCGGGAGCACCAGCCCCTGGTCGTCGGAGTGGGTCATGATCAGCGCGCCCAGCGCGCGCCAGGAGAACCCCCACGAGGTGGTGTGTGCGAGGTGGTCCTCCTCGTTCTCGTCGGCGTACGTGATGTCGAACGCCTCCGCGAACGAGGTGCCGAGGTAGTGGGAGGTGGCGCCCTGCACCGACTTGCCGTCGGGCATCAGCGCCTCCACCGTCGTGGTGGCGTCCGCGCCGGGGAACGTGTCGTGTTCGGGTTTCCGCCCCCTGAGAACCGGGATGCCGAGCATCTCCTCGTACGCCGACTCGTACTGGTCGAGCCTGAGCATCGTCTCGTTCCACGCGTCGTCCTCGTCGGCGTGGGCGGTGTGACCCTCCTGCCAGAGGAACTCCTTGGTGCGGAAGAACGGCTTGGTCTCGGTCGCCTCCCACCGCACGACCGAACACCACTGGTTCACCCGCAGCGGGAGGTCGCGGTGGCTCCGCACCCACTGGGAGATGTAGGGAGTGATGATCGACTCGGAGGTGGGCCGGACCGCGAGGCGTTCGTCGAGTTCCTCGGTGCCGCCGTGGGTGACCCACGCCACCTCGGGGTCGAACCCCTCGACGATGTCCTTCTCGGCTTCGAGGTAGCTCTCGGGGATGAACATCGGGAAGTAGGCGTTCTGCACCCCGGTCTCCTTGAATCGGGCGTCGAGGAAGCCCTGGAGCCGCTCCCACAGTTCGTACGCCCGCGGGCGGGTGACGATGAACCCGCTCATCCCATCGGGACCGTAGTTGGCCAGCCCCGCCTTCTGGACCACCTCGGCGTACCACTCGCCGGTCTCGTACTGCTTCGACTTGGTGACGCCGAGGTCCTGGTCGTCCCCGTCGTCGGCGTCGTGCGTGTCGCTCATGTTCGTATGTATCGTGGGTGTCGGACCGTCGTCTTAAACACGGTGCGTTCGGGTCGGCTCGCGAGAGCGCGAAGGGGAGAGGCGGGTGGCGGGGCTACGCGCCACCCGGCGGGACCGGGCGGACGCGGCGGCCGAGTCGGCTGTCGGCGCGGCGGGTCACGCCCGGAGCGTCGGCCGGGGCACACGAGAGTCTACCGCCGGTGTGACACCGGGTCGCGCGCGCCGCGAATCGTTTTCGGGTCGGGGTACGACCCCCGAACGTGGAGACGGTCGAACTCGACCCGACCGACGCCGCGGAACTGACCGCCCTGTACGCCGAGTACGGCTGGTGGGCCGACCGCGACGCCGGGGCGGTCGCGGCGGCGCTGTCGAACACCGACCTCGCGCTCGGGGTCCGCGACGGCGGCACCCTCGTGGCGGCGGCGCGCGTGCTCACCGACTTCGCCTACTACGCCCGGGTGTACGACGTGGTCGTCGCGGCCGACCGCCGCGGCGAGGGTCTCGGCCGGGCGCTGCTGTCGGCGCTCGCCGACGACGAGCGCCTCCGGGGGGTGAACCTCGCCCTGCTCTGCCGGGAGGGGCTGGTCCCCTTCTACGAGTCGGCGGGGTTCGAACCGTACCCCGAGACGGTCGGGCTACCCGAGGGCGGCGAGGAGCCGCTGGTCCGGATGGTCCGGCCGCGCGAGGGGCTACGGGACGACGAGGGGGGCGACGCGAGCGCGGACGACGAGACCCGAGTCGAGGGCGGAGGGGGCGGGGGGGACAACGGCGAGAGCCGCGACGACGAGGCGTAGACCGGCCGGCTCACTCCCCGTCGGCCGTCGGCTCCACCGAGAACGGGCTGTCGGACTCGCGCCACGACCAGCCGGGGAGGCGGGTCTGGAAGCCGGCCGCGAGCGCCGCGTCGAGGTCGTCAGCCCCCGCGGGGTCGTCGGCGTCGCCGTGGGTGTGGGCGTCCGCGACGTGGAACGTCGCCTCCGCGAGCAGCGCGAGCGGCTGACCGCCCGCGAGCGTCGCGGCCAACCGCCGGCCGAGGAGTTCGTCGACGACGAACCCGGGGTAGTCCCCCTGAACGTCGAGTTTCCGGAGGAGGCCGCAGAGCGCGGCGACGTTGACGGCGCGGTCGCCGTCGGCGAACACCGCGTCGACCTCGGCGCGGTACTGGTCGGCCGTCACGCGGGCCACGTCGGTCCCGAACAGGTCCGAGAGCGTCCCGCGCGTCTCGTTCACCAGCGGGACGACCACGTCGGCGCGGTCCCGGAGTCGGTCGCGCTCGTCGCGGACGCGCGCGGGCGTGAGTCGCATACGGGGGTGGTGGACGCGGCGCGGGTGGTGTCTTGCGTTTTGGGAAGGCTTTTATAATCAGGACTGATACGGTCGACCAAGCGGGTTTTCGTCGGCCCTCCGGGGTCGAACTTCGAACGGAGAGCCCGTATCATGCACTCTGCTCCCTCGAGTCGGACCGACGGTACCGTCTCGCCGCGGAGCGATGCGACCCAGTCCTCGCAGCTATGAGCCAAGTCGACAAGCAACTCGAAGACACGAAGGCGCAGATCGAAGCGGAGATACCGAGCGACGTCTCGGTGACCGACGTCAAGTACGAGGGGCCCGAACTGGTGGTGTACACGCGCCACCCCAAGGCGTTCGCGCAGAACGGCGACCTGATCCGGAACCTCGCCTCGAAGCTCCGGAAACGGATCACGGTCCGGCCGCACCCGGACGTGCTCTCGGACCCCCGCGAGGCCGAAGAGCGGATCAAGCAGGTCATCCCCGAGGACGCCGGCATCACCGACCTCGACTTCCACCAGGACACCGGCGAAGTTGTCATCGAGGCGCAAAAGCCCGGGATGGTGATCGGTCGCCACGGGTCGACCCTCCGGGAGATAACCCAGGAAGTGGGGTGGACCCCCGAGGTGGTGCGGACGCCGCCCATCGAGTCGTCGACGGTGTCGAACGTCCGGAACTTCCTGAAACAGGAGCGCGAGGAGCGCCGCGACATCCTCGAACGCGTCGGCCGCACCATCCACCGCGAGGAGATGGCCGACGAGCAGTGGGTCCGGATCACGACGCTCGGCTGCTGCCGGGAGGTCGGCCGCGCCTCGTTCATCCTCAACACGGCGGAGACGCGCGTGTTGGTCGACTGCGGCGACAAACCCGGCGCGGAGGGGGAGGTGCCGTACCTCCAGGTGCCCGAGGCGCTCGGGGCGGGCGCGCAGAACCTCGACGCGGTGGTGCTCACGCACGCCCACCTCGACCACTCGGCGCTCATCCCGCTGCTGTTCAAGTACGGCTACGACGGCCCCATCTACTGTACGGAGCCGACGCGCGACCTGATGGGCCTGCTCACCCTCGACTACCTCGACGTCGCCTCGAAGGAGGGACGGACGCCCCCCTACGAGTCCGCGCAGGTCCGGGAGGCGATCAAACACACCATCCCGCTGGAGTACGGCGACGTGACCGACATCGCCCCCGACGTGAAACTCACCTTCCACAACGCGGGGCACATCCTCGGGTCGGCGGTGAGCCACTTCCACATCGGCGACGGGCTGTACAACGTCGCCTTCTCGGGTGACATCCACTACGACGACACCCGACTGTTCAACGGCGCCGTCAACGACTTCCCGCGCGTGGAGACGCTCGTGATGGAGTCGACGTACGGCGGTCGGAACGACTACCAGACCGACCAGGAGGACTCCGAGCGCAAGCTGAAGGAGGTGATCAACCGGACGCACGACCGCGGGGGGAAGCTACTCATCCCCGCGTTCGCGGTGGGCCGCTCACAGGAGATGATGCTCGTCATCGAGCAGGCGATGCGCAACGGCGACATCCCCGAGATGCCGGTCCACCTCGACGGGATGATCTGGGAGGCGACCGCGATCCACACCACCTACCCCGAGTACCTCCGCGACGAACTGCGCGATAGGATCTTCCACGAGGACGAGAACCCGTTCCTCGCCGACCAGTTCAACCACATCGACGGCGGCGAGGAGGAGCGACAGGAGGTGGCCGACGGCGACCCCTGTATCATCCTCTCGACGTCGGGGATGGTCACCGGCGGGCCGATCATGTCGTGGCTCCGCCACCTCGGCACCGAGGAGGAGTCGACGCTCACCTTCGTCGGCTACCAGGCGCAGGGGACGCTCGGCCGGCGGATACAGAACGGCTGGGAGGAGATCCCGATCAGCGACCGGGGCAACGGCGGCGGCGGGCGCACCTCGACGCTCACCCTCAAGATGAACGTCGAGACGGTCGACGGCTTCTCCGGGCACGCCGACCGCCAGGGGCTGGAGAACTTCGTGAAGACGATGAACCCTCGCCCCGAGAAGGTGCTCTGCGTCCACGGCGACGAGCGCTCCGTCCAAGACTTCTCGTCGTCGCTGTACCACGACTACAACATGCGGACGTTCGCGCCGAAGAACCTGGAGACGTTCCGCTTCAAATAAAGAACCTCTTTTCGCGGGGTAGCTTCCTCGCTCGCTTCGCTCGCTGCGGGAGCCAGCCCGCCAAAACCCGTTCATGCCAAAACCCCCGAGCACTCCCTTCGGTCGTGCTCGGTCCGACCGCTCGTTGCGACAGCTACGCCGCCTCAGTCCCGCGGACCGCTCGCCGCTCGGGACGGTCGCCGACTCGGCCGTGTGGTAATTAGCTGGTAACATTTTTGTAGGACCGGCGACCACGTTCGCCCGTGTCGAGACGCGCCGTCGCCCGCTGGCTGCTCGCCTTCCTCGTCCTCCTCGGCTCCGCGGGGTCCGCCGCGGCCGCGCCCGAGGACTGCTTCGGGAGTGGGAAGGATCTGGAGATCGGGACCGAAGGCCCCACCATCGACGCGACGCTGTACACGTCGCTGTTCACCAACCTCGGCGGGAAGGGCTCGTTCGGCGCGTCGTTCGTCGGGTCGACCGGCGAGTACGAGGTGATCGGCCTGCGGACGGGCGTCGTCTTCGCCGGCGTCGGGTCGGACCCCGCCGCGTTCCTCGGCGACCCGTTCTCGCGGTTCGCGCTCGCGTTCGACTACCGGTTCTCGCTGCCGATGTTCGGCGACGGGTTCGACTACGAGGAGAGCGAGGTTCCGGTGTCGGGCGTCCCCGAGGCGGAGTGTTCGGTGGAGTGAGTCCGGGTCAGGCGTCGCCCGCGGCCGCCTCGCTCGGGTCCACCACCTCGCCCGACAGTTCGTCGACGCCGACCCGCTCACAGAGGTCGTACAGCGGACACGCCTCCGGCCCCTCCAGACACGCGGGTGTACGCGCCGAGCAGTACTCCCGGCCGAACTGGATCATCGCGGTGTGACCGAAGCCGCACTTGTCGGCGGGCACGTCCGCCTCCAGTTCCGCGCGGACCGTCTCGTGGTCGGCGTCGGGCGGCGCCAGCCCCATCCGCCGGGCGATGCGGTGGACGTGGGTGTCGACGGGGAAGACGCCGCCGCGCCCGCCCGAGAACAGCAGGACGCAGTCGGCCGTCTTCGGCCCGACGCCCTTCATGTCGAGGAGCGCGTCGCGCACCTCCGCGGGGTCACCCTCGCGGACGAACTCGTCGAACCCGTCGGCGCCGCCGTACTCGTCGACGACGCGCCCGGCGAGCCGAACGATGGTCTCCGACTTCCGGTTGTACAGACCCGCGGCGGAGATGGTCTCCGCGAGGTCGTCCCGCGCCGCGTCGGCGAGCGACTCCGCGAGGTCGCCGCTCGTCGCCCGCTCGCCGTCGCCACCCTCACGGGTCGCTTCGCTCCCCGTTCGGGTCTCCGAGGCGCTCCGCGCCTCGCTCTCCCCGTATCGGGCCATCAGCGAGTCGTGGGCGGGCTGGCTCGCCGCGTCGCTGGTGTTCTGTGAGAGTATCGTCCGCACGAGGCACTCGAAGGCGTCCTGCCCGCCGTACGCCTTTCGCCAGTAGAGGTCGCCGAGTTCGTCCACCACCGCCTCCGCCCGGCGCTCGCCGTCGCCGGGCGAGAAGTCGGCGACCGTGCCCCCGCCGGCGTCGCCGCCGCTGATGTTCTCCGCGGGTTCCACGGGGTCGTCGGAGTCGTCGTCGCTCATGGGAGACGGTGAGGCGCTCGCGTACAAGAACTGTCGGCCGCCCGCCGCCCGTCGCGGACGGCCCGCTACTCCACCCGGAGCGTGAGCGTCAGCGGCGCGCCGCGCGACAGCGCCGTCACCAGCTTCCGGTGGAGGTCGCCCGCGGCCGCGTCCGCGTCGACCATGACGGTTCGGCCGTCGACGTAGTCGCTCGTCCGCGCGACGAGGCTCCGGTCGTCGTCGAACGTCAACCCCGGGTCCCCCCGACCGGCGACCGTCGCCTCGATGCCGGCCGCCTCCAGCGTCGCGGTGACCGTCGCCTCGGCGTCCCGGCAGGCGTCGACGAACCCGGACGCGAAGTCGGCGGGCGTGCGGTCCGCCTCCACCCCGACGATGCAGTCGCCCGCGGGCGTGAGCCAGTCGTCGCTCGTCACCTCGAACGTGCTCGCGTGCTCGGCGCTGACGTGTTCGTGCCCGACCGCGCGGACGACCTCCTCGCGTACCTCGCTCGACACGCCCGATCCGAGAGGCGAACGGGTGAAAGGCGCGCCGGTTCCGAGCGCCCGCGCCGGCGGACGCGGGCGGAGCGCGGCCCGGGTCGTGACGGGACGGCTCCCGTCGACCGACGCGGACTACAGTTCGATGCCGCCCGCGACGCGGTCGAGTCCGACCACCAGCGCCGCGCCGACGACGGCCGCGACGGCGAACAGCAGGGCCGCCTCGCCGGTCCACCCGCGGCCGAGTTCCGCGAGGTTCGCGCCCGCGCTCGCTATCGGCGCGCGCAGCGCCCCCACCACGAGCGCGACGAGGAACGTCAGCGTCGCCTTCCGGTCGCGTTCGAGCGCGCGGCGGACGCCGTGCGCCACCGTCAACAGCCCGACGACCCCGCCGACCAGGAAGGAGACGACGGTCGTCCCCGGCCCGACCGCGACGGACGGGTCGGCGCCGGTCGCCACGTCGAACAGCGCGTCCTGAAACGCCGAGAGCGCGCCCGACATCCGCTCGTACTGGCCGAGGATCACGAGGATCAGCGACCCCGAGATGCCGGGGAGGATCATCGCGCTCACCGCGAACGCGCCCGCGAACGCGGTCGTGAGCGGGTTGTTCGGGAGGAGCCCCTCGCCGGCCGGCCCGGAGACGAGGAACGCGACCGAAAAGCCCGCGGCGGCGGCCGCCTTCCCGCGGGTCGAGTCGAGGTACACCTCCTCGCGGAGGACGAACGCCGAGGCGGCGATCAGCCCGAAGAAGAAGCCGAACGTCGGCGCCGGGCGGTTCTCGATGGCGATGTGGAGCACGCGCGTCACCGTCAGCACCGACGTGAGAATACCCGCCCCGAGGACGAGCAGGAACACCAGGTCGACCCGTTCGACGGCCGCGCGCAGGCGTCCCCGGTCGCCGGTCACGCCCGCGAGCGCCTCCCGACCCAGGCCCGGGTCGACGGACGTGACGGCGGCGATCAGTCGGTCGTAGATCCCGGTGATCAGCGCGATGGTGCCGCCGGAGACGCCGGGGACGGCGTCGGCCGCGCCCATACAGACCCCGCGGAGGTAGATGCCCACTCCCGAGTACTCGTACGACTCGGCGTCGGCGACCGGGTCCGCGTCCGCCCTCGACTCCACCCCCCGGTCGGTCGTCCCGCCGGAACCGGCCGCGCCCGTCCCGGTCGACCCGTCGACACCGCCTCCCTCCCCGGCGTCGGAGGGCATTACGGCCGGACCGCCCGACGGTCGGCCGCCCGTAGCGCGGCCGCGGGCGACCGCGGCGCGAGCGCCGCCGACTCGGTACCCGTCGCGTCCGACTCGTTCGTCGTCGACCCGTTCGTCGTCGCGTTCGACTCGTCGCCGGTCGACACCGAGGCGTTCCCCTCGTCGTCGCCGGCCGTGCTGTTGTTCTCCGCCCCCTCCGGCGACCGGAGCACCCGTTCGTCGAGCGTCACCGTCGCGTCCTCGGCGTCGACGACGGCGGCGTTGGAGACGTTCAGCGTCGCCTCGTTCCGGACGAGGTACGAACTCTCGTTGGTCCGGCTCTCGCCGTACACCGTGTACGGGCCGGTCGCGCGCACGCTCACGTTGGTGTACCCCTCCTCGGGACCGAACTCGTCGTAGCCGGTCGACGCGTACGGGAGGGTGAACTGGAAGTTCCCGTCCGGCCCGGCGGTCGCCTGCTGTTCGTATGTGAACGTCGAGGCGTTCGTCTCCGGTCCGCCGGGAATCTCCATCTGGACGGCGGCGGTCACCGTCTCGTTCGGCGCGGCGCCCGATCCTTCGACCGTCGCGCCGGGGACGCGCTCGAACGTCTTGACCCAGTCGGCGGACGTCTTCTGGAGCAACTGCGGGTTCTGGAGTCCGAGCGCCCGCAACTGCCGGTAGACGATCTGCTGGTACGACGAGGAGGCGTACCCGGAGGTGTCGCTCGCCTTCACCAGCCGGTAGTGTTCGAGCGCCGGCACCGGCTCCGTCGGGTACGCGCCGACGCCGCCGACGGTCGCCGTCCCGTCCTCCTCGACGAACTCCCTTGCGGCGCTCATGTTCTGGAACGTCCGGAGCGCGCTCTCGTTTTGCCCGCTCGGCACCGTCCGGAACTCCTGCCCGCTCGGGGTCGTGGCTACGTCGTAGTCGAACACCACGACGTACTCGCCGAGGATCCCCGCGCTGACCGTCGGTTCGGCCCGGCTACCGTGGTTGTTGTACAGCCGGACCATCGTGCTGTTGTAGTAGCGCTGGTTGCGCTGGTACATCGCGAACTGCCCGTTGGAGTCGTACACCGGCGTGAGGAAGTCCGACCGGGAGACGTTGGCGTCGTCGTAGAACACGACGGGCGCGCCGAACTTCGAACTCGGCGTCACCATCTGCCAGTCGACCATCACGTACCGGGTCTGGTTCCCCTCGGTGCTCATCCGCTGGAGCACGTCACGCGACT
This sequence comes from Candidatus Halobonum tyrrellensis G22, assembly GCF_000495475.1. Classification (GTDB taxonomy): domain Archaea; phylum Halobacteriota; class Halobacteria; order Halobacteriales; family Haloferacaceae; genus Halobonum; species Halobonum tyrrellense. Next base: position 73,802 of record NZ_ASGZ01000020.1, on the reverse strand, counting down.
GGCTCTCGTTGGGCGCGAGCAGGAAGTTGGCGGCCGCCGTCGCCCCCTGCTGGAACGGGTTCGCGTTGGGGATCCGCTCGCCGAGCACCGTGATCCAGTGGCCGTAGTCCCACCACGACATCACGCCGTACGACCCCTCGGCGTAGTCGAAGTCGTTGTCCGCGGGGATGTCGTACGGCTCGTAGTAGCCCAACTGGTCGGCGTTGCCCGCACCCCCGTAGTTCCCCACCGCGGGGGTGTTCTCCCCCATCCAATCGAGGCTGTCGTCCCAGATGGTCACCGCGCCGGGGGAGGTGCTGTTGCCCACCTGCCAGGCGGTGTTGGTCCGGTCGATGCTCGCCGACCCGGTGTCGCCCAGCGACAGCGGCACCACGAGCACCGGGACGAGCACCACCATCACCGCGAGCGCGACCGCCAGCGCCTGGTACGTCTCGATGTCGGGCAGCGCCGACCGCGCCGACCGCGCGTTCGAGAGGTCGACGTCGACCCCGCGGAGGAGCGCGTACAGGAAGTACGCGTTGAACGCCGCCACCGCGACCGCGAGGTAGTAGTTGAACCGGACCTGCGTGAACGCCGCGCTCGTGATGAACGCGGCCCAGACGAACGCGAACAGGAACTCCGCGCGGTAGCGGACCCGCGCGGCGGCGACGAAGACGAGCACGCCGATGATCGCTACCCCGACCAGCTGACCGTTGAGACCGAGCGCGTCGGTCAACGCGAGGTAGAGCGGTCGCGTGATGAAGATGAACACGAGCAGTAGCGCCGCCGCGCCGACGAGTTGGTAGTCGCGGGAGTCGCCGCGCCGCCACAGCGGCCCGACGAGCATCCACACCGCCGCCGCGAGCGCGGTGACGAACGCGAAGCCGTACTCCGAGAGCACGACGCCGAACGGCCCGTAGTACTGGGCGTACCCCGACTGGAGGAACGGCTGCGCCTCGCCGATGGTCCGGGTCGCCGCGCCCGCGCTGAACCCGACGAACCGGAGGAGGTTGGTCTGGATGGTCGAGAAGAACGGCACGGGCGCGAGGACGGTGACCACGACGCCGACGAGCGCGACCGCGAACACGGTGCCCGCGAAGCCGTACTCGTCGAGGCGGTCGTCGTCGAACTCGCGGGCGTCGAACCGCCTGGCGAGCCACGCGAGCCCGACCCCCGCGACCGCGACCGACAGCGCCGCGAGCGGCTGGAACAGACCGAACGAGGTCGGCGAGAACGTCGTCTCCTGGAAGCGCAGCGCGGTCATCACGGCCGTCGTGACCATCGAGACGACCGCGACGAACCCGACGTGGTCGGGCGAGCGGCCGTTGGCCTGGTCGCTGACCGCCTGGTAGACGAGGTAGACGCCGAAGATGCCGACGAGGAGGACCCCCGGCGGCCACACCCAGATGTACAGCCCCGTGGCGACGCCGGCGAGCGCGCTCCACACCAGCGTCGGCCGGAGAGTGTCCCACTCGCGCGCCTCGACGAGTTCCCAGATGGGGCGGTCGCGCTCGGCGACCGTCAGCGCGACCATGAGCGTCACGACCGCGAACGCCTGGAAGAACGGCTCCGCGACGTTGTGGTCGGCGAAACCGACCAGCCCCCGGCTGAGGAACGTCCCCGGCAGGAGCATCAACACGACGGCGCCGAACAGTCCGCCGAGTTTCCCGCCGAACCGCTTGCCGATCAGGTACGTCGGAATCACGGTGAGCGCGCCGAGCACCGCGGGCGCGACCAGCAGCGTCCGCGCCACCAGGTCGGCCGACGGCGACCCAAGGCCGACGACGATGGCGACGGTGGCGACGAGTTGGTCGTAGATGGTCCCGAACTGCCCCGCGGTCGTCCCGTACGGGAAGTACGTCCACGGGTCGAACGGGATGGTGAACGGCCAGTGACGGACGGCGTAGCGGACCTCCCGCAGGTGGTACCACGCGTCGTTCCCGGAGAAGAACACCTGACCGTCGACGGTGAAGTTGTCGTACGACTGGAGACGGATCCACAACATCACCGCCACGATGGCGACGAGCGCCGGGATCTGATAGAGGTCCGCGAGGACCTCCGTCGCCGACTTCCCCCCGAAGTCGTACCCGAGTCCGAGGGTGGAGGATCCCTCGTCGCTCTCGTTGGCCCTAGTCATTACCTCGTTGGATTCGGAAAAAGCGGATAAGCCTTGTGAAGTGTGGAGACGACGGGGAGCGATCGGCGACGAACGCGGCCGACCCCGGCGGGCGTGCTACCGGTCCCGTCGGGACGCGGCCGCCGAACGTCGTCCAACACAACAGTCAACACCGTCCCCGGCCATTGCCCGGCCGATGGTGACGTACACGGTCTCCGTCTGTAACTACAACATGGCGGGGACGCTCGAACGCTCCCTCCGGAGCATCCTCGACCAGGTCGACGACCGGTTCGAGGTGCTCGTGGTCGACGACGGCTCCACCGACGGGAGCATCGGGATACTGGAGTCGCTGTCCGCGGAGTTCGACGGGCTTCGATACGTGGTGAGCGACAACGAGAACGTCGGCGCCGCCCGCGCCGAGGGCGTACGGCGCGCGAACGGCGAGTACGTCCTCACCCAACTCGACGCCGACGACCAGTACGACGAGGGTATCCTCGACTTCGTGACCGTCTATCACGAACTCGAACGCGCGATCGACCGCGAGTTCTACCTGAGCGGCCACGGGATCAACGTGGCGCCGCGGAGTCTCCTGCTCGACATCCCCTACCGGTCGCTCGGCTACGGCGAGGACAGGGACCTCTGGCGGCGGCTGCTCGCGGCGGACGCGCTCGTCCGACTCGACCACGAGCCGTTCAACGAGTCGGTCGGCTACGACCGCGGACTCCGCGACCGGGTCGCCGTGACCTACGAGATCACGGAGGTGGAGTTCCGGAGCGGCGTCACGTTCGAGAGCTTCCTCCGCGACAGGCTCCGGTCGCCGTCGCTCCGCTCGCTCGTCCAACTCGCGTTCGCGCCGGTCGCGTTCGCGAACGCCGTCCGGGCGGGCCGGTACGAACAGCCGCCGGGGTTCGAGCGGATGGGCGCGCTCGACGACGCGATGGCGGCCGCCCGGCGGAGCCTCCCGGAACTGGAGGCGGAACTCGGGATCGACGTCGACGAGACCGCGCTCAGCCCCGCCGGTCGCCGGATCTTCTACGGCGAGCGCGACGGCGCCCGGGACGGGCGGCGCCGCGGTCAGTCGTCGCCTGCGTCGAGTAGCGACTCGTCGCCGCGGCGGTAGCGGTCGGGGTCGGCCGCGAAGTTCGCCACCGCCGTTCGGACCCGCTCGCGGAACGTCTCGGTGTCGTAGCGGGCGGCGACGGCCGCGAGACGCTCGGGGTCGAACGTCCCCGCCTCGACCCGTTCGATCCCGTCGAGGACCCCCGCGACGGTCGGCTCGACCACCGCGCCCGTCTCGCCGTCGTCGACCGCGACGGCGGGGAACCCCTCGTTTGCGGCGATCACCGGCGTGCCGGCCGCGAGCGCCTCGATCGGGACCATCCCGAAGTCCTCGCGGATCGGGATGTACACCACCGCCGTCGCGTTCCGGAGCAGTTCGCGCTTCCGCTCGTCGGAGACGTAGCCGAGGAACTCGACGTTGTCGCCCGCGCGGGCGCGAACGCGCTCGTACGTGCTCTCGCCGACGAGCGGTTCGTTGTCGCCGGTGCCCGCCACCTTCAGCGTCGCGTCGGTCCGCGCGAACGCGTCGACCACGGTCGCCGGCCGCTTCGCCTCGACCACCCGGCCGACCATCAGGTAGTAGTCGCCCTCCGAGCGAGCGGGCGTGATCCCCTCGGTGTCGATGGGTGGGTGGATCACCGTCGCGTCCCGGCGGTAGTAGCGGCGGATCCGGTCGCGGATCACCTCGCTGTTGGCGACGAACGCGTCGACGCGGTCGGCCGAGCGGGCGTCGAGGAGGTCCATCCCGGCGACGTACGCCTTCGCGGGCGAGCGGGCCGCCTCCGGTAGCGACGACAGCCGGTGGCCGAGCAGGTCGTTGAGCCACCGCGGCGGCGAGTGACAGTAGTTGATGAGGTACTGGTGGTCGAGCGTCCGGTACTGCCGGGTGAACATGTGCGCCGAGACGATCAGGTCGAACTCGTCGAGCGGGGCGGTCTGCCAGTCGAGCGTGAGCGCCGCGCTCTTGAACCCCTCGACGCGGCGCCACCGCCCGAGCCCGCCGTAGCGGTCCTGTGCGAACGCGCGGAGGTCGACCCCGAGGTCGGCCGCGGCGTCGCGCGCCGTCTCGCCGGCGTACGTCGTGTACACCGGCACGTCGAGCGCGGCTCCGAGGTGGAGCGCGACGCGTTCGGCCCCCCCGTACGTCCACATCTGGTCGTGCGCGACGACCGTGTCTGGGTGGTCGAGCGGCATCTGCGAGTGGGGCAGATCCCCGCGGGCGGGGGATAGGTATGTCGTTCTCCGTTCGCACCGCCGGGCGCCCGGCGGCGCTCACCCGACCCGGTCGCGAACGCGCCGCGCGACCGGGCCGAGCACGTTCCCGACGGTGAGCCGGAAGTGGGCGCTGAGCGCCGAGAGCGCGAGGAAGTACACCGCCGCGCCGAACGCGATGAGCGCCGCCACCGGCAGCCACGAGGTCAGCGCGACCCGCGGCTTGACCGCCAGCACCGCGGCGTACATGACGACCGCGCTCGCCACCTGCGCCCACACCGGCCGCGGGAGGACGGCCCCGCCGAGGTCGCGCCGGGCGACGAACTGGTAGACGACGAACAGCGCCACCTCGATGGCGAGCGTCGCCGCGATGACGCCGAGCAGGCCGTCCCAGTAGTAGCCGAGCAGCGTCGCCAGCGGGAGGTGGACCGCGAGCGCGGCCGCCCGGAGACGGAAGACCGTGCCCGGCCGGTCGGAGCTTTCGAGCGCCGTCGCGAACGGGTCCTGGTAGATGTAGAACACGTAAAACAGCGCGACGCCGACCAGCGCGGGCGCGCCGGCGCCGAACCCGCCGCCGAAGAACGTCCGCATCAGCGCCGCGGGCATCGCCAGCGCGCCGAAGAACATCGGGACCGCGAGCAGGCCGACGTAGATGAACGCGTTGACGATGTCCGCTCGGATCTCCCGGCCGACCGACGAGAGGCCGCTCACCTTCACCCCGAGCGCGCCCACGATGCTGCCCGACAGCTGTTGGGCGGGCGTGACGATCCGCAGCGCCGTCTCGTAGAAGCCCACCGCGGCGTTGCCGGCGAAGAAGCCGATGAGCAGCACGTCGATGCGCTCGTAGAAGTCCTCGACGACCGCCGTCGGCACGGAGTAGCGGGCGAACTCGGAGACGCGTCCCCACGAGTCGCGGACGCCGCCGACCGAGGGCCGCACGCCCGCGAGCGCGAACACGGCGAGCGTCGACAGCAGCGTCGCACCCGCGAGCCCCGCCAGCAGCCCGAACGGGCCGTACCCCGCGAACAGCAGCGGGAGCTGTAACCCGAGGGTGAGCACGCTCCGGACGGTGTCGACCCACATCGACCTGCTGGGGTAGCCCAGCCCCGCGTAAAACCGGTTGAGGATCTGGAACAGCCCGGCCGTCGCGAGGACGGACACGATGCCCGCGACGACGAGCGGCGTCATCGGCAGCAGCGACGTGAAGCGCGCGACGGCGAGCGTCCCGGCGGTGACGACCCCCACCCACGCGAGGTGGAACGCCAGCCCGACCGTCAGGTACGGCGCCGGGTCGGTGCCGAGTTCGCTGACGCGCTTGTTGACCGCGACGCCGACGCCGGCGTCGACCCTGACGAGCATCATCGCCACCGCGAGCGCGAAGTAGTACCGGCCGACGCCCGCCGGCCCGAGTTCGCGCGCGAACAGCGCGACGCCCGCGAAGCCGAGCGCCGACATGGTGAACTTGGCGACGACCGACGAGAGCGCCTCGCTCCCGAGGTCGAGTTCGGAGGTGTCCTCGCTCATCCCGAGTCGGTCCCGTCCGGGGACCGCGTTCCCGCGGCGAGGGTCACTTGTAACCCAGCGCCTCGAGGTCGTCCTCGGGGAGTTCCTCCTTCGTCGCCGGCTCCTGTGCCGTCGCCGCCCACTCGTCTAGCGCGCGCGCGAGGTCGCGGTCGCTCGCCGGCTCGCCGTCGAGCGTCCGGACGCCGTCGCGGGTGGCGAAGTGGCGGGCGTTCATCGCGGCGTGGGTCCCGCCCGAGCCGCCGAACGCCGCCTCGCGGTCGAGCAGACCGTCGCCGTGGGGTTCGCCGAGGAACAGCGACGGCACGTCGACGAGGCTGCGCACGTCGCTCGCGTCCGCGTCGACCGGGAGGTTCCGCCCGACGAACGGGACCCGGAGCAGCTCCATCGCGAGCGTCCCGTGGTGGCCCCACTCGCCGTACTCGCCGAGGAGTTCGCCGTGGTCCGCACAGAGCAGCACCCGCGTGTCGTCGGGGACGGCGTCCCAGAGGCGCGCGAGGCGGTCGTCCAACTCCTCGACCTCCCCGCGGTACAGCTCCCGGCCGAGCTCCGCGTCCGCCTCGCTCCCCCGCCCGTCGAGCAGGCGGCGGGTGACCCGCTGGGCCTCGCTCCGCGAGACGGGCGCGTCGTCGGGGTTGTACGGGTGGTGCGGCTCCATGAAGTGGAGCCAGCCGAACCAGTCGTCCCGGCCGTCCGTCGCGCCGAGGAAGTCGTCGATCACCGCGGCCGCGGGGCGGTAGTGGCGCTCCGCCTCCTGTACCGTCCCGCGGACGCCCTCGAAGGCGTTGTACAGCCGGGAGGCGACCCCGTACAGCCGGCTCTGTGGCGTCATGTTCTCCGCGATCCGGTCTTTCAGCGACTTGCCCTCCCGCGGGGGTTCGACGAACCGGTCGAAGCCGGCGTCGTAGCCGTACCGCTCGGAGAGGAAGCGGTTGGTCGAGACCGCGACCTTGTACTCGTTCGACAGCCGCGGGACGAAGCTCTCCTCGGGCGTGATCCCCGCCTCGCCGGGGTAGACGCCGCCGACGATCGACTGGAACGACAGCGGCGTCGCCGTGTTCGTCGCGAACGCCGCCGGGTGCGACTCGCCGAGGAACTCCCGCGTCGCCGGCATGTACTGGTAGTGGTCGTACCGGAGGGAGTCGACGGTGACGAGGAGGGTGGGCTGCATGCGGGTCACCTGTACCCCAGCGCGGTTAAGCGTTCTTCGACCAGTTCCGCCGTCTCGTCGTCGTCCGGGTCGTCCGCTCCGTCGGCGTCGACTTCGGGCGGTTCGAGCGTCGGCTCGTACGTCCCCTCGTCGGTCGCCGACAGCTCGACCCACGGGACGGTCCGCAGGACGCCGACGGGGACGTGCCGGTAGTGGCCGTACAGCCCCCACTCGCCGAACGCCTCGCCGTGGTCGGAGCTGACGACGACGGTGTCGGCGTCGAGGTTCTCCAACAGGAGTTCCAGGTCGTCGAGCACCCACCGCAGGTTGTCGCGGTAGGCGTCCCACGCGGTTTCGACGGGGAGGGTGCCGTCTTGGAGCAGGTCCCAGACGCCGAGGTTCGCCTCGCCCGGCCGGTCGACATCGCGTTCGACGTCAAGCGAGCGGTACGGCGAGTGCGGCTGCATGTAGTGGACGACCATCCGGTCGAACTCCCGCCGCCGGCCGACGGCGACCGCGCGGTCGGTGATCGGACGCGGCGGCATGCCGCTGAACTCGTCGTCCCAGCCGTAGCGCCACACCTCGTCGAGCAGGCCGAACGCCTCCGGGTCGACGGGGAACTCGTCGCCGAACCGGTGGGTGTGCGCGTTCCCCGTGACGTAGGCGGTGTTCCGCACGCTGTCGGCCCGGTCGGGCGCGAACGTGTCGTGGAGCCACTCCCACGAGGTCGACCCGACCGAGGTGAGCGTCGGTATCCGCCCCGGCTCCGGGAGGAACGGGTAGTCGGGCGCCACCTCGGCGAGCACGTCCGGCCGACAGGTGTCGAGCAACACCAGCACGTCCCACTCGCGGTCGTAGACGTGCGTCCCGCGGTCGTCGAGTCCGAACGTGTGACAGCCGTGCCGGAGCGCGCCGCCCCAGAAGTCGAACGCGCCCGAACGGAGCCCCCGCCGGGGGCCGTACGCGTCGACCTTCGCGGCGGTCTCGGAGAGCCAGTCGGCGAACGTCATCGGTACCCCAGCGCCGCCAGTCGGTCCTCGACGCCGCGGTCGTCCGGGTCGTCCGCTCCGTCGGCGTCGACTTCGGGCGGTTCGAGCGTCGGCTCGTACGTCCCCTCGTCGGTCGCCGACAGTTCGACCCACGGCACCCGTTTGAGCGCCGGGACCGGCGCGTAGTCGGGGTGGCCGTAACACCACCACTCGCCCATCGCGTTCGCGTGGTCGGCGGTGACGACGACGGTGTCGGCGTCGAGGTTCTCCAACAGCAGCCCCACGTCGTCGAGCACCCACTCGAGGTTGTCGCGGTAGGCGGCCCAGAGGCGGTCGAACGGGAGGTCGCCGTCGCGGTACCGCTGCCACGGGCCGCGCTCGGCCCCCTCGGCGCCGTTCTTCCGGCCGAAGTTCTCCTCGGGGTCGCCCCAGTCGATGGCGGCCTCCTGGAGCGACCGGAACGGGACGTGCGGCTGGAGGTAGTGGACCAGCAGGCGGTCGGCGTCCGTCTCCCGGCCCGCGGCGACCGCGCGGTCGGTGACCGGCCGGGGTTTCACGCCGCCGAACTCGTCGTCCCAGCCGTAGCGCCACACGTCGTCGAGGCGCGCGAAGTCGGCCGGGTCGAGGTCGCGCGTGAACGGGTTGCCCGAGACGTACGCCGTCCGCGCCGTCTCGTCGGCGAACTCCGGGCCGAAGTTCTTCGTCATCCACTCGGCGGACATCGACGCCGCCGAGGTGAACGTCCCGATTCGCTCGGGGAGGAACGGGAACGCGCCGTCGCGTGCGACCTCCCGGAGGAGGTCGACCCGGCAGGCGTCGAGGACGAGCATCGCGTCCCACTCGCGGTCGTAGATGCGCTCGCCGTAGTTCCAGCGGTGGCCCGCCCGGCGGAGCGCCCCCACCCAGAGTTCGTTCGCGGAGGCGGCGACGCCGCGGCGGACGCCGAGGTTGCGGAAGCGAGCGCGCGACTCGGCCGCCCAGTCGGCGAGCGTCATACGTACCCCAGGTTCCGCAGTCGGTCACGCACCTCGTCGTCGTCGGGGTCGGTCCCGTCGGCCGCCACCGTCGGCTCGAACGTCCGCTCGTCGGTCGCCTCGAACGACACCCACGGGACGCGCTTCATCGCGGGCACGGGCGCCGGGGTCTGGTGGCCGTAACACCACCACTCGCCCATCGCGTTCGCGTGGTCGGCGGTGACGACCGCGGTGCCGTCGAGGTTCGACCGCAGCGTCGCCACCTCGTCTAACACCCACCGGAGGTTGTCGACGTACGCCTCCCAGACGACCTCCCGCGATACCTCGCCGTCGCGGAGGCGGCGCCACAGCGTCTTGAACGGGGCGCCGGCGCCGTCCGGGTCGTCACCGTCGGGGGTCGCCTCCAGGCTGAACCACTCGGGGTGGTCGTCGACCAGCGAGCGGAAGGGGAGGTGCGGCTGCATGTAGTGGGCGACGACCGGCCCGTCGTGGGCGCGCGCTGTCGCCACCGTCCTGTCGGTCATCGTCCGCGGGGGGACCACCCCGCGCTCGTCGTCCCAGCCGTAGCGCCACACCTCGTCGACGCGCGCGAGCGCGTCCGGGTCGGGAACCTCCCGCGAGTGGGGGTTGGCGGTCACGTACGCCACGTCGGCGAGGCGCTCGCCCCACCGGTCGGGGTCGAACGTCTCCGCGATCCACTCGGGCGACCGCGAGGCGACGGAGTTCATCGCGTCGCGCTCGGGGTCGAACCCGTCGAGCAGGTCGTACTCGCCGGTCCGCGCGACCGTCGCCATCAGGTCGACCCGGCAAGCGTCGAACACGAGCAGCACGTCCCACTCGCGCTCGTGGACCGACTCGCCGTAGTTCCACAGTTCCCCGACTCGCCCGAGCGCGCCCGCCCACAGCTCCTGGGCCGACGCGTACCCCCCGGTGGAGAGCCCCTCGTAGCGGACCCTGTCGCGGCTCTCCGCGAGCCAGTCAGCGAGCGTCATGGATTCGTGTGAGACAGCCCCTGAACATACCTGTCCCTGTATCTGTGGGCGTATATGTGTCCATCGGAGTCGCCGTTTCCGGTCGCCGGGTCGACCCGGCCCGGCCGGACCTACCGGCCGGCCACCCGCTCGTACGTCGCCTCGACGCTGTCGACCGTCCCCTCCCACGTCGGGAGCGACTCGGGGGGGACGACCCCCGACCCGACCGCCGCGCGGACCGCGTCGGCGACCGTCTCGGGGTCGGTCGCGTCCACCGCGACGACGCCGTCGGTGTCACGCCAGTCCGACAGCGCCGCCGCCGCGCGGACGACGCAGGGCGTGCCGGCCGCCAGCGACTCCGCGACGGTCATCCCGTACGCCTCGAACGCCGAGAGCGTGAGGGCGGCCTCCGCGCCCGCGTACAGCCCCGGGAGGCGGTCGGCGTCGACGTAGCCCGCGAACGTCACCCGGTCGGCGACGCCCGCGGCGCGCGCGGTCCGTTCGAGTTCGTCGCGGTACGGGCCGCTGCCCGCCACCACCAGGTCGTAGCCGGGGAGCGACGCGAGCGCGCCCACCGCGTGCTGGACGCCCTTGTACTCCTCCAGTCGCCCCACGCACAGCAGGTACGGCCGGTCGCGCGACTCGGGCGTCGCCCCGGCGAACCGCGCCACGTCGAGACCGTTCGGCACCACCCCGCTCTCGACGCCGAGGTCCGCCCGTAGCTGGCGGCGCTCCCACTCGCTCACCGCGAGCACCGCGTCCGCGCGCCGGACCGCCCGCGCGGCGAACGGGCGGTAGACCGACAGCAGGCGGTCGCGGACCGACGAGGCGCTCGCGCCGTGGTAGTGGGGGGTGAACACGAGCGGCCGGGAGCCGACAGCGAGGGCGGCGGTCGCCGCCGGCAGCGCGTGGTAGTTGTGCGCGTGGACCACGTCGGCGTCGGCGCGCCGGACCGCCGGGAGCACGCCCGGGGCGGCGTAGAACGCCTCGCCGGGGTGGAACGAGCGGAACCGCCGGACGCGGACCCCCGCGCGGCGCTCGCGCCGCGACCCCGCGTGGTCGGCGTCGGCGGCGAACACCGTCACCCGGTGGTCGCGCGCGACGAGTCGCTCGGCGAGTTCGCGGACGTGCGTCTCGACCCCGCCGGTCTGCGGGGGGTAGCGGTGGGTGACCAGGAGGACGCGCACGCTACTCGAACGCCTCGCGGAGTTCGGCGTCGACCTCCCAGGTCCCGTCGCCCTCGCCGCGGAGCAGCGAGACGGCCGCGCGCGCGAGCGACACCTGCGTGTCGAACAGCGAGTAGGCGGGCTGGAGCGGGCCGAGTGCGTCCCGGCCACCGAGGCGGACGAACCCCGCGAGCGCCGCCGGCACTGCCAGTCCGAACGGCCCGGCGAGCGCCAGCCCCGCGAGCGTGGCGACGCCGACGCCCGCGGTCACCAGCGCGGGCGAGACGACCATGAACCACCAGTTGAACGGGAGCACGACCCGGCCGTACGCGCCGTAGCCGCCGAGCATCCCGCGCTGGCGCCACAGCACGCGGAGCAGCCCCATCGCGCGGCGGTCCTTCTGACCGTGCCGCTTGCTGAACTCCGAGTGGGACGCCTCCTTGTACCGGATCTCGGGGTCGAACAGCACCCGGTCGCCGCCCTTCCGAACCCTGAGCGCGAGTTCGGTGTCGTCGGCGATGGAGTCGTCGTCGATGGGGACGACGGCGTCGGCGTCGAACGCCGAGAACGGCCCGTGGAAGATGAACGTCGAGTCGAGGTGCGATTCGAGCGTCTGGATCTCCGCTTGGACGTCGCGGTAGCCCCGTTCCACCTCGCTCCCACCGAGCACCTCGGCGTTCCGCCCGGTCACGCCGCCCACCGCGGGGTCTTCGAGGTTCGCCACCGCCTCCCGGAGGGCGTCGTCGGCCACCCGCGAGTCGCAGTCGGTCTTCACCACCACCTCGTTTTCGGCGGCGGCGTACGCCTCGTTGAGCGCGACCGCCAGCCCCCGGCGCTCGGGTTCGCGGATCAGCGTGAGCGACGGCGCCTCGCGGTCGGCGAAGAACGACTCGACGATGTCGGGCGTGCGGTCGTCGCTCGAATCCACGACGACCACCTCCACCCGCTCCATCGGATAGTCCCACCCGCAGACCGCCTCCAGTTTCGACTCCACGATGCGCTCCTCGTCGTACGTCGGGAGGACGACGCTCACCGACGGTTCGGTGCCGTACACCTTGTCGGCGGGCGACCCCTCGGGCGAGCGGCGGAGGTAGAGGCCGACGAACAGGAGGTACGGCAGGCCCGTCACCGAGACGAGACCCGCGAGCCACGAGAGGAGGCGGCGGGGGCGGAGGTTCACGTGTACGCGCCCGTTTCGCCACGCGGTACAAAATCACCACGGTCCGCGGGTCCCGCGACCGGGGAGTGGTGCGGCCCGCGGTCCCGACCGCCGCGTCGGTCCGCGGCGACCCCGGACCCGAAGCTGTTATCCCCCGGCCAAGACACGAACCGACGATGGACCGATCCGCCGTCTGCGTGCTCCTCCCCACATACAACGAGGCGGAGACCGTCGCCGACGTCGTCGCGGACTTCCGCGAACACGGCTTCGAGAACGTCCTCGTGGTCGACGGGGGGTCGACCGACGACACCCGCGACCTCGCGCGCGAGGCGGGCGCGCGGGTGGTCGTCCAGTCGGGAACCGGCAAGGGGCAGGCGGTCAGGGAGGCGGTCAGCGAGTACGTCGTCTCGGAGTTCGTCCTGCTGGCGGACGCCGACACCACCTACCGCGCGGCCGACGCGGACGCGATGCTCGAACCGCTGTTCGCGGGCGAGGCCGAACACGTGATCGGCGACCGGTTCGCGAACATCCACGACGACGCGATGACGCGGTTCAACGCGGTGGGCAACCAGGTGTTCAACCGGCTGTTCGGCGTGATCCACGGCGAGGAGTTCGAGGACATCCTCTCGGGTTACCGCGCGTTCACCCGGCGGTCGTTCGAGCGGCTGACGCTCACCGCCGACGGGTTCGGCATCGAGACCGAGATGTCCGTCGAGTGTGCGCGCCACGGCATCCGGACCCGGGTGGTCCCCATCACGTACCTCCCGCGGCCCAACGGGTCGAACACCAACCTCCACCCGCTGAAGGACGGCGGGATCATCCTGATGGCCATCTACCGGCAGGCGAAGACGTCGAACCCGCTGTTCTACTTCGGCAGCGCGGGCGGGCTCTCGGGGCTCGTCGGGGTGGTGATCGCGGCGTACGTCGCCTACGAGTGGTTCGTCCCGCCGCGGGTCTCACACGAGGTGCTCGCGCTCGCGTCCGGCGTGGCGTTCCTCTTCGGCGTCCAACTGCTCGTGTTCGGCGTGCTCTCGGACCTCATCGTCACGCTCCACCGCGAGACGCTCGAACGGATCGAGACCGTAGAGCGGGAGTCGGGGGAGCCGCCGCTGTCGGATCACACGACCCGGGACGACCCCGCGAACGCCGAGAGCGGCCGGACGAGCGACGACCGGGCGCCCGCGGAGTCGGGCGAGGACCCCGCCTCAGAGCGGGAACAGGTTCCGCAGCCGGGAGACGAGTGAGCCGGCGCCGCGCTCGCGGTGCTCCTCGAAGACGGGGTGGAGCGCGTTGAGAAACTCGGTCTCGGTCTCGAACCGGTCGGCCGGAACCCGTTCGAGCGCGGATTCGAGGTCGAGCGTGCCCCCGCCCGCGTCGTACGGGACCGACGTGTCGTCCACCGCCGCCAGCACCTCGTCGGTCGTCGCCGGGAACTGTACGCCCGACCGGTCGAGTCGCTCGTCGAGAGCGGCGATCCCGAAGGCGACGGCGTCCGGCTCCGACGAATCGTTCTGTGGCGGTCTGACTCCCATCGGGGAGGGGTTAGCCCCCCGGGGACTAAAGCGACGGGGACGCGGCGGTATCCGGCCGGGCCGCGTCCGTTTCCGTCGCGTCCGTTTCCGCCGCGGCCGGACGCCGTCGGCCGCGTCGTGACCCGTCAGCCGTCGCGCGCACCGTCGCGCTTATCGGCACAGCATCCTCACGCCGGGACGTGACGGACTACACCACGGTCTCGATCCCGAAGGACCTCGCCGACCGGGTCGAGGAGACCATCGAGGGGACGAGTTTCTCCTCGACGAGCGACCTCGTGCGATTCCTGCTGCGGAGTATCGTGATCCAACACCAGAAGGAAGGCTCGCTGAGCGAGGCGGAGTTCGACGAGATAACCGACCAGCTTCACGACCTGGGCTACCTGGAGTAGTCGGCGTCCGCGTCGGTGCCGGCGCGTCCGCCCCCGGCGCCGCCGTCCGCCGGCCCGCCGTCCGACCCCCGGTCCGTATCGTCGGGGTCGGCGTCGCCGGGGACCTCGCCGATCCGCTCTTCGGGCGGGACGGCGTCGAGTACGCGCAGGTCGAGCCCCCGCCCGTGGCGGTCGTACGCGCGCACGTCGTCCGCGCGGTACGGCGGCGTGACCACGATCACGGCCGCCGCGAGGTCGTCCGCCTTGGTGAGCTTGGGGTTCCCGTCGGGGTGGGAGACGAACCGCGCGCGCGAGGCCGGCGCGCCCAGATCCATCCCGAAGACGGCCGCGACCGACCCGCCCGCCTCGGGGAAGTAGAAGTGCGTGAGCACGGGCGCGTCGGGGTCGACCCCGTCGACGTCGCCCGACAGCTCCCCCGCCGGCGTGGCGTCGAGGCGGACGTTCGCCGGCTCGGGGTCCTGCGCGTCCGCGCGTTCGAGCAGCACCGACAGCAGGTCGCGTGTGACGAGAACCACACGGTCGGTGTCGGGCGCGCCGGGTAAAAAGTCCGCGTCGCACCGCGAGCGCGCCGCTCGACGGGGGCGGCGGACGGAGGCGTCACGAGGGGACGGCGGGCGAGCGGGTCAGGGGAGCATCGACCGCAGCGCCTGGAGGTACAGCGACGGCGCCTTCGACCGCGAGGAGGCGAGCGCGGCCCGGACCGCGTCGCCGCCGCCGCCGAGGACGCCCCGGCCGTGGCCCACGAGCACCCGGTCGGGGTCGAGACCGCTGAACGGCCGGCGCGGCGGCGCGAGCCGCAACATCGGGTGGACGCCGAGTCGTTCGCCCCGCGCGACCATGTACGAGGAGGTGCCGAGCGTCTCGGCGACGTACAGCGTCCCGCCGGGCTCGTCGTACAGTGCGACCTCCTGCCAGGGGGGGATCGAGCCGTCCTTCACGGTGACCGCGCGCAGGCCGCCGAGTCGGCGGCCGAACCGTTCGACGGGCGCGTCCACCTCGGAGGCCACGTCGGTCATCCAGTCGGGAACGTAGACGGGCACGTCGTGGCGGGCGGCGATCGTGTCGGCGTCGCGCGTGTGTCGGTCGAGACAGACGACCGTGCCGGCGACCTCCCCCTCCAAGTCGGCGAGCAGGTCGTCGACGCCGCGGGCGTCGACCGGGTCGAACACCCAGATTTCGCCGTCGACCGACAGCGCGTGGCTCGCCCGCTCCATCCGTTCGTCGGGGTAGGCGATCCAGCCGACGCCGCCGTCGAACTCGTCGATGACCGTCGGGTCGGTCGCGCCGGACTGTTTCATCGGCATGGACGAACGGAGGGGCGCCCCGGGCTTAAGTCCGGCCGCCGCGTGGGTGGGGGCGTGTCAGCCGCCTCGCCGCCCCCCGCGCTCGCCCACCTCGCGCTGGAGGTGTCGGATCTCGACCGCGCCGCGCGCTTCTACGCCGACCGGCTCGGACTCGTCCCGTCCCGGCGGAGCCGGACGGAACTCGCGTTCGACGTCGGCGGCACCGACCTGGTCTGCCGGCGGCCCCGGTCGGTGCCCCGCGGCGGTCTCCACGTCCACTTCGCGTTCGAGACGCCCGCCCGCGAGTACGACGCCTGGCGCGCGCGCTTCCCGGACGCCGAGGAGGTGTCGTTCGACTCGTTTCGCTCGCTGTACCCGTTCGACGACGACGGCCACTGTCCCGAGGTCGGCGGTGTCGCCGACGGCGGCGCCGGGCTGGTCGGCGTGTTCGAGGTGGTCCTGGAGGTGGCGAACCTCGACGACACCGAGCGGACGTACCGCGCGCTCGGCTTCGAACCGGTCGACCGCGGCGTCGAGCGCCGCCGGGTCAGGCTCCGCGGGCCGGCGGGCGCCGACCGGCCGTTCGACCTCGAACTCTGGGAGCCGCAGGTGGGGTTGGCGGGCGCCCGCGGCGGGGTCCACGTCGATATCGGCGTCAGGCTGGACGACCCCGCCGCGGCCGCCGAGCGGGCGTTCGGCGACGCGCCCGCGGTCCGGCCGCTCGAACGACCCGACGGGAGCGTCGAACTGTACGACGCCGACGGTCACCACCTCCTGTTGTACCCGACCGACCGGGACGGCGCCGCGGCGGAGCGGTAGCGCGGGAGGCCGACGACCCGCCGGCGGTCGCCGCCGAACCGCGGTGACTGCCGACGCGCCGATGGTGTCGGCACCGTCGGCCGCGACGCGCCGACGGCCGCCGCCCACGGAGTTTTCCCCCCGACTCGCGTTCGTCGGGTCGTGAGCGACCCAAGCGACACCGGCACCGCCGACGAGCGACCCGGGACGGAGCAGACGGAGCCGCGGGCGACGGACGGCGGCTCCGAGCGCGGCTACCGGACCGTGGCGGTCGACGAGGTGGAGAACACGCCAAACCCCACGCGGGTCAAGCGGGAACTCGACGAGGCGCTCGGCGTCTCGGCGTTCGGCTGCAACTACTACGAGGCCGACCCCGGCGAGCAGGTGCCGTGGGGCTACCACCGCCACCCCGACCACGAGGAACTGTTCTACGTGATCGCGGGCGCGATAGACGTGGAGACGCCCGAAGGCCAGTATCGTGTGGCGGAGAACGAGGCGTTCTTCGTCCCCGCCGACGCCCCCAACCGGGCGGTGGCAACGGGCGATGAACCCGCGCGGATACTCGCGGTGGGCGCGCCCAAGACGGACGACGGCTCCGTCATCGAGGAGCGGTGTCCCGCGTGCGGCGAGGTGACCGACCGCGAGTGGGACCGCGACGAGGGCCGCGACGGCGCGGAGGTGTACGTGCTCTCGTGTGCGGACTGCGGCGCGGAGACCCGGCGGTTCTCCGGGCGAACCGAGATGAAGGAGTCCTGAAGGCGGTGAGCGTCGTCAGCCGCCGAGGCGGTCGGTGTTGATGTCCACGTTCGGCGGCGAGACGACCAGAAAGCCCCGGAAGTGGGTGAGTTCGCCGCCCATCTCGACCACCGGCTCGGCGAACCCGGCGGCGAGTTCGTCGAGGTCCCCGACCACCGCGAGCACGAGCACGTTGCCGTACTCGACGTTGCGGACCCACTCTTCGGGGTCGGTCTCCCCGTCGAGCACCCCGAGTACGACCTCGCCGGCCACCTCGCCGTCGAGTTGGTCTTCGGCCTCGTGGAGGTCGAGTCCGAAGTCGGTGTCGGTCATCACGCACCCGGTCGGCGCCACCCGCCAAAAGCGTTCGGTCGCATCCGACGGCCCCGTCGCGCCCGCCCCGAAGTTGCGGATCGGAACCGGTCGAGTATCAGGGCGTATTAGGAGTATATATCGATGATAGCCGTCGACGTCGTGCGGTTTCGCGTCGCGGCGCGTGCTACCGTGTGACTGTTCGGCACGGCGCGCGTCTGTCCGACCGGAACACTTTACAACGAGGTCGGCGTCAGGGTGGACGATGTCCCATACCCAGGACTCGTCGGTAACCAGCCCGGCGGAACGAGTTCTTCCAGGGCACACTGAGTGCCACTGACGAGTTCGAGACGGTGCGGATCTTCGATACGACGCTGCGCGACGGCGAGCAGTCGCCGCGAACGTCGTTCGACTACGAACAGAAGCGGGAGATAGCCACGGCGCTCGACGAGGCGGGGACGACCGTCATCGAGGCGGGGTTCCCGGTCAACTCCGACGCGGAGTTCGAGGCGGTCGCGGACATCGCGGCCGACGTGGACGCGACGGTCTGCGGGCTCGCCCGCGTCGTCGAGAAGGACGTGGACGCCGCCATCGACGCGGACGTGGACATGATCCACACGTTCGCGTCGACCAGCGACGTGCAGATAGAGGACTCCATGCACTCCACGCGCGAGGAGGTGAAGGAGCGGTCGGTCGCGGCGGTCGAGCGGGCGGCCGAGTCCGGCGCGGAGGTGATGTTCTCGCCGATGGACGCCACCCGGACGGACGAGCCGTTCCTGATCGAGATGATCGAGGCGACCACCGAGGCGGGCGCCGACTGGATCAACATCCCCGACACGTGCGGGGTCGCCACGCCCACTCGGTTCGCCGACCTGATCGAGGTGGTCTGTGCGCACACAGACGCGCGCGTGGACGTTCACACGCACGACGACTTCGGACTCGCCGCCGCCAACGCGCTCACGGGCGTCGAGGCGGGCGCCGAGCAGGTGCAGGTGTCGGTCAACGGCATCGGCGAGCGGGCGGGCAACGCCGCCTTCGAGGAGGTCGTGATGGCCGCGGAGTCGCTGTACGACGCCGACACCGGCGTGAACACCCGCGAGATAACCGCGCTGTCGCGGCTGGTCGAGGAGGCCAGCGACATGCCGGTGCCCGCGAACAAGCCCGTCGTGGGGCGGAACGCGTTCAGCCACGAGTCGGGCATCCACGCCGCGGGGATCATCGAGAACAGCGACACGTTCGAACCCGGCGTGATGACCCCCGAGATGGTGGGCGCCGAGCGGGAGTTGGTGATGGGCAAGCACACCGGCACCCACTCGGTGCGCCAGCGGCTGACCGAGGCGGGGTTCGACCCGACCGACGACCAGGTCCGGACGGTGACCCGGCGCGTGAAGGACCACGGCGCCGAGGGCCGCGTCACGATGGACGACGTGATAGCGTTCGCCGAGGAGGCGGGCGTCGAGCGGACCGACGAGGAGAGCGAGCGGGGGGCGAGGGTCTGATGACTCCCCCCGCGTTCGACGCGCCCGACCAGCGGCGGGTCCGCCGGTCCGCCGGCGGGGGAGGCGTCGACGCTACTCCCGTCGGCGCCACCGGCCACCCGCGACCGCGCAACGTTTGCCGGACGGGACAGCGTTTTGTACGTTCACCCGATACGGTCGGTCGAGATGCCCCGAACCGTCGCCGCACGCGCCCGCTCCGACCGCGGAGCGACCGCGCCGGTCGTCGGGGTCGCGCGTATTGTAGGGGTATAGCCACCCCTCACCACCCCCCTTCTTCCGACCACGTCCGACCGTACCGACGACCGACGGGCACCCGCCCGTCGGCCGGCCGACGCGCCGACACCACGACCCAGACCCAGATGCACACAGGAGCCACCCGATGAGCGAGTCCACGAACCCACTCGCCGACGACGAGGAGACGGACGCGACCGACCGAGGAGGAACCGACGCGCGCGAGCGCGAGACCGACGCCACGCCGGAGGCCGGCCCGGACGCCGACGACGGCGAGCCAGAGCGGCCGGACACCTGGACGCCGACCACGGGCGCGGAGTCGGTGATCGCCGCGCTCGAAGGCGCGGACGTCACCCGCGCGTTCGGCGTGCAGGGCGGCGCGATCATGCCCATCTACGACGCGCTGTACCACTCGTCGATCACCCACCTGACGATGGCGCACGAACAGGGCGCCGCCCACGCCGCCGACGCGTACGGCGTCGTCGCCGGCGACCCCGGCGTCTGTCTCGCCACCTCTGGCCCGGGCGCGACCAACCTCGTGACCGGCATCGCGGACGCGTCGATGGACTCGGACGCGATGCTCGCGCTCACGGGGCAGGTGCCGAGCCACATGGTCGGCTCGGACGCGTTCCAAGAGACCGACACGACGGGCGTCACCAAGCCCATCACGAAGCACAACTACTTCGCGAGCGACGCCGACACGGTGGGCGACACCGTCGGCGAGGCGTTCGCGCTCGCGCGGACCGGCCGCCCGGGGCCGACGCTGGTCGACCTGCCGAAGGACGTCTCGCTCGACGACACCGACCGGGAACCCGGGCCGGCGGAGGCGCCGGCGCGGTCGACGCCCGACCCCGAGGCCGACACCGCGGAGGTGGCGGCCGCCGCCCGCGCCATCGAGGCGGCGGAGCGGCCGCTGTGTCTGTTCGGCGGCGGCGTCATCAAGGGGAACGCGACCGAGGAGGCGCGCGCGTTCGCGCGCGAACACGGCATTCCGGTGGTGACGACGATGCCCGGCATCGGGAGCTTCCCCGAGGACGACGACCTCTGTCTGTCGTGGGCGGGGATGCACGGCACCGGCTACGCCAACATGGCGATCACCCACACCGACTGTCTGATCGCGGTCGGGACGCGCTTCGACGACCGCCTGACGGGCGGCGTCGAGACGTTCGCCCCCGAGGCGGAGGTCGTCCACGTCGATATCGACCCCGCGGAGATATCGAAGAACGTCCACGCCGACTACCCGGTGGTCGGCGACGCGGGCACCGCGCTCGAGCAAGTGAGCGCCGCGATGGGTGAGTCGCCCGACGTCGAGTCGTGGCGCGAGCGGTGTACGGGGTGGCGCGAGTCGTTCCCGATGGACTACGTGGTCGACCCCGACGAGCCGGTCCGACCGCAGTTCGTCGTCGAGGCGTTCGACGCCGCCACCGCCGACGACGCCGTCGTGACCACGGGCGTCGGCCAACACCAGATGTGGGCGGCGCAGTACTGGACGTTCACGCAGCCGCGGACGTTCGTCTCCTCGCACGGGTTGGGGACGATGGGGTACGGGCTGCCCGGCGCCATCGGCGCGCGGGTCGCGCTCGACGAACGCGACGAGACCGACCGCCCGGTGGTGTGTTTCGACGGCGACGGCTCGTTCCTGATGACGATACAGGAGCTGTCGGTCGCCGTCCGCGAACACCTCGACATCACCGTCGTGGTGCTCAACAACGAGTACATCGGGATGGTCAGACAGTGGCAGGACGCGTTCTTCGAGGGGCGGCACATGGCCTCGGAGTACGACTGGATGCCGGAGTTCGACACGATGGCCGAGGCGTTCGGCGCGCGCGGCTTCTCCATCGAGTCGTACGACGAGGTGAGCGACGTCGTCGAGGAGGCGCTGTCGTACGACGGTCCCTCGGTGGTCGACGCGCGGGTCGACCCCCAGGAGAACGTCTACCCGATGGTGTCGAGCGGCGGCGCCAACGGCGAGTTCGCGCTGACGGAGGACCAGCTATGAGCGGAAGCGACGACGCGAACGCGAGCGACGCCGACCCGGACCACCCCGCGGACGCGCCGGACGCCGAGAGCGCGCGCCGGCCGGGCGAGGACACCCCCAACCGCGGGATGGCGGGCGCGCGCCCCGAGGAGCGCCCCCAGCCCGCGGGCCGGCGGAACAGCCACGGCGTCCGGGTCGACCCCGAGGTGGAGGCCGCGGAGGCCGAGCGGACCGCCGCCGTCTCGGCGCTCGTCGAGAACGAACCGGGCGTGCTCTCGCGCGTCTCGGGGCTGTTCTCCCGGCGGCAGTTCAACATCGAGAGCCTGACGGTCGGTCCGACGACCGTCGACGGCCACTCGCGGATCACGCTGGTGGTCGAGGAGACGGACTCGGGGATCGACCAGGCGAAGAAACAGCTCAAGAAGCTCACGCCCGTCATCGCGGTTGGCGAACTCCGCGACGACGCGGTGCGGGCGGAGCTGGTGCTTCTGAAGGTGCGCGGCGAGGAACCCGACAAGGTCCACGCGATCACGGAGATGTACGAGGGCCAGACGCTCGACGCGGGACCGCGCACCATCACCGCCCAGATCACGGGCGACCAGGGGAAGATCGACGACGCGATCGACGCGTTCCGGCAGTTCGGCATCATCGAGATCGCACGGACGGGACAGACCGCGCTCGAACGCGGCGACTCGCCGACGACGCCCGGCGAGGAGCCGGGCCACTCGGCGACCGGCGCGGACGAGACCGAAACGGAGACGGCGGCGGAGAAGACAGGAGAATACGATGACTGACGACACGGACGACACCGACGACGGATTCGACACGACAGTACACTACGACGAGGACGCGGACCGCTCGTACATCGACGACAAGACGGTGGCCGTCCTCGGCTACGGGAGCCAGGGGCACGCCCACGCGCAGAACCTCTCCGAGAGCGGCGTGGACGTGGTGGTCGGGCTGCGGGAGGGCTCCTCCTCGCGGGACGCCGCGGAGGCGGACGGCCTGCGCGTCGCGACGCCCGTCGAGGCGGCGAGCGAGGCGGACATCGTCTCGATGCTCGTCCCCGACACGGTCCAGCCGGACGTGTTCGAGGCGGTACGCGAGGAGTTGGACGCCGGCGACACGCTCCAGTTCGCCCACGGGTTCAACATCCACTACAACCAGATCCGCCCGCCCGAGGACGTCGACGTGACGATGGTCGCGCCGAAGTCGCCGGGCCACCTCGTCCGGCGCAACTACGAGGCCGACCAGGGCACCCCGGGGCTGCTCGCGGTGTACCAGGACGCCTCCGGCGACGCCCGCGAGGAGGGGCTGGCGTACGCCCACGCGATCGGCTGTACGCGCGCGGGCGTTATCGAGACGACGTTCCGCGAGGAGACGGAGACGGACCTGTTCGGCGAGCAGGCGGTGCTGTGCGGCGGCGTCACCTCGCTGGTGAAACAGGGGTACGAGACGCTGGTCGAGGCGGGGTACAGCCGCGAGATGGCGTACTTCGAGGTGCTCAACGAACTGAAACTCATCGTCGACCTGATGTACGAGGGCGGGCTCGGCGGCATGTGGGACTCGGTGTCGGACACCGCCGAGTACGGCGGACTGGTCCGCGGCGACGAGATCGTCGACGAACACGCCCGCGAGAACATGGAGGAGGTGCTCGAAGCGGTCCAGAACGGCACGTTCGCCCGCGAGTGGATCGCCGAGAACCAGGCGGGCCGACCCTCCTACACCCAGTTGCGGACGGCGGAGAAGAACCACGACATCGAGGACGTCGGCGAGGACCTCCGGAGCCTGTTCGCGTGGGGCGAAGACGAGGCGAGCGAGAGCGAGTCGGAGTCCGACGAGGAGGAACAGGAGCGAACGGGAATGCGCGCCGATGACTGAGGGGCGCGACGAGGGGGCGACGATGGCGGACGTCCGTCACACCCACCCCGAGACCGGCGAGACGTTCGGCGCGGTGTACCGCCGCGGGCCGGCGGTGGCCGACGGCGGGGCGACCCGCGAGCGTGACCGCGGGTCGGACGGCGCGAGCGACGGGACCGTCGCGGACGTCGACCACGAGCCGCCGTACCCCGACCCCGCGGACGTGTGGGCGCGGGGCGGCGAGCGGAGCGGCGCGGACCGAGGGGACGACACATGAGCGAAGGCACGCTGTACGACAAGGTGTGGGACCGGCACGAGGTGACGGAGCTCCCGACGGGACAGACCCAACTGTTCGTCGGCCTCCACCTGATCCACGAGGTGACGAGCCCGCAGGCGTTCGGCATGCTCGACGAGCGCGGGATGGAGGTGGCGTACCCCGAGTTGACCCACGCTACGGTCGACCACATCGTCCCGACCGCCGACCAGAGCCGACCGTACGGCGACGACGCGGCCGAGGAGATGATGAGCGAACTCGAGACGAACGTCCGCGAGGCGGGGATCCGGTTCTCCGACCCCTCCACGGGGGATCAGGGCATCGTCCACGTGGTCGGTCCCGAACAGGGGCTGACCCAGCCCGGCAAGACCGTGGTGTGTGGCGACTCGCACACCTCGACTCACGGCGCGTTCGGCGCGCTCGCGTTCGGGATCGGTACCTCCCAGATCCGCGACGTGCTCGCGACGGGCTGTGTCGCGATGGAGAAGAAGGACGTCCGTCGGATCGAGGTCACGGGCGAACTCGGCGACGGCGTCGAGGCGAAGGACGTGATCTTGGAGATCATCCGGACGCTCGGCACCGACGGCGGCGTGGGCTACGTCTACGAGTACGCCGGCGAGGCGATCGAGTCGCTCGACATGGAGGGGCGGATGTCGATCTGCAACATGTCGATCGAGGGCGGCGCGCGCGCGGGCTACGTCAACCCCGACGAGACCACCTACGAGTGGCTCGCCGACACCGACGAGTTCGCCGACGACCCCGAGCGATTCGAGGAGTTGAAACCCTACTGGGAGTCGGTGCGCTCGGACGACGACGCGGAGTACGACGACGTGGTCACGATCGACGGCGACTCGCTCGAACCGATGGTGACGTGGGGGACGACCCCGGGGCAGGGCGTCGGGATCACCCAACCGATCCCCGCTCCGGACGACCTCCCCGAGGACAAACGCGACACCGCCGAGCGCGCCCAAGAGCACATGGGCGTCACGCCCGGCGAGACCATGGAGGGGTACCAGGTGGACGTCGCGTTCCTGGGGTCGTGCACCAACGCGCGGCTCACGGACCTCCGGCGCGCGGCGCGGGTCGTCCGCGGCCGGACGGTCCACGACGACGTGCGTGCGATGGTGGTGCCCGGGAGCCAGCGGGTCCAGGCGGCCGCCGAGGCGGAGGGGCTCGCGGACACGTTCCGCGAGGCCGGCTTCGAGTGGCGCAACGCGGGCTGTTCGATGTGTCTCGGCATGAACGAAGACCAGTTGGAGGGCGCGGAGACCTGTGCCTCGTCGTCGAACCGCAACTTCGTCGGCCGGCAGGGGTCGAAGGACGGCAGGACGGTCCTGATGAACCCCCGGATGGTCGCGGCCGCGGCGGTCACCGGCGAGGTGACCGACGTGCGCGACATCGAAGAGCGCGAGGAGGTCCGCGCGTGAGCGCCGACGGCTCCGACCCCGACGCGGACGACGGTGCGGGCGGCCCCGCCGAGACGGTGTTGCGGGTTTCGGGGACGGGCGTCCCCGTCCGGGGGAACGACATCGACACCGACCAGATCATCCCGGCGCGGTTCATGAAGGTGGTCACGTTCGACGGCCTGGGTCAGTTCTCCTTCTTCGACCAGCGGTTCACCGACGACGACGAGGAGAAGGACCACCCGTTCAACGAGGAGCGGTTCCAGGGCGCGAGCGTGCTCGCGGTCAACGCCAACTTCGGCTGCGGGTCCTCCCGGGAACACGCTCCCCAGGCGCTGATGCGCTGGGGGATCGACGCGATCGTCGGCGAGTCGTTCGCGGAGATCTTCGCGGGCAACTGTCTCGCGTTGGGCGTGCCGACCGTGACCGCCGACCACGAGTCGATCAACGCGCTCCAGCAGTGGATCGACGACCACCCCGACGGCGAGATCGACGTCGACGTCGCGGCCGAGACGGTGACCTACGGTGGCAACGAGATGAGCGTCTCCGTCGACGACGCCCAACGGCGTGCGCTGGTCGAAGGGGAGTGGGACACCACCGCGCTGATGAAGTCGAACGCGGGCGCGGTCCGCGAGACCGCCGAGTCGCTGCCGTACGTACGCGACGACCAGATCCCCGCGGGCGACCGATGAGCGCGGGTGGAGGCGGGAGCGACCCCGCGAACCCGGCGACGGTCGCCGTGATCGCCGGCGACGGCATCGGCGCCGAAGTGATCCCGGCGGCCCGGCGCGTCCTCGATGCGGTCGGCGAGTTCGAGTTCGTCGCCGGCGAGGCGGGCGACGCCGTACGCGAGGAGACGGGGAGCGCGCTCCCCGAGGAGACGTACGAGTTGGCCGCGAGCGCGGACGCCACGCTGTTCGGCGCCGCCGGCGAGACGGCCGCCGACGTGATCCTCCCGCTCCGGGAGGCCGTCGGCTCGTTCGTGAACGTCCGCCCCGCGCGGGCGTTCCCGGGCGTCGACGCGCTCCGCCCCGAGACCGACCTCGTGTTCCTCCGGGAGAACACCGAGGGCGTGTACGCCGGCCACGAGGACCGCCTCTCCGACGACCTCTCGACGCTGACGCGCGTCGTGACCGACTCGGCGTCCCGACGGCTCGCCGAGTTCGCCTGCGAGTACGTCGAGGGGCGCGACACCGACACGCTCCAGGTGGTCCACAAGGCGAACGTGATGCGCGAGACCGACGGCCGGTTCCGCGACGCCGTCGTCGACGCCGCCGGGGAGGCGGGCGTCGACACCGAGGAGGTGCTGATGGACGCGTTCGCCACGCGGGTGTGTCTCGAACCCGAGCGGTTCGACACGGTGGTCTGTCCCAACCTCGCGGGCGACGTGCTCTCGGACCTGGCGGCCGGTCTCGTGGGCGGGCTGGGACTGTTGCCGTCGGCGAACGTCGGTCCCGACCGCGCGCTGTTCGAACCCGTCCACGGCACCGCGCCCGACATCGCGGGCGAGGGGGTCGCCAACCCCGCGGCGGCGATGCTGTCGGCCGCGATGCTCGTCGAGTACCTCGACGACGAGGCGGCGGGCGCCGACGTGCGCGCCGCCGTCGAGGCGACGCTGTCGGACGGCCCGCGCACGCCCGACCTGGGCGGCGAGGCGACCACCGACGAGGTGACCGACGCGGTACTGGCGCGACTGTAGCCGGGTGCGGGCCGCGGGCGGAGACGAATCGGAACAAACTCTTTTGCGACGGCGGGGAGTACTGGGGAGCATGCCGGACATCCACGTGAGCGAGGAGACGCTCGAACGGCTGAAGGGGCTCCGCCAAGAGGACGAGAGCTACGAGGAACTCGTCGAGGAACTCATCAACATCTACGAGGCCGAGGAGTTGACGATGTTCCACGGCGGCGACGAGGTGTAGGCTAGGCGTCCGGTCCCGCCGGTCGCGGGCGTTCGCTGGCCCGCGACGACCCTCGCTTCGCGTACCGCGCCCGGCCGAGCGACGGCTACTCCTGGTAGGCGATGCGGACCTGCTCCCACTTGCCGTTGGCTTCGAGGCGTTCCTGCAGTCGCTCGGCGTACTCGGCGGTGAGTTCCTCGGCCGCGTCGAGTTTCTCGTCGTCGGCGCCGCCGCCGCCACCGCCGCCGAACAGCGCCTCCTTGAGAGTCGAGACGATGCCGCCCGACCCGGACGAGCGGCCGCCCGCGTCGCCCCCGCCCGCGCCGGGGACGGCACCCGTCTGTGAGGACATCTCCTCTAAGGCGGGGAGGATCTGCGGCACCTTCGAGGTGTCGGCGACCACCCGCGCCGTCTCGGGGTCGTCGGCGTTTTCGATCTCGAACTCGGTGGCGGTCATGACCAGTCCCCACTCCTGATTGGAGAAGCGGGAGTCGCGCACCCGCTCGGAGAACTCCCGGTCGACCGTCATCCGTTCGCCGACGATGGCGTCGGTCCACTCGCTCATACCCTCCGATGACCGCGAGCGGGTATGTGGATTTCCCTCCCGGACGGATCCGACGCTACTCCGCCCGCTCCTCCCCGCTCCGCTCTCCGGTCGGTTCGTCCATGTGGACGTCGACGTCGAGACCGAACTCGTCGGCGCGCTGGCGCCAGAACTCGGTGAACCCCTCGCCGTACTCGTGGGCGGTCGACTCCCCGCCGCGCACCATGTCGAGTTTGAGGTCGACCTCCTCGGTGAGCCTGTCGCCCACGTCGTCGGCGATGACGCCCGAGCGGACCGCGTCGAGGATCGCGCTCTTCTCGCGACGGAGCACCTGCCGCTCGCCGATCAGCACCCGCTCGTGGCGGAGTTCGGGGTTGTCGGTCAACAGCGTCGAGATGGCGCGGTCGAGGTCCTCCTTCTCGCGGCCGTACTCCGCCTGGAAGTCCTCGTACACGTCGCCGGGGATGTCGCCCTGCGAGTTGAGCCGCTCGGCGGCTTCGAGCGCCTGGTCGACCGCGCGGGCGCGGCCGGTGAGCAGTTCGTACAGTTCCTCGGCGTCCGACCGGGTGACGATGTCGAGTCTATCGAGTAGCCGCCCCATCGACAGCCCCTGGACGACCAGCGAGAACGCCGCGATGCCGAACACGAGCGCGGTCAACTGCGCGCGGGGGAACGCCTCGGGGACGGTGGTGCCGGGCGCGGGCAGCCCCAACACGAGCGCGATCGGGATCGAGCCGTGGAGTCCGCCCCACACCATGACGTGCTGGTAGGAGAACGGGATGTCGTTCGACAGCCACTGGTTGACGACGGCGGTCGTCGCGTAGACGACCACCGCCCGCGCCGCGAGCGTGAGCACGAGTCCGATCACGAGCAGGTCGGCGAACCGCACGAGGTCGCCGATCGGCGTCCGGACGCCGATAGCGACGAAGACGAACGTGTTGACGATGAACGCCGCGGTCTCCCAGGTGTTGAACACCGACACCTTCGTCCGCGGGCTCATCGCGTACTCGGCGCCCTGGTTGCCGATGAACAGCCCCGCGACGACGGTGGCGATCACGCCGCTGACGTGGAGGTAGTGCTCCGCGAGGAGGAAGCTCCCGTACGCCAACACGAGCGTGAGGACGATCTCGGTCATGTGCTCGTCGAGGTTGTACATCACCTGGTACACCGCGTAGCCGGCCGCCAACCCGACCAGCATCCCCCCGAGCGAGACGACGACGAGTTCGCTGAGCACGTCCGCGGCGCCCGACAGCGTGAACAGCCGCGACGGCTCGATCCCCTGTTGGACCAGCGTGAGCAGCGTCGTGAAGATGACGACGCCGACGCCGTCGTTGATCAGCGACTCCCCCTCGACTAAGACGGAGAGGCGGTCGGGCGCGCCGAGTTCGTCGAACACCGCGAGCACCGACACCGGGTCGGTGGGGAGGATCATCGCCGCGAACAGAAGCGAGACGACCAGCGGGAACCCCAGCGCGTACGAGCCGACGAACCCCACGAGGAGCACCGACACGATCAGTCCCGGCACCGCGAGCAGGAGGATCGGCAGCAGGTTCCGCCGGAACTCCTCGAGGTCGGTCGTCGCCGCCCCCTCGAACAGCAGGGCGGGCAGGATGACCAACAGGATGAGGTCGTGTGAGAGTTCGCTCGCCACGCCGATCTCGACCCCGGCGATCGAGACGACGAACCCCGCGAGTAACAGCGCGATCGTGTACGGGAACCGACCGACCTTGGCGACGATCGTACCGACGCCCGCCGCGATCAGGAACACGGACAACAGCGGGATGAGTTCCGCGACGATGCCGGTCGCTTCCTCCTGGAGCAGGACGGCCGACGCGAGCACGGTCAGCGTCCCCTCCGACACGAGGATCGTTGGGTGTGTGACATTCGGGTACCGTCCCGTCCGACCGGGGGCGACTAAACGCTTTCACGTCCGCGGCGCGCGAGACCGGCGGGACGGCCGGTCGACGGTCCGCGGAGACGGCCGGGGACGACCGGAACCGGCCGGCCGTCGGACCGCTCGCTCAGTCGGTCCGCCCGGCGGAGTCCGACCCGGATCGGTCGGAGTCGACACCGGGGTCCGAGCGGTTCGCGCCGGGTCTGGGATCGCCCCCGCGGGTGTCGCGGTCGGCGGTCTCGTACCAGCCGACGCGCTTGGCGACCGCCCGGATCGGGGCGAACACCAGGTCCGACAGCCGGGAGAACTCGCCGGAGGCGGAGGCGTACACCAGGACGGGCACGTCGCGCTCGCTCGCTCGCGCGACGACCCGGTCGGGCGTGCTCCCGAAGACGTGGCGGCTCAGCCCGCGGGTGCGGGCGGCGCCGATGGCGAGCAGGCCGCCGCGGTCGGCGGCCGCGTCCACGAGCGCGTCCGCGATGCTGTCGGAGGTCACCTCGACCACGTCGGGGGTGGAGCCGTCGTCGAACGGGTCGAGCGTCGGGCCGGTGTCCTCGGACGTGCCGGACGTGCCGGTCGGCTGAACGTCGACGACGGTCACGTCGCCGCCGGCGCGAGCGACCCGGCTGGCCAGCTCCGCGAGCGCCCGGTGGTGCGGGCCGCCGCCGGTCCCGATCGTGAGCGGCGACAGTTCCACGTCCCCCTCACCGAGGCCGCGGACGAACAGCACGTCACACGGCGAGCCGTACTCCAGTTCGTGCGCGAGCTTGTAGTGCTGGCTCGGGTAGCCCATCAGGATCCGGTCGGCCTCCGTCTCGCGTGTGGTCTTGAGCACGTCGAACGCGATGTCGCGGGAGACGTGCCCCTCGACGACGAACGTGGCGTCGAGGTCGTCGACCCCCGCGAGCACGTCCTCGAGGCGGTCGACCCGCGCCTGTGCCACGTCGAACACCTGCTCGCTGTACGTCTGTTCGGGGATCTCCGTGACGTTGAGGAACCACACCTCCGTCGGCTCGTCGTACAGTTCGCCCATCCGCGCGGCGAGTCGCGCGTACATCGGAGCGTCCTGCATCCGGCGGACGGGGACGAGCACGCGGAAGCGGTCCTCCTCGCCCTCGCCGGTCACCTCGTCGAGTTCCGGTTCGACGTCGGCCTCGGGCGTGCTCGGCCCCGACCCGCCGACGCTCCGGGAGGCGTTCCCGCCGACCGCGACGGTGCGCTCGGGCGACGCCTCCCGCACCAGGTCGGACTCGGCGGGCGCGCCGCCCCAGCCCACGTAGAGTGCGACCACCACGACGGTCAGCGCGACGCCGATGATGGTTCCGATGACGGGGAGCATGTACACCAGCGCGACGTTGGCGACGATCCCGAGCGCGGGGAGGTACGGGACGAGCGGCATCGAGAAGCCGCGATCCAACTCGGGTTTGTTCCGCCGGGAGTAGATGAGCACCGCGTTCACCACGGCCAACGGCATGAGTAGGTTGAACGTCGCGAACCCGGTCAGCGGTTCAAGGCCGAACAGTCCCTCCTCGCCGCCGACGAACAGGCCGAACCCGAAGATACCACCCTCGCCGCCGGGGACGAACCCCATCAACAGGCCGTGCTGGCCGAACAGCGTCATGAACACGAAGATGAGCACGGCGATGAGCACCGTCGCGGTGGCGACGCTGTACGTCGGCGTCTCGTAGTCGGGGTCGATCCGCCCCATCGCGCGGGGGGCGTGGCCGTTCTGTCCCATGAGCGAGCCGATGCCCGAGGCGGCGAGCACCGACGCGTTCGACGCGGAGATCATCGAGAAGACCGCGCCGGCGACGATCAGGTACTGCCCGACCGGCCCGAGGAACGACGCCGCGACTTGTCCCATCGCCGTCTCCCCCTGTGCGAGCACGGAGTCGGAGACGGGCGCGTTCACCATCGCGATGATGACGAACGTGTACAGCACGGTCACGGTCACGATGGAGGCGGCGATGGCGCGCGGCACCGTCTTGCGCGGTTCGATGATCTCGCCCGCGGAGGCCGCGATGGCGGAGAAGCCGAAGAACGTGATGAACGCCAGCGCGGCGATGGAGACGATGCCGCCGGCGTCCGTCGAGAAGTCGCTCGCGAACGTGGTCGCCGCCTGACTCGGCCCGGCGTACGCGACGGCGCCGCCGATGAACACGAACAGGATGGCCACCTTCGCGGCCGTGACGACCACCTGGAACGTCCCCGACTCCTCCGTCCCGCGGGCGTTAAGGTAGCCGAGGAGGAGCGCGGCCGCGATGCCGACCGTCCCCCGCGGGAGGACGTGGAGCGACTCGGGGAAGA
Organism: Candidatus Halobonum tyrrellensis G22; assembly: GCF_000495475.1. Classification (GTDB taxonomy): domain Archaea; phylum Halobacteriota; class Halobacteria; order Halobacteriales; family Haloferacaceae; genus Halobonum; species Halobonum tyrrellense. The sequence continues at coordinate 42,569 of NZ_ASGZ01000020.1, read as the reverse complement.
TGAACATGAAGAACCACTCGTCCATCGTCGCGAGGTAGAACGCGGTCGTCCCGGTGTAACCGAGGAACAGCGACGCGCCGACCGCGTACGTGAGGAGTCCGTTCCCCTCGAACGTCTCGGAAGTGAACAGGTAGCCGCCGCCGTTCTCGGAGTAGATCGAGGCGAACTCCGAGTAGGTCGCCGCCGTGATGCTCGCCACCAGCGCCGCGATCACGAACGCGATGACCGCGCTCGACCCGATCTGGTTGACAGCCGTCCCCGACAACGAGAAGATACCTGCCGCGATCATCGTCCCCAACCCGAGCGCGAACGCGACCCGGAAACTGAGGGTACGGGTTCGCTCTACCATCCTGTCACCTCGGCGACTGCTGTGAACCGCATCGAGAAGTACATGTCCACCACCTCACGACGTGTCGACAAAAGCCGCATGGCCGGCGTACGCGTCTCTAGAACGCGCATCGATGCCGTAAAATCGGTCAGATCGGCGTGGGACTCCCCAGTTCCAAGATTACACCGGAGTGAGTCTCGCAGTTCCGGATCTGTGTGGGCGCGTACGTGTCAAACCGTCCGCAACGACGGCGCGGCGGCCGTTCTCACTGGTACTCCGTGATCGCCACCTCGAACGACCCGCTGTCGGCGTAGGCGTCGGCGAGGAGGCGGAGGGCCGTCGCGTCATCGGGGGCGTCGATCGTGACAGTCTCCCGGCTGTTGGGCGTCCACGACCGGTAGCCGAACTCGGACGTGGTGGGGCACGACCCGGTGCCGTCAGTGGCGTAGCGCTCGAAGTCGGCGCCGTCGGTGTCGTCTCCCACGACCCGAGCGGATAACACCTTCATAGTGAGTTAATTCTTTTGACATCGATGTGTATTTAATGGGGAGAGAGCTCACCCCGAGTAGCCGTGGAACGAGCCCGCGGGTGGGCGGCCGAGTTCCGGCGGGTCGCCCGCACGGCGGCGAGGGCCACCCATCGCGGGCGGTGCGGACCGGAAGCGGTATTCGGGCGGGCGGAATTCGGACGGGTATGGGGTTGTTGGCACGGCTGTCCGACGCGGTCGGCGGGGACGAGCGGACGCCCCGCGGCGTCGCGCTGTTCGTCGACGGGCCGAACGTGTTGCGCGAGGAGTTCGACGTGGACCTCGACGACGTGCGCGCGGCCGCCGCCCGCGAGGGCGAACTGGTGACCGCGCGGCTCTACCTCGACGAACACGCGTCGCCGGGGCTGATCCAGGCGGCGGAGGCGCGCGGCTTCCAGACCGTCGTGACCAGCGGCGACGTGGACGTGAAACTCGCGGTCGACGTGACGCGGTTCGCCGTCGAGCGGCGCGCGGCGACGATAGCCGTCGCCTCCCGCGATACGGACTTCAAACCCGCGCTGGAGACCGCAAACGAGTACGGTCTCCGGACGCTCGCCATCGCGCCCGGGATGTACGGCCGGTCGGACGCGCTCCCGAACAGCGCGGACGCGAGCGTGACCCTCGGGGAGTGACCTAGTACTTCGGGTCGGCGCCGGCTATCTCGTACAGTTCGTCCATGATGTCGTCGCGGTAGCTCCGCCACGTCTCGAACGCATCCGGCGAGTCGGGGTAACGGTCGTAGTGGGCCTTCAACTCGCGCGCCTTCTCGCGGACCTGCCAGAGTTCGTACAGCGAGTCCCAGTGGCCGGCCGTCTCGACGACGGTCCGGAGTTTGAGTCCCAGCCCCATCGACGTCTCGCCCTTCCCCAGCGCGTCGACCAACTGCTGGCCGGGGATGGCGGTGACGATGTCGGTGAGTTCGTCCACCTCGTGGGCGGTCCCCCAGATGTTGTACAGGTCGATCGCGGCGAACCGCTTGCCGAAGTCGGTCAACACGTCGCGGTTGTACGACCACAGCGCCTCCTCGCTCGTGTCGCCGTCGGAGATTGCGGCGACCGCGCGCTGGGCCGCCCAGTGGGCCGACTTGGCCGCGCCGGGGATGCCGCCGCCCGTGGTGGGGTTGACGTGCCCCGCCGAGTCGCCGACCGCGAGGAAGCCGTCGGCGACGGCGGAGTCGTACGGCCGGCGGGTCGGCAGCGCCGCGCCGAGTTTGTCCCGAACTTTCGCCCCCTGGAACTCCGCGCGGCTGTGGAGGTCGCGTTTCAGGGCGTCGACCAGTTTCATCGGCGGCTCGGTCATCTGAAAGCCCAGTCCGGCGTTGATCTCCGTGCTCGTCCGCGGGAAGTACCAGAGGTAGCCGAGTTCCTCGGTCGGCTTGAACACGATGGCGTCGTCGTAGTCGACCGGTTCGGGCACGTCGAGCACCTCGCGGTACGCCGAGCAGAACTGCGAGTACGAGACGTTCGTGTCGAACGTCGCCCCCGAGAGGTCCGCCCGGTCTTGGAGGATCGACAGCGCGCCCGCCGCGTCGACCGTCACCTCGGCGTCGTACGAGACGGCGTCGCCCTCGCGGGTCGCCCGCACGCCGGTGACGCGGCCGTCGTCGTCCTGCGTCACGTCCTTGACGACCGTATCGAAGTGGAGTTCGGCGCCCGCGCGTTCGGCCTCCTCCAGGATGATCTCGCCGTAGCGCTTCCGGTCGATCACCGAGCCGGTCTGCCCCAGCGGGATCGACAGTTCCTCGTCGGTCCGCGGGTTCTCGAACACCGCCCGGCTGATGTTCTGGTTGGTGAACGACTCGTCTCGCAGGTAGTCGAGGTCGACCACGTCGGGGAACGTCGACTTCCCCTTGATGGCGTCGCCACAGGCGATGTGGCCCGCCTCCTCCTCGGGTTTCCGCTCGAGGATCACCGTGTTCAACCCCTCCTGCGCCGTCGTCGCCGCCGCGAACGCGCCGGCCGTGCCGCCGCCGACGACGACCACGTCGTACGAGTGAGATGCCGCAGACATACGCTTCCGGTTGGCAAGCACCCGTCAAAAAAGGCGCGTATCCGGTGCCCGTGTTCCGTGTTCGGCGAGCCGCGGTCTCACGCCGCCTCGGGTCCGCCGGGCAGTCGCGACTCGGCGACCGCGAACGTGAGCGTCGAGAGCACGCCCAACAGCGTCCCCGCGGCCAGCGCGAGCGCGAGACGCGAGAGCGTCAGCGGCGTCGTCCCCGGGATGGACGGGAGGAAGTAGCCCGAGACGCCGTACAGCACCACCGCGATCGCGAGCACGTAGAACGGCGCGTTGAGGTAGCGCCACCGGAAGCGGTCGGCGAGGTACTCGTCGGTCACCTGTCCGAGCGAGGAGGTGACCCCCGCGACCGCCGCCCACTGGACGGCGGTGTGGACGAACACCGCGACGGCGCGCTGGGGCGGGAGTCCGGCGTCGGCGACGCTGCGGGCGGACCCGAGCGCGTCGAACCCCTGGACGACGCCGACGACCAGGAGTGCGAGCGCGACCAGGTAGGTGACCAGCGTGACGCGGCCCGCGTACAGCCCGGTCCGCACGCGTTCGGCGGTGGCGTCGACGGTCTCCTCCAGTCCCAGCCCGCGGAACAGCGTGTACAGCCCCAACAGCGCCGACACCACCCCGAGCACCACCGCGCCGGGGATGTCGAACCGGCTGGCGACGATCGACAGCGGGTAGATCAACAGCAGGACGCCCAGCGGGATCAGGATCGTCCCGCGGGTCTCGGGGTCCGACAGCACCTGCTTCATCGTGTAGTACATCGACTCGAGGTCCTGCGCCTGCCTGACGACGACGCGACGGACGCCGTCGAGCGGCACCCGCGAGCGGATCACCGGCAGCACCGACTCGTCCTGTGCGCCGTCGGTGATCACGATGGCGCGGACGTCCTCGCCGGTGGTGAGCGCGGCGAGCACCTCGTCGACCTCCGCGCCGACCGCGCGGTTCGCCTGCACGTCGCTCCCCTCGACGCCCGTGACGGCGGCCACCTCGACCTCCTCGTCGACCGACTCGTCCGCGAGCAGGTCGTCGTACGCGTGGACCGCCTGAAACAGCACGTTCACGTCGGAGTCCTCCGGGTCGGCGGTGGCGAGCGCGACCGCCGCCGCCTCGACGGCGTCGCGGCCGATGACCGGCGTGTCGAGACCGGTCTTCCGCCCGAGGTCGTCGTCGAGGTCGACCGGGAGGACCAGCAGCATCGTGAGCCGATACGTCGTGGGAGGTATAACTGCTTTCGGGAGCGGCCCACGACGCGGGAACCCGCCGGTCGGCGACCGGGCGCGCCCCCGGCGGACGCCGACGGACCCCGACGAACCGACCCGGAGGGACGCGACCGGCCCGTCGGCTCAGCCGCCGTCGCTCTCCTCGTGGACGACGGCGCCCATCAGCGTCCGGACGGCGTCGTCCTCCCCCGAGAGGATCGTCGGGTACGCCCCGACCGCGACGACGAAGTCCGCGCCCGCCCGCACCGCGTTCGCGACGTGGATCCGCGTGTCGACGGTGACCCCCTCCGTGAGTTCCGTCTCCGCCTCGAACACGCCGACGGTGGTCTCGGTGCCGAGCACCTGCGCGGTCTCGTCGTCGAGCTGTTCGACGTCGCCGATCCCCTCGTAGCGTCCGATCGTCCGCCGGGCGAGTTCGGCCGCGCTCATCCCGCCGACGGGGTTGAGCGTCTGGCCCGCGATCTCGACCGCGGGCGTCGACAGCACCGTGAAGACGGCCGCCTGGTAGCGCTGGCCCGCCACCTCGACCGCGCGGTCGTACTGCGCGAGTTGGTTGCGCGCCACCACCGTGCGCGACTGGCCCGCCACCTCGACCGTCCGTTCGATCTCCATCGGTTCGACCCGGTACTCCGCGTACCCCGTCTCGGAGAGCGCCGCGTCGGGGACGGTCGCCGGCGACGCCGACACCTCGATCGGTTCCGACCCGGTGACGAACCCTAAACAGCCGCTCGTCGCCGCGAGCCCCCCGAGCGCCGCCGCGCCCCCCGCGCGGAGGACGTCTCGTCTGCGTACCATGTGCGGGTAACTGTCGCGGAGACGCATGAGTCTCGTGGTGGAATTCTCACGGCTGGTTCCGACGGGGCGACCGACCGGGACAACCGTTAGGGTCTCCCCGGGCGTACGCCGGCTGTGAACCGACGGCGCTCGCTCGCCCGCGCGTTCCGCGGCCTCTCGGTCGTCGCCGTGAGTGCGCTCACGGTCGTCCTCGTCGCCCTCCTCCCGGCGCCCGGCTCGCGGCCGTCGCGACTGCTCCTGTTCGGACTGGTCGCGCTGTTCGGCTGGGTCGGCGCCGCCGGCGCGGTCCGCTCGCGGGTGCGACTCCTGACCGCGGGCGCGGTGGGGCTGTTCCTCCTCGGCTTCTGGCAGTTCACGGTCGGGTGGGTCGTCCTCCCGACGTCGCTGGTCCTCCTCGTCACCGCGGCCCTGGTCCTCCTCGACGGCCCGCCCGAGGGGCGCGAGCGGCCGCCCGCGTGAGCGTCGGTCGCTGCCCGGCGGGGCGTCGACGTCGCGACTCGGGGGTGTCGACCCCGGAGGGCGAGAACGCACCGCTTTTGCCGTTCGACCGAGTAGTGGGGGCACCGAATGATCTCGAAGGGCTGTGAACAGTGCGCCAAAGGGGGGAAGATGGTCCTCTTCGTCTACGGCTACTGCGACCAGCGCGACTGCTTCTACTGTCCGCTCGGCGAGAACCGCAAGAACGTCACCGACGTGTACGCCAACGAGCGACTCGTCGAGTCGGACGACGACGTGCTCGCGGAGGCGAACCGGATGGACGCGCTCGGCACCTCCATCACGGGCGGGGAGCCACAGGAGGCGATGGACAAGACCTGTCACTACCTCTCGTTGCTCAAAGACGAGTTCGGCGAGGACCACCACACCCACCTCTACACCGGCATCACGGGCGGCCGCGAGAACATGCGCCGACTCTCGGAGGCGGGACTCGACGAGATACGCTTCCACCCGCCGCTGGAACTGTGGGGCGACCTCCACGGCACCGAGTGGGAGGACATCCTCCACGTCGCCCGCGAGGAGGGGCTGACGCCCGCGTTCGAGATTCCGGGTATCCGCGCCGAAGAGGAGTTCCTCGAGTTCCTCGACGAGGGCGCCGCCGAGTTCTGTAACGTCAACGAGTTCGAGATGTCCGACGGCAACTACCGGCGGATGCAGGAGGCCGGGTTCGAACTCCAGGAGGGGCACATGTCCGCCGTCGACGGGTCGAAGGAGGCCATCCTGGAGACGATGGGCGGCCACGAGAAGGTGTACTTCTGCACCTCCGTGTTCAAGGACGCCGCCCAGCACCGCAACCGCCTCAAGCGGATGGCGAAGAACCTCCGGCGGCCGTTCGACGAGGTGACCGACGACGGCACGCTGGTGTACGGCAAGACGTACGCCGACCCCGGGGAGTTGGAAGCGCTCGGCGTCCCCGAGGAGTTCTACACCGCCAAGACGGACCACGTCGAGGTGGCGTGGTGGCTCCTAGAGGAGATGGTCGACGACGGCGACCTCTCCGACGGCGAGGTGGTCGAGCAGTACCCCACCGTCAACGGCACCGTCGTCGAGCGGACGCCGCTGGCGTGAGTCGGGGAGCGGTCGGTCGACCCCCGTCGCCCGACCCGCGCGTGCGAACGTGACACAGGCCGGCCGCGGACCACATTCCTTTTAACCGCTGGGACGGTAGCAGGCGCAAGAGGAGATTTCGCTATGGAGATGCCGCGACGGATGAACACGTACTGTCCGTTCTGTAAAGCCCACGAAGAGCACGAGGTCGAGAAGGTCCGCCGCGGCCGCGAGACCGGCATGAAGTGGACCGACCGCCAGCAGAAGCGCGGCACGGCCGTCATCGGGAACGCCGGCAAGTTCTCGAAGGTGCCCGGCGGGGACAAGCCCACGAAGAAGACCCACCTCAAGTACCGCTGCGCCGACTGCGGCAAGGCCCACATGCGCGAGGGCTGGCGCGCCGGCCGCCTCGTCTTCCAGGAGTAACGATGGCGGGTAACTTCTACCGCGTCCAGTGTCCGGACTGCGAGAACGAACAGGTCGTCTTCGGGAAGGCCTCCTCGGTCGTCAACTGCGCCGTCTGCGGGACGACGCTCGCGCGTCCGACCGGCGGCGACGCCGAGTTCGCGGGCGAGGTCGTCGAGACGGTCGAACAGCGGGCCTGAGTCGGCCACCCTCCGCCTTCTCCTTCGCGATGCCCGTCGACCCGGAGCGACCGCCCCACCGGTCGCTCCGAGCGCGTGGTGTCGGACGGGCGACGGCCGGGGTATCCAGCCCCGGTCCGCCGCCCGAGAAACCGCATCCGCGTGCCCGCCCTCCCGGGCGGGCGTGTCCACGAAGCGTGGCGACCTCCTCGGGGTCGAGGAACTCCCGATCGCCATCCGTTCGGAGTGTAAACTGCGTAAAAAGTCTGCTCACTCCTCTCTCATCGTGGGAACTCGGTATCTCCCCACCGGTAACTAACTCGTCTCCGCCGGGCGCGTGTCGGCGCCGTCGGCCGACCGGGAGTTCCGAAACGGTATTAGCCTGCGGTCGTGATCGTGAAGTATGAAATTCAGCGGCTGGCCGGAGAAGGGTGAACTCGTCGTGGGGGAGATCGACGAGATCGCCGACTTCGGCGTCTTCGTCGACCTCGACGAGTACGAGAACAAGCGCGGGCTGGTCCACGTCAGCGAGGTGGCGAGCGGGTGGATCAAGAACATCCGCGACCACGTCGACGTCGAGGACCGCGTCGTCGCGAAGGTGCTTGAGGTCGACGAGGACGCCCAACAGATCGACCTGTCGATCAAGGACGTCAACGACCACCAGCGTTCGGAGAAGATCCAAGAGTGGAAGAACGAGCGCAAGGCGGACAACTGGATGACGCTCGCGTTCGGCGAGGACGTCAGCGACGACAAGTACATCCAGGTCGCCGAGGCGCTGTACGCCGAGTTCGGCTCGATGTACGACGGGTTCGAGGCGGCCGCGATCCACGGCGAGGAGGCGCTGGAGGACACCGACCTCCCCGAGTCGGACGTCGAGGCGATCGTCTCGACCGCCCGCGAGAACGTCTCCGTCCCGTACGTGACGGTGACGGGCTACGTCGACCTCTCGTGTCCCACCCCCGACGGCGTCGACTCGATCAGGGAGGCGCTCGGGGCCGCCGAGGGGAACGGCGAGGTACCCGGCGAGGCCGAACTCGACGTCTCGTACGTCGGCTCGCCCGAGTACCGCATCCGGGTGCAGGCGCCCGACTACAAGACCGCCGAAGACGAGTTGGAGGCCAGCGCCGACCGCGCGCGCGAGTCGATCGAGACCGCGGGCGGCACGGGGTCGTTCCACCGCGAGCGCGAGAGCGACGACGAGTAACGGCGTCGGGCGGGCCGCCGGCGGCCGTCCGGACACTCGACACCCAGTGAACCAGTGAAGTCCGACATCAGGGTCTGTTCGGCGTGGGAGACGGAGCACGAGCGGCCGGTGTACACGCTCGGCGACGCCTGCCCCCGGTGTGGCGCCGACGCGGTCAACTCCGCGCCCGCGCCGTTCAACCCCGAGGACCCGTACGGCGAGTACCGCAGGCGCGCGCGGCGGCGCGACCGCCGCGGTGACGCCGACTGACCCGACACCCGGTCGGTCCGGCCGCCCCGACCCCGAGAGCGACGCGGGGGCGAGCGGAAGCCGACGCCCTTTACCACGAGCGACCCGCGAGGCCACGTATGGACGACATCGACATCGAGACGGTCGCGGAGCCCGGTCTCGACGACCCGACGCTGATCGAGGGACTCCCGGGCGTCGGCCACGTGGGGAAACTGGTGGCCGAACACCTCGTCGAGGAGTTCGACGGCGACGTGGTCCGCCGGGTGTACACCACCGACTTCCCCCCGCAGGTCACCGTCGACGACGACGGCGTCGCGGAGTTGACCCACGCCGAGTTCCACCACGTCGACGCCGACGGCACCGACCTGCTCGTGCTCACGGGCGACCACCAGGCGGCGAGCAACGAGGGCCACTACCGACTCACCACCTCCTTTCTCGATGTGGCCGAGGAGTTCGGCTGCGAGCGCGCGTTCGCACTCGGGGGCGTCCCCACCGGGGAACTGATCGAGGACGACGAGTACGGCGTACTCGGCGCGCGGACCGGCGACGCCGACCGCGAGGAACTGGCGGAGGCGGGCGTCGAGTTCCGCGAGGACGAACCCGCGGGCGGGATCGTCGGCGTCTCGGGGCTGGTGCTCGGACTGGGCGCGCGCCGGGGGCTGAACGCGGCCTGCCTGATGGGCGAGACGTCGGGCTACCTCGTCGACCCCAAGAGCGCGCAGGCGGTTCTGGAAGTGCTCCAGGAGGTGCTCGGCTTCGAAGTGGACTTCTCGGACCTGGAAGACCGCGCCGAGGAGATGGAGGAGGTCGTCGGCAAGATCCGCGAGATGCAGGGCGGCGGCGGCGGCGGGATGCCCAGCGAGGACGAACTCCGCTACATCGGCTGATCCGACCGGGGGAGCGCCGCGGCGGTCGGACGACCGGCCGCCCCGGCCGCGACCGACCGGAGAGGGTCCGGCCCGACCCCGGCGGACGACCGGTGGGGCCTTCTACCCCGAATCGCCCCGGATCGGGACTGCGAGCGGTTCACACACCGGAGATGCGTTCGGCTGCCACAACCCATTTTCCCGTCGCGCCCCACCGTTCGGATACGATGTCACAGGACGCGACACCGTCGGCCGCGGACGCGCCGACCGCCGAGGGAATGCCGATGCTGGGTCTCGGGACGTGGGAGAACGACGACCCCGAGGAGTGTCGGACGGCGGTCGAGACGGCGCTGGAGACGGGGTACCGCCACATCGACACCGCACAGGCGTACGGCAACGAGGCGGAGGTCGGCGACGGCATCGAACGCGCCGACGTCGACCGCGAGGACGTGTTCCTCGCGACGAAGGTGTGGCGGAAGAACCTCGCGGCCGACGACGTCCGCGAGACGACCGAGGAGAGCCTCGACCGACTCGGCGTCGACTCGGTCGACCTGCTGTACATGCACTGGCCGACCGGGACGTACGACGTCGAGGAGACGTTCGGCGCGTTCGAACAACTGTACAACGACGGGCTGATCCACCGCGTCGGGGTCTCCAACTTCCGAACCGAGGACCTCAAGGAGGCGCTCGACGTCGCCGACGTGCCGATCTTCGCCCACCAGTTCGAGTGTCACCCGCTGCTCCCCCAGAAGGCGCTCCGCGAGATAACCGAGGCGCACGACATCCAGCCGGTGGCGTACTCGCCGCTCGCGCGCGGCGAGGTGTTCGAGGTGGACGAACTCACCGAGATCGCGGAGACGTACGACACCAACGAGGGGCAGGTCAGTCTGGCGTGGCTCCGCGAGAAGGGCGTCACGACCATCCCCAAGGCGACCAGCGAGGAGCACATCCGCGACAACTGGGGTAGCCTCGACCTCGACCTCGACGACGAGGACGTCGCCGCCATCGACAACATCGACCGCGAGGAGCGGATGGTCGACCCCGACTTCGCCCCCTGGAACTGAGCCGCGTCCGAACCGGCCATCGGGAAGCCACCCCGAGACGGCGGCGACCCGGCCCCGCGGTCGGCTCCCGTTATCAGAATCGACCGCCGGGACGAAACGTTAAATCGGGCCCTCCCGCTCTCCCCGAGCGATGGAACGACGCGCATCGCCGGGGCTGGCCGACGCCGTCCGTATCGACCTGCGACGGCTCCACGCCACGTGGATGGAACTGCTGTTCCCGCGGCAACTCGACCCCGGTCGGGTGGTCGGCCGGTGGCGGCCCGAGACCGGTCCCCAGCGAGCCGCCTATCTGGCGTGGAGCGTGCTCGGCGTCCCGCTGCTCGTTCTCCTCTACCCGCTGCTGCTGTTCGGGTTCGCGACGCGGTTTTACGCCGGCCGCGCCGACTCGGCGGCGACCCGGCTGGGCGTCGTCGGCGTGGTGGTCACGTCGCTCGCCGCGTGGGGGCTGCTCACCGTCGCGGCGTGGCTCAGACGGTTCCCCGTCGGCGGACTGGTCGCCGTCGGCGCCGCGGGCGCCGTCGCGACCGTCGCCGCGGCGCTCGCGGTGGTGTGTTCGCGCGCCGGCGGTCGGGCGACGAGCGTCCTCGTCGCCTACCCCGCGGGCGTGACCGCGTTCCTGCTCCCGCCGGTGGTCGCGGCGCTGTACTCGCCGGCGCTCGCGGACGTGGTGTTCGCCAACAGCCGGACGCTCGCGGTGTGGCTGCTCGACACCCTCCTCGACTACGGCGGGCTGAACGCGCTGATCCGCGCGCGGTTCGACCTCCGGGGGCTGGCGTACGTGGCGATGTGGTTCGCCATCGCGGTCCCGGTCGGCTGGCTGTTCGGCCTGCTGGTCGCGCTCGCGGACGTGGTCCGGCCGACCGCCGCCGCCGCGAGCGACGGTGGGGGGTAGCGGGCGAGTCGAACTGCTCCGAGAGAGAGTGCGTAAGACCTGCAGGACCCGCGGGACCCGCAACCCCGCGAGCGGGACGGTCCCCCCTCCGGCGGCCCACCGGTTGCCGCGACCGCTAGTCGCCGCCGCCGCGGCGGTTGCCCGCGCCCGGGTTCGTCTCGGCCTCGTCGTCGATGACCTCGTCGAGCGTCTCGTCGGAGACGCTGGTGGCGACGCGCACGCCCACCAGCGCGAGCACCAACCCACCCGCGATGAACAGCGCGAGCCGCTGGACGGGCGAGAGCGGGACGCCGAGTAGTTCGAGCGCGCCCCAGCCCGCCTCGCGTTCGAGGAAGTAGCCCGCGAAGCCGCGGACGACCAGCCCGACCGCGAGCGCGCCGAACGGGAGGTTGAGGTACGACGTGCGCACCCCCTCGTCGCGGATGAGTTCGTCGAGCAGGCGTCCGAGCGACGCGGTGAGCGCCGCGACGGCGAGCCAGGGGACGCTGTCGTAGACGAACCGCATGGCGGCGACGAACTCCCCTTCGGTCGACGCCGACGCCCCGAGACCGCCGAGGAAGACGCCGACGAGCGTCAGCCCCAGCGCCACGACGTACGTGACGACCGCGACCTGCCCGGAGTAGAGCGCCTCGCGGGCCCGCTCGGGGGTGCGTTCGACCACCTCGTCGACGCCGAGCCCGTAGTAGAGCAGCGTCGCGCCCAGAAGCGAGGCGACGCCCGCGAGCGCGACGGTCGTCGAGAACTGCAACAGCAACACCGGGAGGATGATCAGCCCGATGCCGACCGGGACGAGAACGGTCTCGCGGAGTTCCTCGTCGGCCATGAACTGCTTGAGCAGGTAGTAGGTGGACTCGAGGTCGCGCGCCTGCCGCACCACCACGCGGTCGACCGAGTCGACGGGCAGCCGCGACTCGACGATGGGGACCGCCCGCTCGTCGCCGGCGGAGTCGATCACCACGATGGCCGACTCCACCTCGTGGGCCGCACACACCTCGTCGAGTTGGGCCGCGAGCGCGCGGTCGGCGCGGACGGGCGAGTCGCCGTCGCCCGACACCACCGCGACCACGGCCTCCTCGCCGCCGTCGGAGAGTTGCCGCGCGACGTGGAGCGATTCGAGCAGGCAGTTGACGCCCGCGTCCTCCGGGTCCGCGAGACCGAGGTCGGTCACGAGCGAGCGGACCGCCTCCCAGCCGACGACGGGGGTCGCGACGCCCGCCTTCCGACCCACGTCGTTCGAGCGGTCCACACAGAGGACCAGCGTCGTCACGGTCTCTCGGAGGCGTGCCCCGGTGAAAAACCCATCACCCGGTGCTCGCCCGGCCTCACAGTTCGAGACCGCCCTCGTCGGCGCCGAACGCCGCGGCGACGCCCGCCCCGAGCGCGTACGCGACCCGCGAGACGCCCATCCCGAACCGGTCGGAGAGGCCGCGTTCGGGTTCGAACGCCCGCCGGACCGGCTCCCCCTCGATGCGTTCGCCCACCCGCGCCTCGGCGTCGTCGTCGGTGCCGAGCGCGGTCACCAGCCCGAACTCGACGGCGTCCTCGCCGAGGAACACGCGCGCTTCCGTCTGACGGACCGTCTGCTCGTCTATCTCGAACGACTCGGCGACGCGTTCGACGAAGTTGTCGTACCAGGCGTCCGACAGCCCCTGGAGGTACTCCCGTTCGTGCGCCTCCATCCGCTTGAACGGCGCGCCGGTCGCGTCCTTGTACGCCCCCGAGACGATGCGTTCGTAGCTGACCCCGTAGCGGTCGGCGAACTCGTCGAACCGGGTCTGGGAGAACCGCACCCCGATGCTGCCGACGAGGCTGGCGTCCCGCGCCCACAGTTCGTCACAGCCCGACGCGATCCACATCCCCCCGGACGCACAGAGGTCGGTGGTGTACGCGACGGTCGGCCCGTCGAACTCGGCGGCGGCCAGCCGGATGTCGTCGCTCGGCACCACCTCGCCGCCGGGCGTGTTCAGCTTCAGCATCAGCGCCTCCACCTTGGGGTCGTCGTCCGCGCGTTCGATCTGGTCGACCACCTCGTCGGCGCCGGGCGTCGTCGGCGACCGGGGGAGCGAACTGCCGCCGCCGTCGCGGGTGATCGGACCCGACACCTCGACCTCCGCGACGGTGTAGTCGGCGTACCGCTCGGCGAGCGCGCGGCCGACGAGTCGGGCGACGACGACCACGAGCGCGATAGTGAGCAGGACGCCCAGCAGGTCTGCGAGACCGACCGGGAGGACGACGAAGGCCGCGACGCCGACGGCCCCGGCCACGACCACCGCCAGGAGGAGCGCGACGACGCGAACCGGCGTCGGGGCGCCCGACTCCGATGAGTCTGTCATGCAGCCACGTGCGGCGGGGGTGAACCTAAAGCCGGGTGTCCGCGGTCGTCCGTCGACGGGGTGGGCGGAGCGGTCCCGGGTCGGCACGATCCCGGCGGCGGGTGGCCGTCGCTCTGTGGGCGGCGTCGGAAGAACGGCGTAGAAATCGCGGTCGAATTCGGGGTTAGATTTAGAGCAGCCCCGTCTTCTGGAGCTTCATCAGGTCCTCGGTGTCGAGGGTCTCGCCTTCCTTGAACTTCTGATAGATCTCCTCGGCCTCCTCGCGTTCGGCCTCCTGCTTCTCCTCGCGTTCGGCCTTCTTCTCCTGCTCCTCCTCCTTGTCCAGTTCGCGCAGGCGCTTCTGGACGGTGACGAAGTCCTCGTGGTGGCGGTCGGCCATCTCCTGGGCCTCCACGAACAGTTCGTGCATCGCGTCGGCCTCGTCGCGGATGTCGTCGGCCTCGCGGTACGCCTCGATCATCCGGTTGTGGTGTTCCTGCGCCTCGTCGGCCAGTTCGGTCACCTTCTGGTGGTGCTTCGAGGCCTCCGAGCGGACCTCCTCGGCCTCCTCCACCAGCTCTTCGAGGTCGCCGCTGTTGTCGACCTTCTCCTTCTTCTCGGCGAGCTGCTCGCGCTTGTCCTCGATCTTCTCGATGAGTTCGCGCTCGTCCTCGGTCGAGAGCACCTCGGTCTGCTGTTTGAACTCGAGGTCCTCGATCTCCTCTTTGAGCTCCTCGATGGACTTGCCCGAGCCGAGTTCGAGGTCCTGCTTTTTCGACTCGACCTCGTCGAACAGCTCGTTCGCCTCGGCGTTGAGTTCGTTGCGGCTGTTCTTGTGCTCTTGAACCTGTTCGTTGAGCTCGTCGCGCTTCTCGCGGTGTTCCTGCGCCTCGTCGACCTTCTCGCGCGTCTTCGCGTTCAGGTCGTCGCGCTTGGAAGCGCGCTCGGAGGCCATCTGGTTCAGTTCGTTCCGGCGGTCGCGGAGCTGACCCGCCTTCTTGATCAGTTGGCCCTTGGAGCCGTTGTCGATTTCGTCGTCGGTGAGCCCGACGTTTCGCTGTTCGTCCATACTTTCGAGACCGTACTCTTCGAGAACTTCCTCTTGCGTTACCATGGTTCGTTACCTCGACACCATACTGCTTCGGGGGTGGCGGACGCTACACGGGGAGTGCGCGCGTCCGGATGGGTGTAAGAACGCCGTGTCATTTAGCGTACGATGCCACCACGCCCGAAGGCGTTCTGGTACGCACAGCTACACGGTTGCGACACATAAATGCTCCGGTGAAACGAGGGTGAAAAGCGGTGGCACACGCCGTCTACCCGCCGGGAACGTGTGATACGCTCTCAGGGATATGTCAGCCCGATCGAACGTCAGACCCGCCGGTAGTCGCCGAGCCGCGTCCCGTCGAGGAGGTACGCCTCGCCGGACGCCAGCCCGTCGGGGAGGTACGGCGCGAGGAACTGCCCTTCGACGTTGACCCACGTCCCGCCCGAGCGGTCGTTGAACGCGGGGAACACCACGAGTTCCGGCGGCTCCTCCCCCCAGTCGGGCAGGTCGGCGTTACGGTCCGCGAACGGGCCGTACGCGAGCGGCCCGCGGAGCCACGCCTTCTCCGCGCGCCCGCCGCCCACCTCGTCGGAGAGTTTCACGCGCGGGTGTTCGTGGCCCGTACAGACCACGTCCGCCGCGAGCACGTCCGGGGCTGGCCAGGTGTGACCGTGGACGATACCCACGTCGCCGAGGCGCGCGCCCGCGGCGTCGGTCACGCGGAGTCGGTCGCCGAACGCCTCAGCGACGCCGGGGTCGTGGTTGCCGAGCGCGAGCGTCACCGGGACGCCCACCGCGTCGAGGAGGGCGGCGAGTTCCGCGCGCTCGGCGTCGCCGGTCGACCCGATCCGGTGACCCAGGTCGCCGAGGACGACCAGCCGGTCGGCGCCCGTCCGCGCGAGCAGCGAGAGCAGCCGCTCGCGCCGCTCGTCTGCCGCGCTGTCGAGTTCGACCCCGCGCTCGTAGCGCAGGCCCGCCTCGATGCCGGCGTGGTAGTCCGCGATCAGTAGCCCCGTCTCGCCGCCCAGGTCGGCGGTCGCCGCGGGCGCTCCCGGGACGGGCTCGACGAGCGGCTGCGCGTCCCCATCCGCGTCGGCCACGTCAGATGGGTTTGAGCACGCCGTCGTCGGGTTCGTAGCACTTCCCGCCCATCAGCGCGTCCTGGATCGCCTCCTCGATGTCGCTCTCGTCGGCGCCGTAGCGGTCGACCGCCGCCGCCACCACCTCGTCGCGGTCGGCGCCGTCGCCGTCGTCGAGTTCGTCCATCAACTCGACCGCGGCCTCCTCCAGGTCGACGTCGACGGCGTCGTCGTCCGTCGTCGCCGCCTCCGCGGGGTCCTCCGCCGGCGTGCTGGCGTCCGCCGGGTCGTCCATGGTCGCGGTCTCGGCGGGGTCTTCGACCGCGGCGGGTTCGGCGTTCTCGCCCTCCGGCGGCGCCGCCTCCTCGCCCGCGGGGGTCGTCCCGACCGTCCCCTCGCTCGCGGGTTCGGTCGCGCCCGCGCCGGGTTCGGGTTCGGGCTGGTGTTGGTCCGCGATCTCCTCGTCCATCCCGTCGGCCATCCCGCTGTCGGGGTCGGGCGTCTCGATGTCCGCGTCGCCCGGGTCGGGCACGTCCGCCCCCGAGGAGAACTCGACGCCGTGTTCCGCTTCGGCCTCGCGGCGCTCCTCGTCGCTGAGCGCGTCCTCGAAGTCGTCGGGGTCGGCGGCGTCCGCGTCGGCGTCCGCCTCCGGGTCGGCGCCGGGCGCGTCGAACTCGCGGGCGTTCGCCTCCTCGAGGTCGCCGGGGTCCGACTCGTCGTCCGGGTCGTTCGGCCCCACGTCGCCGAAGTCGTTCGGACTCCCCTCGCCCGGGTCGGCCTCGTCGAAGTCGCCGGGTTCGGCGGCGTCCGTCTCGCCGCGCGGCGTCGACTCCACCTCGTCGGGCGTCGGGTCCGACCCCTCGAAGTCGCCGAGGCCGCCCTCGGCGTCGTCGGCGTCCCCGCCCGTCTCCTCGAAGTCGTCGAGGCCGGCGGCGGCGTCGGTGTCGGCGGTCCCGGCGTCGCTCGCCGTCCCGGATTCGGCCTCGCTCTCGGCCGCCTCGGCGGCGTCGACCTCCGCCCGCCCGTCCGGGTCGGGACTGGCCACGTCCGCGTCGGGCACCGCGTCGGTCTCCTCGTCGAGACTTTCGTCGGCCTCGTCGGGGGTCGCACTCGCAGTCGTATCCGCCCCGGCGGCGGTGTCGTCTTCGGCGGCGGTGTCGTCCTCGGCGGCCGCCCCGGGCGTCGTCTCCGTCTCCGTCTCGCGGTCGTCGTCGCCGCCGTCGGCGGTCACGGGCTCCGCCTCGGTCGTCGTCTCGCCCACCGACGAGTCGGCGGTCGCACCCTCGTCGGTCCCGGGCGCGTCGGCGTCGGGGTCGACGTCCGCCATCGTTGCTCCCTCCGAGCGGGCGTCGGCTCCGGTTCCGGCGCTCGCGGTCGGGGTGTCGAACTCGTAGTCGACCGCCGGGAGCGCACCCAGTTCGCCCGGGCCGGTCTCGTCGGGGTCGACGTCGAGCGGGCGGACCTCGTCCACCTCGCCCGCGACGAGTTCGAGCGCGTCGACCGCGACCGCTCGGACGGCTTCGAGGTAGCGTTCGGTCGTCCCGTAGTGGTCGATGGCGAGCGGCACCCCCGACGCGAGCGCGGTCGGCACGCCCGCCGCCTCCAAGCGCGCCCGGAGGTCGTCGCCGCGTTCGTCCATCTCGAGGGACGCAGCGAACACCGCGAGCCGTCGGAGCGTCGCGCGCGCCGCCGAGACGGTCCAGCGGTCGCGCGTGCCCGCGTCCACCTCGGCGAGACTCTCCGGGCGGACGGACGTGAACACCCGGTCGGAGTCCTCGGGCTGGAACGTCCGCGCCTTCCCCGTGAGCGCGACGAACGCCGGCGGCTCCGCCCGGTCGAGGAACGCCAGCGCGTCGGGCTGGTACTGGCCCGCGTAGGTGACGAACGCGCCCGTGGGGTCGACCACGCGGCCCCGCAGGGTCTCGTCGTTGACGCTCTCGACTTCGGTCAACACGCCCACCGCGAACAGCCGGTTGACCCGGAGGCCGGTCGGCGTCACCACGTAGTTGGGCGCGCGCTCCTCGTCGCTCTCGGAGTAGTCGAGGTCGGCGTCGTCGAACTCGGCGGCGAACAGCCGGTGGGCCACCTCGCGGGCGCCCGGTCCGGAGTCGCCGCCGTCGTCGCCGTTCGAGGTCGAGTTGGAGCCGTCGGAGGAGCTCACGCGCCCACCTCCGCGTCGCCGCCGAGTTCCTCGAGCGCCGCGCGGGCGCGGGCCGCGGCGTCGTCGTCCGTCTCGTCGAACGCGCTCGCGTCGAGGTTGGCGCCGTACTCGTCGACCGAGAGGTGCCCGCGGACGCGGTACTCCCGGCCCACCAGTTTCCCGCGGACGTCCTCGGCGACCACCTCGCGGCTCATCGCGTCGCGGGCGGCCGAGAGGGCGTCCTCCAGCGTGCCGCCGTACACGTCCTCGGTTATCTCGCGGCCGAGGATGGCGGTGACGGTGGCGGTGCCGTCGTCGACGATGGCCTTGATCCGGAGGTCGTCGTCGGGGTCGACCTGGCCGTGGCTCCGACACTGACCGTTCTGGACCAGCCGGCCGCACTCCGGACACCGCTCTATCAGCCCGGAGCCGTCGCGCACCTCGATGACGTTGCCGACGACCGCCACGTCGTACATGCCGCCCGACTCGACCGCCTCGGCGACGTCGACCTCGGGCGCCTCGTCGGACACCTCGACGCTCGCCGGCGACACCTCCGTGAACTCCGTGAGGTTGACCGAGGGGACGCCGCGGAACTCGCGGACGTACACGTCCTCGAACCGGAGCTCCGCGCCCTCCTCCAGTTCGGGCGTCGGGTCCCAGTCGGTGAACGGGAGCCGCGCCGTCTCGTCGCCGAGCACGCCCGAGAGGATGGTGGTCTCGCCGTCGCGGCCGTCGATGACCCGCTGTTCGACTTCGAGCACGCGCGCCTCGACGGTCCGCCCGCGGTCGCCGGCCGCGAGGTCGACCAGGTCGCGCTCGCCGCCCACCCGCTGGGGCACGTCGAGCGTCTCGGATTCGAGCGCGACCGTCGACGACTCGCCCATGTTGAGTTCCGGCTCGCCCTCCCACTCGCGGACGCCCGCGTTGCCGACGGTGACGGTGTCGCCGGGCTCGAAGCCGAAGTCGGTCCACGCGGTGTACGACACCACGCCCGACTCGTCGGCGAGTTCGCCCTCGCGGATCACCGTCTCGTCGCCCTGATACCGGATGCGCCGCCGGCCGACGCTCAACACGCGGGCAGTGACCGTGACGTTCCCCCCGTCGGGGGTGAGGTCCGCGATGGCCTTCGACTCGGGCGTGCCGCCGTCGCCGCCCCCGCCGCCGTACTTCCGGCGGACGGACTGCTTGGCCTCGTCGATGGGGACGCTGTACTCCAGAAGGTTCTCCAGGTCCTGCCGTACCTCCTCTTTGTCTTGGCCGAGAGCGGAGGCGAGCTCCTCGGCGTGCTGGTCGATGTCCATCACGCCGACCTACCCCGCGCGGACTGTTAAACTCTCCGCGCGCGCGTGCTCGGCTGGTCCCTCGACGCGACTCGGTCGCCCGACTCCGCCCCCGTCAGTCCGACCCGCCCCGGGGGCGCGAGCCGTCGTCGGCCGCGTCGGCCGACGCGGGCGCGGCGGGCGGGGTCGGGTCGCGCGACCCGTTCGCTCGCCGCTCGCGGACCCAGCGGGCGGCGGCGCCGACCGCGAACCCCACCAGCCCGACGGTGACGCCCGCCAGCAGCGCGACGGCCGCCGAGAACGTCACCTGGACCGCGAGCGCGCTCGTCGGCGGAACCATCCGCGCTATCGCGACGGTGGCGACGAACGGGACCATCCCCGCCGCTGCGAGCGCGACGAGTCCCGCCGTCGCGGGCAGGCCGGCGCCGTCGTACGCCGCCACCGCCGCGAGGAGGAGCAGCGCGACGGCGGCGACCGGGAGCCACGGGCCGGTCGCGGCGACGAACGGCTCCGCGAGCGACAGCCCGAGCGCGAACGCGCCGACGCCGAGCACCCACCCCAGCGCCAGGTAGCGGCGGCGCTCGGGGCGCGTCCCGGCGACGACCCGGAGCGCGTTCACGAACGGTCCCCCTCGACGCCGCGGGTCGCCCCGGCGGTCCGGGGTCGGCGACCCCGCTCGCGGGTCGGCAAGCCGGCGTCCGTCGTCGGGCGTGGGTGGTCGTCGGTCACGCCCGCCAGTACCGCCGGGGGTCACAAAAACGCCGCGGGCGTCCGCGGGGTCGGCGGCGGTCCCGTTCGGGCCCGTGTGACATATACTGACAGCGTGCGATACGGTCGACCATGAACTATCCCGACTGGAGCGAGAGACAACGGCACACGAGCGTCACCGTCGACGGCCACGACGTGGAGTTCGCCTACTACGAGGCGGGAGCGGACCGCGACGGGCCGCCGGTGGTGTTGCTCCACGGCATCCCGACGTGGTCGTACCTCTGGCGGGACGCCGCGCCCGCGCTCGGCGAGCACCGGCACGTGTTCGCGCCGAACCTCCCGGGGTACGGCAACTCCGAACGGGGCGAGGGGTTCGACCGGTCGGTCCGCGCCGCCACCGCGGCGCTCGCGGACTTCCTCGCGAGCGCGACCGCTCACCGGACGGTCGACCTGGTGGGTCACGACATCGGCGGGGCGGTCGCGCTCCGCTACGCGGCGGCCCGACCCGACGCGGTGGGCCGGCTGGTGCTGTCGAACGCGGCGTGTTTCGACTCGTGGCCGGTCGAGGTGATAAACGACCTCGGCGCGCCGGGCGTGACCGCCGGCTGGACCGACGAGGAACTCGACGACCGACTGGAGTACCTGTTCGTCGACGGCGCGTACGACGAGGCCGACCCCTCGTGGGTCGCGGGCATGAAGTCGCCGTGGACCGTCCGCGGCGGGCGGACGGACCTCGCGCGGGCGGCGGTGGCGACGAACACCAACCACACCACCGAGATCGCGTACGGCGACATCACCGCGGACCTGCTGTGTCTGTGGGGCGCGGAGGACGGTCTCCAACCGGTCGAGAACGCACAGCGACTCGTCAGCGAGACGGCGGGCGACGGGCGGGTGGTCCGTCTCGACGAGGCGGCACACTGGGTGACCCACGACCGGCCGGACGCCTACCGCGATAGCCTGCTCGACTTCCTCGCGTGAGTCGCACGCGGGTCGCCGTCCCCCCTTCTTCTCGCTCTCTGGCTCCCTCCCTCTCGCGCTCTCTCCCCCCTCTCCTCTCTAGTCCTGCTCTACTCGCGGTCGAACAGCGTGTCGCCGGCCTCGATCTCGTTGCTCTCGGCGTACCGCTCGATCAGGTCGACGTTCCGCTGGTTCGACTTCCACGTCGCGTCGAAGATGTCGCCGACGACGGGGACGAACCCGAGGAGGGTGTCGACGACCACGTTGAACAGCATCCGCCCGATCACGTTGCGCGGGACGCCCATGTTCGCCCCCTCGGCGACGATGTACAGCGACAGCAGCCCCGTGATGGTGTCGCCGGCCACGGGCAACAGCCCGATGAGCGGGTCGAGTCCGATCCGGCGGTCAGTGCCCGGGATCGGCAGCGAGTCGTCCAGCAGGTAGCCGACCGTCCGGACCCGCGAGAGCGACGCGCTCTCGTCGCGCACCCAGCCGACCGGCGACCGCCGCCCGGTCCCGTCGGTCCCGTCCGACCCGAGTCGCGTATCCACCGACTCCGACAGCGAACCCGCAGTCTCGCGGAGTGTGTCGATCACACCCGCCTCTCGCCGCCCAGCCGCATAGAGGCTGGGGCCGCAGTCGCCGGTCGCCGCGGCCCGCCCGCCCGCACCGGCCCGCAGAGATTTACGGCGTCCGGCGGAGAGGGGAGGTATGAGCCTCGCGGACCGCTTCTCCGTCGCCGGTCGGACGACGATCGTGACGGGGGCGTCGAGCGGTATCGGACGGGAGATAGCCGAGCAGTTCGCCGCCGACGGGGCGGACGTGGTGGTCTGCTCGCGCGAACAGGAGCACGTCGACCCGGTCGCGGAGGCGATCAACGACCCCGACGACGGCAGGGGCGGCGGGAGCGACGGGGGGCGGTGTCTCGCCGTCGAGTGCGACGTGACCGACCGCGACGCGGTGGAGGCGCTCGTGGAGGCGACCGTCGACGAGTTCGGCCGGATCGACGCGCTCGTCAACAACGCGGGCGCGTCGTTCACCAGCCCGTTCGAGGACATCTCCGAGAACGGCTGGAAGCGGGTGGTCGACATCAACCTCCACGGCGCGTACCACTGCACGCAGGCGGCGGGCGAACGCCTCGCCGCCACCGACGGCGTCGTCGTCAACGTCGCGAGCGTCGCCGGCACGCGCGCCGCCCGCTACATGAGCCACTACGGGGCGGCGAAGGCCGGCCTGATCAACCTCACCGAGACGCTCGCCGTCGAGTGGGCCTCCCGGGGCGTCCGCGTCAACTGCGTCGCCCCCGGCTACGTGGCGACGGCCGGCATCGAAGAACAGATGGGCATCTCGGCCGACGACGTCGACCGGAGCGACGTGGACCGCCGCATCGGGACGACCGCGGAGATAGCCGACGTGACCCGGTTCCTGGTCAGCGACGCCGCCTCGTTCGTCACCGGCGAGACGGTCGAAGCGCAGGGCGTGCCGTCGGCTGAGGATCTCCCCGAGATGGCCTGAGTTCGGGTCCCGACCCGCTCCGATCGTGGGTCCGAGGCGACCGCACCGACCCGACCGCCGGGTCCGGGGCGGTTACAGCGAGAGGCTAGTGAGACCGAGCGCCGCGAAACCGGTGAGCGCGAGCACGCCCGCGCCGGCGAGTCCCAGCCGGATCCGGGCGCCCGTCGTCGTTTCCATACCGGACGGGGACGGTCGCGTGGCAAATACCTTCGCCCCGCGGTATCGGATCGGATACTCACCGGTCGGTGGTGGTCGCGTCGACCACCTCGTAGGCGACGCCGGTCTCGCGGAGGCGGTCGGTGTGCGCCGACAGGTCCGCGGCGACGGTCAAGAGGAGGACGTCCAGTCCCTTGGTCGTCGCCTCCTCGACGGCCGCGACGGTGCCGAAGCGCACGTCGGGCGTCACGTCCGCGGCGCGGGCGGCCGCGAGCGCCTCGGTTCCGGCGACGGCGACCACCGGGTGGTCGGCGGCGAGCGCGCGGACCCGCTGAGGGTCGAGCGCGCGGCTCCCCCCCTCGGCGACCGGCGGGAACACCACCGCCGTCACCGTGCCGAGGTCGTAGTCGATCAGCCCCTCGAAGTCGGTGACGCCCACGTCCTCGTCGGCGGCGGCGTCCGTGACCGCCGCCGCCGTCGCGCCGCCGTCGCCCGCGCCGCCGTCGGTCGGCGTCGCGCGGAGCACGCCGCCGCGCATCGACAGCGTCACCCGCTGGCCCGCGGTCACCTCGGCGGTCGCCAGCGCCGTCTCCACCGCGACGTCGCCGAGAACGTCCGTCGAGACGTGGTCGACGTACTCGCGGAGCGCGTCGGTCTGGCCGGTGAGCCAGTCGACCCCCTCCTTCGTCACCTCGTAGCGGCCGCGGCCCCCGCGGCTGACCGCGCCCTCGTCGACCAGGTCGCTCAGGTGCTCGGAGACCGCCTGTGCGGTCACGCCGACCGCGTCGGCGATCTCCCGCTGGCTCACCGCCGGCTGCCGCTCGGCGACCTCGACGAGGATCCGGTAGCGGGTCGCGTCCCGCTTGTTCCGGAGCACCGCCGACCCGGTCCGTGAGTCGCTCATGGGCGCCGGTAGGCGACCGAACACAAGTAGCTTTGTGGACCACCCGCCGCTCCGGCCCGCTCGCGGGCGCGCCGACAACTGCGGTTGTGTTCGTGCCGACCGACGGGACGAATCATACCAAACACTTACCAGTATACACCTACATAGTTCGTGATAGATGCGGGCGGGACGGGTCCGACCGGCCCGCACCGCGGCCCGACGGAGAACCCAGATGTCAACCCACCACCACCCAACCGCCACCGACGCTCGGTCCCGATCAGCCGACCCGGTCGTGTTGATAGTCGACGACGACCCCGGCGTTCGCGACCTGCACGCGGCGTTTCTCGACCCCGACTACCGGGTGGTGACCGCCGACACGGGCGACCGGGCGCTCGACCTGTTCGACGCGACGGTCGACGTGGTCCTCCTCGACCGACAGCTCGGACGGTCGACCGGGCGGGAGGTCCTCGACCGGATCCGCGACCGCGGGTTCGACTGCCGGGTGGCGATGGTGTCGGCGCTCCCGTTCGACGCCGACGTCGCCGACGCCCCCATCGACGACTACCTCACCAAGCCCGTCTCCCGCGAGCAGTTGGCCGGGACCGTCGACCGACTCCTCGCGCGTGACGGCCGCGGGCGCCGCCGGACGGGGCGGTCCGACCCGAGCGCGCGGTGAGGCGGCGTCGCCGGGTCGACCCGCCGGTGCCGCCCCGCTTTTGTGTCCGAGGCCCCGACTGACGCGCGTGAGCCAGCCCGACCGACGCGCCGACGACAGCGCCACGGCGGAGCCGATCACCGTCTTCTCCGACTACGTCTGTCCGTTCTGCTACCTGGGCCGGGCGTCGCTCGCCGCGTTCCGCGAGCGTCGCGACGACCCGCCCGCGACCGAGTGGCACCCGTTCGACCTCCGGGGACACAAGCGCGGCGCGGACGGCGAGATAGACGAGTCGGTCGACGACGGCAAGGACGACGACTACTTCGCGCAGGTGCGCGAGAACGTCGCGCGGCTCTCCGAGGAGTACGGCGTCGAACTTGACCTCGAGGCGGTGCCCGATATCGACTCGTGGAACGCCCAGCAGGCCGCGCTGTACGTCCGCGACGAGCGGCCCGACCGGTTCGAGGCGTTCGACGACGCCGTGTTCGAGGCGTACTGGACCGACCACCGCGACGTCGGCGACCCGGACGTCCTCGCGGAGCTCGCGGCCGACGCGGGGCTCGACCCCGAGGCGGTCCGGACCGCCCTCGCGAGCGACGAGTGGGAGTCCCGGCTCGAAGCCCGGTTCCGGGACGCCAAGGAGATGGGCGTCACGGGCGTCCCGACGTTCGCGTACCGCGGACACGCCGCCCGCGGCGCGGTGCCGCCCGAACAACTCGAACGGCTCGTCGCCGGCGAGTAACGCGGCCCGGAGCCGCGTCGGCGCACCGGCCCGGTCGGCGCCGCGAGCGCCCGCGGGGTGGGCGGCCGCCGGGACCGACGGTCTTTTGCCGCCCGCCACACCGGTTCGTGCATGAGCCGAAGCCGTACCGGTCCCCGGCCGTGGCTGGCGGCGCTGCTCGCGCTCGTGGTCACGGGCGCCGGCCACGCCTACCTCCGCCGGTGGGCGCGCGCGCTGGGGTGGTTCCTGTTCACGTTCGCGGCCGTCGCCACGTTCGTCCCCGAGGAGGCGATCCAGGCGACGTTCTCGGGCGGGACCCCCGCCGACCCGCTCGCGCTCGCGCCGCCGGCGCTGGTCGTGTTCGCCAGCGCGGCCGACGCCTACCTGCTCGCCCGGCGGGCCCGCGGGAGACCCGTCACGGGCGACCCGAACGCGGCGGCGGCCGCCGTGACCGGGCGGGAGGAGGGCGGCCGGTGTCCGAACTGCGGACACGACATCGACGCCGACATGGAGTTCGACTTCTGTCCGTGGTGTTCGGCCGAACTCGGGCCGCGCGCCGACGCCGACGACCGCTGACGGCCGGGCGGAACGACCCGACTGACCGCCGACGGCCGGGCGGATCGGCGGGCCGACCGCCGACGAGACGGGAGCGGCTACTCGTCGGCCGGGTGGTCGCCGTCGTCGTCCTCGCGGAGTTGCGCGGTGGGTTCGTCCAGCCGGTCGTCCAGTTTCCGCTCGAACCACGCCCACTCGCGGGTGAACTGTCCCGAGCGCTTGAGGTCCCACACGTCGGCGTCGGTGACGTACGGCCCCATCCGGAGCGACCGGACCATGTTGAGCAGCCACAGCGCGACGCTGACGCCGATGATCGCCGCGCCGAACGTGGCGATCCACTGGAGCGGGAGCCACTCGGGGTTGACGTCGACGTACGGCGCGTACGAGGCGTACCGCCGCGGCATGCCGTCGTAGCCGAGCAGCAGCATCGGGAAGAACGTCACGAACACGCCGACGATGAGCGTGTACGCCTGCACCCGCGCCAGCCGCCTGTCGAACCGCCGCCCCGTGATCAGCGGGAACCAGAAGTAACAGGCCGCGAAGGCCGCCATCGTGATCACCCCCATGACGATGAAGTGGAAGTGGCCGACCACGTAGTAGGTGTCGTGAAGCACCAAGTCGACGGGGATGGACGCGAGGAACACGCCCGTCACCCCGCCGATGACGAACAGGCCGACGCCGCCGATACAGAGGATCATCGGCGCCGTGAGTCGGACCCGCCCGCGCCACATCGTCGTCATCCAGTTGAACGTCTTGACCGCCGAGGGCACCGCGATGGCGATGGAGACGGCCATGAAACTCGCGCGCAGTCGCGGGTCGATCCCCGTCGCGAACATGTGGTGCGCCCAGACGCCGAACGAGAGCACCCCGAGCGCGAGCGTCGAGTAGACGATGAACCGGAAGCCGAACAGCTTCCGGCCGGAGAACTTGGGGAGGATGTAGCTCACGAGGCCGAACGCCGGCAACACGAGGATGTACACCTCGGGGTGGCCGAAGAACCAAAACAGGTGTTGCCAGAGGATCGGGCCGCCGCCCTCCACCGCGAAGAACGTGGTGCCGAAGTTGCGGTCCATCAGCAGCATCACCAGCGCGCTGCCCAAAAGCGGGAACGCGAACAGGATGATGCCCGCCATCGTGACGAGCGTCCACGTCAGGATGTCGAGGTCGGCCCACGACACCTCGGGGGCGCGCTCTTCGAACACGGTGACGATGATGTTGACCGCGCCGACCACGGTGGCGATCCCAGACAGGTGTAGCCCCAACAGCATCAGGTCGACCTGCGGGTTCTCCAGCGTGGTCGCGAGCGGCGTGTAGATGGTCCACCCGGTCGCCGGCGGTTCGAGCGCGAACAGCACCGCCGTGAGCCGAGCCAGCGCCGCCGACTGGAGGCCGGCGTACGTCTGGACGGCCGCGAGCACCTTCGCGGCCACCTCGGTTATCAGCCCCGCCCGCACCAACACGAGCGCCGGCGGGAGCAGCCAGAACCCCAGCGCGTTCGCCCGCGGGAACGCCATGTCGTCGGCGCCGACGAGGATCGGGACGAAGTAGTTCGCCATCCCGGTGAACGCGGGCGTGACGAAGAAGAACAGCATCGTCAGCCCGTGGGTGGTGAACAGCGCGTTGTACGTCTGCTCCGACCAGACGGTCGCGCCGGGCGTGAGCAGTTCCGTCCGGATCATCATCGCGTCCGTCCCGCCCCACATCGCGGCGACGAACGCAAAGGAGATGTAGAGGACCCCGATGTCGCGGTGGTTGACGGTGGTGAGCCACCGCAGCGGGTCGAACGGCAGCGCCGCGCGGACCCGCCGGCCCGGCAGCGAGCGCGTCCCCCCGTCGGCGCGGACGCGGCCGCGGGAGAACCGCCAGCCCGCGAACAACAGCGCGCCGACGACGAGCGCCGCGACCCCGCCCGCGACGGCGCCGCCCGCGTCGACGCTCATCGGCTCCCCCCGCTCCCCCCGCTCTCGCCGGCACGCTTCTCGCCGGGGAACGGCTCCATCCGGGCGGCGGTCTCGCCGGAGTAGTGGCCGTACACCGCCCCGAGGACGAACCCGTACACGAGGTGAGCGAACAGCGTCAACACGGCGTACACGACGAGGATCGCCCCCGTGAGGTCACCCCGGCCGAGGACGACGAACGCGACCCACAGCGGGACCCCGAACCCCATACCGCGGATCGCCGGGTCCGGCCCGATCGGGAGGTAGGATTCGAGCGCCACGAACACCAGCGGCCAGAGGAACGTGCCGGCGGCGAAGAACAGGACGAACCCGAAGACGAGACTGCCCGGCATCCCCACGAACCGCGCGACCACCTCGAAGATGCCGATCTGTGAGCGGGTTTCGACGTCGACGACGAGGAGGATCACCGACAGCACCGCCGCGGCGACCCCCCCACCGATCACCGCGCTCGCCGGCTTGTTCATGTCGCGTACCACAGGGGCGCCGTTCAAAAATCTACACACCAGTTCCCTAGCCCTGTCGCGGTTAGGACATGTGTATCGATCCCCAGGTACGTCCCGCGACCGCCGCTCGCCGCGTCGACCCGCAGGGCTTTACCGGTCGACCCGCCCAGTGGGTGGTATGTCGAACGAGGCCGGCGGCATCGTCGGGGAGTTCCTCTCGCTGAAGGCGTCGACGGACGCGGACGTGCTCGCGATGCAGTGTGGGGACTTCTACGAGTTCTTCGCCGACGACGCCGAACTCGTTGCCGCCGAGTTGGACCTCAAGGTGTCACAGAAGTCCAGCCACGGCTCCTCGTACCCGATGGCGGGCGTGCCGCTGTCGGAGCTGACACCGTACCTCACGGCGCTGGTCGAGCGGGGCTACCGGGTCGCCGTCGCCGACCAGTACGAGACCGCCGACGGCCACGCCCGCGAGATAGAACGGGTGGTGTCGCCGGGGACGGTACTCGACCCGGGCGACGCCGCCGCGCGCTACCTCGCGGCGGTCGAACGCGACGGCGACGGCTACGGGCTGGCGTTCGCGGACGTGACCACCGGCCGGTTCCGCGCGGCCGCGGTCGACGACGTCGACGACGTGCGCGCGGAACTCCACCGGTTCGACCCGGTCGAACTCCTCCCCGGGCTGGGGCTGCGCGACGACGACGCCTGGCCCGCGGTGCGCGACGACACCGACGCGCGCCTCACCCGCCGCGACCCGGAGGCGTTCGCGCCCGGCCGGGCGCGCCACCGCCTCCGCGAGCAGTTCGGCCGCGAGACGCTCGACGCGGTGGGGCTTGACGCCGACGCCGCCGTCGCCGCCGCGGGCGCCGTCCTCCGCTACGTCGACGAGACGGGCGCGGGCGTGCTCGCGTCGATGACGCGGCTGGGCACGCTCGACCCCGGCGGCCGGGTCGCGCTCGACGCCACCACCCAGCGCAACCTCGAACTCACCGAGACGATGCAGGGGGAGCGCGACGGCACGCTGCTGTCGACGCTCGACCACACGGAGACCGCCGCGGGGTCGCGGCTGCTCCGCGAGTGGGTCACCCGGCCGCGCCGCGACCGCGCGGAACTCGAACGCCGCCACGACGCGGTCGAGGCGCTCGCGTCGGCGGCGCTCGCGCGCGACCGCCTGCTCGATCACTTAGACGGCACCGCGGACCTCGAACGACTGGCGGCGCGCGCCACCAGCGGCAGCGCCGGTCCGCGCGACCTCGCGGCGGTCCGGGCGGCTCTGGCGACGCTGCCGGCGCTCGCGTCCGCCGTCGAGGGGACGCCGCTGGCGGAGTCGCCGGTCGCGGACGCGCTCGCGCGGCCCGACCAGGCGGCCGCGCGCGCGCTCCACGACGAACTCGACGACGCGCTGGTCGACGACCCGCCCGGGTCGCCCGGCGAGGGCGGTGTCATCGCCCGCGGGCACGACGACGAACTCGACGAACTCGTCGCGGAGTACGAGGAGGCGCGCGAGTGGCTCGACGGACTCGCCGACCGCGAGAAACGCCGGCACGGCCTCAGTCACGTCACGGTCGACCGCAACAAGACCGACGGCTACTACGTCCAGGTCGGGAAGTCGGCCGCCGACGGCGTGCCCGAGCACTACCGCGAGATCAAGACGCTGAAGAACTCCAAGCGGTTCGTCACCGACGAGTTGGAGGAGCGCGAGCGCACGGTACTGCGGCTCGAAGAGTCGCGGGGCGAACTCGAACGCGACCTGTTCGCCGACCTGCGCGGGACGGTCGCCGACCGCGCGGAACTGCTCCAAGACGTTGGGCGCGCGCTCGCGGAACTCGACGCGCTCGCCTCGCTGGCGGAGCACGCCGCCGGCAACGACTGGACCCGCCCGGACGTGGTGGCGCCGGGCGAGGGCGACTTGACCGTCGACGCGGGCCGGCACCCGGTGGTCGAGCGGACCACCGACTTCGTGCCGAACGACCTCCGGATGGACGACGAGCGGGGGTTCCTGCTCGTGACGGGACCGAACATGAGCGGGAAGTCCACCTACATGCGCCAGTGTGCGCTGGTCGTCCTGCTCGCGCAGGCGGGGAGTTTCGTCCCCGCCGACGCCGCGACGGTGCCGCTGGTGGATGGCATCTACACCCGGGTCGGCGCGCTCGACGAACTCGCGCAGGGGCGCTCGACGTTCATGGTGGAGATGCAGGAGTTGAGCAACATCCTCCACAGCGCCACCGACGAGTCGCTCGTCATCCTCGACGAGGTGGGGCGGGGGACGGCGACGTACGACGGCATCTCCATCGCGTGGGCGGCGACGGAGTACCTCCACAACGAGGTGCGCGCGCGGACGCTGTTCGCCACGCACTACCACGAACTCACGTCGCTCGCCGACCACCTCCCCCGGGTGGCGAACGTCCACGTCGCGGCCGAGGAGCGCGACGGCGAGGTGACGTTCCTCCGGCGGGTTCGGGACGGCCCGACCGACCGCTCGTACGGCGTCCACGTCGCGGACCTGGCGGGCGTCCCCGCGCCCGTGGTGGACCGCGCGGACGAGGTGTTGGACCGCCTGCGAGCCGAGAAGGCCATCGAGGCGCGCGGCTCCGACAGCGACGCCGGGACGAAACAGGCCGTCTTCGACCTCTCGGCCGGCGAGTTCGTCGGCGGCGCGGACGGACGGGAGTCCGCGGGACCGACGACGACGGCGAACGGGACCGACCGGGAGGAGCGAGCGGCCGACGCGAACCCGGCCGACGACGGGCGCGCCGCGGGGGGGAACGGGGAGGGCGGGGGGCGCGCCGCAACAGTGAAACCCCGGCGGGCCGAGGACACGGCAGATGCGACGCTCCCGCCCGACGTGCGCGCAGTGGTGTCGGAACTCCGGTCGGCGGACGTGAACGACACGTCGCCGCTGGAACTGGCGGGACGGGTCAGCGAGTGGCAACGGCGGCTGGAGTCGGCGTCGGAGTCGACCCCGAACGCGGACGCGAGCGCGGAGGCGGCGGCCGAGACGAACGCGGACACGGAGACCGACCGATGACGGAACACCCCCTACACGCGACGGTGAGCCAGCGTGGCGTCCTGTTCGGCCCGCGCGGCGAGATACTCGTCGTCCGGCGGGCGAGCGACGGCGGCTGGGAACTCCCCGGCGGCCGCCTCGGCGCCGAGGAGGGCGCGCTGGCCGGCGTCAGACGCGAGATCGAGGAGGAGACCGGGCTGAACCCGGAAGTGACCGGCGCCGTCCACGCGTTCGCGTGGCGCAACGACGACGACGACGGCCGGTTCGCGGTGTACTACTCGTGTTCGGCCGGCGAGCGCGAGGTGCGCTTGAGCCACGAGCACACCGACCACGAGTGGCTCCCCGCCGACGCCGCCGTCGAGCGGCTGAGCGGCCCGCAGGGCAACGCGGTCGAGCGCGCGCTCGACGACGACCCCGCGCCCGGGTTCTGAGCCGCCGGGCGGGGGAGCGCGCACCCGAGCGCGGCGGCTCAGAACCCGGACGCGACGCGGGAGTGGTACATTCATACGACTCGGCGCCCACCTGCGACCGATGAGCGACGGCCGCCGCGACCCGCCCGAACGCCGCGAGATCAGCCCGCTCGACGACCGCACCGTCCGCGAGATAGCCGCGGGCGAGGTGGTCGAACGGCCCGCGAGCGTCGTGAAGGAACTCGTCGAGAACGCCCTCGACGCCGGCGCCTCCCGCGTCGCCGTCGCCGTCGAGGCGGGCGGGGTCGAGGGGGTACGGGTGCGCGACGACGGCCACGGGATGCGCCCCGACCAGTTGCCCGACGCGGTGGCGCGACACGCCACGAGCAAACTCGACGACACCGCCGACCTCGACGCGGGCGTCGGGACGCTCGGCTTCCGCGGCGAGGCGCTCCACACCGTCGGCGCCGTCGCGGAACTCACGCTCCGCTCGCGCCCGCCGGACGCCGAGACGGGCGCGGAGCTGACGGTGGCCCACGGCGAGACGGGCGACGTGCGGCGGGTCGGCTGTCCCGCGGGGACGACGGTGGTGGTCCGCGACCTGTTCGGCGAGACGCCCGCGCGCCGGAAGTTCCTCAAGACGCCCGCGACCGAGTTCGACCGGGTGAACGCGACCGTCTCGGCGTACGCGCTCGCCAACCCCGACGTGGCCGTCTCGCTCGAACACGACGGCCGCGAGGTGTTCGCCTCGACCGGCGACGGCGACCTGCGGTCGGCGGTGCTCGCGGTGTACGGCCGCGAGGTGGCCGAGGCGATGGTGCCGGTCGGCGGCGCGGACCCCGTCGAGAGCGGTGCGGACGCCGAGTCGGGAGCCGGCGGCGAGGCCGAAAGCGAGGTGCGCGTCTCGGGACTCGTCTCGCACCCCGAGACGACGCGGGCGGGCAGGGAGTACCTCACGACGTTCGTCAACGGCCGGTGGGTGCGCGACGGCGCCCTCCGCTCGGCGGTCGTCTCGGCGTACGGCGGGCAGCTCGCGTCCGACCGCTACCCGTTCGCGACCCTGTTCGTCGACGTGCCGCCCGCGGCGGTCGACGTGAACGTCCACCCCCGGAAGACCGAGGTCCGGTTCGACGACGACGCGGGCGTGACCGACCGGGTCGAGACCGCCGTCCGCGAGGCGCTGCTCGACCACGGGCTGGTCCGCTCGTCGGCGCCCCGCGGCCGCTCGGCGCCCGACGAGACCGCCGTGGACCCCGAGGTGGTGGGCGGCGCCGGCACGGACCACGAGCGGGCGGCCGAGGCCCGACGGGAGCCGCCGTCGGCCGGCGGAGACGGGGGGACCGACGGCGACGGCGGGGGTGGAGGCGACGACGGCGGGGGCGACGACGGGGCGACCACGTCGGTGCTCGACGCGTGGAGCGGGTCCGCGGCGTCGGATCCGGGCGGTCCGAGCGGGTCGGGGGGTCCGGGCCGCCCCGGCGAGTCGAGCGGTTCGGACGGCCCGAGCGACCCGAGCGGGTCCCGCGGGTCGGACGAGTCGGCCGGGAGCGACGGCGCGGACGGCTCGGCGGGTGTGACCGCGGAGACCGCCGGAGCGGCCGACGCCGCCGGGGGGAGCGACGGGGACGGCGCCGGGGGCCGCCCGACGGACCACCCCCCTCGGGGCGGGGGCGCCGGGGGGTGGAACGGCCGGCCGTCGCCCCGCGGGTGGCAGGCCGGCGACGACTCCGACGGGAACGACGGCGAGGGCGGAGAACAGGGTGACGGCGGGGAGGGAGGACACGGCGAGGGCGGGGAGCGCTGGAGCGCCCCCGCCCAGTCGACGCTCGCGGGCGGGACGACCGACGAGCGGACCGACCACGAGTCGCTGCCCGCGATGCGCGTGCTCGGCCAGTACGACGGCACGTACCTGGTCTGCGAGACGGACGCGGGGCTGGTGTTGGTCGACCAGCACGCGGCCGACGAGCGGGTGAACTACGAGCGCCTCCGGGAGGCGGTGGGGCGAGAGGCGCCGGTCCAGACGCTCGCGGAGCCGGTCGAACTCGAACTCACCGCACGGGAGGACGCGCTGTTCGACTCGTTCGAGGCGGCGCTCGCGGACGCCGGCTTCCGCGCCGAGCGGAGCGGCGACAGAAGCGTCGCGGTGACGGCGGTGCCGGCGGTGT
Source organism: Candidatus Halobonum tyrrellensis G22 (assembly GCF_000495475.1). Taxonomy (GTDB): domain Archaea; phylum Halobacteriota; class Halobacteria; order Halobacteriales; family Haloferacaceae; genus Halobonum; species Halobonum tyrrellense. Next base: position 9,315 of record NZ_ASGZ01000020.1, on the reverse strand, counting down.
TCGACGCGACGCTCGACCCTGACCTGCTCCGGGACGTGCTGGCGGCGCTCGCGGACGACGTGGCCGCGGGCGACCGCCCGGTCGCGGAGGTGGTCGACGCGCTGCTCGCCGACCTCGCCTGCTACCCCTCGGTCACCGGCAACACGGCGCTGACCGCGGGGAGCGTCACCGACCTGCTCGACGCGCTCGACGCCTGCGAGAACCCCTACGCCTGCCCGCACGGCCGGCCCGTGCTCGTGGAGTTCGGCCGCGAGGAGGTCGAAGCGCGGTTCGAGCGCGACTACCCCGGCCACGCCGGCCGGCGCGAGCGGGAGTGACAGCGGGCGACGGAGCGGGGCGAACGGCGGAGAGCCGACCGGGGAGACGGGCGGGAGATTTCCGCGGCTTACTTGTGCTCGCCCGCCACAGAGCGGGGTATACTATGACCGACCTCGTCACGTTCGGCGAGACGATGATCCGGTTCTCGCCGCCGGAGGGGACGCGCCTGGAGACGGCCGACGAGTTCGACGTCCGACTGGGCGGCGCGGAGAGCAACGTCGCCGTCGCCGCCGCCTCGCTCGGACTCGACGCCGTCTGGCTGTCGAAACTCGCGCGCTCGCCGCTCGGCCGCCGGGTGGTCCGCGGCCTGCGCGGCCACGGCGTCGACACCCGGGTGGCGTGGGACGACGGCGACGACGCCCGCGTCGGCACCTACTACCTCGAACCCGGCGGGCGCCCGCGCGGGACGAAGGTGGTGTACGACCGCGCGGACGCCGCCATCACCACGGTCGACGTCGACGAACTCCCGACCGACGCGCTCGCGGAGGCGGAGTACCTCTACACCAGCGGCATCACGCCCGCGCTGTCGGACGCCGCCGCCGAGACGACCGCGGCGCTGTTGGAGCGGGCGCGCGAGGCGGGCGCGCGGACCGCGCTCGACCTCAACTACCGGTCGAAGCTGTGGTCGCCCGACGAAGCGCGCTCCGCGTTCGAGTCGCTGTTTCCCGAGGTGGACGTGCTCGTCACCGCCCGCCGGGACGCGGAGACGGTGCTCGGCCGCGACGGCGACCCCACGGACGTGGCGCGGGAACTGGCCGACGAGTTCGACTTCGAGACGGTCGTGGTCACCCGCGGCGCGAAGGGCGCCGTGGCGGTCCACGACGGCGAGGCGTACGACCAGCCGGCGTACGAGGCCGACACGCTCGACCCCATCGGCACCGGCGACGCGTTCGTCGGCGGCTTCCTCGCCAAGCGGTGCCGGGGCGGCGACGTCGCCGAGGCGCTGTCGTGGGGCGCGGCGACCGCCGCGTTCAAGCGCACCACCGCGGGCGACCTCGCGGTCGTGACGCCCGAGGAAGTCGAACGCGTCGTCGCCGAACGCGGCGGCGGCATCGCGCGGTAGGGCGCGGCGGGCCGGAGCCGCCGGCGTCGGACGACCGCCGGCGCGGGCCGACCGGTCGGGAACGATCCGCATCCCCGCGTTCCGCGACGGCGACTACACGGAGGCGTGGCTGACGGAACGGGAGCGGGGGACGGCGCGGCGGAGTAGCGGGACCGGACGCGGGCGCGCGAGCGAACCGGGGTCGCGACCGGCCGCTACGTCCCGTCGCCGACGTGGTCGAGCGCGGTCGTGTACGCCTCGCGGACGCGGGTGAACTCCTCGCGGCTCCCGCCCTGGTCCGGGTGGACGTCCTTCACCTGCTCGCGGTACGCCCGCTGGACGTCGTCCTCGTCGGCGCCCGGGGGGAGACCGAGCGCCTCGAAGGCGGCGGTCGTCGGGTCCGGTTCGACGTCCGCGCCGAGGAACACGTCGGGCACCTCGAACGGGAGTCGCCGCCCGAGTTGGTGGCCGGGCATCTCGTGTTCACAGAGGACGACGAACAGGTCGGGGTCGACGTCGCCGGCGTCGCTCGCGCGCTTCAGTCGGAAGTACGCCCGCGCGTCGAACGTGATGGCGACGCTCCGCTCGGGGAGGTAGAAGGCGACGCGGACGCCGTCGAGTTCGTACTCCTCGGCGTAGCGCTCGTCGATCCGGCGGAGGTAGTCGCGGATCTCCGCCTTCCGGCGGACCGTGCCGTCGACCGTCGCCCCCGTCTCGGCGGGCGGGTCGGGGAACCACCGGTTGGCCGCGAGGAAGACGAGCGCCAGCCCGAACGAGGCGGTGAGACCGACCGCGACGCCGAGCGTGAGCCATCCGGGGAGACCGACGAACCACTCCTCGAACACGAACCGGGGTTGGCGGTCGGTGGTCTTGAACCCCTCGCCGCCCCGCCGCACCGACCCGCTCACCCCCGTCGGCGTCCCAGCCTCGGGTGTGCCCGTCGTCCGGGTCGAAGCCGCAGACACCGACGACTCGACCCCCGTCGGCGAGGGTCTCACCCGGTTCGCCCGCCGGGCCGGCCGGTCCGCCCCGTAGTCGCGTCGTCGCCGTCGGAGCCGTCACCGTCCGCGTCGGGGAGGGGACGGTCGGGAGAAGGGAGTCGCGGCTCGGCGCTCAGATCATGTCCTCGGCTTTCAGCCCGGCGATGACGTCGTCGACCAGCGACTCCACGTCCTCGTAGGGGAACTCCTGGTGGGAGCCGAGTTTGGCCGCCATCTCCATCGCGGTGAAGGAGGTGTCGCCCGCCTCGAACCGCGTGCCCGGCCCGTTCGGGAGCGCCGGGACGAGGTCCATCTGGCTCGTGACGGGGTAGTCGGCGGCGGAGAACGCCTCGGTGAACTGCGCGCGGAGGTCGGCTTCCACGTCGTCGGTCATGTGCCTTCCCCCGGCCCTCGGTCGCAAAAGCGTTCCGGAACGGCGGAAAACGCCGGCGGAGTTGCCGTCCCGCCGACTCCGGCCGGCGGCGCGTCGCCGGCGCGTGCGGGGCGCCCCCGCACTGTCCGGCGGCGCGGACGGCCGCGAAGCGGGGAGTTAATCGCCGGGCGACCGAACGGGCGGGCGTGACCGAAGCGTCCGACCCCGGCTCCGACTCCGATTTCGACTTCGACTTCGACCTGTTGTGTGAACTCACCGAGGCCAGCGGCGTGCCCGGGTACGAAGACCAGGTGCGCGAGGTGGTCCGCCGGGAGCTGGAGGCCGCGACCGACCGCGTGCGGACCGACGCGATGGGCAACGTCGTCGGCACCGTCGAGGGCGACTCCGACTACACGGTCGCCGTCGCGGCCCACATGGACGAGATCGGGTTCATGGTGAAACACGTCGACGACGACGGGTTCCTCAGACTGGACGCGCTTGGCGGGTGGGACCCGCGGGTGCTGCGCGCCCAGCGGGTGCGCGTCCACGCCGCCGACGGCGACCTGACGGGCGTCATCGGGTCGGTGCCGCCGCACACGCTCTCGGCGGAGGACCGCGAGAAGGACGACAGCGTCGAACGGGTGTTCGTCGACCTCGGGACGACGGACCCCGAGGCGGTCGCCGACCGCGTCTCCGTGGGCGACCTGGTGACGATGGAGCAGTCGACGGTGCGGATGGGCGACGCGGTGACGGGGAAGGCGCTCGACGACCGGGTGTGCGTGCTCGCGATGCTGGAGACCGCCCGACGGCTCGACGACCCCGCGGTGACGGTCCAGTTCTGTGCGACCACCCAAGAGGAGGTGGGCCTGCGCGGCGCGACGGCGCTCGGGGGCGACGTCGACCCGGACCTGGCGGTGGCGCTCGACGTGACCGTCGCGAGCGACGTGCCCGACGTCGACGACGACCGACAGGTGACGCGGCTGGGCGAGGGGACGGCGATCAAGCTGAAGGACTCGTCGGTGATCACGAACCCGAAGGTCCACCGGCGGATGCGCGCGGTCGCTGAAGACGAGGGGATCGCCCACCAGTTCGAGGTGCTGCCCGCCGGCGGCACCGACACCGCGGGCTTTCAGAACAGCCACGGCGCGACGCCCGTCGGCGCCATCTCCGTCCCGACGCGCTACCTCCACACCGTCACCGAGACGGCCAACGGCGACGACGTCGACGCGACGGTCGACCTCCTGACCGCGTTCCTCGACACGGAGACGGGCGAGCACGACTACACGCTGTAGGCCGCCGGGGTCGCGGCGCCGAGACCGCGTGACGGGGGCGCCATTACCGATCGACGGATTCACCTTCGGGGGTCTCGAAGCGCGTCCCATGAGCGATGCCATGAGTCGCCGGGCGTTCCTCCGCGGCGCGGCCGGCGCGGCGGCGCTGAGCGGGAGCGCGGGCGCGGCGGCCGCCCAGGAGAGCACCGGCACCGCGAGCGGCGGCGGTGAAGGCGGCGAGGAAACCGCGGCTTCGACGCCCGCGCCCACCCAGTCGACCGGGGTGCCCGACTCCGCCAAGAGCCTGGGGGTCGCGTCGTTCATCGCCATGTGCGCGACGCTCGGGCTGGCGTTCTTCTTCACCAAGTACGGCGGCGACTACGAACCGCCCGAAGAGGAGTAACCCGACCCGCCCGCCCGGGCGTCCGGTCGCACGCTCGGAGCCGCACCTCCCGGTCCCGATGGCTCGACCCTTCCTACCCGTTCGACCGAACGCCGAGCCGTGGCGCCGTCGTCACCATCCCGACCGCCAGTCGCCGTCGGGTTCGAGAGGTACGCAGGTCCCGGGAGTCGGGCGGCGACGGCCGCTTCGCTCCTCGGGAGCGGGCGTCACACGAGAACCCCGGGGTAGGACCGCCGGGGAGGGTCGATCCATGTCAAAGGCCGTGGGCGTCCACGTGCGTATCGACCCGGTTGAAGCGGGGGGAGAGACTCCGATAAGGCTCATCCTTGCGACTGAACGAGGGGACATCGGTCCGGTCGGCCGACCGCCGCGTCGCTCTCCCCGGGGTCCGCCGAAGCCGGCCTACTCGAGCGTCTCGCGGTAGCGCCGTTCGTACTCGGCGAGGACCGCGTCGTGGTCGAAGTCGGCGAACCGTTCGTCGACGGTCCGCCGCTCGAGGCCGCCGCAGGCCGCTATCTCGTCGGCGAGTTCGCCCGGACTGGTGACCAGCCTGCCGCGGTCGAACCCCTCGACGAGTTCGTGCGCGCTCGACCCGGCCTGGTACTCGACGATGCCGACACAGCCGCACGCGAGCGCCCACAGCAACCCCGTGGCGAACGGCTCGTCGGTCGCCGTCTGGGCGAACGCGTGTGCCCCCTTCAACAGCGGGACGAGTTCCGCGGGCGGGAGGTCGCCCCGGAACGTCACCCGGTCGTCGATCCTGAGGTCGCGCGCCGTCCGCTCGGCGGCCGCGCGGGCGGGTCCGTCGCCGACGACCGCCGCCCGCCACTCCCGGTCGCGCAGCTCCGCGAGCGCGAGCAGGAGCGTCTCCACGTTCGCGTTCGCGTCGAGTCGGCGGGCGTACACCACGTCGGCGTCGCCCGCGGCGTCGGCCGACCGCACCAGGTCGAAGTCGACGCTCTCAGGGACGACGTGGACGTCGTCGGCGGCCGCGCCGCGTTCGCGCACGTCGGTCCGCACCGCCTCCGAGGGGACGAGCACCGCGTCGGGCTTCGTCGCCGCCCTCCGGTACCCCTTCGCCGTGCCGAGGTCGGGGTCGGCCCCCCACCAGTCGACGAGCGTCGGCGTCCGGAGGAGTCGACAGACGGTGGCGGCCGTCGAGGCGTGCGCCGGCGGGGCGCAGACCGCCTGCACCACGTCCGGCGAGACGCTCCGGAGCGCGAACGGGAGCTTCGACCGGAACGACCCCGACGAGGCCGCGTCGGTCACCGCCCGGTAGGTGACCCCGTCGCGGTCGAACGCGTCGGCGTCGCCGTCCCACCACCGCGCGCACAGCCAGACCACCTCGTGGCCCCGCGCCGACAGCCCCGCCGCGACCCGTTCGGCCCGCCGGAGCGCGGGCGTGTCCCGACGGTCGGTGGTGTACATCGAGACGAACGCGACGCGCATCTGTGCGCCCGGTCGCGTGGCGGCGACAAAAACCCGGGTGGTGCGGGGCGCGGCCACCCGAACGCTTTACGCCGACCCGGGACGCGTGTTCACGCATGCCAGAACCGGACGACCCGACCGACGACCAGCGAGCGCGGGGGTACGACGTCGAGCGCTACCTCAACATCCGGAGCGCGCACACGGCGGACTTCGCGCCCGACGGGACGCTCGCGTTCCTGATGGACACGACCGGCACGCCGCAGGTGTGGAGCCTCTCGGAGCCGGGCGCGTGGCCCGAACAGCACACCTTCTACGACGAGCGGGTGACGTTCGTCGACTGGTCGCCCGAGCGGCGCGAACTCGCGTTCGGGATGGACGAGGGCGGCAACGAGCGCGCGCAACTGTACCGCCTCAACCCCGACTCGGGCCGGATCACCGAGTGGACGGCGATGCCCGAGTTCAAACACCGCTGGGGCGGCTGGAGCCACGACGGGAGCCGGTTCGCGTTCGCCTCCAACCGCCGCGACGAGTCGGTGTTCGACGTGTACGTCCAGCGGCGGGACGCGACGGGCGACGACGCCGAACTCGTCCACGAGGGCGACGGCTGGCTCAGCGTCGCCGGCTGGAGCCCGGACGACGACCGCCTCCTCGTCCACCGGGCGAGTTCGAGCTTCGACCACGACCTGTACGCGCTCGACCTGAAGTCGGGCGCGTTCGACCACCTCACCCCACACGAGGGGACCGCCCGCTTTTCGAGCCCCCAGTGGGGTCCCGACGGCGAGGGGGTGTACGTCTGTACCGACCACGACGCCGACACCCTCCAACTCGAACGGCTGGATCTCGACTCGGGCGAGTTCTGGGTGGTCGAAGGCGGCGGCGAGTGGAACGTCGACGGCGTGGCGATAGACGAGGAGACCGAGCGGCTGGTCTACTCGCGGAACGTCGACGGCTACACGGAGTTCACCGCCGGGGAGTTGGCGGCGGCCGACCGGGTCGAGGCGTTCCCCGACCCCGACCTGCCCGGGGGCGTCGCCGGCGGCGTCTCCTTCGACGACGACGGCGACCGCTACGCGGTGACGGTGACGGGGAGCACGGTCAACACCAACGTGTACGTCGTCGACGCGGAGACGGGCGACAGCGAGCGGTGGACGTACGCCGCCACCGCGGGCATCCCCGCCGACACGTTCGTCGAACCCGAGTTGGTCCACTACCCGACGTTCGACGGCCGCGACATTCCCGCGTTCTTCTCGACGCCCGACGACGCGCCCGAGGGCGAAACCCCCGTGGTGGTCGACATCCACGGCGGGCCCGAGGGCCAGCGCCGCCCGTCGTTCAACGGGGTGAAACAGTTCCTCCTCTCGCACGGCTACGCGGTGTTCGAGCCGAACGTCCGCGGGTCGGCGGGGTACGGCAAGGCGTACAGCCACCTCGACGACGTCGAAAAGCGGATGGACTCGGTCGCCGACGTCGAGGCGGGCGTCGAGTGGCTCCACGACCACCCCGTGGTCGACCCCGACCGGGTCGTCGCCATGGGCGGGTCGTACGGCGGGTTCATGGTGCTCGCGGCGATGACCGAGTACCCCGACCTGTGGGCCGCGGGCGTCGACATCGTCGGCATCGCCAACTTCGTCACGTTCCTCGAGAACACGGGCGACTGGCGCAGGGAACTCCGCGAGGCCGAGTACGGCTCGCTCGAGGAGGACAGGGAGTTCCTCGAATCCGTCTCGCCGATCAACAGCGTCGACCGGATCGCGGCGCCGCTGTTCGTCCTCCACGGCGCGAACGACCCGCGGGTGCCGGTGGGCGAGGCCGAACAGGTCGCCGAGGAGGCGAGCGAACACGTCCCGACGCGGAAGCTGATCTTCGACGACGAGGGCCACGGCTTCTCGAAGCTCGAAAACCGGATCGAGGCGTACCGCGCGGTCGTCGAGTTCCTCGACGAACACGTCTGAGCCGCGTCCGGGGCGACCTGGACCGCCGCGGGGCGGCGACCCGACTCGCTCGGCCGCGGGTCACCCCTCGACCCGTCCGAGTCGGGTTGTTTCACTATAGCCAACTCGGTTGACGAACGGTGTAAAAAAGGGAGGTGCCGTATGAACTATACACGTGTAGCGGGAGAAGCGTGAGGATGCCGGATCGTTTCCCGGACGCCCGCGTGCTCGTGACGGCCGCCTCCGAGTCGGACGGCGACGCGGACGACGCGGGAGGCGCACCCACCCCCGAGGCGGTACACCGGGTCGCCGACGATATCGGCGCGGCGCTCGGGGCGGACACCGTGGTGAAACACGGGATCACGGCGCGCGAATACGTCGCGGAGTTGGCGCCCCTACTGGACTGCGTGGTGTGTCTCGCCGACGACACGGACGCGCTCGCGTCGTTCGCCGACCTCGACCCGCAGCTACCGCTGGTGGCGTACGGCGAGGCGACGTCCGTCTCGCCGGTGAGCAGCGTGGTGCGGCCCGACGACGGAATCGACGCGCTGGTCGCGCGCGTCGCCGACCGGATCGAGCGCAACCGCGAGCGGAACCGCCTCGACGAGGCGAACACCAAGCTCACCGCGCTCAACACGTACACCCGCGCGATAACCGCCTGCGAGTCGCGCGAGGAGGTGGTCGACCGGGTCGTCGGCGCGGTGACCGAGGCGCTCGCGTACGACCGGTGCGTGCTGGCGTTCGTCGAGGGCGGCGAACTCGTCCCGTACGGCAACCTCCTCCCCGACGAGGAGGCGGTGCGGCTCGACGTCGGCGAGGGGGTCGCGGGGCGAACCTACGTGACGGGCGAGTCGATGGTCGTCGACGACTACGACAGCCACCCCGCCCACCACCGGGAGTCGCCGTACATCACGTCGGTCGCGAGCGTCGCCGTCGGCGAGTACGGCGTGTTACAGGTGACCACCCCCGACGAGGCGGCGTTCGACGAGCGCGACGTGGAGTTCCTCGAGATCGTCGCCGCCCACGCGGCCGAGGCGCTCGCGCGACTCGAACGCGAGACCGCGCTCCGGAGCGAGCGCGACCGCCTGTACGCGTTCTTCGAGCGGCTCCCCGCGCCGACGGTGTACGTCGAGTCGGCGTGCGGCGAGCCGCCGGTGGTGCGCGAGGCGAACGCGGCCTACGAGCGGTCGTTCCCCGACGCGCCCGTCGGCGTCCCCGTCGACGAGGCGTTCCCCACCGACGTCGAACGCCGGCTGTTCGGCGAGTCGATCCGGGCGGACGACCCGGTCAGCGCCACCGTCCGCCGGCCGACCGCCGACGCGGCCGACGCGGAACTGACCGTGACGCTCGTCCCCGTCCGGACCACGGGGGTCGAGGCCGCCGGGTTCGGCGTCTACGTCGACGAGGTCGCGCTGCCGTAGCCGGCGGTCGGCTCCCGGCGCGTCCACGGCGCCGGCGCTCGACGCGTGGGCGGACACGACCCGCGGGCGGGGCGGCTACGGCGGCGACTCCTCGGGACCGACCACCGGGTCGGCGGCGGGGGCAACTTCGGCGTCGGGCGCGGGCGCG
>NZ_ASGZ01000019.1 GCF_000495475.1 Candidatus Halobonum tyrrellensis G22 | reverse complement strand
CGGCCGGCCCGCGCGTGAGCGTCCACGAGGACGTGGGCGTGGCGAACATCGACCGCGTGCTCGACGCGGCCGACGAGTTCGACGGGGCGGACGCCGTCGTCGTCGCCGCCGGCCGCGAGGGGGCGCTCCCCACCGTCGTCGCGGGCCTGCTCGACGCGCCCGTGGTCGCGCTCCCCGTCTCGTCGGGGTACGGCGCGGGTGCCGGCGGGATCGCGGCGCTGTTGGGCGCGCTCCAGTCGTGTACGGTACTGTCGACGGTGAACGTCGACGCGGGGTTCGTCGCGGGCGCGCAGGCCGCGCTGATCGCCCGACGGGTCGCCGCCGCGCGCGCGAGCCGACCCGACCGGTGAGCCGTCCCGGTCGGTGAGCCGTCCGGCCCGTGCGGCCCGAACGCGTCGGTTCTGGCATCGGGAGAACAGCAACAGGGTATATGTGTGCGTGTGTCGTACTCGGGCACGCCGGCAGCGGTGGATGCCGGTCGACCATGCCACGCTGCGACCACTGCGGGTCGCACATATCCGACCGCTTCGCCCGCGTTTTCAGCGACGAGCACGGGAGGCTCAACGCCTGCCCGTCGTGCTCCGCGAACGCGGGAATCGCCGAAGCGGCGCGAGAGCGGACCCGCGCAGACGACTGAATCGCTGTGTGACCACCTCACACGCCGCAACGGCCACCACACACACCTCCCCGCTCGGGCCGACCGGCGGGGGTTGCGGCACCACACCGCAGTTATTTCGGACGCGCCACGCCCGCGTCCGGTCGCCGCAGGGTTCTTCGTCCGTCGTTGCTCACTCCGCCCGTGGGCCATCGACACCACGTCTACGTCGTCGAGTGCGCCGACGGGAGCTTCTACACCGGCTACACCACCGACGTCCAGCGGCGCGTCGCCGAACACGACGCGGGCGAGGGAGCGAAGTACACCCGCGGCCGGACGCCCGTTCGCCTGGTGCACACGGAGTCGTTCGACTCGAAGTCGGCGGCGATGAGCCGGGAGTACGCGGTCAAACAGCTCTCGCGCGCGGACAAGGAGCGGCTGGTGGCCGACGGCGACGCGGACGACGACGGGGACGAACACAGTCGGTGACCCCGTCACCGAGGTGGCGGCCGGTCGGCGAGCGCGGCGGGCGTCGGGGGAGGATACAACCCGTTCCCGGCGCGAGGAGCGACCGTGCGGACCGACTTCCCGACCCTCCTCGTCGGCGCCGACCGGGACCGGTCGGTGCGGGGAGTCACCGTCGCGGCGGGGCTGTTCGCGGTCGTACTGGTCGTCTCGCTGCTGCCGCTCGCCGTCGGTGCGGTCGTGGAGCCGGGCCTCGTCGTCGGGTTCGGGCTGGCGGCGTGGTGGGCGTACGACGACGGCGGCCTCGCGGTCAGCGTGGCCCTCGTGGTACTCCCCGTCGCGGGTCGGCTGACGTACTACTGGTGGTACTACCTCGACCGGCCCGCTCCCCCTGCGCTCCCGCTCTCGTTCGGCGGGCACGGCGCGTGGGAGGCGTGGGTGCCGCTGGCGGTGTTGCTCGGCGCCGTCGCGTTCGGGGTCGGGACCCTCCTCCGCTGCGTCCGCCGGTTCGTGGGCGGTCCGAAAGCGTGAGCCCGCCGGCGTCTCACTCGGGGACGTCGAGGAACTCCTCTTTGTTCGCCGCGTAGTGGGCGATACGCCGGCCGAGTTTCTCCGTTCGCTCGCGGAGGCCGTCGTCGACGAACTCGTAGCGCGCGTCGCCGCCGATGCCGGTTCCCGGCTCGTCGCGCTCCTCGAACTTGTTCCGCGCGCCCCGGATACCGACCTGGAGCGGGGCGGTCCAGCCGTGGACGCCGCGGACGGTGGTGCGCATGTGGTCGAGCGTCTCCGCGTACGACCCGCCGCCGGCGGAGGCGAACAGGCCGACGACCGTGTCGTCGTACTCGTCGAAGCTACACCAGTCGTGGAAGCTCCGGAACGCCGAGGAGTAGGAACTGTGGTAGACGGGCGACCCGAGGAGCACGCCGTCGGCCGCGCGCATCCGTTCGAGCAGGTCGGCGACATCGCCCGCCTCGTCGGGGTCGACGTCCGGGTGGTACAGCGGCGCGTCGACGTCGGGGTCGCCGAGGTCGATGTAGTCGGGGTCCGCACCGTAGTCGACGGCCGCATCGAGCGCGTAGCGGAGCATCGCCCGTGTGTAGCTCCCGTCACGACGGGAGCCGCAGACGGCGACGACGCGAGGGGGCGCTGTCATTGGACCCGCTCCGCGGCGAGCGGCGAAAAGCGCCACGATATCGGCGGTCGGGGCGGTCGAGACGGTCGGAGCGGTCCGGCCGCGTCGGCGCCGGGCGGGGCGTGCGGGCCGCGGGCGCTCGGGGGAGCGACGGCCGGCATCGGCTTTTTGCCGCCACCCGCCGACGCTCCGGTATGGACACCGACGCCATCGCGTTCGGAACCGACGGCTGGCGCGCGACGCTCGACGAGTTCACCGACGACCGGGTGCGGGTCGTCGGACAGGCGGTCGCCGACTACCTGGCCGCCGAACGCGACGGCGCGGGCGACGAGGTGGTCGTCGGTTACGACGCCCGCCCGACCAGCGAGGGGTTCGCGGAGTCGCTCGCTGAGGTGCTCGCGGGCAACGGCTTCGACGCGGTACTCCCCGAGCGCGACTGCCCGACGCCCGTGGCCGCATACGCGGTGGTCGACCGCGACGCCGCGGGCGCGCTGATGGTGACCGCGTCGCACAACCCGCCCGAGTACAACGGCGTGAAGTTCATCCCCGACGACGGCGCGCCCGCGCTACCCGAGGTGACCGAACGCATCGAGGCGAACCTCCGCGAGCCGGAACTCGACGCCGACGAGGCGGGCGCGGTGACCCGCGCGGACCTCGTCGGCTCGCACGCCAACCACGCGCGCAGGCTGGTCGCCTCGGGGTCCGACGGCGCGCCCGACCTCTCGGGGCTGACCGTCGCGTACGACGCGATGCACGGCAGCGGCCGCGGCGTCACCGACGCGCTGCTCGAATCGGCGGGCGCGGAGGTGGTCCGCCTCCGCTGTGAGCAGGACGACGAGTTCGGCGGCGGGTCGCCCGAGCCGAGCGCCGAGAACCTCGAACGACTGGTCGAACGCGTCGGCCACGGCGACGCCGACCTCGGTATCGCCAACGACGGCGACTCCGACCGGCTCGCGGTCGTGACGCCCGAGCGCGGCTTCCTCGACGAGAACCTCTTCTTCGCGGCGACGTACGACGCGCGACTGGAGGTCGACTCGGGACCGGCGGTCCGCACCGTCTCGACCACGTTCCTGATCGACCGGATCGCGGAGGCACACGACGAGGACGTGTTCGAGACCGCGGTCGGGTTCAAGTGGGTCGCGGAGGCGATGGGCGAACACGACGCGCTGATGGGCGGCGAGGAGTCGGGCGGCTTCTCCGTCCGCGGGCACGTCCGCGAGAAGGACGGCGTCCTCATGGCCCTGCTCGCGGCCGCCGCCGAGGCCGACGAGTCGTACGACGACCGGGTGAGCCGACTGGAGGAGGAGCACGGCCGGATCGTCGCCGACAAGGTCAGCGTCGACTGCCCCGACTCCGAGAAGGAGCGCGTCATCGAGGAACTCGCCGACCACATCCCCGACGAGGTGGCCGGCGAGGGCGTCGCCGACGTGGTCACCGTCGACGGGTTCAAACTCCTGTTAGAAGACGGGTCGTGGCTGCTCGTCCGCCCCAGCGGGACGGAGCCGAAGATGCGCGTGTACGCCGAGTCGGGGAGTGAAGGGCGCTCGCAGGCCATCCTCGACGACGGCCGCGAACTGGTCGAGCCACTGGTGTAAACTACCCCACCCTACTCCCTGGGCGCTACGCACCTCGGTCCTGGAGGGTGGGGCTTTGATGTGGACTCCCGGCAATCAGCCTCCGGCAATAGGCCGGTGACTCTTGCCGTTCAACGTCCCACCATTTATACGCAGGTCTACTTCTGCGTCTCCGCTCCCCGACTTGGGCGAGGAACGGAGTCTGTGTGTTCGCTTTCGGGCGTACCGTAACCCGATGTTCTTCGCGCCGTTGTAGTCCGCGTTCACTGTGTACCCGCACTTCTGGCACTCGAAGTGTTCTCCGTGGCGGTTATCCTCGTGTGTGAACCCGCAGTCCGTCCGAGAACAGCGTTGGGACGTGTGGTTCGGCTCGACTTGCTCCACGGAAACTCCTTGTTCAGGGGCCTTGTAGGAGACGTATTCGTAGAGGCATCGGAACGCCCAGACGTGGTGCCACTTCGCCTGCGGAAGGCGCTCGCGTATATCGGTCAAGTCCTCGAACGCGATAACGTCACAGTCGTGTTCGACGGCTTCCGTGACGAGTTCGTTGGCGACGGTGTGGATGTACTGTTTCCGCCATGCTTCTTCGCGCTTCCCGAGGCGAAGAAGAGCGTTGTGCGCGGCTTGCGTGCCGCGCTGTTGCATTTCACTGCGTCGCTTCTCGAACTCGCGGCACCAGTGGTCGTAATCGTCTCCCTGCCAGAACGTGCCAGTCGATGAGACGGCGAGACTGTTGACGCCGAGGTCGATACCGAGGACCGTTTGGTCGGGGTGCCCGGTATCTGCCGGAACCTCTGCGTCGTCGCCGTCTATTCGCCGAGTCGAGATATGGATGTAGAACTCGTCGTCCACCGCGTCGTACCGAACCGTACTCTCGCGGAACTCGTAATTCTCGGAGAGAACGTACCGTTCGTAGGGCGTCGGGCTGTCTGCCGGGAGGATGAACGACGGTTCGACACGCCCCTCGACAGTTGCCAGCGACACCTTGTTGCGGTAGAAGGTCGCGCTTCGTGTGTCGTAGTCCATCGTTTCGGCGGTGAACGTGGGGCAAGAGACGCGCTGTCCCTTCTTCCAGCGTTCGACAACGCCTTTGACGGCTTCGACGGCGCATTTGATGGCAGCTTGGACGAGTTGTGCCGGTAACTCCGTCTCCTCTCGAAGTTCGGCGTAGAGGGCATCTCGAACCTGCCGTTTGTTGGTCTTACACTCGGTGTAGGAGGTGTCGGACCAACAGTAGTCGGCGGTTCGGTTCGCACAGTACAGGTATTGCCCGGCGGTTCGGTGGAGTGCGTCGCGTTGCTCGTCGGAAACGACGAGTTTCACGACGGCAGTTCGACGCACGTCCATACTTCAGAGAGTACCCGACGGTACTTGATGATATGGGAGTCGGTCGGTCGGAGTATGCCGATTGCGTCGTACCGTGTCGGTTTCCTCTCCGGCCTACTCGCTCCCTTTGCTACGCTTCGGTCGTTCGTTGAGGCCGGAGGCTCCACCTTGAATTACGCCGACTCCGCGACCGTGTTGCGGAAGCGGCTACCCGAGTCGTCCGCGTAGCCGGTCGTCGTCGGTCCGCCGGATCTCGAACCCGAGCGACTCGTAGAACGGCCGCACGTCGGCGCGGAACTCCGCGGTCAGGTGGTCGTCGACCCGCGCCGCCGCGGCGCGGACCAGCGCGCTCCCGACGCCCCGGCCGCGCCGCCGCCGCCGCACCGCAACCGCCGCGACGCGGCTCCCGTCGAGGACGAGCGCGCCCGTCACGGTTCCCTCGGCCTCCCGCTCGCTCGGGTTCACGCTCACCAGCACGTCGCCCGCGCCGATACGCGCGGGGAGGTCCTCGGGGCGTTCGAGCAGCGCGCCGTCGAGCAGCCGACGAACCGCGAGTTCGTCGTCGGACGCCGCCTCGCGGACGACGTGTCCGTCGTCGCTCCCCACGCCGGCTCACCCCCCCTTGATCAGCCGGAGCACCCGCACCCGCTCGGCGTCGACCGGGCGGTCCTCGGGGACGGGCGTCTCCCCGACGAGGACGGTCACCTCGTGGGGGGAGTAGCCGACCGCCCGGCAGAGGTCGGCGTACGTCGCGCCGTCGGCGAGCGACAGCGAGTGGGTGTCCTCGCCGACGACCTCCGCGACTACGTCCATACCCCACCTCCCGGATGGAGCCGTTTGAGCGTTGTTCCTCCGACCAGCGCGCCCGCACCCCAGAGCGCGAGTCCGACGGCCACTGGCGGGCCGACGGTCGGGAGCGCCGCGAGGAGCGCGAGCGCCGCGGCCAGCGGGACGGCGCCGGCCGACTCGACGGCGAACCGCGCCGCGAGCGTCTCGCCGCCGGCCGCCAGCCCGGCCGCCAGCGAGCAGAGCGCGGCCGCCCCACAGGCCGGGAGCGCGAGACCGACCAGCGGGGTTCCCACCCCCGACACCGCCGCCAGCGCGAAGGCGAGACCCGCGACGAGGGCGGCGGCGACCCCGCGGGCGAGCGAGCGGCCGGGGCGGGTTCGCGCCCGCCCCACGACCGCGTCGGTTTCGGCCGCCAGCCCCGGGAGTCGGCGGAGTCCGACCGCGAGCGCCCCGGCGACGAGCGGGAGGAGTCGGGGGAGCAGCCCCGCCGCGCGGAGGAGCGCCCCCACGGGGCCGAGCAGCGCGTCTGTCGGCACGCGAGCGCCCGCGACGCG